>DAIOVU010000001.1:0-227024 GCA_036758845.1 Sediminibacterium sp.
AGTTTACTTTTAAGGGTCGTCAAAGACTATGACGTTGATAGGCTATAGGTGTAAAACTAGTAATAGTAAAGCCAAGTAGTACTAATTGCCCGTAAGCTTTATTTTTTTTCTTGTAATTCATTAGCTTCCCAATATGTAACTTATTTAAGTGGTAAGTAATAAGGTTTAAGTTATGAGTATTCGTACTTACAACTTACTGCCTATAACTTATAACTTATGAAGATCTTATGGTGGTTTAGCCGAGGGTGTTCACCTCTTCCCATTCCGAACAGAGAAGTTAAGTCCCTCATGGCCGATGGTACTCGCGTTAAGCCGGGAGAGTAGGTAGCTGCCATATTTATTAAATGCCTTTCAGGAAACTGGAAGGCATTTTTGTTTTATACCATCCCTATCCCTCAGTTTAATTATGGCTTGATTTTCCGGTGCCTCTCAACTATAGGCTGTCTTTTTAATCTTATTCTCCGCCGACATAATCCCTGCGGGAATTTTCCCGTACCATTTCCGTTTTTTTACTGGTATTTAAATCTGTCCTGTTTCTTATGTTTACTGCATAATAACCCGCTCTATGAAAAAAATAGTCAGGCGTCTGCTTCCCGCTTTCTTTTTCTCATTTGTTTTGATAAGCTGCCATGTAGTATTGATCGGTGCCTATGATGAAGTGACTGATCAGGGCTTTCAGAAAATTCAAAACCGCATTGCCCGCTTATTGGTGAGGGTGCAAAATAATCTTGCCGACTCAGTAGAAAATAAGTTTGCAAAATATAAATCGCAATATGAGGATATTGAAGGACAGATAGAAAGCATTAAAGTAAGATGCAATGCATTGCCTAAGTACCGCCAGGTGGCTATACATGCTGAAGGGCTGGATGCAACTTTTAAAAACCTGGAAGGCTACCACAAAGCAGGTATCAGCCTTGCCGATACAGGTTCTCTAAAAATTATTAAAAGAACATTCGACATAGAATTCAAGGCAATCATACAATTGCAGAATGCATTGAAAAGAGAGAAGAACACCCCATCTGAAAAATAAGCGAATAATTAAAAAACAGTATGCTATGGCACTGGATACCAATAAACTTTTAAATGAGATGACAGATGCAGCCAAAAACAGCCTGGGCCGGAATTGGCCAGGAATAAAAGATTTAGCTGTCACTTCATTCCAAAACATTGCTCAGAATATTGTTGCTGTTGAGCAGATGAAAATTAACGGCACCATTACGCAGGAGAAAGCTGCCTTCTTAATCAGTATGCAGAAAAATGCCGCACAAATGATAATAGCAACAGAGGTTGGGTTAGGATTGTTAGCTGCAGAAGCAGCCATCAACGCTGCGTTAGATGTGATAAGAGTTAGTGTTAATAAGGCAATTGGCTGGAATATTGTTTAGTGACCTTTGTTACCGTTAAGCAACATCTTCACCGGTAGAAGCAATCAGTAATTTAAACCAGTCTTCCCGCTCCAGCCTTATCGGGGCCGCCGCTTTTGCCTGCAGCAATCTTTCAATTTTAGTGGTGCCAATTACAGAAAGTATGCCTGATGGATGCGTATGTAACCATGCCAGTAATATTTCGTTTAAACCGGTATTGTATTTTTCAGCTAATTCATTGGCAGTTGCTGAAATACTTCTGAAATGCGGATGGCTATCGTCTGTGAACAGTCCGCCACCAAGCGGCGCCCATGCCATTGGGATAATTTTATGTTTGATGCAGTTTTCCAATGTGCCATCTGTTAATGCATCCAGGTGAATGATGGAGATCTCTACCTGGTTGTATTCTATCAGCGTATACTTAGAAAGCAGGTCTGTTTGATGTGGCAGAAAATTGGAAACACCAAACGATAATATTTTTCCCTGTTGTTTCAATTGCTCAACAGCTTCGGCAACTTCGGCAGGATCGAGCAGGGGATCAGGCCGGTGTATTAATAAAACATCGAGGTAATCGGTTCCTAAATTTTCCAAAGACCTTTCAGCCGACCGGATGATATGTTCCTTAGACGTATTGTAAGATTTGATAGAATGTTCCGGCCGGTTAGGCGTTAACATCTGGATACCGCATTTGGTTACTAATTTCATGTGTTGCCTTAGTGAAGGATTTTCTTTCAGCACTTCCCCAAATTCAGCTTCCGTGGTATAATCTCCATAGATATCTGCATGATCAAAACTGTTGATGTCGTTTTGCAGGCAGGCTTCAATCATACGGCGGTAATCAGTAGTTGAGAAGTTGGCGCCCCATATACCCCAGCGCATGCAGCCGGCCACGGGTGAAGTGATGATGGAAGATTTCATGTATCAAATGTAGGGAATTGAAACATGCATAACCTCCCTGGTAGTATGGATGGCTGTGCCATTGATACCATCGCTCCCTGGGAAGGAGGAATATTTTTTACTAAACATGATACAAAAAAAAGTCTGGCGCGGAGCCAGACTTGAGTAGTTTAAATTGTTGTGTGGGATTAATACCTGTTGTATCCACCGCCACCACCATTGCCACCACGGTCGCGATTGTATCCGCCGCCGCTGCCGCCACGGTTTCCACCGCCGCCATAACCGCCACGACTTCCGCCGCCACCACCGAAGCTCTTCTTTTTGAAGCCGCCTCTTTCGCCTTCAGGGCGTGGGGTAGATTCGTTAACAACTATTTTACGGCCAGATACATCTGTATCATGTAATGCCGCGATAGCTGTACGGGCTGCTTCATCATCAGCCATTTCAACAAAACCGAAACCTTTGCTGCGGTCGTTATTGAATTTGTCGGTAACAATTTTGGCGCTGGTTACTTCGCCATAGGGTGCAAAAAGGTTTTGCAGATCGTCACTGGTCATACTCCAGTTCAGATTTCCAACGTAAATGTTCATGTTCTAAAAAAAATTAAATGATCAAAAAACCAATGGATAAACAGTAACCAAAAACCCTGAAGCATTTACGTTAAAAAACCTTCTGGAATATGGAAGAACTGCCATTGGACTCCCGAAGATAGGTATTTTAATCATTTTGAGTTTTTTTTTATAAAAAGGGAAAATAGTTAAAAAAGAGTGTTTTGTCTTCTTTAGAACGGGTAGAAATATTGACTATTGAAAACAAAATCTTGAATTTTGAAGTTTTTGGATACCGCCCGGTTCAATATTCAGTATTCTGTGTTCAATATTCATCATCCGGCACGCTTTCCGGAAACAAAAAAGCCCGTTCCGGAGAACAGGCTTTTTAAGTATGGTAAAGTAAATGCTTATTCAGCTACCACTTCAAAATCAATTTCAACGATGTTCCCGTTACCGAAATCGATAGAAGCTTTGTGTGTACCTAATTCTTTTACTTCTTCAACAATAGAGATACGCTTGCGGTCGATCTCGTAACCTTTCTGGTCGCGGATAGCGCGGGCGATCTGTAAAGAAGTAACGCTACCGAAGATCTTACCACTGGTACCGGTTTTAGCGCCGATAGTTACAGCAGACGCTTTTAATACTTCGATAACCTTGTTAAGTTCAGCAAGCATTGCTGCTTCTTTCTTGGTCTTAACTTTCAGGCGTTCTTCGTGTTGCTTTAAATTGGAAGGGCTGGCTTCAACTGCAAATTTTTGCGGTATCAGGTAGTTACGTGCATAACCATTCTTTACGGTTACCAGCTCATTGCGGCCACCCAGGTTATCTACGTCTTGAATTAAAATGACTTGCATAGGTTGTTTTTTAGTCCCAAGAGCCCAGTCCGCTTTCGCGTTTTCGACTGTCTTTATCCACCTTCGCAGATGCTATGGCGGACAAGTTAGGGAAGGTTACTAATTCTATTTCAATAAATCGGTTACGTAAGGTAACAAAGCCATTTGACGGGCTTTCTTAACTGCGTCCTGTACTTTACGCTGGTACTTCAAAGAGTTACCTGATAAACGGCGAGGTAATAATTTACCCTGCTCGTTGATGAATTTTTTCAGGAATTCGATGTCTTTATAATCAACGTATTTAATGCCATATTTTTTGAAGCGGCAGAATTTTTTCCGTGGCTTCTCCTGTTTGATGGCAGTCAGGTATTTTATCTCATTCTTTGCCATGATTAAGCTTCAATTTTATCCTGCATTGCAAATCCGCCATTCCTTTTTACATGGTTGTACTCGACGGCGTATTTATCGAGACGTGTAATCATGTGGCGCATGATCTGCTCATCGCGCAACATCTGGATCTTCAGTTTTTCGTTAATGTCTGAAGGTCCCTGGAATTCCAACACCCAGTAAATACCGGTTGTTTTTTTCTGGATTGGGTAAGCGAGTGATTTTAAGCCCCATGGGTTACTGTGTACAGTAGCACCGCCTAATTCTGCAATCAGGTCGGCATACTTTTTCTGAGAAGCTTTGAAGTCTTCTTCAGACAGTACCGGAGTAAAAATCACCATCAATTCGTAACTGTTCATTACCTGAATTTTTAGGTTTTAAATTTGGTTTCTCCCAATGGTCATCCCGCTCCGGAGCCCCGGTGGGAAGAATCTGCCAAAACAGATTTGGGGCTGCAAAAGTAGGGAAAAGTTTGGAGTTTTGGGTTTGGAGTTTGGAGTTTTTTTGACCCGGATCGGATTTTATTGCAATCAAACCTTCATTTTATACTTTTTAATAATACGATATAGGTGGGGAAGTGGTCGCTGTAGCCACCGCGGTAGGTATTGCCGTCCCATGTGCGCATAGGGTAGCCTTTGTAGCGGCCTGCATCCTCTTTCATGAAATTACGGCTGAAAATGCCTTGGTGATGGTAAAACAGCCCGTTCTGCTTCCGGTTTAGCCAGGCATGGGAGAGGATGATCTGGTCGAACAGTCCCCAGCTATCGCGGTTGGCCAGGGTGCCAATGCCTTTTTCGTATAACTCCGTCCATGGGTTAAACAGATCGCCTTGGTGGGTATCGGATATTTTTCCTTTTGCGTTTAAGATATCAGTGATGCTTGGACTGTCGGGATCATCGTTCAGATCGCCCATAATGATAATTTTTGCATCAGGATCTTTTTCAAGGATACCGGTTGCCTGTTTTTTGCAAATGCCGGCGGCAGCTTCTCTTGCCGGGGAACTTCTTTCTTCTCCGCCACGTCTGCTGGGCCAGTGATTTACAAATACATGAACAGTTTCTCCTGCCAGCATGCCTTTCACGTATAAAATATCTCTTGTGTAAAAAGCCGCTTTACTGTTGCCCGGTAATAAAACATAAATTTTTTCTGCGGTAGCAGGCAGAAAAAATTTCGGGTTATACAGCAGTGCCACATCTATGCCACGGGGATCTTTTGAATCGAAATGAATGAGCTGGTATTTCCTGTGCCTGAGTAAAGGATGATGGACGAGATCGTTCAACACTGTATCGTTTTCAATTTCTGCAACACCCAGCAACGCCGGGCCGGTTGGAGAAATATCTGTACCGATCAGGCTAATCACTGAGGCAAGTTTATTCAGTTTGTCTGCATAGATATCACTTGTGTAATGTTTGATTCCATTTGGCGTAAAATCGTCATCATTAATTATTGGATTATTGATGGTGTCATACAAATTTTCAAGGTTATAAAAAGCAACGATGCACGCTTTAACATGCTTCTGTTGTGCCGGTATGCTTTGTATCGTATTCAGTGCAAGAAGGAGTAGCAGTAACTTAGTCATATGGTAACTTGTTTTGTATTTAATAGTTATTTCTGCTTTGCCGCAACCAACCGTGCTTTGTGTGAGATTTATTTTCACACAAAGGCACACCCGCTCGCCTAAGATTAGCGGGCGAGAAGGCACGGCTTAATGAGCACAAACTTACCGTGATAAACAGGCGCCGCATAGCGTATTTACCGCAGAAAAAATACGCAGTTGATGTTTGAGAAAAATCATGCGGTATTTTTAATTCCTGTTTGTTCCGGTTTATTGTTTTCTCCCTGTTTATTTATTAATCAAAACACCGTTTGCTATGCGGAAACTATGCTGGCTATTGGTTTTGTTGTGCCTGATACAGGGAGTAGTTGCACAAACAAGACCTTTAAAAAGAATTCAGAAAAATAAACTGGTTGACAGCCTTGAAGCTGTGAAAGCAACTGAAGATATGTTCTATGATCTTCCGGTGGTTGCATTGTCGGATGTTGAGAAAGGAGGTGGGGAAGCAACATTTTTACCATCGCTGCTTTATGCTAACAGGGATGTGTTGCAAACAATGGCAGCCTTCCATTTTAGCCCAATGCGTTTCCGTTTGCGCGGGTATGATGCTTCTTTCTCCGAAACAAAGATCAATGGCATATCGATGAACAATCCGGATGATGGCGTTACCCAATGGAATATGTGGAGTGGACTAAACGATGTAACACGTAACACACAAAACTGGCTGGGTTTGCGAAACAATGAATTGAGCTTTGGAAATATCGGAACCAATACTGCTATTGATATGCGTGCCTCCAAACAACGTGAGCAGGATCAGTTCAGTTATGCTTTTTCTAACAGGAGTTTTATGCATCGGTGGATGTATACCAGGAGTAAAGGGTTTAATCATAGAAATTGGGCTTATGCTGTATCGGCCTGTTGGCGTAGCGCAGCAGAAGGGTATGTTCCGGGAACTAACTATAGCGGGGCCAGTTATTTTATAGGTATTGATAAACGGATTGGAAAGGATCGGTTATTGTCTGTTGTTATTTTCGGTTCATCAACGGTGAGCGCAAGGCAGGGAGCTGTTTTAAAAGAATCGGTTGCATTGGCCGGTTCAAATTTTTATAATCCGTATTGGGGTTATCAATCGGGGAAGAAAAGAAATGCAAATGTATCAGCAACTCATCAACCCATGATTATTATTACACATGATCAGCACTTTAATAATCATACCTCTTGGATAACTTCTGCAGGTTTTACAACTGGCAGAAAAAACGCTACTGCATTGGATTGGTACAACGCTCCTGATCCCAGACCGGATTATTACCGTTATCTACCCGGTTATCAAAAAGATTCCCTTATGCGGATAGAGCTTACTGAAGCGATGAGCAACAATGAACAGTTAAGACAAATTAACTGGGATCATTTTTATGAAGTGAACAGGAATAGCAGGGAAACGATAACGGATGTTGATGGTGTTGCAGGGAATACCGTTACCGGGCTCAGATCTCATTATATACTGGAAGAAAGAGTTGTGGGTATTAAAAGACTGAGCATAAGCAGTGTGTTCAATACTGTCATCAATAAGGCTCTTTCGTTTTCATCCGGTGTCTCATTGCAATTGCAGCATAGCCGTTATTTTAAAATGGTGAATGATCTGTTGGGGGGAGAATATTTTGCAGACCGAAACCAGTTTGCCGAAAGGGATTTTCCCAATGATGAAAAAGCGATCCAGAATGATCTTAACCATCCTAACAGGGTATTGCATGTAGGGGATATTTATGGGTATGATTATTCTGTGCTGACACAAAAAGCCAACGGTTGGTTGCAAATAAACAGTGTTCGAAAAAAGGTGGATTATTTTGCTGCATTGTTGTTAAGTTATACTTCTTACTTGCGTGATGGACATATGCAGAATGGTTTATTTCCTGAGAATTCGTTTGGAAGGTCGCGGCTGAATGAGTTTGCCAACTATGCATGTAAAGCCGGTATTACATATAAAATCTGTGGACGAAAATATTTGTACCTGCATGGTTCCGCCATAACAAGATCCCCATTATTTGATGATGTATTCATATCGCCAAGAACAAGGGATACCGAACAGGATCATATCAGTAACGAAAAAATTCAAACACTCGAACTCGGATATGTCTGCAATACGCCAAGGCTGAAATGCAGGCTCAGCTCTTATTTTACCCATTTTTCAGACGGCATGAATGTTACCACCTTTTATCATGATGGTTATGGGAGTTTTGTAAATTATGCTTTATCGGGAATTCAAAAAATACATATTGGAACAGAGTTGGGGATGGAGTTGAAATTGTCATCGCATTATTCTGTAAATGTAGCTGCATCAGTGGGCCGTTTTTATGAAAATAACAGACAACAGGTTACGGCAACTATGGATAATGATGCTTCTGTGCTGGAGAGAACACTTGTTTATTCTAAAAATTTTCGGGTTGCAGGAACGCCGCAGGAAGCTTACGGACTGGGATTGCATTACCAATCATCCGGTGCATTTTATTTGGATGTGTCGGGCAGTTATTTTATGCAGCATTGGCTTGCCTACAACCCATTACGCAGAACCTATGCTGCCGTGGAAAATATAGTGCCCGGAACTGATCAATGGAAGGGGATGATTGAACAGGTAAGTCTTCCGGTGCAATACACGATCGATCTTTCTGCGGGCAGTTCTGTAAGAACGAAATTATTTAGGTCGAAAACAAAAAGGACCATCCTCTTTCATATCAGCATTAATAACCTGCTGGATAACCGGCATCTGATTTCCGGTGGTTACGAGCAATTGCGTTTTGATGCTAATGAAAAGAATCCGGATAAATTTCCCCCTAAACTATTTTATGCAATGGGTTTGAATTTTTCAGCAAATATTACACTGCGCCTGTTATGAGAAAGCTATACAATTATGTATCCATAAGTAATATCATGGGAATGGTGTTGCTGTTATTATTGGGGTTAATAACATCTGTTTCCTGCAATAAAAAATTTGATGAGCCCCCTGAATATATTGGTTCTGATGTTCAGCCCAATCTTGCAATCCGTGACCTCAGGGCTATGCATTTTAATGGGAATTTTGAACAGGTGCAGGACGATTATATTATAGAGGGAATTGTAATTGCGGATGACAGTAAGGATAATTTTTACAAATCAATTGTGTTGCAGGATAGTACAGGTGGTGTTATCATCCGCTTGGATGGAACCGGCTTGTACACTACATATCCCGTTGGAAGAAAGATCGCGGTAAAACTAAAAAATCTTTGGATGGGCGATTACGCGGGTATGTTACAGGTGGGCGGTGGTGTAGACAGGTCGGATCCTGTTTTTCCGGAGCTTACAGCTATTCCCATTCCGTTATTTGATAGATACATAGTAAAGAAGAGCCTGAACAATACGGTACTTCCAAGAGAGGTTAAACCGGATCAGTTAAATGATTCGCTGCAAAGCTGTTTGATCAGGATCAGGGATGTTGAATTTTCACCGGCTGATACAGGCAGACCATATGCCGATGCCGTAAATAAACTCTCCGCAAACAGAACCATAAAAGTTTGTGGCGGCGGCAGCCTGTACCTGCGAACAGTTGGCTTTGCAGATTTTGCCAATATTAAAACACCTCGCGGCAACGGAACTATTACGGCGGTATACAGCATTTTTAAAACAGAGAAACAATTGCTGATACGCGACACGTCCGATGTGCAGATGAGTGGCTTAAGATGTACCGGTACCGGTGTTAAAGTTTTATTGACTGAAGATTTTGAAAACAGCTTGCCTAATGCAGGGCTGGTTGTAAATGGATGGAAAAATATCACTGAATCCGGGGGCCGGGTTTACCAGTGCAAAATGTCTAATAATAACAGGTATGCAGAGATAAGTGCATTGGCCGCCAATCAGCCTGCAGTCGTAGCCTGGCTAATATCACCACCTGTTAATCTTAGTAACACTTCCAATGAAGTACTCAGTTTTCAGACCAAAGACGGATTTGATAACGGAGCCGTTTTGCAGGCTTATATCTCAACCAATTATGATGGCGGCAATACCCCATGGAAAGCAAAATGGGTTTTACTGAAAGCCAATATTTCTAAAGGGTCTGCCACGGGCTTTGGGAATAATTGGGTAGCATCCGGTAATATCAGCCTGGCAGGCTTTACAGGCCAGGTTTATATTGCTTTTCGCTATGATGGTGCCGATCCTTCAGCCGCGGTGGATAAGCGAAACACCAGTTTCCAGCTCGACAATGTGCGGGTAGTGGGAAACTGATCTTTCTGAAGATTTTTCCTGTCAAAAAGCGAGATAAGCGGTTATGTATGCTTATTTGCTTGCCATCCTGTCAGCAAAAGGGCATCTGGTATTTTCTTTGTTCAATGGCTGCCAAACGAAGTACTATGCAAAAAGGCCAGATACGGGTTCAGACAGAGAACATATTCCCGATCATTAAAAAATTCCTCTACAGCGACCATGAGATCTTTTTACGCGAATTAGTAAGTAATGCAGTGGATGCTTCTCAAAAACTCAAAACCCTGTCATCTATTGGTGAAGCAAAGGGTGAGTTGGGTGAGCTTCGGATTGATGTGGTGCTGGATGCCAAAGAAAAAACACTCAGCATTATTGACCGTGGGGTAGGTATGACCGGAGAAGAAGTGGATAAATACATCAACCAGGTGGCATTTAGTGGTGCTGAAGAGTTTATGGAGAAATATAAAGATGCCAATATCATCGGTCATTTTGGATTGGGCTTTTACAGCTCTTTTATGGTAAGTGATAAAGTGGAGATCTTTACAAAGAGTCATAAAGATGGCAGTGGCGTTTACTGGAGCTGCGATGGTAGTCCTGAATTTGAATTGTATGATGTTGATTATAATGAACGTGGCACCAAGATCGTTCTGCACATCAATGAGGAAAGTAAAGAATTCCTGGAGGCAGGAAGGATCAAAGGCATATTGGAAAGGTTCTGTAAATTTTTGCCGGTAGCTATTTACTTTTCTGAGGCAGGTGAGAAAAAAGAAGGGGAAGAAAAATCAATCAACAATACCGACCCACTATGGGTAAAAAAACCTTCTGAATTAAACAAGGAAGACTACGAGAAATTTTATAAGGAACTATATCCCTTCAATGAAACACCATTATTCTGGATTCATCTGAATGTGGATTATCCTTTTAATCTCACAGGGGTACTGTATTTCCCTAAAATTAAGCAGAGCTACGAAATACAGAAAGATAAAATTCAGCTTTACTGTAACCAGGTTTTTGTAACGGATGAGGTAAAAGATATTGTGCCTGAGTTTTTAATGTTGTTGCAGGGTGTGATCGATAGTCCGGATATTCCGTTGAACGTGAGCCGCAGTTATTTACAAGGCGATCCGAATGTTAAAAAGATCAACGCACACATTACAAAAAAAGTTGCCGATAAACTGGATGAGATATTCCGCAATGAAAGAAACTCCCTCGAAGAAAAATGGGAAAGCCTCGGATTGTTTGTGAAGTATGGTATGATGACGGACGACAAATTCCTGGAGAAAGCCAATAAGTTTCTGGTAATGGAAGATACCAACGGTAAATTTCACACACTGGAAGAATACAAGACACTTACAGAAACGTTACAAAAGAATAAAGATGGCAAGCAGGTAATATTATATACCACCAATCCGGTTCAGCAGGATGCTTATGTACAGGCCTGTAGAACCAAAGGGTACACCGTTGTTAAAATGGAGACTCTTGTTGATGCAGCTTTCATCAACACCATGGAGATGAAATGGGAGAATGTAACTTTTGTTAGAGTAGACGCTGATATTGTTGATAACCTTGTTGACAAACAGGAGAGTAATGAAAGTGTTTTGAATAAGGATGAGGAAGGTAAACTGAAAGAATTGTTTACCCTTCAGATCCCTGAGCTGCATGTAACTACAGAGATCAAGGGTTTAAGCCCTGAATCTGCGCCTGTTGTAGCTACAAGACCTGAATTTATGCGACGCATGAAAGATATGGGAGCCGTAGGTGGTGGCATGGCTGCCTTCTATGCACAGATGCCCGATGAAGTAACATTAACAGTAAATGGTAATCACCCGATCTATCAAACATTGCTAAAAGTTACTGATACAGATGTGCAGCAAAAACAGGTGCGCAATCTGGCCGACCTGGCATTGTTATCGCAAGGACTATTAAAAGGATCAGAGCTTACTAATTTTATTAACCGGAGTGTTGAGTTGTTGCAGGGGGAGAAGAAAGTAGAAGCATAATATTTACAATACAGATGAATATTTGAAGAGCTGCTTATCGGTTAAGTGAGCAGCTCTTTTAATATGCTCGCAAAGGCGCAAAGGCGCGGTTAGAGACCGTTAACAATCCGCCTAATTCCGGTTTTTAGTAGCTCTTCATTAAAATTTATGAGCAGGCCAAGTTTGATATTAGTCAATCTCAAGTAGGTTAAAACCTGCTTGTAATGTACAGGTGCTATTGTTTCAATTGATTTAATTTCAACGATACATTTATTTTCAATCATCAGATCCGATCTAAAGCCAACATCAAGTTTTTTTGTTTCCCAGATAACAGGAATAGGAGATTGTCTTTTAACAAAGAGGTTGTGTTTATTTACCAATTCATATTCCATAATGGTTTCATAAACGGATTCAAATAATCCGGGTCCAAGGCTTGAATGGATATCAAAGGCGGTATTAACTACAATTTTTGCAATCTCATTTTCTGTCATACGTATGTTTTTCACTTTCGTATAAACACCAAAATTAGATGCTTTAAGAATCGCCATTTTAGGTATTAATACCTGATTTTTCAACTATTACCGCGCCTTTGCGCCTTAGCGTGCTTTATTCCTTAATCAGTGTATTTTATGCATTAGCCGCAATCCTCAGATCAATCATCTTCAACTGCAGATTCTTCTCCCCGTTCCATTCATTTTCATCAATAGTAAAAACGATGTCGAGAGGTTGTTGAGATTGCATCAATGAAAATTTACCGGCCATATTAAAACCGATGCCGGTGAGGGTGATATTATTTTGTTTGAGTACAAAGCGGATATGCTGCTCTTTCACAATTTTAGAGAACCCGGTATCCATCACTTTACGCGCTATAAATATGGGCCGCATATTTTCCGGCCCGAAAGGTTCCATTTGGGAGAGGATACTGAAGAATGATTTAGTAATTTCTGCAAAACGGATCTCTGCATCTATGATGATCTCCGGTACTAATTGCTCATCGGTGATCAGTCGGCTCACTTCTTTTTCAAATGCATCAGCAAAGGCCCGCACATTTTCCGGTAACAGGGTCATACCCGCAGCGGCAAAGTGACCGCCATAGCCCAGTAAATGTTCGCGGCAGGCATGGATAGCTTCATATAAATTAAAACCGGTAACACTTCTGGCGCTGCCTGCAACATAATCGCCGCTTCTGGTAAGTACAATAGTTGGGCGATAATAGGTTTCAATCAACCTGCTGGCAACAATGCCTACCACGCCTTTGTGCCAATGTTCCTGAAATACTACGGTTGTTTTGCGGTTGACAGATTGGGGGTCGCCGGCAAGCAGGGCCATGGCTTCTTCGGTAATGCTGGTATCAGCTTCGCGGCGGTCAATATTATCGCTGTGCAGCATTTCTGCAAAAGCAAGGGCCTGCGGGTAATCTTTCTCTATAAATAACTGAACGGCTTTGCGCGCATCATCCATTCTTCCTGCAGCATTTATTCTTGGAGCAATTACAAAAACGAGGTTGGTGATATGCATCTGTTTCTGTACACCGGCCAACTGCATCAGTGCTTTGATGCCGGCACATGGGTTTTCGTTAACTTTTTGCAATCCGTAAAATGCCAATACCCTGTTTTCGCCTGTCATAGGCACGATATCTGCTGCAATGGCTGTTGCAACAAGATCGAGGTATTCGAGGTAAGCAGAATCGGGCAATCCTAATTTATCAGACAACGCCGTCATCAGTTTAAATCCAACACCACAGCCACACAATTCTTTGTATGGATAATGGCAATCGGATTGTTTGGGGTTGAGGATAGCTACTGCGGGTGGTAATTCCTTGTCTGGCAAATGGTGGTCGCACACAACAAAATCAATCTCCAATGTTTTGGCATAACCAATCAGTTCTACAGACTTGATGCCACAGTCGAGCGAAATAATAAGTGTGAAACCATTTTCTTTGGCAAAGTCGATACCCTGTTTAGACACGCCATACCCTTCGCGGTAACGGTGGGGGATATAAAAATCAGTTTCACTATAAATGTTCCGGATAAACTGAAAGAGGCTGGCAACAGAGGTAGTGCCATCCACGTCATAATCTCCAAAAACAAGCACTTTCTCCTGTTTCTCAAAAGCGGTGATGATTCGTTCCACTGCTTTATCCATGTCTTTCATCAGCCAAGGGTCATGCAGGTCAGTTAATTGCGGACGGAAATACTGTTTGGCTTTTTCAAAATCATCGATCCCCCGTTGAACAAGGATACTGCAAAGCGTTTTATTTATTTTCAGTGCATCATGCAGCGCACCTGCTTTTGCTTCGGCAGTTGGTAATATGTTCCATCTTTTCTGCATCAATAAGTGCGGTCGGTAGTATAACGAACAAGGTCTTCCAATGCCTTTCTCACGTCTGAGTCGGGGAACTCATATAAAATTTTGAGGGCTTCATCTCTGAAAGAGAACATTTTTTCAGTAGCATAACGGATACCACCGGTATCTTTTACTGTTTTAAGCAGAAAATCTACTTTCTCTTTCCGGGTATTCTCATTCTTTACTATATAGATAAGCTTTCTTTTTATTGCGGGGGAGCAATTATTGAGGGTATAGATTAACGGCAGCGTTAATTTTTTCTCTTTAATATCATTGCCTGTGGGTTTGCCAATATCGCTGGTACCATAATCAAACAGGTCGTCTTTGATCTGGAAAGCCATACCCACTTTTTCGCCAAACTTTTTTAATTTTTCAATATCTGCGGGATTGTCAAAAGTAGTAGAAGCGCCTGCAGCACATGCTGAAGCTAATAAAGAAGCTGTTTTGCCCTTGATGATATCATAATAAATATCTTCCTGCAGGTTTAGCTTGCGTGATTTTTCAAATTGCAGTAATTCCCCTTCACTCATCAATTTAAAAGCCTCTGTTAAGATCTCCAGCACCATATGGTCTTTATTGGTGAGGGAGAGCAACAGACCTTTAGACAATAAATAGTCGCCTACAAGTATGGCGATCTTATTTTTCCAGAGGGCATTCACAGAAAAAAAACCTCTTCTTTCCATAGAATCATCTACAACGTCGTCGTGAACCAGTGTTGCTGTATGAACAAGCTCTACAAGAGAAGCTGCCCGGTAAGTGCTGTCGTTAATCGCGCCACCCATTTTTGCACTTAATAATACGAACATAGGCCTCATTTGCTTGCCTTTTCGCTTAACGATGTACTGCATAATCCTGTCTAATAAAGAAATCCTGCTTTTTACAGCTTCTTTAAAGTGTACCTCGAACGTGATAAGTTCCTGTGCTATAACCTGTTTTGCTAAGTTCATGGCTGAATTATGATGCAATATAGGGCTGATATGGACAATAAATCTAATAGAAGCAGCGTTAATTCATTTAATGCGGTCTTTACTGGGGATTTACCGTACTAAATAATTAGTATTTAATTGTTGGCAAAAATTGTACAATTCCCTCATAATGTATAATTTTGTCATGTTTTCTTTTACCAATATTCACTTTTATTAATAAATATCACTTATGGCAAGCAAAAAGTACATTTTAGTGGCTGTTCTGATCGTTCTGATACAGTCGGTCGGTTTAGCACAAACAGATTGGGGTTGGGACTGGAAGGACACTTCTAAAGTCGCAGTAAAGAACTTACCTCAGCACAATGAGTTTTTAAACAATCAATACCCTTACCCAGCCAAACCAAGAAGCCAATGGGAACTTGGATTTGGAGTTGGTTTTAGTGGTATTAGCGGAGACGTTAAATCAAAGACAGGATTTGGTGGTACTATTACTTTGAGAAAAGCACTTAGTAATGTATTCTCTATCAGAACCGGCCTTACTGGTTTATTGAACTCTGGTTCTCCTAATCCTTATGGCGCAAGCATAGGACAGGTTGATTATAAAAATCAAACTCACCAGTTGAGTGTTGATGTTATCGCTTCCCTGAACAGTATCAGTCATTACAGAGGTAATCCTAAAGCTGATATCTATGTATTAGGAGGTTATAGCCTTAATGCTGCGAGAGTGCTTTACAAAACACCTATTCCAGGTGGTAATCAGTCCGGTGGCTATTCTGTCTTTTATGGCCTGAATAATCCCAACAGCCAGGCTGGTACCATTACTACTATGGGTGGTGCAAAAATTAATGGCAGAAATGCTTTCACCCTGTTCCATGGTCTTAACCTGGGTGCCGGTATCGCATTCAAACTGAGCGACAAACTGAATCTCGGTTTCGAACAGAAATATACTTTTACTGCTCCGGGATATGATTACCTGGATGCATGGAAAGGTGGTAACAGCAATGATTACTACTCTTTTACTAGTGTTAGGCTGAATGTTAACCTTGGTAACAAAGCCAAAAGAGTTGCACCATTATGGTGGATCAATCCAAACAACTTTATCTACAACGAGCTGAACTCACCTAAGCATATGAAATTGCCAAAAGTGGTTCTGCCTGATGCAGATGGTGATGGTGTAACTGACCAGTTTGACCTTGAGCCAAACACTCCAAAAGGTGCGCCTGTTGATAGCCACGGTGTTTCTAAAGATACTGATGGTGATGGTGTTCCTGATTTCAGAGATAAGGAAGTATTAACTCCAAAATCATGTTTCCCTGTTAACAATGATGGTATCGGAACATGTCCTGAACCAGCTTGTTGCAAAGAAATCAGAGATCAGTTAGCTAACTGGAAACCAGAAAAAACTGAGTGTACTATTGGTAATTTACCAAGCGTACAGTTCAAAGGCAACGCAAAACTGTCTAAAGATGCTCAGAAAGTACTGGCAAGTGCTGCTGACAGAATCAAAGCCAATCCAAACTGTAACGTTAAAGTGATCGGTTATGGCGCTTCAAGCAAATCAGCACAACAATTAAGCTGGGAAAGAGTAAATGCTGTTATCAAATACTTAGTTGAAAAACAAGGTGTCTCTGAAAGCAGATTATTATTTGTGTATGCTCAGGATGGCGATGCCAATACTGTTGATCTTCAGGGAACACTGGAAGAAGGTCCAAACACTGTACCTGCTCCACATCCAAACCTGAAAGGAAAATAATCAATTGCTGATTACAACGATTTAGATATGATTGAAAAGCCCCACTGTTGTGGGGCTTTTCGTTTTTGCGAGAGTGTTCTTGAATTACCGCGCCTCCGATGCGGCTTTGCGCGGATTTTTTCTCGCAAAGCCGCAAATGCGCAGTAATTATTTTGGATTGAATCTAAACTAAGGATTAACCAGGTTAAAATGAAGTTCTCCGAAATTCTGGAGCGAGGAGAGTTTGAGATCGGCGGCACCCCATCTGTCGTCTTTTATCTGTGAGATATGCGGTACCACTACACAGGCCATGCGCGCTGCTTTGGCTGCGATCAACCCATTGAAAGAATCTTCAAAACAAATACATTCTACGGGCTTGCTGTTAAGCGCTTTGGCACAATCCAGGTAAACCTGTGGGTGTGGTTTGCCAAACGGAAGATCTTCTGCAGAGGAAGTAGCATGCAGGTAATTTTTGATGCCGGTGATGCCCACCACCAGGTCAATTAAGGCAGGTGGTGAAGAGGTTGCTAATCCAATCTTGAATTTTTTTTTGTGGAAGAAATCGAAGATATAAGGTACACCCGGCATGATCTTTCCTTTCTGTTCTATTTTAAACAGCACTTTTTCAACGATATTTTTTTCGGCGCTGGCAAATTCTTCATGTCCGATATTATAATAAGAAAACCACCACTGCACAAACTCCTTTGTGCGGAGGCCGGTGGTTGTTTTGTATTGTTCTTCGGTCAGGTCAACACCATATTGTTTAAATACTTCTGCTGCGGCTTCATTCCATAATGGTTCACTGTCTATAAGCAATCCGTCAATATCAAAAATAACTGTATTCAATTCCATATTGTATATTTCAGGATGCAAAAGTATCAGTACGGGGAATAGGATGCTGCTGTAGTGGCCCTTTTTTTAAATAATAAACTAAGATTTTCCCGAATTCCTTATTTTGCACAGATTGCCAAAACGTTAACTATGAGATTAATTGAACGATTCAAATACATCAAGGTTATTCGTTCACTGGTATATGGGGTGGTTGGTGTGTTTACTTATCCCGGGCTTGCGCTTATTAATAAAATAAGCATTGAGGGAACAGAGCATCTGGAAAAACTGCCCCGAAAAAATGTGCTTTTTGTAAGTAATCACCAGACCTATTTTGCGGATGTGATTGCCTTTATTCATATTTTTTGTGCTGTTAAATGGCGGAAGAAAAATAAGCTTGGCCTTCCGTATTACCTGATCAATCCCTTTACAAACGTATATTTTGTAGCTGCTGAAGAAACGATGAACGGGAGCTGGATAAGCAGGTTATTTAAGTTAGGAGGGGCGCTAACCATCAAGAGAACCTGGCGTGCCGAAGGGAAAAATATTGAAAGACCGCGCGATGAATCTGATACACAGAAAATTGATAAAGCGCTTGATAAAAGCTGGGTGATCACTTTCCCGCAGGGTACCACTAAACCTTTTGCACCGGGGAGAAAGGGTACCGCACATATCATCAAAAATAATCAGCCGGTGGTTGTTCCTGTGGTGATCAATGGATTTTGGCGGGCGTTTAATAAAAAAGGGTTGGTGTTTAAGAAGAAAGGTTCTTTGCTATCTGTTCGGTTTAAAGAACCTATGATCATTGATTACACGCAGCCGGTTGAGGAAATACTTGACCAGGTAATGGAAGCGATAGAACAAAGTAAAAATTATATGCTCCGCAGCAGGCACCACATAATGCACCTGCTTGATAAATAAAAAGCGTGTTAACCAATGAGAGGCTTTTTATTTACTCTTTTGTAAAGAATGCTTTTAGTTCACTGGCATCATCGGGTTTCATTTTCCCTGCCAGTATCAGTCTTAATTGCCTTCTGCGCAGGGCGCCATCGTACAAACGTTTTTCTTCTTCTGTTTCGGGGATCAGTTCGGGTACTTTTCTGGGTTTCCCGTTAGGGTCAAGGGCTACAAAAGTGAAGAACGCTTCATTACTTTCATATTTATATTGATGTAAGAGATCTTCTCCCCAAACCTTTATATTGATCTCCATAGAGGTATTAAAAGCCCGGCAAACCTTAGCTTCAATACGCACCACATTGCCCAGTTTTACAGGGTTTTTAAAGCTCAGGTTATCTACCGAGGCGGTCATGCTGGGCGTATTACAATGTCTTCCCGCAGCAATGCCTGCAGCAATATCCATCCAGTACATTAAACGACCCCCCATCAGGTTACCAAAAGTGTTGGTGTCGTTGGGCAGCACTATTTCGTTCATCACTATAAAACTTTCGCTCGCTTTTCTTGCTTCCATTGTTTTAGTTTGATGCAAAGATACAGTCATGAAAATCAAATTACCACCTGTTCCAGTTTCTTAAGAAAGGCATTGTCTACATCTGCTCCAATACCGGGCGCATCAGATACCTGCAGGTGCATTCCGGAATAAGTGGCGCCGCCGGTTACAGGGTCGGTAAGATGGCCAAGCAGGCAGGTATCGAGATCGTAGAATTTGATATTGTTCATTGCCATGGCAAAATGCACTTTGGCAGTAAGTGCCAAACGGCTCTCGAGCATACCGCCCATCATGCAGGAGATATTATTTTTTTCAGACACTTCATTAATCAGCAAAGCTTCGTGTATACCACCGCTTTTGGCAAATTTGATATTGATAAAAGCAGCGGCTTTATTACGGATGATACGTTCAGCATCATAATGTGTAAATACACTCTCATCTGCCATCAGCGGGATGGGAGAAATTTTGCATAAGGCAGGTAATAATTCATCGTTCCATTTACGCATGGGCTGTTCACAAAACTGGATATTGAATTCACCGATAGAAGTTAAAGCAAAAGCGGCATCCTCAAAGCTCCAGCCCTGGTTGGCATCTATCCGCAGTATCATATCACTGCCAACAGCCTGCCTGATCAATCGCATACGTTCAACATCTTCTACCGCATTCTTGCCCAGTTTTACTTTGATCATAGTCACACCCTTTTCTTTGAATTCAATAGCTGTTTGGGCCATTTTTTCAGGTGTGGCTATGCCTATGGTCAGATCACTTTCAATAGGCTTCTTATGCCCGCCGAGGTATTGGTAAAGGGGTTGATTGGCTGCTTTTGCAGCAATATCATACAGGGCAAGATCGAAAGCGCTTTTGGCTGTGTAATTGCCTGCAGTAAGCAGGTCCAGTTCGTTCAGCCTGTCTGCTATTGCGTTGGCTGGTTTATTTTTCCAGATGGCAGCAAAATCTTTAGCCATTTCAAAGCAGGTGGCCTGCGTTTCTCCAACAATCATGGGAAAGGCGGAGCATTCGCCTACCCCTGTGATGCCCCCGCTGGTATGTATGCGGATAAACAGGTTTTGTGCATGTTCCATTGTACCGGTAGCAATGGTAAAAGGCACCATGGGAATGGTGTATTTGTAGATCTCAGTATGGGTGATAGTCATGAGCGAATTTCCGTATTTATTGTAAATAGTTTTCAGATTTCTTATAAACGGGTTTGGGTAGATCTTTGCAGGTTGTTAGTGAAAAAAACGTGGTGCGGGTGTTTAATTCACCGGGTTTCGCGGTATTTATAAAATAATTCACAGTTTTTAGTAAAAGCTTTTTTTACTTACCGTTTGGCTACCGATATTCGCATCACGAACACCTGTTAGTATGAATATTTCCTTTGATAATACCGAAAACGCTTTTGCCTACAAATCTGACAAAGAATTGAAAGGCGCCAGGTTCCTGTTTAAAACAATGGGCTTTCCCTGGTTTGTTCAGATAGGAACACGATTAACACCTTTTGTTATGAAAACGGGTTTGCCGGTGCATGGCATTATCCGTAAAACTATTTTCAAACAATTTGTTGGTGGAGAAACATTGGAAGAAACCGCTGAAGTGGGCGCCACACTTGGCAAATACGGGGTGCAGGTAATTCTTGATTATGGTGTGGAAGGTAAAGAAGGAGAAGAGAATTACGAACAGGCCACTGATCAGTTTATCCGTGTGATCAATTACGCGGCAACACAAAGTAATATTCCTTTTATCAGTATTAAAGTAACAGGGCTTGCGCGTTTTGGCCTGTTGCAAACACTTGATGAAGCGCCGCGTTTACGCAGCGGCATCCATGATCATGAAGAAGAAGTGGCCGAATGGGACAGGGTTCGCGAAAGAATGTACACCATTTGTGAAGCCGCCGCCCAGAAAAATATTGGGGTATTGATTGATGCAGAAGAGAGCTGGATACAGGATCCGGTAGACAGGCTTACGATGGAGATGATGGAAATCTTCAATAAAGAGAAAGTGATCGTGTTTAATACGATTCAGTTATACCGCCACGACAGGTTACATTTTCTTAGAATGTCGCACCAGATAGCCAAACAACAGGGTTTTAAGCTGGGCATGAAATTAGTTCGCGGCGCCTATATGGAAAAAGAAAGAGAACGGGCATATGATAGAGGATATGCCAGCCCTATCCAACCGGATAAAGCATCCACCGACCGTGACTATGACGCATCGGTTGCTTATTGTATTGACCATATTGATGAGATCTCTGTTATCATTGCTTCGCATAACGAAGACACCAACCTGTATGCCGCCCGCTTATTAGATAAAAAGGGTTTAGCGCATAATCATCCCCATGTCCATTTTTCGCAGTTATACGGGATGAGTGATAATATCACCTTCAACCTGGCCAAAGAAGGCATTAATGTGAGTAAATACCTGCCTTTTGGTCCTATCCGAGATGTGATCCCTTACCTGATGCGCAGGGCGCAGGAAAACAGCAGTGTGAGTGGACAGACAGGCCGGGAACTAACGCTGATCAGGAAAGAATTAAAACGCAGAAAAGGGTAAGAATTCACAGATTCTCCCCAATGTGATTATCATTCTTTCACGCATCGCTTTTTCAAGTGTATTTTGCAGCCATGCAGCAATACCATCAATTACTCAGGCATATTTTAGAGAATGGCGCCCGGAAAACAGACCGTACCGGTACCGGCACGATCAGTTGTTTTGGCTACCAGGCACGTTTTAACTTACAGGAAGGCTTTCCACTGGTAACTACTAAAAAATTGCACCTCAAGAGTATTATCTATGAACTGCTATGGTTTTTGCAGGGAGATACCAATATCAAATATCTTAACGAACACGGCGTAAATATCTGGAACGAATGGGCCAATGCCAATGGAGAACTCGGGCCGGTATATGGCAAACAATGGCGCAGCTGGCAGGGGGCCGATGGAACAATAATAGACCAGATAACAGATGTAGTTAACCAGATCAAAAAAAATCCTGACAGCAGGCGTTTAATTGTAAGTGCATGGAATGTGGCAGAGTTGCCAAAAATGGCGTTGATGCCCTGTCATAGCCTGTTCCAGTTTTATGTGGCAGATGGAAAACTAAGCTGCCAGTTATACCAGCGCAGTGCAGATGTTTTTCTGGGTGTACCTTTTAATATTGCTTCTTATGCACTATTAACCATGATGATTGCGCAGGTATGCAATCTGGAATATGGAGATTTTGTACATAGTTTTGGTGATGTGCATCTCTACAATAATCATATTGAACAGGCACAACTTCAACTGAGCCGTACACCTTATGCTTTGCCAACAATGAAACTGAATCCTGAAGTAAAAGATATATTCGCTTTTCAGTTTGAGGATTTTACTTTAGAAAATTACCAGAGTCACCCGCATATTAAAGCACCGGTAGCGGTGTAATTAATAATTAGAAATTAAAAATTATTGATTGTGGCGGCTTTGAGCCCTTACTTATAAACTGTATTTCAGATGTCTGTTTCTTTGATAGTAGCTGTTTCAACAAATAATGCCATTGGTAAAAATAACCAGTTGTTGTGGTCCTTGCCGAACGATATGAAGTTCTTCAAGAACACTACCTGGGCCTTACCTGTATTAATGGGAAGAAAAACATTTGAAGCATTGGGCAAGCCATTGGCGGGCAGGTTTAATATTGTTATTACAAGGCAGGGCGACTGGAAACCAGAAGGCGTAACTGTTGTAAATTCTTTGGATGAAGCCATTCAAACTGCTTATGCCGCTCATTATAAAGATGTGATGATCATTGGTGGTGGCCAGGTGTATAAAGAAGCAATGCCTATAGCTGACAGAATTTATCTTACCCGCGTAGACGCTGTGCTGGAAGGAGATACCTCTTTTCCGGGGATTGATACAAAGGATTGGCAGATGGTTTCTGAACAATCATTTCCTGCAGATGATAAACATGCCTATCCTTATCATTTCCAGGTATGGGAAAGGAATAAAGGATAGTGAATCATGTTAGAATTTATCAAAGTTGCCTATTGTGTTACAGTTCCTGTTTTGCTTTTATTGACATTGATTTGCAGTGAGCAGTATAAAAAATATTGTGCCAACCTGCTGGTTGTTTCTAATATATTGTTGATAGGGTATTCTGTTTATTTGATCAGGCAACTGTTTGGGATATACCAGCTTGGTCAGCAATTTGGATACAGCAAAGGGTATATGCCGGAAACAAATATGTATTCAATGATCCGCCTGCTGCTGATCATTGTGTTGCCTTTCTTTTTTATGCATAAACAACTTGGCAAAAACAAGCTGGTTACCTTGTTTGTAGTGGTATTACTGTACAATGTTTTCCCGGTATTTTCATGGAGCACTTTTGATCTGCCATTTAAGATAACAGGGTATTTTTGCCTGCTATGTTCAGCGTATGCCTTACTTTGGCTGCTGAACAGATTACCTTACCAATCACCTGCAGTATAATGTATTCACCGTTTGAGTTAGGCATAAAGTATTTAAAATATTATGTAACCGCTTCCAATGCTAAAGGACATGGTGTGCATTCTCCGTTTGTATTTGATTTTATTACAAAAGTGCTGAACGATGACCGGAATTTTTATGCTTATCAATCTATCGAGAATGTTCGTGAGTTAATGTTGATTGATAAACGTGAACTGGATATTGAAGATTTTGGTGCAGGATCGAGGGTAAAAAAAACAAATACCCGTACTGTTTGTGCTATTGCAGATTCTTCACTAAAGCCCAAAAAGTTTGGTCAGTTACTGTTTCGTATGGTTGACAGGTATGCACCTGACACCATTCTTGAATTGGGCACTTCGCTGGGTATTACTACTGCCTATCTTGCTTCAGCCAAAAAAAATACCTATGTTATAACAATGGAAGGAGCCGGTGCTGTTGCAGCTTTGGCCAAACAGAATTTTAATAAACTGAAATTGGATAACATTGAGATGGTAGAAGGAAATTTTGATAAGACTTTAAGTGATGTGATGAGCAGAACAAAGAAACTTGACCTTGCTTTTATTGATGGCAACCACCGCCTGGAGTCTACTGTCAGGTATTTTAAAGAATTATTGCCCGCTGTGCATGAGTATTCGATATTGATATTTGATGATATTCACTGGAGTAAAGAAATGGAGCAGGCATGGGAAACCATTAAAGAAGATCCGTCTGTAACGCTAAGTATCGACCTGTTCTTTATCGGCCTGGTGTTTTTCCGGAAAGAGCAGAAAGCAAAACAACATTTTACCATCCGGTTTTAATATGAGATTATTATTTTGTTTTGTGATGGCCCTGTTGCTTTCCCGATCTATATCGGCGCAGGATTTTTCTGCTTATCAGAAAAACAATTTCACTCACGAACAGGCTGTATTACCATACCGGCTTTTATTGCCCGATGCTGACCTCTCTCAAAAATACCCACTGCTCATTTTTCTGCATGGCTCTTTTGAAAAAGGAACTGATAATGAAAAACAGTTAACTATCGGCGGACGGTTTTTTCTGCGCGATTCTATCCGTCAACATTATCCTGCCTATGTTTTGTTCCCTCAATGCCCTGAAGACGACTCCTGGGCTTATTTTGAGAACAGGATAGATCTCACAACCGGCTATGCCATCAACTGGAAATTCCCTTTTCTGCCGGAACCAACACCCATTACCGGCCTGTTAAAAAAACTGGTTGATTCTTTGATGGCCACCGGAAAGATCGCAACGGATAAAATATACATTGCAGGACTCTCGCAGGGAGGAATGGGGGTGCTGGATATGATTGCACGTTACCCCGAAACTTTCGCCGCTGCTATCTCTATGTGCGGCGCAGGCGAACCTGCTACTGCAAAATTATTTGCGGGTAAAGTGGCATTATGGTTATTTCATGGAGATAAGGATCCGGTGGTGCCTGTTGATTTTTCGCGCAATTATTATAAGCATTTAAAAAAATCTGCACCGAACATCCGCTATTCTGAATACAAAGGGGTAGAACATAATAGTTGGCAAAAAGCCTTTGCTGAGCCGGAATTAATGAGATGGCTGTTTGCACAAGGGAAGAAATGAAATTCGTGAGTCGTCAATCGTCAATCGTGAGACGTCAATCGTGAGAAAGTCAGTGCAATTTTTATTTCTTCATTTTTTTTTAAGTATCACTCACCTTTCAGCTTCTAAGTATATTTGAGCCATGTCATTACCCCCCCAATTATTGCAATCACTTGCCGATGCTCCGGGCTTTAACCGTGAGGCGTTTGAGGCAATACACAAATCCGGGGCCCAGGTAACTTCTATCCGTTTAAATCCTGACAAGCCGATTACCGGTAATGCATTGACCGGAGATCAGGTGCCATGGTGCCCGTATGGCCATTATCTTTCTTCCCGTCCATCTTTTACACTCGATCCCTGTTTTCATGCCGGAGCTTATTATGTGCAGGAGGCCAGCAGTATGTTTTTATGGTATGCACTGACTGAATGTATTGGCGACGATACCAAAAAGAAAGTACTGGACCTGTGTGCTGCACCGGGCGGTAAGAGTACTTTACTGGCTTCTTATTTTACCGATGGATTGGTGGTGGCCAATGAAGTAATCAAATCAAGAGCATCCATATTAGTAGAGAATATTACCAAATGGGGCAGCAGCCAGGTTGTTGTTACCAATAATGATCCTTCACATTTTCAATCGCTGCCGGGTTATTTTGATGTGATGATGATTGATGCACCCTGCAGTGGCAGTGGCCTGTTTAGAAAAGATCCGGACGCCATCAGTGAATGGAGCCTGGATAATGTTCAACTCTGCAGCCAGCGCCAGCAAAGGATCCTTGCCGATGTATTGCCTGCATTGAAAGAAGACGGACTGCTTATTTATTCGACCTGTTCTTATTCTGCAGAAGAAGATGAAGCTATCGCAGATTGGCTGGTAACAGAAATGGGGATGGAAAGTAAACAACTCCACCCGGAAAATAGCTGGGGTATTGTTGAAACAACATCGCCATTGCGAAAGGCGCATGGCTATCGTTTTTATCCGGATAAACTAAAAGGGGAAGGATTGTTTATGGCTGTTTTTCAAAAGAAAATACCTGCTGATAATATACGGTTAAAGGAACAGTCATTAACCCTGCCAACCAAACAGGAAGTTCAGCAGATCCATTTATTTATGCCAATCCCGGATGTGTATGCATTATTCAAACCTTCCGAATCGATCAGACTGATTAAAAAGGAGTGGCTTACTGATTTGCAGGTACTGGCCAAATGTTTATATATAAAAAAAGCCGGTATTGAGATTGGCACCATTAAAGGGAAGGATGTGATCCCGGCACATGAGCTGGCGCTTAGTTTTTTATCTCGCGAAGCCTTTACTGCTATTGCACTTTCAAAAGAGCAGGCTTTGCAATATTTAAAACGAAAAGATTTGTTAATTAATGATGCACCCAAAGGCTGGAACCTGGTAAGTTACAGCGGATTGCCGATGGGATGGGTGAAAGTTTTGCCTAACCGCATCAATAATTATTATCCTTCTGACTGGAGAATATTAAAAGAGTAAATTTGCGCACCATAATCCAAATAGCTATGAATAAATTTAGTTGGCTGATCATCTGTTTTTTTGCCTTGTCTGTTTCTGCCCAGGAAAAACTGGTGGTAATGGGTAAAGCATCCAACAGGTATGTTGTGCATACTGTTAATGGTAAAGAAACCCTGCAAACGATCAGTAACCTGTATGGCCAATCGGTTACTAAACTGGCTGCTTATAATGCCCTCAAAGCTTCGGCGGTTTTGCCAAAAGGAGCTGGCGTTAAGATCCCCCTATCAAATGATCTGATCGTGCAGAGAAGAAATGATAACAGTGCACCGTTATATCATATAATTCAGAAAGGCGATAATTTATACCGTCTGAGTCTGGCATATAACAAAGTGCCCCTCAGTTTGCTGAAGGAATGGAACCATATGAAGACTGATGTGGTAAAAAACGGGCAGTTATTGATCGTTGGTTTTATGGTGAATGCACCTGTTTCAGCGCCTGAACCAACAAAGGCAGAAGCGAAGAATGAGGTAAAGGTTGTAACACCGGCACAAACAAATACGCCTGTATCAAAAGAAGTAAAAGTGTTGCCGGTACCGGATCCTGTAGAAAATATAGTTACGCCAACGCCGGCTCCTGTAAAAAAGAAAGAGGTAAAAGTTCAACCTGCTGTGTCCGCACCCGCAACTGAAAACAAATCAGGCAGCGAAATAAAACCTGCAGTAAAAAAACCGGAAGATCGTACTGACTATACACCCAAAGATGGAGATGAAGGCTATTTTGCCGCTGCTTATACCGATCATGCAAAAGAGCAAACACAACAGTTCCGTTCAGGTGATGCTGCAGCTTTTAAAACGATCAGTGGCTGGACAGACAGAAAATATTATGTATTGATGAATGATGTGACACCACGTACAGTGGTTCGTATTACCGGTACAACCAATAAAAGTATTTGTGCCATGGTGCTGGGCCCATTGCAGGAAACAAAAGGCGCCGCGGGCCTGTTATTACGCATTAGTAACTCAGCCATATCTGCACTGGGTATTACCGATGCTAAGTTTACCGTTACCGTTACTTATTTTGAATAACTATGTATACAATTATGAAAAAGATTGCCGCTATTATTTGTTTGTTCAGTGTATTGTCATGTGTTAATGTTGATGGGCAGGATGGATTATCTACTGCCGAATTTGAAAAAAAGATCAATACACAAAATCCACAATTGCTTGATGTAAGAACTGCCGGAGAATACCAGACCGGGCATTTAAAAAATTCTTTACAGGCCGATTGGTTAAACAAAGACCAGTTTGCAGATCGTATTAAATACCTGAATAAAAACAAGCCCCTGCTGGTTTATTGTGCATCAGGTGTACGTAGTGCCGCCGCGGCCAAGTGGTTGCTGGATAACGGTTTTAAAGATGTGCAGAATTTGAAAGGAGGATTAACCGCATGGAAACTGGAAGGGAAATCTGTTGAAACTGATAACAGCAAAGCACAATTAACTGTTGGCGAATATGATCAACTTGCAAAATCGGCCGATAGGGTGTTGGTTGATTTTGGCGCCGACTGGTGCCCGCCCTGTAAAAAAATGGAACCAGTGTTAAAACAACTGCAGAACGATTTACCCAATACATTCAGCCTGGTGAAAGTAGATGGTGGCTTAGATATTGATGTGATGAAAGCGCAAAAAGTAGACGCACTTCCTGTTTTTATCATTTATAAAAAAGGCAAAGAAGTTTGGCGTAAGCAGGGTGTAGTGGCGTTGGATGAGTTGAAGAAGCAGTTGGGTAATTAGGTGAAATAGTTAAAGTGGTTAAAATAGTTAAAAGAGTTAAATGGGTTAAAATAGTTAAAGAGGTGTTTTCCCAATTTAATTATTTTAACCCCTTTAACTAATCTAACTACTCCCCAGCCGGTATCCCCGTAAGAAATCTTCTACCAGCATTCTTTTCTTCCCTTCCAGTTGCAGGTCGAGGATATGGATATAACCATCTGCGCAGGCGAATTTGATAAATGTTTTTCCGTCGGATAAAACTTTTCCTGCCGGTTGCTGGTGTGTTGCCTTTTCTTTTTTACTCCGGTATACTTTCAGGATTTTTCCATCCAAAGAAGTTAAGGCGCCGGGAAAAGGCGATAAGCCGCGGATCAGATTATGAATACTGTTAACTGATTTGCTCCAATCAATCTGGCAGGTTTCGGTAAATATCTTTGGTGCATGCTTCAACACTGCCAATTCACCACTTACCGCCAACGATTGAGCCATTTCCTGCAAACTGCCCGCTGCCAGGCCTTTTACCGTTTTAACCAACAGGTCGGCACCGATCGTTTTCATCCTGTCGTGCACTTCGCCGGTAGTTTCATCTTCACCAATCGCAAAACTTTTTTGTAAGAGTATATCGCCGGTATCTATTTCGTGCTTCAGTTTAAAAGTGGTAACACCGGTTTCTTTTTCACCATTAATTACTGCCCAGTGAATAGGTGCTGCACCACGGTATTGCGGCAGTAAAGAACCATGAAGATTAACAGTACCCAATGGCGGCATGTTCCATACAATCTCAGGTAACATCCTAAAAGCAACCACAATTTGCAAGTCGGCTTTTAATGCACGGAGTTCTTCAATAAATGCAGGGTTCTTTAATTTTTCTGGTTGCAGAACAGGCAGGCCTTTTTCAGACGCATATTTTTTTACAGCGCTTTCGGTCAGCTTCATGCCACGCCCTGCGGGCTTATCAGGGGCCGTAACAACACCTGCTATATTACATCCGGCTCTTACTAATGCATCAAGTGATGCAACAGCAAAATCGGGGGTGCCCATAAAAATAATTCGCAAGTTACTGGCTTGTATATTGTGATCTGTTGTTGACATTAGGCAAAGTTACTTCCTGAACAGCTTATGATGTGCTATTCAAAATCTGCGTATAATAAATATTTCTTCCTGATCTTTTTAAAAGCATCCAGTTTGGGTTGCCAGCTTTTCCTGATCTCTATTTCTGATTTACCGGCTTTGATCTGTTCCATCAGTTCACCGTTACCGGCCAGCCTGTTAAACGAATAGCTTACAGCCTTGCCATTCTTTGGTTTTAAAAAAAAGTTTTCTTTATCGGGGAATGCTTTATAAGCGTTTATGATGTATTTGATCTGTACTTGATTATTCACCTGTTTTAATACCTGCTCTTTGCTGCCTGATAGATTCCATCCATAACACAATTGATCTTTCAGCTTGGGTTCTTTAGCGCCATCGCGACTGGTGGGTGTAAAAGCAAATAATTTTTTGGGTAAGGATGGATGACCGAAAATAGCAAAGGGATGATCAGTGCCACGGCCCTCACTAAGAATGGTTCCCTCAAATAAACAGGTGCTGCCATACCAATAGATAGACGACATATCAGGCAGATTGGGTGAAGGTTTTACAGGAATGATGTATTTGCTTTTATGCGTGTAATTGGCACATTTGATCACCTGAAAATGAAAGGCGGTATCGACAGAATTTTTAGCGCGTTGATAATACTCGTATTTCTCATTGGCTTTTGCACTTAGCCATTTTTCACCGGCTAGCATGAAGGCGTATTCGGCCATCGTCATGCCATATACAATGGGTATGGGTTGCATGCCTACAAAACTTCTGTAGGCAGTGTCCAGCACAGGGCCATCAACATAAAAACCATTGGGGTTGGGCCTGTCGAGGATCATCAGTGGTTTGCTGTTTTCAAAAGCGGCTTCCATGTATTCCTGAAGTGAAGAAATAAAAGTGTAAAAGCGCGTACCCACATCCTGGATATCGAAGAGCAGCACATCAACATCTGCAAGGTCTTCTGCACTGGGGCGTCTTTTTTTGCCGTATAAAGAGATCACAGGTATGCCTGTAGCAGAATCAATGTAATTGTCAACTTTTTCACCTGCATCTGCAGTACCCCTGAATCCATGTTCAGGCCCAAATGCTTTGGTAATGTGAACGCCAAGAGATATCAATGTATCTACAAGATGCTTGTTGCCGATGGTTGCCGTATGGTTGGCAAATATGCCAACGCGCTTACCTTTTAATAATGGCAGATAAACCTGTGTGCGGTAAGCGGCAGGAATGATCCCGGTTTTTGGAACTGGTTTTTGCGCTATCAGTGTAACTGATGAGAACACCAGTGTTAATATAGTTAATATTTTTATCATATAATAAGGCTGTTTGAGATTGAAAATTAATCAAAAATACCGGGGCATTCTTAATTTACCATTGTACTTTTGGCGCCGGAAATCGGTGTTCCCATTTGTTTGTTGATTAGTATTCCTTCAGTTTAGCGGGTGTGCAAGGCAACGGATGATGCGGAAAGAGTTACAAGCTGGTCCCCACATTATTTCAAACTTGCCTGGTGTAAGCCGGGTTTTAAAAATCAAACATGCAACAGGTAAAAAAAGGTGATACTGTAAAAGTACATTATCACGGAAAGTTAACAGATGGAACCAGTTTTGATTCTTCGGAAGGACGTGAGCCTCTGGAATTTGAAGTTGGCGGAGGAATGGTTATTCCCGGATTTGACCAGGGTGTTACCGGAATGGCGATAGGAGAAAAGAAAACAATTCAAATCCCTGCTGACGAGGCGTATGGCCCTAAACAGGAAGATATGATCATGGAATTTCCCAAAGATCGTTTTCCTGCAGACATGACACCGGAAGCAGGTATGCAACTGAATATGAGCAACCCACAGGGACAGAATTTTCCGGTTGTGATTGTTGAAGTAAGAGAAGAAGTAGTGATCCTCGATGCCAATCACCCATTGGCCGGTCAGGACCTGATCTTTGATCTTGAACTGGTAGAGATCAGCGGCAGCAAGCCTTTGATCATTATGCCGTAGGGATAGTTAGTAATTAATAATTATTTGGTCAAAAGAAAGCCTGAAGAAATTTCTTCAGGCTTCCCTTTTTATTAGCGTCTTAAACATTAAGACAACTCCAATTACTAACTACTAATTATTAATTACTAATTATTTCTTCATCCACCATCCCAGCCAAACCCCACAGGCTCCCCAGCCAACCAGTGCATCAATGAGATGGGCACGAACATCAAAAATTTTATACCAGATATAACTGCTGTAGGGCTCGTTAATAAATACAATCAGGCCGATAAAAATGCAGGCCATAAAAACATTTATAAATCCGGTTTTGCCCCATTTGCCAAGAATCCAGCAAAGCAGCCAAACCATGAAAATGGAAGATACCAGGCCACGCACAAGGTTCATGTACATTTCGCTCATGTTGATCTTGTAAACTTTGTGGTATTGGATGGATGCCCATGGCTTGCCAACCATTTGCTCTCCTTTTTTATTGGCCTCATCAAAAGAAGTGCCTTTTGGAACAGAAGGAAGCAGATACCCCCCATCTTTATCAAAATTGGCATTCAGGTATTGCATGATCGAATCCTGTTTGGGATGATAGTCCTGCGTAGGCCGGTGTAGGTCAAGAACGGTCCAGGAAAGAAATTGCCAGATAAAAATAAGCAAGCCGCCAACAATGGCGCCAACGATAGATTTCTTCATATGAAGGATTTTGGTTTGATTAACAAAATAGATAATGCTTTTTGTATTTGCAATAGGTGTTTGTAAAAACTGTTTGCACGCAAAGGCGCAAAGGCGCAGGTAAACCGCTTAATGCGGGATGTTGTTTCTTAACTTATCTTGCTGTAAAATCAGGTTCATGTTACAAGGCTATTCTTATACCGTTGCAGAGCGGTTTATGCGTTATGTACAGATAGATACACAAAGCGACCCGTTGAGTACCACCCATCCCAGTTCTGAAAAACAAAAACAACTTTCAGCTTTGTTGGCACAGGAATTAGTAACCATGGGCATTGCTGATGCACACACAGATGTGTTCGGATATGTATATGCCACCATTCCATCCAACACCGATAATGATATTCCGGTTATCTGTTTTTGCAGTCATGTAGATACAGCACCCGATTGCAGCGGTACAGGTGTAAAACCAATACTGCATCAAAACTACCAGGGACAGGATATTGTGTTGCCCGATGATGCAACACAGGTAATTACTGCAGCAGATTATCCCCACCTTAAAAAACAAGTTGGCGGCAGTATTATAACGGCCAGCGGAAAAACTTTATTGGGTGCAGATGATAAAGCAGGTGTTGCAGAGATCATGGACATGGCTAATTACCTTGTTAACCATCCGGAGGTTAAACACGGAACAATTAAAATTTTGGTTACACCTGATGAGGAAGTGGGCCAGGGAACAGTTAAACTGGATCTGCCAAAACTGGGTGCAGATTACGCGTATACATTAGACGGCGCAGAAGCCGGTATGCTGGAAGATGAAACGTTTAGTGCAGATGGGGTAGTCATCACCATTCATGGCGTGATAGCGCACCCCGGTTATGGTAAAGGAAAGATGGTGAATGCTTTGAAGATAGCAGGCGATATATTATCTGCATTACCCAAAAATGAATGGTGCCCCGAAGTAACCGAAGGACGTGAAGGATTTGTTCATGCATTGCGCGTTGATGGTCTTGCAGAAAAAGCCACACTTGAATTTTTAGTACGCGATTTTGACAAAATAAAACTGGCAGAACATACGGCACGCCTGAAAAAGATAGCAGAAGAAATAATGGCCCACTACCCCAAAGCCAGTATGCAATTTGAAGTAAATGAGCAATACCGGAATATGAAAGAGGTGGTTGATAAACACCCGCAAATTATTGCCTATGCTGAAGAAGCGTATCGCCGTGTGGGATTAACACCGGTAAAAGAGCCCATTCGCGGCGGAACAGATGGCAGCAGGTTAAGTTTTATGGGGTTGCCCTGCCCGAATTTATTCACCGGCATGCAGGCCATACACAGCAGGCACGAGTGGATAGGCGTAAACGATATGGGAAAAGCAGTTGACATGCTGGTAGCATTGGTGCAGGTTTGGGAAGAGAAGGCCTGATTTTTCTCTGTGAAAATCTGTGCATCTGTGGCGATAAAAAGACTATAAAAAAACTGTTTTTTTTCTGAAGTTCATCATCAATACTAAAACCAAACAGTATGCAACGCAGAAATTTTCTAAAACTGTCCGCAACCGCAGCAGCCATACCTGCCTTGAGTTTTCCCGGTTTTGCATTTAACGGACAAACTGCCGATACACCTAAAATAATAGCAGATTTTATGGGTGACGGATTGAACCTTACTCCATCTGAGTATTCGCAATTACTTTTAAGACTTACACAGAACAATACAGTACAGGCTGATTACTATTCTTTAAATGGGATAGTAGAAGAACTGGAAAATAAATTTGCCAAACTGCTGGGCAAAGAAGCCGCAGTGTTTATGCCAACCGGCACCCTCGCCAATCATTTAGCCATCCGTGCATTAGCCGGAAACGCCAGCAGGGTAATTGTTCAGCATGAAAGTCATGTTTATAATGATACCGGTGATGGCACACAGGTATTAAGCAGCCTGAACCTGATACCATTGGGCGCCAATAAAGCAGGCTTTACAGTGGATGAAGTTGCAGAAGTAGTTAAACGAACTGCCGGTGGCAGGGTAGCGGCTAAAGTTGGTGTGATTTCCATTGAATCGCCCGTGAGAAGAAAAACAGGAGAGGTGTTTGATTATGAAGAAATGAAACGGATAACAAAATATGCAAAAGAGAATGATATCAAAACTCATTTAAATGGCGCCCGTGTTTTTCTGGCAACGCCATATACAGGTGTTACGCATAGTGAGTATGCTTCTCTGTTTGATACGGTTTATGTATCGCTATACAAATATTTTAACGCAGCTTCAGGCGCTATCCTTGCAGGGCCTAAAAATATGATTGCGCCGATGTATCATACACGCAGGATGTTTGGCTCGGGATTGCACCAGGCATGGCCCTTTGCAGCTGTGGCCAATTATTATGTTGATGGATTTTCTGAACGGTTTAGTAAGGCAGTAGCTATTTCAAAAGAGTTTATTCAGAAACTAAAAATGAATAGCGATTTTGAGGTACATGAAATTGCTTCGGGAACCAATATTGTTCGGGTAACAGTGAAAAACATGCCTGCCAAAGCTTTCATTGATAATCTGAAAAATAATGGTGTGATAGCAAAGGCAGGGATCGGCCCCAATGATCTCCTCTTAACCATTAATGAAACTTTACTGCGAACCAATGCAACTGAGTTGGAAAACCTGTTTGCAAAAAGTCTTGTTTGGTAGAGTGATAATTATTCAACAAGAAATTAAATAATATGAAAAAGATCCTGCTATTTGTTTTTTCTGTTTGTGTAATCAACGGCATGGCGCAAAAAAGGAACCCTGCCAGTAAAGCCATTTTTCTGGAAGACATCAGTTGGACAACCGCAGAAAAATATCTGCAGCCCGATGCTTTTGTTGTTATTCCACTCGGCGCACAGGCAAAAGAACATGGCCCGCATCTGCCACTGTCTACAGATTTTATTCAGGCAACAGGATTAGCCAATGCGATTGCGTTAAAGCGTAAAGTAATTATCACGCCAACTGTTAATTACGGGTTCTATCCCGCCTTTCTGAAATACCCCGGCTCTACCAGTACTAATTTTGTAACTGCTACCAATATGGTGGTACAGATAGTTAGAAGCCTTGCTGCGTATGGCCCAAAACGTTTTTATATTATTAATGTGGGTGTAAGTACAACACCAACTTTGGAACTTGCAGCCAAAATACTTGCAGAAGAAGGCATATTACTTTATTACAGCAGCTACAGCAGGCCCGGTATTGAAAACGCAGAAGCGCAATTCAGAACAAAAACATATGGCGGTCATGCAGACGAAATAGAAACCTCCAATGTACTTAGCCTGCGTCCTGATCTGGTTAACATGCACAAAGCGGTAAACGATTCAAGCATGAAAGGAAAATCAGGAAGTATGTCGCCGGTAAAGATAAAAGGGGGCAACCTTAATCCAAGCGGTATCAATGGTTATGCGGCTTTGGGTACAAAAGAAAAAGGTAAGAAGAATATGGTTGCCTTTGCCAAGGAACTGATCCGGGAGATGGATAGTATAGCCACCTGTGCTATTCCGGTAGCAGTAAACAGAGCCAGCGAATATGCGGCGTATGCAGGAACCTATCGTAGCAAGTTGGGCAAACAGTTAGTTGTTAACCAGGAAAATAATACGCTCTATTTTGTTTGGGACGGGAAGGATATGCACCATTTTTTTTACCTCTATAAAGATGCACCGGATTATTTTTCATCGATGGGGATGAATATCCTTTTTGTAAGGGATGCGAACGGGAGAGTGGAAAAAGCCTGGTGCCAGAGCAGGGGTGATAGTTTTTGGGTTGAAAAAGACAAATAAGGTAAATCGGGGAGAATGTTTACTGTAATATTTCTCTTTTTTTAACTACTAACCTTTTATTCGTATTAACTTACATAAAAATCATACTGATGAATATTCTATTAGACTTCTGGTGGGTACTGGTGCTGCTGTTTATTCTTTTCAGCGGACTGGTAACAGTTAACCAGGGAACCATAGCAGTTGTTACCCTGTTTGGTAAATATCGCCGCATTCTGCGCCCGGGCCTGAATTTTAAGATCCCTGTTATTGAGCAGGTGTTTAAATCTGTGAGTATCCAGAACCGCTCTGTGGAACTGGAGTTTCAGGCGGTAACGCTTGACCAGGCCAATGTGTATTTTAAAAGCATGTTGCTGTATTCGGTTATTAATCAGGATGAGGAAAGCATTAAGAATGTGGCTTTCAAATTCATCAGCGATAAAGACCTGATGCAGGCCCTGATACGCACTGTTGAAGGTAGTATCCGCGGTTTTGTAGCCACCAAAAAACAGGCAGAGATATTATTGCTTCGCCGTGAGATTGTTGAGTTTGTGAAACAACAGATAGACCAATCTTTAGAAAGCTGGGGTTATCATTTGCAGGACCTGCAGATCAATGATATCACCTTCGACCAGGTAATTATGGAAAGTATGAGCAGGGTAGTGGCCAGTAATAACCTGAAAGCCGCTGCCGAAAATGAAGGACAGGCTTTACTCATCACCAAAACAAAAGCGGCTGAAGCAGAAGGTAATGCCATTAAAATTTCGGCCAATGCAGAAAAAGAAGCGGCCCGTTTGCGCGGACAAGGTGTGGCTTTGTTCCGCGAAGAAGTGGCCAAGGGTATGACACAGGCTGCCGAACAGATGAAACAGGCCAACCTCGATACCAATGTGATTCTTTTTAGTATGTGGACAGAAGCCATTAAGAATTTTGCGGAAGTAGGTAAAGGCAATATTATTTTCCTTGATGGCAGTCCCGAAGGCATGGAAAACAATATGCGCCAGATCATGGCGATGGTGAAGATGAAAGAGATGACGAAAGGATAGAGAATATTGAATAATGAAATTTTGAATGTTGAAGCGAGAGATTGCTTCAACATTTTTTTTGATAGTAGGGTATGTACAGGAGATAGTACTCAAACTGCGCCCTCGCGCCTTTGCGAGAATATTTGCACGCAAAGGCGCGAAGGCGCAGTTAAGGTTTCTGAGATTTTGAGATTTACTTTTTTTTGCCGGGATCTCGTGAGAGGAAGGAGTGCTAATCTATTTTGATATCGTATTTATGCAGCAGGCCGGCGATACCGGCACTGGAAAATCTCGCTTTTTTGATCCGGTTTAATTCAGGGTCTATGGAATAGTTATAAGAGCTGCGGAAATCTGCTTTTTCTAATATGGTGTTGTCAAATACGGCCCTGGCAAGGTTGCAATTATCAAACGTTGCGCCTGTTAGATCTGCTTCTGTAAAATCTGTTTCCTGCAGGCTTGAATTGCGGAAGCTGGTGTTTTTTATTTTTCGTTTGTAAAATGAGCACATATCAAGATTACAATTGTTGAAATTAACGGTAAAGAGAAATTCGTTGCAGGTGTCAAAATGCAATCCTAATAATTTGCAGTCTTTAAATACAACGTCGTTAAATGTTGTTTGTGAAAGTTTGGCCAGGCTTAGGTTACAGCCGGTAAACTGGCAATCGGTAAAATTAATTTTTGCCAGGTCTGCACTTGAAAAATTGCAGTTGGTAAAACTGCAACCTTCATAATCGCCTTCGGTCAAAGCCTTTTCAGAGAAATCTGTTTTTTCGAATAGTTGGTCTTCGGTGTATGGTCTTTCCATTCTTTGATGATTGATATATTAATGTGCTCCGCAATTGAAAACTATATGTAATGATGTGGGCTACTTTTAAAAATATTGAATAGTGCAGTTATTTTTTATGATTTTTTTAAACACATAGGAGCATAGGGAAAACAAAAAGAAACATAGCATTTGAACTATATGCCCTGTTTCCTGGCCTATATACCTATGTGGTTAATCAAAAATACGTTATGATAATAATTTTTGACCTGATTCAATAAAATCTTCAATAAGATGAAAAGTGTTTCGGCAGACATACCGTATCTCATTTTCAATTTCCCTGAAGTATTCGACAAGGTCAATGAATTCAATACCAATTGGTTTTGAGAAGTCTACAATAATGTCAACATCGCTGGTAGCAGGTGAAAAATCATCCTTTAAAATTGAACCCAATAGCCTATAGAGCTAACTGTATTGCCAGAAAGCCTGCAGGTTCATATGTTAAAAATTATGTTGCAAGTTAGAACTTATTTTTTTGAAACACATAAGGGCATAGGGTAAAGCCAGGGGCAGACAGGAGGTGTTCTATATGCCCTTTTTCCTAACCTATGGCCCTATGTGTTTCAAAAAGTCGCTAAAACAGAACTTTAACATTATCCCATGCAGCAACATGTGTAAAAGCTTTCCTAAAAAGCCAGGCCTTCACATTTTTATTCACACTAACACTGTTCTTTTGTAGAAGCAGCTAATTTTAGCTTCACCTAAAACCCCTACGAGATGTTTGATCTCCTTCAGATAGATACATTGCACAAAGCAGTGAGTGCTGTGCCTGCGGTAGCTGAACAAATTTCCCTCTGGTCGCTCCTCGAAAAAGGAGGCTGGATCATGTACCCATTATATGTGCTGTTTGTAGGGGCCATTTTTGTTTTTTTTGAAAGACTGCTCGCCATCCGCAAAGCATCCCGCATTGACAGCAATTTCATGAATATTATCCGCGACCATATTGTGAATGGCAATGTAACCGCCGCCAGAAGTTTGTCGAAAAATACAGATAACCCCGTTGCAAGGATGATCGATAAAGGCCTGCAGCGCATAGGCAAGCCGATAGATGCCATTGAAAAAAGTATGGAGAATGTTGGTAAGCTGGAAATGTACAAGATGGAAAGAAACCTTTCTATCCTTTCGCTCATTGCCGGTATTGCCCCCATGTTTGGTTTCCTCGGAACCATTATGGGTATGATCCAGTTGTTCTACGGTATTGCCAGTTCAGGACAGTTTACTTTGAATGATATTGCCGGAGGTATTTATGTAAAAATGATCACATCAGGTACCGGTCTGATCATTGGTTTGCTGGCATACATCGGGCATAATGCATTAACAACACAGATAGACAAGACAGCGAACAAGATGGAAGCGGCAAGTGCGGAGTTTATTGATGTGTTGCAGGAACCGACTAAGTAATTAATAATTAGTAGTTAGTAATTATTTTAGGGCCGGGCTTTTGCACAATAAGGAACATCGTTGCGTCGCACACTTGTACGTTTAGATCAACGCTCAACAGGAATAAACAAATTGGTAATTACTAACTACTAACTACTAATTACCAATTACTAATTAATAAACATGAATATCAGGAAACGATTAAAATCACATCCCGAAGTACATACCGGTGCGTTGAACGATATTTTGTTCATCCTGTTATTGTTTTTCCTGATCGTTTCTACATTGGCCAACCCGAATGTGATCAAGGTTTCTAATCCTAAGGCTAAAAGCGATACCAAATCAAAACAAACTGTTGTGATAACGGTTGATAAAGATCAGAACCTCTTCCTGGCACAGAAAAAAGTATCGATGGATGAATTAGAGGTTGAGCTGAAAGCCTACTTAGCCAAAGAAACAGATAAGCCATCTGTTGTGATTAACGGCGATAGTACCTCTCATTTAGGAACCGCCATACGTGTAATGCAGGTGATCAAAAAGCTGGGTGCAACGCCGGTGATGGCCGTGGATAATAGCGGGCATTGAATTTGAAAATGTGGTAATTTGAAAATTTGGAAATGGGTGCATTTTCAAATCAGCATATTTTCAAATTTTCAAATTTTCAAATTGGCTTTCACCATCCTGTCCTTCTCCTGCATATCCTTCCGCAATTCGGTTGTATAGCCGTTCAATTCAAACAATGCTCTCACTTCTTCTCCTAATGCTTCATTGATCTCAAGAAAGATTGTTCCTTCTTTTGCCAGATGTGTTTTTCCAAATGCCGCTATCTTCCTGTAAAACAAAAGTGCATCCTCATCCGGCACAAACAAAGCCAATGAAGGTTCAAAAGCCAGCACATTGGCAAACATACTTTGCTCTTCTGATTGTTTAATGTATGGTGGGTTACTTACGATGATATCAAACACAGGCAAATGGTCCCAATTTGCTTCGTTCAAAAAATCAAGCTGTAAAAAATTAATATCTGCGTTTAACGATTCTGCGTTTTGCCGGGCAACCTGTAACGCGTCTCCGCTTACATCAATCGCAGTAACAGAAAGCTGTGGCAATTTTTTTTTCAAACTAATCGGAATGCACCCACTGCCAGTTCCTATATCAATCAAATTTTGAATTTTGTCCCACCAACGGAGGGATGAATTTTGAATTTCTGCTGCTGTCCATGAAATCAGCTCTTCCGTCTCCGGCCTCGGAATCAGTACTGCTTCATTCACATAAAATTTCATTCCTGCAAACCATGCTTCGCCCAATACGTATTGAATGGGTTTGTGCGTGGCCAGTTCTGCCAGGATGAATTGTAATTGCGATAACTGCCCTTCAGCTAATACGGCCTGTTTATCCATCAGCCGGTCAATCCTTTTTTTACCGGTAATATGCTCCATTACCCAATCGGCAATATTGGCGACCTCACGGTCATCGTACAGTAATTTGAGTTGTACCAGCGCTTCCTGCTGGGCCTGTGGGATAGTCATGCTGCAATGTTAGCACCATTTGGCTATTTTTGCCAATTCTGTTATGTCCGATACTGATCAATCATATATGCAACGCTGTATTAACCTGGCCCGTTTGGGTGCAGGTAAGGTGGCGCCCAACCCGCAGGTAGGGGCGGTATTGGTGCATAATGGCAGGATAATAGGAGAGGGCTATCACCGCGAATATGGCGGGGCACATGCGGAAGTGAACTGTATTAATAGTGTGTCTGAGGATGATCAAAAACTAATTCCCTCCTCCTCCATCTATGTTTCGCTGGAGCCCTGTGCGCATTTTGGCAAAACACCGCCCTGCAGCGATCTGATCATCCAAAAAAGAATACAAAAAGTAGTGATCGGCTGTCGCGACCCTTTTGTGGAAGTGAACGGCAAAGGAATAGAAAAGCTACAGCAGGCCGGTGTTGAAGTAGTAAGCGGCGTACTGGAGCAGGAATGTAAAGAACTGAATAAACGTTTTTTTACTTTTCATACAGCACGCAGGCCTTATATTATTCTCAAATGGGCGCAAACTGCCAATGGTAAAATGGCAGCGGGTTCTGATGAGCGTTTACTCATCAGCAATGAATATATTAACCGGCTGGTGCACCAATGGAGGTCAGAAGAAGCCGCCATTTTAGTTGGCACCAATACTGCCCTGCTGGATAATCCTGCTTTGGATAATCGTTTGTGGAAAGGTAAGAAACCAGTACGATTGGTGTTGGATATGAGTTTGCGGTTACCGGGGTCTTTAAAAATATTTGACCGGCAGCAGAAAACGATTATTTTCAACCGGGTGCAGCAGAAGAATGATGGCCATTTGATGTATTATCAATTAAAGGGCGGAACCAATCTCATTGCACAAATCATGCATGCGGCTTATGAGCTGGATGTACAAAGCATATTGGTAGAAGGTGGTGCGAGACTGATACAATCGTTTATTGATGAAGGCTATTGGGACGAGGCAAGAGTGATCACCAATGAGGCATTGATAGTTGCTGACGGATTAAATGCACCTTTGCTTTCATCGTCTGTTGAAATTTGTTCAGAGAAAATAATAAATGATACGATCCGGTATTATTCTAACAAGCCGGTAAACTTATAAACCTAATCACACACATGTTTTATCTAGTAGGAAGCGTTGTATTAACCAGTTATTTAACACTTGCATTTAAGGTGTGTGAGAAATATAAGGTGAGTATTTTCCAGGCCATCGTTTTCAATTACCTTACCTGCGTAATTACGGGGTCTGTTGTAAATGGTTCATTCCCTATCAATGCAGAGGTGATACAAGCTCCCTGGTTTAAATGGGCCTGTGTAATGGGGGTGTTGTTTGTGTCTATTTTTAATGTGGTTGGTATTACGGCGCAAAAGATAAATGTGGCGGTAGCATCAGTAGCCAATAAATTATCATTAATCATTCCGGTTATATTGTCTGTGTACCTGTATGGAGAAACGGTGCAAGGCTGGAAACTGGCAGGGGTGTTGCTGGCTTTACTGGCTGTTGTGCTTACATGTTACCAGTCAAAGGAAAAGGATGCTCAAAAAATAACCGGCATTAAAAAATGGGAATACTTCCTTCCACTGATCTTATTTATTGGCAGTGGATTGCTGGATGCGTTGATCAACCATGTACAAAAACAATATGTAACAGACGATAATCGTAATGCTTACCTGATCAGTGGCTTTTTATCTGCAGGTGTTATTGGGTTTACCATCCTCTTTATACAATATGTTAGAGGCCGCCAGCAGTTTGCTTTTAAACATGTGCTGGCAGGGGTTTTGATAGGAATACCCAATTATTTTTCTATCTGGTTTTTGGTAAGATTTTTAAAAGAGAGTCCCTGGCAAAGCAGTGCAAGCATCCCGGTAAATAATATGGGTATTGTTTTATTTAGTTCGGTCATAGCCTGGCTGCTTTTTAAAGAAAAATTATCCAAACTTAACTGTGCGGGTATTGCACTTTCGGTTATTGCTATTTACCTCATCGCATTCGGAGATAAGATATGAGTGACGCAGTATATTATCAAACCATTGAGAAAGCCTCTTACGCGGAATATAAGGACAGGGGCAGTAAATTTCTTGCTTATGCTTATCCTGTTCAAACGGTGGAGGAGTGTAAGCAATTGCTGCAACAACTTAAGAAAGAGCACCCCAAAGCTGTACACCATTGTTTTGCCTACCGCATTGGCTGGGAGGGGAATGTTTTCAGGGTAAGTGATGATGGAGAACCATCTGGCACAGCGGGTAAGCCAATCCTTGGACAAATAGACAGCAAGCAACTTACCAATGTGGTGGTTATTGTGGTGCGTTATTTTGGTGGTACTTTATTGGGTGTGCCGGGACTGATACAGGCTTATAAATCGGCCACTGCTATGGCATTGCAATTAGTGCCTGTTATTCAGAAGCCGATAGAAGTGCTGTACCAACTACAGTTTGATTATACCCAGATGAATGATGTAATGATGATTGTAAAGCAGTGCGGCTGCAGTGTGGTAGGGCAGGAAATGCAATTGTTCTGCCTGCTTGAAGTAGGTATTCCCAAAGCAAGACTGGATGAAGTGCTTTACCGGTTGAAAGAGATACATACTATTGAAGTTACTCCTGTGAAAAAATAAGAGCCGGGTTTTATGCCTTGCCTGTTAGTTTGTATGCATACAGGCCTACTACTTCTTTAATAAAGAAAGACCAATCTCTGAATAAACCTATTTCAGGAACAATGCTTTCCAGAAGATTGAATTTTTTGGGTGTCACTTTGTAATCGCATGGGTAAGGGATGCAATCAAATCCTGCTTTTTTGAATACGCTCATGGAGCGTTTCATGTGTATGGCAGAAGTAACCAGTACAAAGGGAGGGTTTAAGTGCAATGAATCGCAGATCTGTTTTGAGTAGATCCCGTTCTCATAAGTGTTTCTTGATCTGCTTTCGATAATGATTGCCGAATCCTGCACGCCATTTTTGATTAGTTGTTCACGAAGAAAAAGTGACTCGGCCGGTTCATCCTGACTAAGTTTACCGGTGCCGCCACTTACAATTATTTTCTTAATAATGCCCTGGTGGTAAAGGTTTGCGGCGGCAATAAACCTGTCGGCATTATCGCCAAAATATCCCCGTTCATTTTTATCATAGCCGGCTAATCCGCCAAGTAGTATACCTGCTTCGAATTTTTGAATGGAGGTAAGATCAGTAGGTGCAGGCTGCCATTTGGCAACCAATGATCTGAAAATAAACGGGTTTGTAAATACAACGCCCATGATGATTATTAATGCCATCAACCGCTTTTTTGCTTTTGCTGATTTGCTCAGCTTCATCCACACAAACAAAATCACAATCCACCAAAAAGGGATGAGCAGGAAGAATAATATTTTTGACAGGATGAAAAACATAAGTCAACGTCTTTAATAAGTAAATAATTTGTGCTTCTAAAATACCAGTGATTTATTTTTTCTGTGCCCATCGTACAGTCTACATGCCGGAAGCGATGAAAAAAAAGCTCTATTTTTTAAACCGGCCACTTACAACCAATTCTTTACTACCAGGTGTGTATTGGTAAAATCCTTCGCCACTTTTCACACCCAGTTTACCGGCAGTTACCATATTTACCAATAAAGGGCAAGGCGCATATTTGGGATTGCCAAAGCCGGTATGCAATACATTCAAAATACTTAAACATACGTCAAGCCCAATAAAATCGGCCAGTTGCAATGGGCCCATCGGGTGTGCCATTCCCAGTTTCATTACCGTATCAATTGCATCAACTTCAGCAACGCCTTCATATAAACTGTAAATGGCTTCGTTGATCATTGGCATTAAAATACGGTTGGCAATAAAGCCGGGATAATCATTTACCACGCATGGTATTTTGCCTAATTGTTTACTCAGTGCAACAATCGTATTGGTAACTTCTGTTGTAGTGGCATAGCCGTTAATGATCTCCACTAATTTCATAACAGGAACAGGGTTCATGAAGTGCATGCCAATAACCAGTTGCGGTCTTCCGGTAACTGCTGCAATTTTTGTGATGGAAATGGAAGAAGTATTACTGGCTAAAATGGCATTCTTTGGTGCTGCCTCATCTAATTGTTTAAAAATAGACAGTTTCAAGTCTATGTTTTCTGTAGCAGCTTCTATCACAAGATCGGCCTGAGAGGCCCCAACGGCAATGTCTGTCTGGATAGTAAGGTTGGCAAGTGTTTTTTGTTTCTCTGCTTCAGTCAGTACACCTTTGGCTATCTGCCTGTCTATGTTTTTACCGATGGTTTGTATGGCTCTTTCCAGTTGAGTGGGGTTTACATCCACAAGGATAACATTGAATCCGTTTTGTGCAAATACGTGGGCAATCCCATTACCCATGGTGCCGGCACCAACCACGGTTATAGTCTGTATCGTCATAGCAATTAGATTTCGTAAATGAATGGAACTATCCTTTCTATAGCAAATGTAAAATCTTAACCTGCTATTGTGGTTTTTATTTGAGAAGATTTTTAATGGGGATCAGCAGTACAACCGTACAAAAATCTGCTGGTGTTTGTGGGGACACAAACACTGCGCTGCTGCTACCCGGGTTATTAACAGCCCAATCATACAAAAATCTGCAAAATCAGCGCTCAGTTCTTCTTCTTAAAATCACCCCGTTTCCATGCTTTAATAAAATCAGCCCAGGCAGCAGGATTAAGAATATTCATAGGGGGTACCTGGCCGGTATAATAGGATTTAGTGGCCTGCTGACGAAGCTGGAAATTAACTGCCTCCCGTCCATCAGCCGGTAAGTTGGCAATGATTGCGCGGCGTTGGGCCTCATCAAGGTTTTTTCTTGCAGTTTCATACAGGTCGTCAGTTACTTTATTGTTCACAAAATCGCGTTCAAATTGCTCCCGTGTTGGCCTTGGTTTGAGGATGGTGGCGGGCAGGTAGGCCGTATCACTTATTAAAAGCTGTATAACACTATATTGGTTTTCTGTAAGGTTTCGTGGAATTTGTATACTCCGGTTTTTAAAGCCGATACTTGAAAACGTGATGCGGTCGCCTTTTAATACAACAATAGAAAACACCCCATCATAACTGGTAATAGTACCCCTGCCTTTACCCTCTACTATCACACTACAGGAAGGGATACCCTGGAGGCTGTCGGCTGTCATCACCACACCATACAACTGAACCACTGAATCGCGGTAAGGGCTTACCTGCGACCAGCCTTTCCCAACGGAAAGCAGCACAACCGGTAATAAAATGTATCGTAGCGTTTTCTTCATTCGGGTCAAAAATACATGCCTTTGTACATAAAACGGGCACAAACCGTTCTTCCTTTGAAATTCCGACAAAGTAAAGATGTCAAAGGTTAACTTTGCTGCCTGAATTCTTTTTTAACAAAAACTTTCGTGATGACAGAAGAAGCAATTTTAAAGGCATTAAGTAATGTGCAGGAGCCCGATCTGGGCAAGGACCTTGTAACGCTGAATATGGTTAAAGACATTGTGATCAATGGCAATGATGTGAGTTTTACGATTATCCTCACCACTCCTGCCTGTCCTATGAAAGACATGATGCGTACGGCCAGTGAGAATGCCATTAAGATACTTGTGAATAAGGAGGCCAATATTACGGTGAATTTTACAGCCAATACCACCACCAAGCGTAAAGACGACCAGCAGGTACTTTCTGGTGTTAAAAATATTATTGCTGTTGTAAGTGGCAAAGGAGGCGTGGGTAAAAGCACCGTTTCGGCCAACCTTGCACTGGCGCTGGCCGAAGGTGGCGCATCTGTGGGTTTAATGGATGCGGATATTTACGGACCAAGTGTGCCTATGATGTTTGGTGTTAGGGGAGAGCGGCCCATGATGAAGGAAAAAGACGGCAAAGGCATGATTGTGCCTTTGAATAAATACGGCATCAGCCTGATCAGTATCGGTTTATTGGTTGATGAAAAGAATGCCGTGGTTTGGCGTGGCCCGATGGCCAGCAGCGCCATCCGACAGTTTATTACCGATGTGGATTGGGGCGAACTGGATTACCTCATCATTGATATGCCACCCGGCACCGGCGATATTCATTTAACCCTGATGCAGATAGTACCTGTAACAGGCGTTGTAATTGTTACAACCCCGCAAAACGTGGCATTAGCCGATGCGAAGAAAGCCATTGCTATGTTTGGACAGGCACAGATTAATGTGCCAATTATAGGGTTGGTAGAGAACATGGCTTATTTTACCCCGGTAGAGTTGCCAGACAATAAATATTATCTCTTCGGTAAAGAAGGTGGAATGCGTTTGGCTGATGAATATGATCTGTCTTTCCTTGGACAGATACCGCTGGTGCAAAGCATCCGTGAAGGAGGCGATTCCGGCGTTCCTGCTATGGTGGGCGATGATGAGATCACTAAAAAATCTTTCAGGGATTTTGTGTCGAGCGCTGTAAGAAATATTGCCCGAAGAAATGCCAGTATGCCGCAGACAGAGGTGATACAGATGACGAAAGAATTGTAATAATAAAACTCTTTTTCTACTGCGCCTTCGCGCCTTTGCGTGCATATTTTTTCACGCAAAGGCGCGAAGGCGCGGGTTTTGGTTTTGAGGAAGCCGGTCTCATTGGTGACAAAGGCCCGCTCATCATTTTGTAGTAAGAATGAAATTTTTACATTTCCTATCTTCATCCTATGTACAACTTACCATACTATAAAGAGAAAGACAACGCAGTTGTAATCGATTTTATGAAGCAGCATCCCTTCGCTGTGCTGATGGGTGTTAATGCAGAACAGCAGCCTGTTGCTACACAGATCCCGTTTTTATTTGCTGAGAAAGACGGCTGCCTGTACCTGCGTGGCCATATCATGAAAGGGACTGATCACCACAAAGCTTTTGAAGCCAATAAACAGGTGCTGGCCGTATTTACCGGCCCGCACACATATGTGAGTGCCAGTTGGTACAGCAATCAAAAACAGGCATCCACCTGGAACTATATGGCCGTGCATGCCAAAGGTGAATTGAATTTTTTAGGGAATGATGAATTGTTGACGATGCTGGATGAACTGACAGGTTATTATGAAAACGATAAGGCTTCACCATCATTGTATAAAGAGTTGTCAGAAGAATATATCACTCGCCTGTCGAAAGCTATTGTAGGTTTTGAGATAAAAGTCACTTCGCTCGACCACGTTTTTAAGCTTAGCCAAAACAGGGATAAACAGAGTTTTGAAAATATTCTGGATAAATTGCAGTTGGGCGATGCAGATGCACAGGCAGTAGCCGCCGAGATGCGTAAGCGAAAAGATCAACTCTTTCCCTCATGAAAAAAATATTTTTTGCCGTGGTGTGTATCAGTGTAACGGCCTGTTTCAGCACCCATAAATCCCATCAATTGGAAGTAAAACATTTTGATAAAGAGGGCCACCGGGGCTGCAGGGGATTGATGCCGGAGAATACCATCCCCGCTATGCTGAAAGCCATCGATCTGGGTGTTACTACGCTTGAAACAGATGCTATCATCACCAAAGACAAAAAAGTAATCCTTAGTCACGAGCCTTTTTTCAATCATGAAATCGCAACTAAACCCGATGGTTCATTGGTAAATGAAACAGAAGAGAAAAGCCTCAATATTTACCGGATGGACTACGATGAGGTGAAGAAATTTGATGTAGGCCTTCGTCCTCATCCACGTTTTCCCAAACAACAAAAACTGGCGGTTGCCAAACCTTTGCTGGCTGATATGATTGATGCGGTGGAACAATATTGCATCAGCCATCAGAAACCCCTGCCAAATTATAATATCGAAACGAAGAGTCATCCTGAAACAGACGATCTGTATCATCCAAAACCGGCTGAGTTTGTAGAACGGATAGTGGCAGTGATCAAAGAAAAGAAAATTGAAAACCGTGTTATCATCCAGTCTTTTGATCCACGCACCTTACAATACCTGCACGAACATTACCCCGCCTTTAAAACGGCTTTGCTGGTTGAAGACTTTGATAAAAAAACTTTTGCATTGCAGTTAAGAGACCTGGGTTTTATTCCAACTATTTATAGTCCTGCTTATTCCCTGGTAACCCCATTACTCGTAAAACAGTGTCATGATGCGGGTATTCAACTGCTACCATGGACAGTGAATGATCTTGAAAAGATCCGTGAGCTCAAAAAGATGAGGGTGGATGGTGTGATCTCAGATTATCCCGATTTGTTTGCTCAATTGTTTTGATGTTCTCTTCCGGCAATGAAAAGTTCCGTTTCTTTGTATCGGTCAGGCCGCTGGAGCGTCCCGATCGATAATATATGAAAGACATCATCATCACTTTAGACGGCTATTCATCCTGCGGTAAGAGTACGCTGGCCAAACAATTAGCTAATGAATTAAATTATGTGTTTATTGATAGTGGCGCCATGTATCGTGCCATCACGCTGTATTTTTTGCGGCAGCATGTTGACTGGAAGCACGAAAAAGAAATTCATAAAGCTTTGGGTGAGATCAGTCTCGATTTCCAGTACAATGAACTGACAGGGCATAGTGATATGTATTTGAATGATGAAGATGTGGAAGCACTGATACGCGATATGCTGGTGAGTGAACATGTAAGCGAGGTGGCAGCTTTAAAAGAGGTTCGTGAGTTTGCTGTGGCCCAGCAGCAGGCAATGGGATTGAAGAAAAAGATCGTGATGGATGGAAGAGATATCGGTACCACTGTTTTTCCTGACGCCGCGCTGAAAATATTTGTAACTGCAGATCCTGCTGTGCGTGTGGAAAGACGATATAAAGAACTTTACGCAAAAAACCCCGGTATCACCATTGAAGAAGTAAGGGCCAATCTTGAAATGCGCGACTATATTGATAGTAACCGCGAATTCAGTCCACTGCGGAAATCAGCAGATGCCATAGAATTGGATAATTCCAATCTTACCAGGGAAGAACAATTAGAGATTGTGTTACGATGGGCAAAAGAAACAATAGGGGAGTAAAAACAAACACTCTTTTTACAGATCATTCTCTGTTTCAAAAAGTATTTTATACGTGTGCCTGTCAAGATTATCAGCGGTTAACCGCAAACGAACCCTGCCATAACCTTTTGTTTCCTTACTATCAGAAAACTCTGCTTTTTGTGCACCGTTGGTGCTGCTGAATTTTTTGGTGGTGCTGATAGGGATAAACGTTTCAACAAGGTTGGAAAAAGCCATTTCTGCTTCGGGCTGTGTATCAAACTCAAGCCAGAGTTTGGCATTTGTTACCTGTGTGTCTTTAATATCATTTTTTCTTACACAATAAAACTCCAGCTTTCCCTGTGTAAAACTGGCTTTTAAAAAAGGGTGTTTGGTGAAAATAAATGAATGCACTTCTTCATGATTATCCTGCCCGGTTACCTGGGTTTTTGCAAGTAAAAGTCCTTCCTTTCCTTTCTTCTCGTATAGTGAAGGAATATAGAGTTTTAAAAAATCAGTAATGGAAGGATCCGGTTGCTCTTTAAATGCGTTAAACAATAGCTGGTTGGAATATTTATCAATGGCAGACGACTGGCTGTTAGACCTGCCGCAGATGAGCAAAAAACAAAAACATACTATTAAATACTTCCGTACCATTGATCCTGAAAATTTGCTTAGACAAAATAAGCAATTTTATTAATGCAATGCTATCCGCCTGCGTTCAGTGTCAGGGATTTACAAAAAATGCACATTAAACCAGATAAAATCCGCGCCTTTGAGGGAAAATATATGCTCGCCAAGGCGCAAAGACGCAGCTATGGATTAGATAAACTAGTAAGTGGTGGTCATATTTTCATCCACACAAATGATGAAATCTGCCCGCCCTTTGTTCTCTTCCCGTAAGGTTTTGATATCTTTTTGTGAAACGGTGGTGATGGTGGCGTATTTTAATTCGGGTCTTTTGTTTTTGAGGTACCATAAAATGCCCTCATAGTTATCAGAGTGATAAGATCCGTTGAAGTGGATAAACAGGCTGCCTGTTTTATAATACTGCAGAATAAAATGGGCCATGGTTGCATCTTTAATAGCCTGGGCCTTGGGTAAATTGGCGCCGCCATGTCCGCCCATCATTTCTATCATTTTTTTATAGCCGGGCAATTCTGCATCGTAGACAATAGGTAAAGGAGCGAGCCATGATTTTTCTTTGGCAGAGATGGTATCCAATGTTTCAAATCCACCTTTCGCAACCATACCGGCATATCTTCTTGGAACATTTGTTGCGGCAAATGCGATCTGGTTTGCTTTGGCAAAATTTACTAATGGCGCGTAATCGGTAGGGTAGTTCTTCCATAAGCGTGCCATCGAATCCAATGCCTTTGCTTTTATCTTGCCCTGCAGGTACAGGTCAAGCGCTTCCTGATTATCCTGTTCAAACATTTCAGCGCCCATAACAAGGTCGCGGGTTTGTTTGAGTGAAGTAGTTACTTCCAGTTGTAACCAGTGTGCAATAGGGTTGTTGTGAAACTCGCCAAACAGCACAATGTCTTTTTCGCCAAGCTGTTTGATCATTTTTTCATAACCTATTTTTTTCCCTTTGGCATTGTATAAAATATAGGCTGGTTTTTGTTGGGCAACAACAGTAGCCGTTAAAAAAAGACAGATAACGGCGACATAAATATTTCTCATAAGTATAGTATTACGGGTAATAAGCATCAAGTTAGCAAATAACCTGATGCGATAGCCGGTACGGCTTATGATAATTCCGTAACAAAGTGATTAAAGTAACGGATAGAAGACAGATAATCTCTTATCCTAAAATTTTAGATACAAGATCAGAATGCAGGCTGATCTTCATAAACGCGGCCAATCCCAGGAAAATTCCCAGCGCACTTACAGCGCTGGCGAAATAAAGCAGCCATTTTTTTTGGGTAAGGGCTGTAATGCCAAACATGGCGATGGCAATAGTAAGCAGAGCATCTGTCATATCAAACTGATCATCAAATTCATTGATGTCATCATATTCTTTTTGATAAGCAAGGGCCTGTGCTTTGATTGTATTCTTTTCTGTTTCGTAACGGGCAATTTCTTTTTCGTAATTGGCGATCAATGTTTCACTGCCTGCAATTTTCTGTGCTTTCAAAAGGGTAAGCGAGTTTTCTGCAATAGCCTGTTTGGTACTTTTGGCCTGGAAATAAGACCAAGCATCTATGCTGTGCGCCTGTGCCTGCGACATAGCCTGAACGATATTCCCATCTTTCACATTACAAAGTGCCATGAATGTGGCTGTAATGGCTACAAATAAGGCAACCCTTGCGTTGAGTTTACTTTTTTCTGCCTGCTCCAGCGATTCCTGTATGGTTTCGTTTATCTCGCTCATGATTGTTTGTTTTATTCTGTTGACAGAAAGAACGGGAATGTTTGACGTTATTCAGCATCTTTCAGTAACCTGAAATTAGTATTATTATCGACCAGTTCCGGGTTCCATTTTTCCACTAAAGGTAATTCCAATGATGTTTCGCGATACTCATCTGGTGACATGATGGGTATGCCGGATATGATGGGGTAATATCTTTTGCAGTGGCTGCAGGTTAATACACCTTCAATAATATCATTGTTTGTATTGCGGGAAATAATTTTCAATACAAGATCCTCTTTGTCAAAAGGGCAACAAAGTTTGTCAATGGTTTCTGCTCTCATGCTGTTGTATTTTATTGAGTTCGGATAAGTATTTTTTAGTGTGCAGGGTGATGTCTGGCGAAGACATAATGCCTGATACAACGGCAATCCCATCAAATGCAAGTGGAGATAATTTTTGTATGGTTTCCGGGTTAATTCCACCTGCAAGAAAAACAGGCATCCTTGTTAATGTGCGGGCTTTTTTTACTGTTTCAAAAGAAACGATCTCGCAGGAGCTAACAGTGGGTGATGGAAACATGGAACAAAAGGAAACGTAATCAAAATAATTCTCATCCGCCCAGCGTATGATGTCAAGATCATTGGTGCAGGTGATCCCTTTGAGACATTTTTTTTGAATAGCTTTTTCAATGTGGGCATAATCATCGGGTATCTTATCAAAATGAACACCATCCAATAAGGTATGGTTTACGAGACCCCAGTTATTGTTGATCAAAACCGGTACGCCAAGCCGGTGCGCTAACCTGCATAGGCTGTTTATCTGCCGGATGCTTTCTTCCGAGTCATCAGAAATATTGTATAATTGAATGATACTGATACCCGCCTCCAATGCTTTTTGCAGTTTTTCGGTAAGCGTATTTATTTTAATACCTCCATCGGCCACCAGGTAAATCCCTCCTTTGATATTTGTTATACCTGTTTTCATTTCCAGTTATTTTTCAGGGCGGTAAAGAAAGCGTTCCAATAGGGGTCTTTTCTTTGATAGGTGATGGGTGTTACAGCTTCCTGACCGTCTATCAGTTGGATTCCCTTGTCTTGATCAACCATTTCGCCAACCAGCGTGCATTCAATATTATGCGAGCTCAGGTCGGCAATAATTTTATCTGCATAACCTCTCTTTACGGTTATGATCATAGAACCTGCGCCAATACAGTGCCTGGGATCAATAGAAAATAAATGGCATATTTTTTTTTGTGTTTCTCCAACAGGCAGTTGCTCATTATAGATGATGGCTCCATTGCCTGATGCTGCTGCCATTTCATAAATGGCTCCCAAAACGCCACCTTCTGTAACGTCGTGCATGGCAGTAACACAGCGGATATGGTTATTGTGTTTGGCAGCAATCAGCGCTTCTGTTAATGAAGATGTTTGATAAAAAAGTTTACACCCGTCGTCGTACACTTCTTTCCCCAATTTTGATTGAACAGTTTTCGGGAAGCTCATTGCCAGGATAGCAGCTGAGGAAACGGCGCACTGTTTGGTTACCAGTATCTGGTCTCCCGGCTGTGCATTTTTAGAAACCAGGATCTTTTCTCTTTCTGCAATAGTTATCATAGTTCCGCCGCCGGCTATTGTAGAATTTTGTCCTTCTATTGCTCCGGTATGTCCCCCGGTGATGGATAATTTAATATCTGAACAGAGGCGGTGGATATAGTCCCAGTAAATGGCAAAATCTGCATCTGATAATGAGGGCGGCAAATTCAGTACAAACTGTCCATACATGGGTGCACAGCCGGTTGTGGCTATATCATTGGCCATCAGGTGTACAGAAAGCCACGCCGATTCGCGTAAGCCAAGAGAAGGTATGAGTGATAAGGGATCGCTTGTTAGCGCCATTGATAAATTATTAGGCAGGTCTATTACAGAAACATCAACACCAAAGCCCGGTGGTACACGTACTTCTTCTCTTGCGTAGCCACATTTATTCTTGAAGAATTCCTCAAAATCTGTTTGGTCTAATTTACCGGTCTGCTTCATGCTACATCATTGAATTTAATATACAATCCGAAAAAATCTCCGTAAGGCAAACTCCATTGCTGCACAGGAAACCATTTAGGTAAACCTGTACAGGTCCATTCAATGGTATAATCTCTGTTGTACAGGGCTTTGTCAATAATTTTGATCAGTTTATCCGGCGTGTAAAAAGTGGCCGTAACATAAAATGGATTTTTCCCGAAAGCCTGCTGGATCCTTCTTCTGAAATATTTTGGTGTATTCCTGTTCATCATGCCCATGGTAATACCATATTTTCCAACTCTTGCAGCTTCCTGTATCACTTTAACGGGATCGCGATAGTATTCGAAAGTGGTAATAAAGGCCAAAGCATCAAAGCTGTGGTCTTTGAATGGCATAAAGTGCGAATCGGCCATAACAAGATCGCCTTTGAATAGATGTACTGCCTGGCCAAGCATAAAAGGAGAGATATCACCACCTGTAGCTTCTATACCTATTTCATGCCACCAGCGTGTAAAACGGGTTGTTCCGCAACCAAACTCAAGCAATGTTTTTACTCTAGTGTCTTTAGAGATGAGCTGCTCCATCACTTTCTTTTGCCATACTTCAGCCCGTTTGTATCGTCCTTCATACCATTGCTCATAGGTATCGGTATGATCGCGGTTAAAAAACCATTCCTGGCGGTTTTGCCAGTTTCTTACGCTGGATTGTACTAATTCATTTTTCATATGTCCATAAAATAAAAAACCACAACCTCTGCCTGCCGGCGAAATTGTGGTATAAGTTTTTATATAATATTTTCTGCATTTCTTACGCTGGTATTATCCAGATCAAGTAAACGGGTATATTCTCAGCCTCAATTTGAAGCACCCCGATGCTTTTCTAATTACAAATCTGCAATTATTTCTTTACAATTCATTTTTTTTATTAGGCATCCCGGTGCGAAGTTCAGGCCCGGGGGCCTTATTGATGGTTTTAACTGAAAGCTTCAATCAGCAGATCTACTTTTTCTTCCACTCCATAAAAATCTGCCAGTTTGCGGATCACTTTTTCCACTTCAGCGTCCGGGCAACTGGCGCCACTGGTGATGAGGATCTTTAGCGGAGCATTACCCGGGAGATAACCGGTAATAGTTGAGAGCTCCTTGGTTTTCCAGTTACGTTGTTCTATAGTAGTTGGATCATGCAGCCTGTTGGCAGAATCGATAAAATAAGTTGGTAACACATTCTCACATAATTCTACCAGGTGAGAGCTGTTGCTGCTGTTATGCCCGCCTATTACAATGGCGAGATCTGCAGATATTTCCAGCATACCCGAAACTGCGGTCTGGTTATCGTTGGTGGCATAGCATAAAGTATCCCTTGTATCTGCAAAACGTTCTCCAATAGTTGCAGCCGTTAAACCATAATTGCGGATGATCACATTTTTTAAATAATCCGAAATAGCCTGTGTATCGCTTGCTAACTGGGTTGTCTGGTTAACCACACCTATTTTTTGCAGGTCTTTTTCAATGCTAAATCCTTCTGAATAACGGCCTTTGAATTCTGTATAAAACAGGCTGGCCGGTTTTTCGCCGGTGATGTATTTGGCCAGTTCTATGGTTTCGGCCATATCATTCACCACTACGGTTGGCGTATGTGAGGAGGCATGTGAAAAGGTAGCCCTTGTTTCTTCGTGTTTGGGCTTGCCATGTACTACAATACTGTATCCTTTTTCTGCTATCTGCTCGCTGCGGTTCCATACTTTTTCAACAAAAGGGCAGGTGGTATTGTATCTGGCTGTAGTAATCCCTTTTGCGTTCAGCAGTTTTTCAATTTCAAGTGTGGTGCCAAAAGCCGGAATAATTACCACATCGTTTGCAGTAATTTCTTCAAAGGGAATTAATTGTTTGCCATAAGTATCCTGCAGAAACTGTACCCCTTTTGCAACCAGGTTGGCATTTACCTGCGGGTTATGGATCATTTCGCTCAATAAAAATATCCGTTTGCCAGGATTATCGTCAATAGTATCAAAAGCGATCTCAATGGCATTTTCAACACCGTAACAAAAACCAAAATGCCTTGCCAGGTAAATCTGTATCGGGCCAAGATCAAGCAGGGTAGGGGTATAATCTTTCTTCAGTTTATCCTGCTGTTTGCGCTGCTGTTTAATGGCACTGATGAGCGGGCTGCGGTATATATTGGGTACGTTGAATTGCTTCATGATATGCGAAAATGCGAAGTTAAGAAAGGGTTGTGGGTAATTGCCAATTAATAATTAATAATTAGTAATTAGTAATTAGTAATTAGTAATTAGTAATTAGTAATTAGTAATTAGTAATTGGAATGCAGGTTGGTATGGCTTTACAATCGCACTTTCAACCATTTTAAAGACAAATAAATGACCAATGCAATCAATAATGTTTGGCCGGTAAATTGTAAGATCCCGGGTACAAGCCTTGCCCTGAATCTTGCAATAACATTTTCATTATATAGCCGTAATACAGATGGCGGGCCGGTTATTCCGTATATCAATACTGATATTACTAATGCAGCTAAAATGATAAGACCGATGCGCCACATATTAATGCCCAGATAAATTATGAAACGGCTCCGTTTATTTTTGGATAAAGGATTTTCGGGAATGAGATTTTTCAGGGCTGATAAAATTACTTTCCAATTGGCTGCTGTATGAATGCCGACACACAGTTTTATCCAGTTCAACATCATATTATGAGCCATACGCCAGGCACTGTCATAAATGGTATGAATACCAAAGGCAGGAAGCGCAACCTGTGAAATAACAATCCCCGAAACAATTTCCAGCACTATCAGTATAAATAAGAATGCTGTGAGAAAATAATTAAACCTTGTATGTTTATTTGCGCCGGCAAATAAACGTTTGGTAGATTGACTGATCCATGTCCATGAAAATAAAAGATGAACAATCACAGGAATGAATAAAATGAATCCCAATATTTCATGAAGCCCAAGTCCCGTGATTCGGGGAGATAAAAGCAGAATGATCAGAAGCATTAAGAATACGTCTATATACAGCATGATCCTTTTCTTTGTTAAAAAAAGGCGCCACTTTTTGTTGCTTTCATTTACCATTAATGCTATTGTTTGACTGATATACCTGCTATAAACATATGAATATTTTTGTTAATTTTAAATAGAAAACCAACTGGTACCTGCCCCGGGCATGTAATTGCTAATTGCTAATTACTAACTACTAATTAATTTCTAATTGCGTTTTCTGCTTCCTAAAAATCGTTATTTTCATCATCTAATAACGCTTGCTATGAGAATTGTTCCTTTTCTGCTCTCAGGATTATGTACTGTAGGCCTGGTGATAGCACTGAACACACAGTTACCGGCCGGTGGCAGTAAAACACCCCGCCTCGGCTATTTCCTTTCTCCCCAACTGGGTTTCTGGCAAAATGCTGAACCTGCCAATACCAATTTTTCGGGCGAAATAAAACTGGCGAACTTAAAGGGTAAGGTAGACGTGTATATGGATGATCGCCTTGTTCCGCATATTTATGCCGAAAACGATCTTGATGCCTATTATGTTGAAGGCTTCCTGCATGCCAAATACAGGTTATGGCAAATGGAGTTTCAAACCTATGTGGCCGGTGGACGACTAAGTGAAATTGTGGGTGAAGAACGCTTACCTACCGACCGTTTTTTCAGGCGGCTGGGTATGGTGTATGGCGCTGAACAAACAATGGCCAATATGGAAAAGAACCCGGAGATGAAAGCAACTATGGAAGCTTATTCTGATGGGGTTAATGCCTATATCAAATCATTACTGCCACAACAGATACCTTTCGAATACAAACTGCTCGATTATAAACCTGAAGCATGGTCGCCTTTTAAAACTTATCTCTTCCTGATGTATATGTCGTACGACCTTACAGGAAAAGGGTCTACCAGTGATCTTCAGATGACCAATGCCAAGAATTATTTTGGGTATGAAGATTTTAATAAACTGTTTCCTAATGTAGAAGATTCACTGGATCCGATCATTCCAAAAGGAACAATGTTTGTTAAACCGGCTATCGTACCCAAAATACCGGCAAATATTGATTCTGCCTATTTTGGTAAAACCATTAATTCTACTGCGATGGCGCCTGTTGTGCCTGATAAAGACAACGGTAGTAATAACTGGGCGGTATCCGGTTCTAAAACAAAAAGCGGCAGGCCAATTTTATGTAACGATCCACATCTTGGTCTGAACCTGCCATCACTCTGGTACGAGGTACAGATCAATACACCTACACATAATACCTATGGCGCCAGTTTTCCGGGATCGCCTGCGGTGATCATCGGGTTCAATGATAGTATTGCATGGGGCGTAACCAATGCGGGAAGAGATGTGCTTGATTTTTTTGACATGAAGTTTAAAGACAGCACAATGTCTGAATACATGTATAACGGCGTTTGGACAAAAGCAGCGCACCGCAAAGAGGTAATTAAAGTAAAAGGGAAACCAGACCAGGTAGAAGATATGGCAATGACGGTTTTTGGGCCGGTGATGTACGACAGGGCCTATAAAAACCAAAGTTCGGAAGGCAAATATTTAGCTGTTAAGTGGACAGCAAGTACACCGGGCAATGCTGTTGAAACCTTTTACAGGTTGAACCGCGCAAAAAATTATGATGATTATCTTAAGGCAACTTCGTTATGGTCCTGCCCCGGACAGAATTTTGTTTTTGCCTCCAAAACCAATGATATAGCCATTAAACAGCAGGGGGCATTTATTGCCAAATGGAAACGCCAGGGTGATTTTATCATGCCGGGTACCGACAGCAGTTACGATTGGCAGGGTATCATCCCAACGGATGAAAACCCGATGATCAAAAATCCGGCACGTGGTTTTGTAAGCAGCGCCAACCAGATGGCAGTAGATACAACTTATCCATATTACCTGGGTACAGCAAACAGTTTCCCGTTATACAGGGGCATTATCATCAACCGGAAACTTACAGAGATGAATGGCATTACACCTGAAGATATGCAGCACCTGCAAATGGAAAACTACAATGTTTTTGCAGAAATGGCCAGACCTGTGTTACTGTGGAATATTGATGAAAACGCTTTAAATGCCGATGAGAAAAAATATATCGACATAGTTAAAAACTGGAACCTGAAAGGCGATTACAGTGAGAAAGGCGCAACCGTATTCAAATGTTTATGGGATAGCCTGGAAGCGGAAGTATGGCGGGATGATTATCAAAAATCAAAACTGCCTATGCCATGGCCGGATGCACCTACTTTGCTTGAGAACCTGCTACGCGACTCAGTATATGCATTTGCAGATAATATTAATACCCCCGATAAAAAAGAAACCATTAAGGACGATGCGATGATTGCTATAAAAAAAGCAACAGCACACCTGAAGGAACTGGAGGCAAGCCATACGCTTGAATGGGGTAAATTTAAAGACACACGCGTAAACCATCTTTTAAAAATACCGGCGCTAAGCAGGCTGCATCTGCCTATTGGCGGTGGCGAACACATGATCAATGCCACCAAACCTACACACGGCCCAAGCTGGCGCATGATTGTTCATTTAACAGATGAGATAGAAGCGTATGTGGTATATCCCGGCGGACAAAACGGTAATCCCGGCAGTAAATATTACGACAGCTTTGTTGATAGCTGGGCAGCAGGTAAATATTACCGTGTGCTGTTTGTAAACAAAGCTGCGGCAGCCAAACATGAAAAAATGAAATGGCACATCACATTCACTAACAATTAAAAAATTTTTATGAAAATAATTACAGCTATTGTTATCACCGCATTTCTTGCTTATGTGCTGGGCATATACAGCACGCTGCCCTGGTGGAGTTTTGCCATATCCTCATTTGTGGTTTCGGTTGCAATACATCAAAAACCAGGTAAATCTTTTCTTGCCGGTTTTCTCGGTTTGTTTTTGTTGTGGGCAGGATTGGCTTTGATGAAAGATGTAGCCAATGAACATGTTTTATCAACCAAAGTGGCGCAGATATTGCCTCTGGGCGGCTCTTACATAGTGTTGATCCTTGTAACAGGTATTGTAGGCGGATTGGTAAGCGGCCTGGCTGCTTTAGCCGGAAGCTACCTGCGCAAATCAAAATAACTTTAGAGCATCATTTTAAAAGCGCAGAGCGCCCTGTTAATCAGTTAACAGGGCGCTTGTTTTTTGAGATGACCAAATAGTGTTACGTTAATCGTGAGTGGTGAGTAGTGAGTAAATACCGATAACCGATTATCTCACTCACTACTCACCACTCACAAATCAGCGGCACATTAAGCTTAACATAACACTAGTTGCCCCGCCTTTTTTTCATTAACAATTAGTTAAAGCTGGCCATTTTCGAATACAACGTAACAAATCCCAGGTTTAAGCGTCTAATTTCGTTGTAACCGGAACGTATGCGCAAACTGTTTATTTTATTTCTTACACTATTCATCAGCTTGTCTCTCTACTCGGCAACCATCAGCGGAACCATTAAAGAAAAGAATGGCGCTGCTTTGCCTTTCTCATCCATACTCGTAAAAGGTACTACACAAGGCGTTTCAGCTAATAGTAAAGGGGTATATACCATCACGCTTGAACCCGGCGAGTACATATTGGTTTGTCAATACATCGGTCATAAAACAGCAGAGAAAAAAATAAAACCGGGTAAGGCAGATATGGTTGTTGATTTTGAACTGGAAGAACAGCAATACAATCTGAAAGATGTGTTGGTGCAAAGCGGTAGCGAAGATCCTGCCTATGCCATCATCCGTAAGGTGATTGAGAAAAGAACGGAACATTTAAAAGAGATCAAAGCGTTTCAGTGCGAAGTGTATATAAAAGGGCAGCTTCAGTTGCGCAGTTTTCCAAAATCAATTCTGGGAAAAAAAGTTGATTTCGAAGATGGTGATACCAGTAAAAAGAAAATGATCTTTCTGTCAGAATCCATTGCAAAATATTCGGTACAGGAACCCGGCAAACGAAAAATAGAAGTGATTTCTACCAAAGTAAGTGGCCGCAGTAATGGGTTTGGTTTTAGCGACCCGCAGATCATCTCCTTTTATGAAAACAATATCACGGCCGGAGAAGCCCTTAACCCAAGAGGGTTTATTTCGCCCATAGCTTCGGGGGCACTTAACTTTTACAAATATAAATTTGAAGGAACTTTTTATGAAAATGGCCGGGAGATAAGCCGTATAAAGGTATCGCCTAAACGCTCTTATGAGCCCGTGTTTAACGGCTATATCAATATTGTAGAAAATGAGTGGCGCATTCATAGCCTGGATTTGACGCTGTATAAAGAACAGCAGATGCAGTTGCTGGATACACTTCGCATACAACAACTCTATGTGCCATCCGGAAATGTTTGGGTGATAAAAAACCAGGTGATCTATCCTTCCGGTAAGTTTTTTGGGTTTGATTTCTTTGGAAATTTTGTGCAGGTGTATGATAAGTTTGATATGAATCCACCATTCAAACCCGGATTCTTTGATCATACGCTGCTTAAATTTCTCGACAGTTCTAACAAAAAAACGATGGCTTATTGGGACAGTATCCGCCCACTGCCTTTATTATCAGAAGAGATACGCGATTATAAAAAGAAGGATAGCCTTGAACAGGTTAGAAAAGATCCGCGTTACCTTGATTCGCTCGACAGAAAAACCAATAAACTAAAACTTAGCGGCCTGCTCTTTACAGGACAATCGTTCATAAAAAGGAAGATACGCGAGAACATTAGTATTACACCATTGTTGAATACACTTAATTATAATACGGTAGAAGGAGGTGTGGTAAATTTTACGGCCAGTTACCGCCGGCGTTTTGACAGTGGTATTGATGGAAGAAAATCATTGTTCATTAATCCTGATATCCGTTATGGTTTTGCAAACAGGCATCTCAATCCTTCTGTAACAATTGGATACAATTTTGGAAACAAATACATTCATTCACTTAATGTGTCCGGCGGGTGGGGCGTATTTCATTTCAACAACAACGGTTCCATTAATGAACGTATTAATTCGATCAGTACTTTATATTATAAAGCGAATTACCTGAAAATATATGAAGCTGATTATTTCAGGATAGGCTATGGAACCGGCATTGGCAATGGCTTAACATTGAGTGCATCCTTCCAGTTTCAAAATAGAAAGCCGCTTGATAATCTTGCCGATCCTGTTAACTGGAAAAATCCGAAGAACCGCGGGTACACACCCAATTATCCTGTTGAGTTAACGAATACGCAGATGGTACCCAATAAAGCCAGCATCTTAACAGTTGGGCTAACCTGGCTGCCGGGCGCAGATTATATTGAGTTCCCCGACAGGAAAATAAATCTGGGATCTGATTATCCCACTATCACGGCATCCGTTACCAAAGGCATCAAAGGATTTTTGGGCAGCGATGTGGATTACACCAAATGGCGAATAACGGTTAATGATGATCTTGATCTGAAACTGTTTGGAAAACTCAGCTATCGAATTACGGCAGGCGGGTTCTTTGATGCGAAGAAAGTATTCATGCCCGATTATCAACATTATCTTGGAAATCAAACCGTCATTGCTTCGCAGGAGTTGAATAGTTTTCAACTGGTTCCTTATTATCAATACAGCAACACATCAGGATTTCAGGGAACGGCGCATTTGGAGTATCATTTGAATGGGTTGCTGAGTAATAAGATCCCCGGCTTTAAAAAACTGAACTGGTTCTTTGTTGGCGGAGTAAATGCATTGCATGCAGACAGATCGGTAAATTATTATGAAGTGTTTGGTGGGATAGAAAATATTCTGAAGATCTTCCGGGTAGACTTTGTGCAGGGCTTCGAAAAAGGCGGCGGAAGACCCAGTGGTTTCCGCATTAGAATACCAATGCTTTAACCAACTTAAATTGCGCCTTTGCGCCTTCGCGTGAAATTTTGCTCGCAAAGACGCAAAGGCGCAATGAATATCCGTCAATCCGAAATCCTTACCTTTGCTACCAATTTTGGCCACCCTGCAAGTGGCTCCTTTTTAATTAATGGAACATTTCCTCCGGAGATGTCTAAAATGAACAATCATGGCAGTATTACACAACCGCGTTTCAAACGAGGAGCTGAAGAAGCGCCTTATGGAAGAACCTTTCCTGAGAACCACCATCAGTTTTTATTGTTATTTCCCTATTCAGAACCCTCAGGAGTTTCGTGATTTTCTGTACAGGAACCTGAATGCCTTGGGGGTATTCGGCAGAATCTATGTGGCCCATGAAGGTATCAATGCACAGATCAGCGTGCCTGCCGAACATTTTGAAGCTTTCAAAACTTTCCTGTACACTATTGAGCCTTTAAATGGACTGCGCCTGAACATTGCAGTAGATGATGACGGGAAAAGTTTCTGGGTATTGAAGATCAAAGTGCGCAGTAAAATTGTTGCCGACGGGATAGATGACCCCGGCTTCAGCATGGAAAACAAAGGCAGATACGTGAATGCTGCGCAAATGAATGATCTGCTCAAAGATCCTGATACTGTTGTAGTGGATATGCGTAACCACTACGAGTATGAAGTGGGTCATTTTGTAAATGCCATTGAAGTGCCTTCCGATACTTTTCGCGATCAGTTACCTATGGCGGCCGATATGATGAAGGGTAAAGAAGAGAAGAATATCATCATGTATTGCACCGGTGGTATCCGGTGCGAGAAAGCAAGTGCGTATATGCTGCACAAAGGTTTTAAAAAGGTATTTCACCTGGAAGGGGGAATTATCAACTATGCAAAACAGGTAAAAGAAGCAGCCCTTGAAACAAAATTTATTGGTAAGAATTTCGTTTTTGATGACAGGCTGGGCGAGCGGATCACAGAAGATGTGATTGCCCGCTGCCATCAATGCGGCAAACCCTGCGATGAGCATACCAACTGTAAAAACAATGGCTGCCATCTGCTCTTTATCCAATGCGAAGAATGTGCCAAAACATACGATGGTTGCTGCAGCACAGAATGTAAGGAGACGATTCACCTGCCGGCAGAGCGACAAAAAGAAATACGTAAGGGGATTGAGAACGGACAGAATATTTTCAACAAGAGTAAGGCAAGGCTTCGGCCACGGCTGGCACCTGTTAACCGATAAGATGATATAATATTCTTTTAACTTAAGTGTTTGTGATATTTTCACACCAGAACCAGGATATAACTGATGAAGAAATTTCTATGGCTTTTATTGTTAAGTACAGGTGTTAGGCAGGTTGCTGCACAACAGGTAACGGTAAAGTGCGTAGTAAAAGATGTTTATTTTGCCCAGGCCATCCCCGGCGCATTAATCGTAATAAATGGAAAAGATATTGTTGTCGCTGATGATAATGGAGAGTTTCCGCTGGTGTTAAGGGATGGTGTTATGGAAATTGTAAATGTATCTGCCAAAGGGTACCTTCCTGCAGACATAAAAGTTACCAATACCTTTAAGATATTCACCATTTTTCTCGAGCCGCATAATTACCAGGCAAACTCACTGCAGGTAAGAGGTTTGTACAACGGGAAAAATTTATTGGAAACGCCCGGTTCAATTGCCACGCTCACGGTGCACGATTTTGACCGTAATAACCAGATCGATCTTCAGCGGAGTTTTAATTTGTTGCCCGGTGCAAGAATGGAATTCCGTAATATCAATACCGGTGCAAGAATCATTTTGCGGGGTTATGGAAACCAGAACAACAACAATGGTATCGGTTATAAAGCCTATTACAACGATATCCCCCTTACTGATGCTGATGGCACCACTAACTTAGACGATATTGATTATGCTACACTGGGCAGGATAGAAGTTTTTCGTGGTCCTGTATCCAGCGTGTATGGAACAGGGATTGGCGGCGTGGTAAACCTGCTATCTGAAAAAGCGCCACAAGGCATTTCGATGAAGCAATCACTGCTAACCGGATCTGATAATCTTTTCAGAACTACGTCCTCAATTGGATTGGGTAACGATAAAGCGAATATCCTGTTTAATTATGGCCAGCAAAAAACAGATGGCTACCGGATGAACAGTAATTCAAAAAAAGATTTCTGGAACCTGAATGCATCTATTTACAGCAACCCTAAAAGTACCTTGCGTTTCTTTACTTACTACACAAAATCATATGATGCTTTGTCGGGCCAGTTAGACAGCCTGGGATTGATTAATTATCCCGACAGCGCTGATATCAGGTATATCAAAAATAATTCGCACAGCGACCTGGAGAGTTTCAGGATGGGTGTTTCTTATGAATATATTTTTTCACCATTGTTCACCAATAAAACCACATTTTTCCTTGGTACGCAGGAAATTGGTCAGTCGGTGGCAACGGTACTCACTAAAACAAATAAGAGCAGTTTTGGTGTGCGCTCAGCTTTTATCTATACGCCACAGATCGGAAATGTTTCAACTCGGTTTACTTTAGGCTTTGAAGGAACAAAAAATATCACTTACCAGAAAACCTATAATCTCAATAACGGCGCACTGGGCTCACTTACGTCAGATATGGAGTTAAAACCCTCGCAATGGAATGTGTTTGGTATGATCGAATTAAACCTTGCCAAAAACACTTTGATGGTGTTTAGCGGGAGTGCCAATTTTATTACTTACGATAATGAAGATCTCAGGGCTTCAGGCGGCGGATATATCAATCAATCAGGTTTTAAAGCCTTTACTCCTTTGGTAACTCCCCGATGGGTGGTGAATCATCTTATCAGCAAACATGTGTCTGTTTATTCCAATTACAGTATGGGCTATGCCCAGCCTGGTACCAACCAGTATATTATTTCCCAAACCGGGAAAGTAAATGATAAGATCAAACCGGAGATCAGTAATACGTTTGAAGTAGGAACCAAAGCAAGCCTGTTTAAAGAATCTTTATATCTCGATTTTGCTTTCTTTAATATGGAAGTATCTGATAAACTGGTTCCGAAATTTTTCCCTGCGGCAGCTGGTACCCCTTCTTATTTTGCATTGGTAAATGCGGGCGCTGTTAATTTTATCGGGGCTGAATTAACCGTCAACTATGCGTTGGTGCCAAAGCAGAAAGGATTTCTTCAGATGTTCCGCCCTTTTCTTACCTACACTTTTAATGGCAGCCGCAACTCTGATCTGAAAAGTGATAACAATAATAGTTCCTTTACTAAAGACTATTCCAATCTTCGTGTAAGCGGCCTTGCAGGTAATATACTGAACACAGGAATAGACCTGGAAGCTGGCGGCGGGTTTTACCTGAACCTAACGGATATGTTCACCGACCGTATGCCCATTACCCTCGACAATACGGTATTTTCCGATTCTTATAATCTTGTAAACCTGAGAACCGGTTTCAGAAAAGAATTTGGCAGTTTTGGAAAATCACGGTTCAGTGTGGATTTGTTTGGCGGTGCCAATAATATATTTAATGCCCGGTATGCACAGTTTGTGGTAATTAACCAGGTAGCTATAAACGGTGTAGCGCCAAGATATTTTACACCCGGCCCTAAATCAACTTTATACGGAGGGATTAATTTCAGGTTTACATTCAAATAGCAGCCATTCATCACACCAACCATCGTTCATCATTTTCAATCAATCTCTACTAAAACATTTGTTATCTTCCTCTTTCTAAACTGCTTTGAGGAAGATAATCACGATATTAATTCTGTGCTGCCTGGTTATTTATATTGGCGGATATCACCTGGTATATATTGCGTATCAACATAGCCTTAAAAAAGAAATGCAAACCTGCCTGGCAACCAATAATGGCACACTTTACGGCACTTACCTTAGTTTCAGATCAGTAAATGATGCGATCAAAGACCCATCTTTCGAATGGGAAGAAACGAACAAAGAATTCAGGTATCGCGGAGAGATGTATGATGTTATCTCCATCCATTATGAAAAAAATACTGCAACCATTTATTGCATTAACGATCATAAGGAAAAAGCCCTGGAAAAACAGGCAGAACAAATGCTTCACAAACAAACAAATCAATCTGCAGGCTCCAAAGCAGTATTTCAAAAAATGCAGCTTACGGCATTCGATCTGCCGCAAAATTTACTTCAATCGCTTACCTATATTATTCTGAAGAATGCCCACCCTGCCCGCGCCAATAAACCGGTTGGCATAGTGGCTGATGTACTGTCGCCGCCTCCTGAAGCCTGTAAGGCTTAGTACAATTGTTTTACAGACAGTATTATCCTTCATAGGATTAGGTAGATTAAACACAGAATAGCATTCTTATTGGTTCTTAGGTTGGCCTCTGAAAAAAAGCGTTAAGAAATTTGCGGAATGAAGCGTTAAGAAATGAACGATGTCTGGCTTTGGTTAAGCGATGAAAGACACATTTGCCCCAATTGCTGCTTTAAAGTTTGGCTTTAGACTTCGTTCATTTTAGCGGAATGCAGTAAATTTTAGCTTTTTTTCAGCAGCCTTGATTTTTTTTGTTACTTTTTGTATCAAGACAAAAAGTAAATAGTGGAAACGCTATCTGGGAGCAGATTTGTGCTTATTATACCTAACCCTGCATTCTTCATTTAAAATCAGTTAATGAAACACATATTATTATTCATGGCCTGTGCCATGACTATACCTGTTATCTCAATAGCACAGGTAGAGCAATCGCAGGATACTGTGCAAAAAGAACCGGTTACACTGAACGAGGTTGTTGTGTATGCCAATAAATTTCCTGAGCTGATAAAACACCTTACGCAATCTGTTAAAGTGATCAGCGACAGGAATACACTGAATAATCAGGCAAACGCCGGTGATATATTATTGAACACGGGATCTGTATTTGTTCAGAAAAGTCAGCAGGGCGGAAGCAGCCCCACCATACGTGGATTTGAAGCAAGCCGCGTATTGTTAATGGTGGATGGCGTAAGGATGAATAATGCCATTTACCGCTCTGGCCACCTGCAAAATGTGATCACTATCGACAATATGATCCTCGATAGGATGGAAGTGCTTTACGGGCCCTCATCCACCCTGTATGGAAGCGATGCCCTGGGAGGTGTTGTAAATATGTATACCCGAAATCCTGCGCTGAGTAAAACAGGAAAAACAGTTGTGGGCGGCAATGGTTCTGTTAGATATGCAACTGCAACTGAAGAAGCAAGAGGACATGCAGATGTTACCATCAGCGGGGTTCAATGGGCATCTCTTACCTCAATTACCTATGGCAGTTTTGGTAACGTAATACAGGGTGCCAACCGCCAATCGGCCTATCCCGATTTTGGTTTGAAAAATTTTATCGTGCAGCGTTATGGTAATACCGATAGCGCTTTCCGTAACTCTGATCCAAACAGGCAGGCGGCAAGCGATTATAAGCAGACAGACTTTGCGCAGAAAATATTGTTTCAACCCAAAAACAATATTCAGCATATCCTCAATATTCAGTTAAGCAATTCGGGTAATGTGCAGCGATACGACAGGCTTAGTGAATCAACTGCAGGGGTGCCTGCTTATGCAGAGTGGTACTATGGGCCACAGATAAGAAATATGCTGGCCTATCATTTTTCGGCAAATCAACTTTCAGGTTTTTTCAAGGAGATCAAACTGACAGCAAGCTACCAGGATATTGAAGAAAGTCGCATTACAAGAAAGTTCAAAAACAATAATAAAGATTCACGCTGGGAGCGTGTTAATGTATGGGGCTTTAATGCAGATGCCAAACATTACAGCGGAAAGAACGAATTGCATGTTGGATTGGAATCTTATACCAACTACGTCAGATCAACTGCTGAAAGAATGAATATAGTTACAGGAGCCCTAAGCAGGATTGCAACACGCTATAGCGATGGACCAACAAAAATGAGCTTCAATGCATTGTATGTACAGCATACGCTTAAGATAAACGATAGATGGACACTGAACGACGGGCTGCGGATCAATTTTGTAAAGATGGATGCGAGGTTTGCTGATACATCATTGATGCATTTGCCTTTTACAAAAGCGATACAAAATAATATAGCGCCTACGGGAAACCTCGGACTGGTATATGCAACACCCAATCAATTCAGGATCGCCTTTCAGCTCAGCAGCGGATTCAGATCGCCCAATGTGGATGATCTGACCAAAGTGTTCGACACAAGAACAGGCTATGTGGTAGTGCCCAACAAAGACCTGAAACCGGAGTACACATATAATGCAGAGATCAATTTTAACCAGTATGGTGAAACTGTCAGATTGGGCGGTTCGGTATTTTATACATGGTTTAAGAACGCGATTGTTGTAGATAAATTTCTGTTCAATGGAACCGACAGCATTATTTACCAGAATGTGCAAAGCGCTGTGTTTGCGCCGCAAAACAAAGCAAAAGCATGGCTGGCAGGCTTTAGTGTAAATGCCACCTGGAAACTGATGCCCTCAACCAATATTGAGGCGGTATATACGTATACAAAAGGAAAATTTACCAATGCAGGTGTAACGGTTCCGTTAGACCATATTCCGCCTGTGTATGGAAGGGTAGGAATTAAACACACAAAGAATGCATGGCAGGCAGAAGGCTATGTTCTGTTTAACGGATGGAAACGCATGGCAGATTACAATCCGGATGGAGAGGATAATGTGCAATATGCCACTGCAGATGGAATGCCATCCTGGTATACATTGAATGTACGCGGACTTGTAAATATTGGAAAACAGGTATCCCTGCAGGTACTGGTTGAAAATATCCTCGACAGGAATTACCGCTATTTTGCCAGTGGTATTTCGGCGCCGGGCAGAAATTTTATTGTGAGTTTGAAAGCAGGATTTTAAATAAAAATGGCCGGTTTAAATTCCGGCCATTTTTATTTTTTTTAAAACGCATTTTTCTCAAGAGAAGCGAGAACCCTTTGATAGGTTTCCTGTTCACTTATATTTTCCGGAACGAATTTTTTACCGATTACTTTTTCAAACAGTTCAATATATCTTTTGCTGATGGTGTCTATCCATTCATCAGTCATTTCCGGAACGGTTTGTCCTTCCTTGCCCATAAAATTATTGGCGATCAGCCATTCCCTCACAAATTCCTTGCTCAGTTGTTTTTGTTTTTCGCCTTTGGCCTGTCTTTCTTCAAAACCATCAGCAATAAAATACCTGGATGAATCCGGTGTATGCACTTCATCCATCAGGTAAATGGTATCGCCAATTTTTCCAAACTCATATTTTGTATCTGCCAGTATCAATCCCTGTTTGGCAGCTATCTCTTTGCCCCGTGCAAATAATTTCAATGTATACGCTTCCAGTATTTTCCAGTCATCCGCACTTACCAAACCTTTGGCAATAATGTCTGCTTTCGAAATATCTTCATCATGTCCCTCCTCCGCTTTGGTTGATGGGGTAATGATGGGTGTTGGGAAAAAATCATTTTCTTTTAACCCTTCAGCCATTCTTTCCCCACAAAGTTCTCTTTTGCCACTGTTATAGGTTCTCCAGGCATGGCCCACCACATTTCCACGCACCACCATTTCTATTTTAAAAGGCACACAACGCTTACCGATAGAAACATTTGGCGCAGGAACAGCTACCAGCCAATTGGGGCAGATATCACGGGTTGCATCCAGCATAAAAGCAGCTATCTGGTTTAAAACCTGTCCTTTATAAGGGATAGGCCGGGGCAATATCACATCAAAAGCAGAGATCCTGTCGCTGGCTATCATCACCAGCCAGTTGTCTTTTATGCTGTAAACATCTCTTACTTTACCGTGATAAAGGTTGGTCTGAAAGGGAAATTGAAAGGATGGCATGGGCCAAAATTAGATAGTCGATTGATAAATAAGGGTTAGTGAACATAATTTTTCTCAACACCCAACCGTTATTTGTGAACAAATTAAATTTTTGTACGAAACTAACAAATGCTATTTTTAGTAACAATTCATTAAAACTTGCTAATATGAGAAGACTATTAACCCGTTACGGGTTGCTGGCCATCGGTGCAGCTTTTTGCATTTCTGCTACTGCCCAGCAATCAACTACTGTCTCCGGTAGCGTAAAGAACGGTAAATCTAAAGAAGCCGTTTCGGCGGTATCCGTTACCATCAAAGGAACATCAACAGGCACATTTACCGATGACAAGGGTACTTTTAGGTTTTCTACCGTACAAAAACTGCCTTTTACACTGGTCTTCTCTTCTGTTGGTTATTCCAATAAAGAAGTGGCAGTAAAAAAAGATAACGAAGTGGTGAATGTAGAGCTTGATGCTGCCTATACTTTGGGTGATGAAGTGGTAGTTGCGGCCTCAAGGGTACCGGAGCGGATACTGGAGTCGCCGGTATCTATTGAAAGGATCAGCACAGCCGCCATCCGCAATACGCCAGCCACAAGTTACTACGATATGATCACCAACCTGAAAGGGGTGGATGTGGTAGCAGCCAGTTTAACCTTCCGCAGCGTGGGTACCCGTGGGTTCAATAATAGCGGTAACGCCCGTTTAAACCAGATTGTTGACGGTATGGATAACCAGGCGCCCGGCTTAAACTTTGCCGTAGGTAGCATTGTTGGTTTAACAGAGCTTGATGTTGAAAATATCGAATTACTTCCCGGTGCATCTTCTGCATTGTATGGATCAGGTGGTATGAATGGTACAGTGTTGATCAACAGTAAAAATCCTTTCAAATACCAGGGCCTGAGTTTTCAGATCAAACAGGGTGTGAAAGATGTGGATCAGCGTCAGCGGAATATTTCTCCTTTCTACGACTGGAGTGTTCGGTGGGCCAAAAAAATAAACGACAAATTAGCTTTCAAAATTGGTGCTCAGTTTGTGCAGGCTAACGACTGGCTGGCTACTCAAACCAATAACTATCTCCGCCCGCCAAGTCCAGGTTCTGTAGCACCCAACGGTGCAGCCACTATTGGCGACAGGCTTTCAGATCCTAACTACGATGGTGTGAATGTTTATGGCGATGAAACCAATGCAGACCTGAGAGGCGCTTATGCAAACCTGATTGCAACTACACCTTTCCTTGGTGTGATCCCTGCCGGTGCATTCCCCGGTATTACAACACCTACACCAATTCCATCATCCCTGTTGTACGGTTTTTCTGCCGTTCCATTGTATGTTTCAAGAACCGGTTACAATGAAAAAGATGTGGTAGACCCTATTACAGTAAATGTTAAATTAAGCGGATCATTACATTATAAATTATCAGATAAAACGGAAGCTTCTTTCCAGGCCAACTGGGGAACAGGTAACAGTGTGTATACCGGTAGCGACCGTTATTCTCTGAAAGACCTGAAAATGGGTCAGTACAAATTAGAGGTGAAGAGCAAAAACTGGTACTTAAGGGCTTATACTACTCATGAGAATTCAGGCAGCACCTTCAACTCAACTATTACAACACGTCTTTTCAACGAAGCATGGAGCCCAAGTGCAACAGTATGGTATCCTAAGTTTGTGGCCGCTTCAGTTGGTGCGGCTGTTGGCACCTATGTAGGTGCCCTCGGTGCAGGTTATGCTGCCGGACTGGGTGCCGGATTAACACCTGCGGCGGCTTTAGCTGCTGCGCAGGCTGCTGCTCCGGGAGTGGTTACTTCTAATAAACTGGCTTTATTAAATGTTGCCCGGTCAGTAGCAGATCAGGGCAGACCAACCGGTTTTATCGGTGCTACAGATTTGTTTAAAAAGGTAGCCGGTACCCCTATTTCTCAGGGTGGTGGTTTGTTCCTTGATGCATCAAGACTGAATGTATTTGAAGGCCAGTACAATCTTACAGAAGATCTCGGGCTCGCAAAAAGCGGTACTGATCTGTTGGTTGGTGCCAGCACAAGAAGATTTGTCCTGAATTCCAAGGGTACTTTGTTTGCTGATACAGCAGGTAACATTAACATAGATGAGATTGGAGCCTATGCCCAGTTATCTCAGAAATTATTGAATGATGTGCTGAAACTGACTGTTTCAGGACGTTATGATAAGAACTCGAATTTTAAAGGCCGCTTTACCCCAAGAGCTTCAGCAGTAATTAAACTGGCAAAAGACCATAACCTTCGTTTCTCTTATCAGCAGGCGTATCGCTTCCCAACCACACAGAACCAATGGATCAACCTCACAATTGGTGGCGGTACCCGTTTAATGGGCGGCTTACCACAACTGAGGGATTTCTATAAATTCAGTACTAACCCTGCTTATACACTTGCCAGCGTACAGGCATTTGGAGCAAGCGCATTGGCTGGTTCCCCCAACCCGGCCCTGTTACAACAACAGCAGTTTGGTGAATTCAAACCAGAGTCGAGCCAGTCTTTTGAAGTTGGTTATAAAGGCCTGATAGCACAAAGATTATTGATCGATGTGTATGCTTACTGGGCTACTTATAAAGACTTCCTGAGTGGTGTAACTGTTATCCAGGCAAGAAATGCTCCTTCCGGACCAGCCAGCGTATTTGATGTGCTGGATGCAAATAAGCGTATCGGCTACAGTATTTCTGTTAACACCCCCGGAGATGTAAAAACCAACGGATGGGGTGCATCAGCAGAATACCTGTTACCTAAGAACTTTTCTGTCAGCGGTAACCTGTATTCAGATATGATTGGCGACCTGCCTGCAGGCTTCGTGTCTTATTTCAATACACCAAAATACCGTGTGAATATGGCTTTCAATAACAGCGGCTTTGGTAAGGGTAACCGTTTTGGGTTCAGCGTGGTGTACAGATGGACCGATGTTTACACCTATGAAGGAACTTTCTCTGTAGGCAGAATGCCATTTACCAGAACAGTAGATGCGATGGTGAGCTACAAACTCCCTTCAACCAAATCTCTGATCAAAGTTGGCGCTACCAACCTGTTTAACAGGTATTACCAAACCGGCTACGGTAACCCCGCTATCGGAGGTTTATACTATGTTAGCTACGGCTGGAACGTATTTTAGGAGCTAGCTATGAGCTATGAGCTATGAGCCGCGAGCTGCGAGTCATTAGTTTTGAAGTGTATTAATGGCCATTTTAGAATGGTCAATAAAGAATAACAAAGATCCCTTGTCATTTCCGGCAAGGGATCTTTGTTTTCCATCTGTAAATAACAATTTTTCCCACAAAATTGCAGCTCACGGCTCGTGGCTCACAGCTATAAGCTCTATTCAAGCATTTTTGGTTTTGTACTCGATAATCTTATATTTTTGCTGCTCATTTAAAAACCGACATGATGCGTTCTATTGCTTTCAGAGAGGCTATCCGTGAAGCCATGAATGAAGAAATGAGAAGAGACGATAGGGTCTTCTTAATGGGTGAAGAAGTAGCCGAATATAATGGCGCTTACAAGGTAAGCCAGGGAATGCTGGCCGAATTTGGTCCCAAACGTGTGATAGATACCCCTATTGCTGAACTGGGTTTTACCGCAGTAGGCGTTGGAGCTGCCCAAAACGGCTTAAAACCGATTGTTGAATTTATGACCTGGAACTTCGCCGTTCTGGCGCTTGACCAGATCCTGAATACAGCCTCTAAAATGCTGGCCATGAGTGGCGGACAGATCAGTTGCCCGATCGTTTTCCGTGGCGGTAACGGTAGCGCCGGTCAGTTAGGCGCCCAGCACTCCACCGCATTTGAAAGCTATTATGCCAATATCCCCGGATTAAAAGTGGTATCTCCTTCTAACGGATATGATGCAAAAGGCTTATTAAAACAGGCCATCCGTTACGAAAAGGACCCCGTGATGTTTATGGAAAGTGAAGTGATGTATGGCGATAAGTGCGATATCCCGGATGAAGAATATTATATTCCATTAGGGAAGGCCGATGTAAAAAAACAGGGCCGCGATGTAACCATCGTGTCTTTTAATAAAATGGTGAAGGTTTCTTTAGATGCTGCTGCAGCATTGGAAAAAGAAGGGATCAGCGCTGAGGTGATCGATCTGAGAACGATCCGCCCGTTAGACTGGATGACCATCCTGGAAAGCGTTAAAAAAACCAACCGACTGGTAATTGTGGAAGAACAGTGGCCATTCGCCTCTGTTTCGTCAGAGATCAGTTACCGGATACAGAAAGAAGGGTTTGATTACTTAGATGCGCCAATCCGCCGTATTACAAGTGCCGATGCTCCTATGCACTATGCACCCAACCTTGCCGCATTAGCCATTCCTGATGTTGAAAGAACCGTGAAGCTGGTAAAAGAAGTGATGTACCTTAAAAAATAATACGATCTATAAGAACAGAAAACCCGAAGCAGTACACTTCGGGTTTTTGTTTTCTGTTCGGCAACAGCTTTTGATGGATACTTTGATAGAGAATGTTTACTGATGCGCTTAGCTTTTTTATTATATCATTTCTTTCTTCCTGTGCTGTTATTTTCTCAGAAGGCAAATAATAACCAGCTTCATTCCGTAAACGACAGTGCTTTGCAGGAAGTAGTGGTAAATGCATTTTATTCGCGCCAGCACTGGAAAACCCTGCCGGCTGCTGTTGCCGTTATTACCGCTAAAGAATTGAATCGCTATGCCGGCACCTCACTTGTTCCGGTATTGAATACAGTGCCTGGCATACGTATGGAAGAACGCTCGCCTGCCAGTTATCGTTTATCCATACGCGGAAGCCTGTTGCGCTCTCCTTTTGGAGTAAGAAATGTAAAGCTGTATTGGAATGGTATCCCGTTAACAGATGCGGGTGGTAATACCTATTTAAATATGGTTGACATGAGCCAGCTATCCGGTGCAGCGATCATCAAAGGGCCGGTTGCCAGTATGTATGGGGCAGGAACGGGCGGAGCATTACTATTAAATTCGACGCAATATTTTTCTGCAACACCACAAAATCATGTTACTGCCGGGATTACGGGAGGCTCATTCGGGTTATTTCAGCAACAGGCGGGATGGCAATACAGCACCAAAAATTTTGCTTCCTCTGTTCAGCAAACGCGCCAGCAGTTGGATGGCTACCGCGAACAATCCGGCGCAAGAAAAGATATCTTCAAATGGCAGGGTAGCTGGCAGAACGCAAAACAGGAATTTCAGTTTCTTGTTTTTTATGCTGATATCTTTTATCAAACACCCGGTGGTATCACATTGGCGCAGATGCAGATCAATCCCAAATTATCCCGTCAGGCCGCAGGCGCTTTGCCCGGAGCGGTACAGCAAAAATCGGCTGTGTACAACAAAACCATTTTTGGAGGGCTGCATCATGAACTCGATCTCGGGAAACACTTCTCTGTAAACTCATTTATTACAGGCAACTACACCTCTTTTACCAATCCTTTCATCACCAATTACGAAAAAAGAGGAGAGGCTAATGGTGGTGCGGGTACCAATCTTGTGTATCAAACCAACACAGCACATACTTCTTTTCAATGGATGAACGGGACAGAATGGTTATACAATCATTCCTTAATCAATGATTTTGGTAACCGTTCGGGCAATGCAGATACGGTGCAGTTTAAAGATGAGGTGTATGCTGTTCAATGGTTTGCTTTTTCGCAGGTAAGATATATGATTGATGATTCATGGAGTTTTACTGCAGGATTGAGCCTGAACAATCAATCGTATCGCTACAAAAGACTAACGGATCCGGCTTCGTTGTTTGTTACAAGAAATATCAACAGTATACTTACACCAAGATTGGCTGTGCTGTACAGGCTTAAAAAAAATATTTCTTTGTATACTATTGCTGCCAAAGGATTTTCGCCGCCTGCACTTGCAGAACTCAGGCCATCGGATGGAAATTATTATGCCAGCCTGGAAGCAGAGTATGGCTGGAATTATGAAACAGGAATTAAGGGGGAATTGTTTGATCAACACCTGCAGTTTGATGTGGCAGCTTACTTTTTTAATTTGAAGAATGCCATTGTTAGGCGAAATAACACAGCAGGCGCAGAATATTTTGTAAACGCAGGCGGCACGAAACAGAATGGCGTAGAGGTTTTCATCAAATATCAACTGATACAAAAAAACAAAAGATTTATTTCCGGACTTTCTGCGTGGAGCAGCTATAGTTATCAGCCATATTGTTTTGATGATTACAGGCAAGCAAACAATAACTATTCCGGGAATGAACTTACCGGCGTGCCCCGCAATATCTGGCTTGGCGGGGTTGACATGGAAACATCAAAAGGTGTGTACATGAATGCATCGTTGAACTGTACCTCAAAATTGCCATTAACAGACGCCAATGATGCGTATGCAGAAGCATATCAATTGCTACAGTTAAAAACCGGCTATCGCAGCAAGCAGAAAGGGAAACAATTTGATATTTTCTTTGGTATAGATAACCTGTTAAACCAGGCGTATAGTCTTGGAAACGACATTAATGCCGCCGGCAAACGATATTATAATCCTGCCGGCACCATAAATGTTTATACAGGGGTTTTATACCGGTTTTAACACCATCACCATAGATTTTAATCATATCTTTTAACTTAGTTTATCTTAGCAATAAAATAAAAACACAGATGCCTGCAATTCTGATCATAGATGATGAAAAAGCCATCCGGAACGTACTGAAAGAAATTTTGGCCAACGAAGGTTTTACCGTGGAGGAAGCAAACGATGGAGAAGAGGGTTTGAAAAAATTTACTTCCGGATCGTATGATGTGGTGCTTTGCGATATAAAAATGCCCAAACTGGATGGAATTGAATTTTTACAGAAAGTGATCGATTCAAATTCCGAAACACCGGTTATTATGATCAGCGGACACGGGAATATTGAAACAGCCGTAGATGCAGTTAAGCGGGGAGCCTTTGATTATATTGCCAAACCGCCCGACCTGAACCGCCTGCTCATCACTATCCGCAATGCACTCGATAAAACCACATTGGTAAAAGAAACCAAAGTGCTGAAAAGAAAAGTGTCAAAAGTGCAGGAGATCATTGGAGAAAGTGATGGCATTAAAAAAGTAAAAGAAACCATCGAAAAAGTAGCGCCAACCGATGCACGTGTGCTGGTTACCGGCGAAAATGGCAGCGGTAAGGAACTGGTTGCAAGATGGCTTCACGAAAAAAGTAACCGCGCCAATGCACCCATCATAGAAGTAAACTGTGCAGCCATTCCGGGCGAACTGATAGAAAGCGAATTATTTGGTCATGAAAAAGGTTCTTTCACCTCCGCCATTAAACAACGCATTGGCAAGTTTGAACAGGCAAACGGAGGCACTTTATTTCTGGATGAGATAGGCGACATGAGCTTAAGCGCACAGGCCAAAGTATTACGTGCCCTGCAGGAAGGAAAAATAACAAGGGTAGGAGGAGATAAAGAAATAGCGGTTGACGTGCGCGTAATTGCAGCAACCAATAAAGACCTGTTGCAGGAAGTAAATGAAAAGAATTTCCGCCTCGATCTTTACCATCGCCTGGGAGTAATTTTAATACATGTGCCACCGTTAAATGAACGCAGGGAAGACATTCCATTACTGGTTGATAAATTCCTCGCCGATATAGCCGAAGAATACGGTCAGGCAAAAAAGACCATCGATAAAAAAGCCATGACTGCCCTGCAGCAGCATAACTGGACGGGCAATATCCGCGAATTAAGAAATGTGGTAGAGCGCCTGATCATTTTATCAGGCAAAGAGATTGCTGTGGCTGATGTGGAGGCTTATGTGAGGTAGGGAATCGTTAAAATGGTTAAAATAGTTAAAGAGGTTAAAAAGGTTAAAATAGTTATAATAAGGCGTCACTACTTTAACCACTTTAACTATTTTACCCCTTTTAACTTATTCACCCCTTCCCACATTTAAGAAAACTTTTACCCGTAAAGCTTCCCTGTCCGGGCTAAAAGGATATTTTTGTTACTACTTAATTGTAAACTATGGGCTTATTTCTACTAATTATCGGCGTTATCGGTTGGCATGTGGGTATGTATGGCATGTTTAAAAAGGCAGGAATAGTGCCATGGAAAGCATTGATCCCTTTGTATAATACCTGGTTGATTGTTGAAAAATGTAAGATCAATAAATACTGGTTCTGGCTGCAACTGATCCCTATTGCCGGGCAGTTCATCACGATCTGGATCACCATCATTTTTGTGATGCATTTCAAAAGGGTTACAGTGATCGATCACTCCCTTACTGTATTGGTTCCTTTTATTTATTTTCCATACCTCGGTTTTTCAGAAAAAGAAAAATGGTATGGTGAAGATGTGTTGAAACATTACCACAAACCTGCCTCACGCGAGTGGATAGATGCCGGCGTATTTGCTGTAGTGGCGGCCACCATCATCCGCACATTTATTTTTGAAGCGTATGTGATTCCTACCGGCAGCATGGAAAAAACGCTGCTGGTTAATGATTTCCTGTTTGTTAACAAGATGAGTTACGGCCCGCGTATCCCGCAAACACCATTGTCGTTCCCGTTTGTACACAATACCATGCCTTTTTCAAAAACCACTACTTCTTATATCAGTGCTCTACAGTTGTCATATAAACGTTTACCTGCAATAGCAGAAGTAAAACGAAATGACGTGGTAGTATTCAATTTTCCGGAAGGTGATACTATCATCAATCTGCCTGAGTTTGGCAGCGCAAGACCTTATTATGATGTGCTGCGCGAAGAATTTAAAGGCGACAGGGCAGCACTCAATGCCACATATCCTGTTATCGTGCATCCAATGGATAAAACTGATAACTACATCAAAAGATGCGTAGCAGTTAGCGGGGATGAAATACAGGTTAAAAATGGTTCACTGTTCATAAACAAACAGCCATCACCTGTTCCGGCAAATTCGCAGACCGAATACCTGATTGAAACCAATGGTACCGGTTTTACGGAAGAATTTATGAAAGACGAATTAGGTATCGATATGGAGAACCCCGGCGACCAGGTGCGTACTTCTGCAACTCCCGGCACAATGGTACTTAACCTCACTCCTTCAGAAGCGGCTAAAGTAAAAACGCAGCCAAATGTAAAATCTGTTACCGCTTACTCAGATAACCAGGTAGGTATGACCTTCCCGAATGATGAGGTAAATTATCAATGGACTGTAGATAATTACGGACCCCTCAGGATCCCTAAGAAAGGTGATGTATTACCGCTTACTCCACAAACCATCGCACTTTACCGCAGGTTGATTATTACCTACGAACACAATACGCTTGATGAGGTAAATGGCAAATTCATCCTTAACGGAAAAGAAGCTACATCCTATACCACTAAATACAATTATTACTGGATGATGGGTGATAACCGCCATCGCAGCCAGGATAGCCGCTACTGGGGTTTTGTACCCGAAACACATATTGTAGGAAAAGCCTCCCTGATATGGTTTAGCTGGGATAAAGGCCCCCGCTGGAAACGATTGTTCAATGGTATAAAATAATTATCTTTAAGTAACGGAGGGGTCCTCAGAGTCAAAAGCTTTGAGGGCTTTTTTGTCTAAACAATAAAAAATACCCCGTTTATAAAAAGCTCTTTCAGAAAAAAAGTAATCTAACTGCGCCTTTGCGAGAAAACTTGCACGCAAAGGCGCAAAGGCGCGGTTGGAAGAAATAACTGATTAAGACAACCGTTGATAAAACTTTGATTATGGGCCATCAAAAGATCAGTATCGAGTTTGACGTATACGATTCCATTGAGCAGCTTTCTGCAGAAGATGCGGATTTGCTGCGTGAAGCGCAAAAAGCTACCGGTATATCCTATTCGCCCTATTCTCATTTTAGGGTTGGTGCAGCAGCACTCTTGTCAAATGAGAAAATACTATTAGGCAGCAACCAGGAAAACGCAAGCTATCCTGTAGGAATTTGTGCTGAACGGGTTTTATTATCTGCCGCTTCTTCTGTTTATCCCGGTGTTCCCATTAACACAATCGCTATCAGTTATCTTAATGAGCAGGGTAAAAGCGACCGCCCTATCTCGCCCTGCGGCATTTGCCGGCAAACAATGGTAGAATATGAAACTATTTTAAAACACCCTATTCGTCTGGTATTGGGAGGAATGGAAGGGAAAATATTTGTAATTCCCCAGGCATCCAGTTTATTGCCGTTTGGGTTTTCGGGAGAAGACATGAAGTGATTAAAAATTAAAAAGTAAAAATCAGGTGCCCCTAATTGTGCGGGAGTTCCAAACTGGTTTACATTTTTGATTTATCGTATCAGCACCACCGTTCCTTTCAAAAACACCGGCTGGCCTGTATCATGATCGGTGTAACTGAATGTCCATACATAAGTACCGCCGGGTTGTGGAACACTGTTCAGGCGGCCATCCCATTTTTTAGAATAATCCTTTGATTCAAAAATCATCTGACCATAACGGTTATACACTCTGAACAAAAGATTATCAGCCTTGAATGCATTCAGGGGATAGAGATAATCATTCAACCCATCGCCATTAGGCGTAAACGCAGAGGGTACGGCTATGTAACAACTGGCTAATATTGTGATCAGTTTATAAGTAGTATCGGTACAGTTAAGATTGTTTCCTGCTACCAATCTGGCAACATAAGTGCCGGAACGGTTGGCAAGCGGGTAATGCTGCGGTCCCGGTGCCTGTAGTGTGCTGGTAGCACCATTGCCAAAATCCCAATTCCATGAAGTAGCATTGCCGCTGCTTCTGTCGGTAAAATGCAGGGTATCAGAAGGACATAAAGTATCTGCACTAACAAATGCTGCTTTCACTGTATAATCAGGAAAAGCAAAACGGGTTGAGGCCGTGTCGCTGCATTTGCCATTAGTAACAAATAACTGCACCGTATGCGGGCCAAATGCTTTAGAAACAAGTGTTGTATTCTGCGAAATACTTAATGCATTACTATCAAGACTCCATTGCCATTGTGTGGTGCCACCGTAACCATTATGCGTGAGGTAGAGGGTATCATTTTTGCAACCTGGGTTTACAGTAGCTACAAAATCGGCGGTGGTAATATCTTTTGTAGTGAAGGACAGGGTAGATCCGGCAGGTGTTACCTCGCTGCATTCATCAATCAGCGTATTGCCATCCGATCCGTTCTTCAGTAAAATGGTAAAGGTTCCGTTAGTACGGATAGGTGCTGTAAGAATAATCCTGATCACAGTACTCACACCATTAGTGCAAATACCTGCTGCAGCTTTTACTGTAACGGTGGCTGGTCCGGTAATGGAAAAATCAGTTCCGTCGGCAGCAATGGAGTTACATTTCATTGGTTTGTTGAAAATCAGTTGCAGGGTATCTTTCATGCAGATCACCGGACTAATGCTGTCCATGGGTGTAGGTTGTGCAGGGGTAAATTTCAGGCTTGCATTATCACCCACGGGTAGTGCGTTGGCGCAGTTATCAGAAAGGGTATTGCCGTCTGTTCCTATCTGGGCTGTTACGGTATAAGTGCCCGGAGATAATACACGGTCTAATTTCAGGAAAATAGAATCTGAGTCAAAACCGGCGGCACAACCATTACCAGAGGCGGTGACAACTTTTACACCTCCCGGGCCGCTTACCGTAAAATCTGAGCCATCGGCGGCAATAGTACTACAATTGATCCTGCTTTTCAGTTTCACAACAATTTCAGTGCCGTCGCAAACACCCCATGCATTTTGAATAGCAGGTACTATGGGGTTAACAATACTGGCAGTACCTCCATTAGTTCCTCCAACAGGAAAGGAAAGGGAATAGCCACTCTGATCGTTGCCACTGAAATGGCTAATCAATAATAAATATTCGTGACCAGCCACCAAGATTGGCATTTTGCTAAAAATAGGGATTACTGGACCGGTATTGGTACTGCCACATTCTGTATAGCTGGTTGCATTGGGAGAAGTTCCTGTAATACCTTTTTCCCCGGACCAGTTATAACATACAATCAACGAGTCATTGGTATATACATCCAGTGGGTCATGCCCTGTGATGTCAAATAATTGCCAATCATAATCATCGCTAAGGTTATTAGGTGTAATCAGGATTGCCAATGTACCAGCCGTGTAACAAGTGAATTTATACCAGAAAGGGTTTTTCTCAAAGTAGGTGTTCCCGTCTTTGGGACAAAATGTAGGAAGAATACGAGACCCACATACTGGCACCGTTTTCTGAACAAAATCAGTTGCCCCGCAAACCGGAAAAGCAGAATAGGGGTTTTGCCCTAAAGTAGTACAGGCCTGCGACCATCCTTTTGTAACCAATATGGTCAAACAAATAATAAAAAGAAATATGGTTTTTCCAACACGCGCCATTACTGTAAAAGTATTTCATTCAACTGCTGGTTGAAAAAGAATTATTCAAAGAAATGTTAATATGAGATTGAGTTAGCCCTACCACTTCAATATTCGTTGTTCAATATTCAAAATTCAATATTAAAACAAGGTCTGCACACCATGTGCGATCTTAAACTCAAGCCCCAATAACCATTTTTTCCGCCACATGCCACCAGAATAACCAACAAGGGAGCGGTCGCTGCCAATAACGCGGTGACAGGGAACAATAATGGCTATTCTATTTTTTCCGTTGGTGCTGGCTGCTGCACGTATCACTTTGGGGTCGCCGAGGCGTTTGGCCATATCCATGTAGCTGATGGTTTTTCCATAAGCTATCTCCATCAGTTCGCTCCAAACCCTTAACTGAAACTCGGTGCCTTCCTGGTACACGGGTATATCAAATTCTTTGCGGGTGCCATGAAAATATTCGATCAGTTGCTCTGTGCATTGATGCATGATTTCAGTAATACCGGGCTCCCCATAGGTTAACTGGTCTGTATTGTCAACAAAAGTCAACTCACCTATGTACTGGTCTGTGCCGCCAATCTTCAGCATCCCGATAGGGCTTTCGTAATATGTATAATGCAGTTCACTCATCAGCCAACGCGTTGCCCGTTAGTTACCGGCCGTTCCGTTTGCAATAAAATTACCTGATTATTCTCATCATACACACCTAATACCAAGCATTCACTAAAATAGTTGGCAATTTGTTTGGGAGGAAAGTTCACTACAGCCAGGATCTGTTTACCTTTTAATGCCTCTTTGGTATAATGATGGGTGATCTGTGCAGAAGAATGTTTGATGCCCCAAGGACCAAAATCGATAGTTAATTGATAAGCAGGTTTTTTCGCTTTGTGGAATTCAGTAACTTCAATAATGGTTCCACTGCGGATATCTATTTTTTCAAAGTCGTCCCAGTTGATCATGGTGCAGTTTTTTTCAAATCTAAAAATTAAATGCTTATGAAACGCACAGCAACAGCCGTATGGAATGGGTCGGGTAAGGAAGGTAATGGTAAGATGAGCACCCAGAGTACGGTACTTAGCAACACCCAATATTCATTTAATTCCCGCTTTGCCGATGGCATTGGTACCAATCCCGAAGAGTTGATGGCAGCCGCACATGCAGGTTGTTTTGCCATGAAGCTGAGTTTTGTTTTGGGTGCCGCAGGATTTACACCCGAAACACTTGAAGTAACCTGCGCCATTGCATTGGAAGAAGGAGTGATCACCGGTTCTTCCCTTTCTGTAAAAGGTAAAGTACCCGGGATCAGTGCAGAAAAATTTCAGGAATGTGCTGCAGATGCCAAGGCCAATTGCCCTGTTAGCAAGGCTTACAGCATGGCCATCCATTTAGAAGCCAGTTTGGTTTAATTTATTAGTTGGATAATATTGATCAGGCAGATGATTGATGAAAGGTTTTTTCGGCTGCGTGATCTGTGATAAGAAACACTTCAAATCTTGTTATATGAAAATCAGAAAAGCTACTATCGAAGATGTTGATTCATTAGCTGTATTGTTTGATCAATACAGAATTTTTTACAAACAGCCTTCCGATATTCCCGCTGCCAAAGAATTTCTTTCCGAACGTATCCAGCGCAATGAATCAGTAATTTTTGTTGCACTGATCGACAATGCTATTGTTGGATTTACCCAATTGTATCCGGTGTTTTCTTCTGTAAGCATGAAACGCTGCTGGGTACTGAACGATCTGTATGTTGGAGAAGAATCGCGTGGTTCTGGTGCGGCAGATATTTTGCTGAAGGCAGCGCAGGAACTTGGATCAGAAACCGAAAGCCGCTGGTTAGTATTACAAACCGCTACAGGTAATTACCGCGCCCAGAAAGTGTATGAAAGAAATGGCTGGAAGAAAGACACAGAGTTTTTCTCTTATAACTATTATTTCCACAGATAGGATTATTGATCCAGCAAATCTGCCAGTTGCATCAGCTCTTTTTGCTTGTATTCATTGGAAGGCCTGTCGAAACATTTAGAAACTTCTTCCAGCAAGGTCTGTATGATGCGTTTGTGCGATTGTGGCTTAAAATAAGAAGGGGTAGGTGGTACAGATATCCGATTAAAATAATTCTCCACGTCTTTGTGCGAGAATGCCTGTCCGGTTGTGGCGTCTACATAAAAATGTATTTTATCCTGCGGATGCCCCACATGGGTGCTGGCATCATAATCTGAATGATAAAAAGCGATGATGCACTGCTTGGGTATATTGATGATTTTGGCATTAATATCCAACTGATTGCACATTACCTGGTAAAGGATGCCATTGGTTAAGGCATTGCCTTTCTTACTCTCCAATACTTTGTGCAGAAAGAAATCGTCAGGGTGCTCGTAATTAACTTCAACACCTTTCAGGTTATAGTAATTGTAGATAATACTTGATAACACATTTGCCTGCTCAAGCGGTGTTAAAAAACTATTCAGTTCCAGCCATACATTGCGGCGTATCTTTTCAATATCCTGCAATACGGGTGTGGTATGAAGATCGGGATACTGGAATTTAGAAACCAGTAAAGCACCAAACAACAGATCATGGTAAGCACCATCGCGCCATTCAACAAGGTCGTTATGCAGGTCGGTAAAATGCAGGTGGTGGATGATCATTTCAATGCGTTCCTGCACATCTTCACTCAGCGTGGTCTCCCATAAATGCTCCAGGTTTGGGATGATATTCTTCCCATACGCCACTATTTTCTCGGAAACAGTGAAATATACCTCCTCATCGGGGTCATCGATTAGTGTAAAAAGCGCATTGATTTCTCTGGTTTCCTGCATACAAGCTCAGGTTAAACATGATGTATAACCGGTTGGATTACCGTTAGTTTCTCATGATTTCCTCATCAAACTAAATTAAATTTTTGTTACCCATGCCCGGTAAGTTATCCTACACATGTGGAAATATGAATATCCCCTGAAGTAATAATAATCTTATATGTACGTTACGGGACTGCCAATAGGCACAATTTGCCAAAATTAACACCTCACCAAGCCCTTTAATAGCTACTTTTGCATCTTATCATTTAAAGCATTCTATGTCAGATTTTGCCATTCCCAAATTTCCTTCTGTTTCAAAGTCGCTGCATACCGACTTAAAAAAGAGAGTTCAGCAGTATTTTGATGAACGCGGGATTGTTTCAACCGGTACACCTAAATTGTTTACCAAAGCCATTACCATGGTTATTGCCCTGGTATTGGTATATATTCACCTGTTGGTCTGGACACCCGTTTGGTACCTCGCAATAGGCGAGTGTATAATATTGGGTGGATTAGTTGCAGGCATCGGGTTTAATGTGATGCATGATGGAAGCCATGGCAGTTTCAGCACCAATAAATGGGTGAACAGGATTGCTGCATCTTCTATCAGTTTATTAGGCGCCAATCATTTTATGTGGAATATGAAACATAATATGATCCACCACAGCTTCACCAATATTGATGGGGTGGATGATGATATTGAGATCGGCATCTTAATGCGGATGGCACCTACACAAAAGCGCTATAAAATGCACCGTTTTCAGCATTTTTATTTCTGGTTTTTGTATATGCTGCTGTATGTATTCTGGATATTCTTCACCGACTACAAAAAATATTTTTCCAGAAAGATCGGCAATGTGCCTTTGAAACCAATGAGCCTGAAAGACCATTTCGAGTTCTGGAGTGTAAAAGTGTACCATGCAGCCGTATTTATTGTACTGCCTGTTTTATCTGTAGGTTGGATCAGCTGGATCATTGGTTTCTTAACGATGAGTTTAGTGGCAGGTTTTGTATTAAGTATTGTTTTCCAGTTGGCGCATACAGTAGAACATACCGAGTTCCCTGTGGCCGATGCAGAAACCAATAAAATGCCGGATGAATTTGCGGCACACCAGATCAAGACCACTGCAAACTTTGCTACCGGTAATAAATTAGTTAGCTGGTTAGTGGGCGGATTAAATTTTCAGATCGAACACCACCTGTTCCCTAAAATATCACACGTACACTATCCCGCTATCAGTGAGATTGTAAGAAGTGTTTGCCGGGAATACCAATTGCAATACATCGAATATCCAACCATGCGCAAAGCAGTAGTGGCGCACGTTAGGTTTTTGAGGCAGATGGGGAAATACGATTGATCGATCGCGGATTACGCGGATTGTTATATGATTGCTGGGTAAGGCAAAAAGTCAAAATTAAAAAGTCAAAAATGAAACCATTTTTGACTTTTTAATTTTGACTTTTTATTTTTTAGCCACTGCCTTTTTAGTTGCCGCCTTTTTTGCCGTTTTTTTAACCGCTGCTTTTTTTGCGGCTGTTTTTTTCGCAAATGCATTCGGTACCTGTTCTTCGATCATTTTTTTGATCAGTTCAATATCAACATCAACCAGTTCTTCTGCAGTGTATTTAGAGGTGTCCGGCTTTCTGCCCAGTTTCAGCATTTTTTTATTGAAGCGGATGAATGGACCCCAACGGCCATTCTCGATGGATATTTTTTCTTCGGGCCATTGCCTGATAAAACGGTTGGCTTCTTTGGCAACTTTTTTCTCAATCAGTTCATCAATATCTTTTTGTGTAAGCGCATCAAAATTGTAAGCACGTGGAATATTGATGTACATGTCGTTCCATTTAATAAAGGGTCCAAAACGTCCTTTACCTTTTGTTACGGGCAGTTCATTATAAAAACCAATCGGCGCATCGGCCTGTTGTTTTTCAGCAATGAGCTGTATGGCTCTTTCCAGTTCAATCGTATGCAGGTCTTCACCTTTGGGAATAGAAATAAATTGATCGCCCAGTTTAATATATGGCCCGAATCTGCCCACATTTACTGCAAGTTCCTGACCTTCATATTCACCCAGTGTTCTTGGTAAAGAGAACAACTGCATGGCTTCTTCCATAGTAATGGTCTCAATACTCTGCGATTGGTTTAATTTTGCAAACCTTGGTTTTTCCGTTTCATCGGCCGTGTCGCCAATCTGCACCATGGGGCCATAACGGCCCATACGGGCAATTACTTTTTTGCCGGTAACCCCGTCAATACCCAACTCTCTTTCGCCTTTGGCACGCTCGGCATTTTCAAGTGTGTGTTCAATGGTATCATGAAATGGTTTGTAAAAACCATCAATCATGCTGCTCCATTTAATTTTGCCTTCGGCAATTTCATCAAACTCCTGTTCTATTTTGGCGGTAAAGCCAAAATCCATCACCTTGGTAAAATATTGTTTCAGAAAATCTGTTACCACAATACCCAGATCGGTAGGGAAGAGCTTATTCTTTTCGGCTCCGGTGTTTTCCAGTATAACCTCTTTCTCTATAGAATCATTTTTAGTGAGGCGTAACAGGTTCATGGCTCTTTTTACGCCTTCCTTATCACGCTTCTCAACATAATTTCTTTTAATAATTGTAGAGATGGTTGGCGCATAAGTAGAAGGGCGGCCAATACCCAGTTCTTCCAGTTTCTTTACCAGCGCAGCTTCTGTGTAACGGGCAGCGGGGCGGGTAAATTTTTCTGTTGCCGTCATCTGCGTAAAGTTGAGCGAATGACCGATGGTTAATGGCGGCAGCATGCCTTCTGTAGCCTCATCATCTTCCTCATCTTTACCTTCCATGTATACTTTTAAGAAACCGTCAAACTTCATCACTTCGCCAGTGGCAGATAAGGTTTCTTTATTGGTACTGATATTGATTTTTGCGGTTGTTTTTTCAAACTCCGCATCGCTCATCTGCGAGGCGATGGTTCTTTTCCAGATCAGTTCGTATAATCTTCTGGCATCTTCATCTTCTACAGATAAATTACTCATGTAGGTAGGACGGATAGCTTCGTGTGCTTCCTGGGCACTTTCGTTCTTGTTTTTGAACTTTCTTGGCTGATGGTATTCGCTTCCGTAAGCGTTGGTAATCTGGTTGCGGATATCTGTTAAAGCGGTATCACTTAAGCTGATACTGTCTGTACGCATGTAGGTGATCTTACCGCTTTCGTATAATTTTTGTGCCAGCAGCATGGTACGGCTTACACCATATCCTAATTTACGGGAGGCTTCCTGTTGCAGGGTAGAAGTGGTAAAAGGGGCTGCCGGTGTTCGTTTGGCTGGTTTTACCTGTATGTCGGTAACAGTATAACCGGCGCCTTTGCAACTGTCTAAAAATGTCTGCGCATCTTTTAATACCGATAATTTTGAAGGGCCTTCTGCTTTAAAAGTTACCTGTTTATTATTGATATCGGCCGCTGTAAAATAAGCGTCAATCTTATAACTGCTTTCAGGGATAAAATGATTGATCTCCCTTTCTCTTTCCACAATCAAACGTACGGCCACACTCTGCACCCGACCGGCGCTCAGGCTTCTCTGCATACCTATTTTGCGCCATAATACAGGGCTCAGCTCAAATCCCACCAAACGATCCAGCACACGCCTTGCCTGCTGTGCATTTACCAGGTCCATATTAATCCTGCGTGGATTCTGAACTGCCGCTTTAATGGCAGGTGCGGTGATCTCATGAAATACGATCCGCTTGGTTACCTTAGGGTCTAACCCCAGCACTTCTGCCAGGTGCCAGCTAATACTTTCCCCTTCACGGTCCTCATCCGATGCCAGCCATACTTCATCCGCTTTTTTGGCCATTTGTTTCAGTTCCCTCACCACTCTTTCTTTGTCGTCGGGTACTTTATATCTGGGCTGGTAATGATTGTTTACATCAATACCCATATCGTCTTTCTCCAGATCGCGGATATGCCCGTAACAGCTTCTTACCTCAAAATCGCTTCCGAGGATTTTTTCTATTGTTTTGGCTTTTGCCGGTGACTCAACAATCAATAAATTTTTTGCCATAGAGCCTGTAAATCCGTTTCGGACGGAACTTTTATTAAGTTTTTTCAATTGACCGGCACCCTATAAAATTCTCCCCGAAGGGGGAGAATCAGCAGGTTGCTGCCATGCAATATTAGGTGAAACCATCAAAACGCAAAAAATATCAGGAATGGTAATCGGTGAAAAACTGTACGATCTCTTTGCTTACGGCATTGTCTTTATATATTTTACTATGTCCCAACTGCCCGGTTACCAGGAACCTCACATGCGGCAGATTCAGCGCCTGAACCGGCTTTACGTCTTCAAAACTGCAAATGGTGTCGTGCCTGTCGTGCACCCATAAAACAGGGGCATCAATATTTTTTACTACCCGGCTCACCGAGTAATAACTAATGGGTTTAGCAGCGATCTTGACGATCAATTGATCAAATGCCTGCCTGGTTTTTATATCCACGGGTATGATGGAGAAAAAATTATCAATCGCTCTTTGTGTTTCTGTTGCCGGGGCAATCAGTACTAATTTCCTGTTTTGCCGGTTGTTTAGTTCCTCAAAAGCCAGTGCGGCGGCAAGCCCGCCCAAAGAGTGCCCCACGAGGCCATACAAGGGGCCATAACGTTCTTCAATCTGAAGCAGCATACGCTTATATATATACGCATTGATCCGTTTCCCATCGCTGGTGCCGTGGCCGGGGGCATCAAAAGCCAGCACGTCAAAACCTTCTTTTTGTAGCAGGGAAACATATTTTTCAAATTTGTATGCATAGCTGCTGAATCCATGGATGATGAGAATGGATTTACCATTGGGGTGCCCGGCTTGCCACCTGAAACCTCTTACGGTAAGGCCATCCATCTCAAATGAAAGTTTTTCTGCTTTATGAAATGATGCCGGTGCTTCCCGCTTTGGCTTGCCATACATGGGTGTACAGAATAACTGGTATGCCGCTTCCGCAGCTTTTGCAGGCGAAATAATGCCAATGGTTTTTAGTTTTGTTTTATAATAGCCAATCAAAAGCCTTTGTGCTAATTTCATCTTCATAAGAACAAAGATATGCAGGTCACAATTTTAGGTTCAGGTAATGTATCAACGGTATTGGGGCGCTTACTGGTACAAAACGGGCATACCATAGTACAGGTATTCAGCAGGCAGGCTGATCATGCAAAGGAGTTAGCTGCCATGTTGAATGCGGAGGCTGTAACTGATCTTAAAAAGATTAACAGGGGGGCTGATCTTTACCTGCTGGCAGTTACAGACGATGCTTTGCCTGCTGTTGCAGGGCAGCTTTCATTGCCGGGAAAATTAGTCATTCATACGGCAGGTTCTGTTTCAAAAGAGATATTAAATAAACTAACCGACAGGTATGGGGTTTTATGGCCCATGAAGATGATCCGGAAATCTATGCCCACACTGGAACCGGTTAGTATAGTGGTTGATGGAAGTTCTGAGGCGGTGATTGGAGAAATAGAAAAACTGGCATATGCATTTTCATACATGGTTACCCGGGCCGATGATGCGCAGAGAATAAAAATGCATATGCTGGCGGCCATTACGGCTAATTTCAGCAATCATCTCTATCATTTGGCCGCAGACTATTGCGCGGAAGAGCAGATCGATTTCCGTTTTTTCTATTCTATTATCGAAGAAACAGCGCAAGCCATACAAAATCAGCACCCAAAAGATGTTCAGGCCGGTCCCGCTTTCAGGGGCGACAGGCAGACGGTGGAGAAGCACCTGCAGTTATTAACCCCTTATCCCGGCATAGAAAAAATATACCGGGCAATGACTGAGGGCATTGGCGCTGGGTTTGGGCATAAGCTGCTCTAAAACCCTGTATTTACAGCCTGGTAGCAAACTTTTTCCAAACTCGAATGGATAAATAAGTATTCTAAGATACTTTTGCCAGCCAAACAGAGAGGTATGTATACCATAAAGGTAAAATTTGAACAGAAAGGGATTGAACCCATTACACTTACTAATATAAGTGACGACCAGAGTTTGCTGGAAGTTTGTCTTGATAATGGGATAGAGCTTCACCATAACTGTGGGGCTGTTTGTGCCTGCAGCACCTGCCATCTGTACGTAGACAAAGGAATGAACCACCTGGAAGAACTGGGCGACAGGGAAGAAGATTTTATAGACCGCGCCATAAACCCACGCATCAATTCAAGATTGGGTTGCCAATGCATTTTACAGGCAGGTGAAGGCGAAGTAGCAATTACCCTCCCCGATCAAACCCAATTCTTAGGTGAATAACCCCAAAAAAACTCCAAACCCCAAACTCCAAACTCCAAACCCGTTATGGCGCATTTTGAACCACCAATACACTGGAATGATCACGAAGACATAGCGATGAAATTATACGAGCGTTTTGGTGATGAGTTTAATGAAGGTAAAATTTACCGCATCCGTTTTACAGATCTGTTGAACTGGATACTGGAAATACCTAATTTCGGGGGTACCCGCGAACAAAGTACTGAAGGTCATCTGGAAATGATACAGAGTGCCTGGGTGTATGAGTGGAGGGACAATCAGAAATGATTGGGAAATTTTGGAATTGGGAAATTGGGAAATTTGATTTTTCAATTTCCCGATTTCCCAATTTCCCAATTCCAAAATTTTAGCGCTTGCTTGAGCAGTTTAAACATATCACCAGTTTTGTTTTTGATGTTGACGGTGTATTAACCGATGGCAATTTGTTTGTGCTGCCCGATGGACTGATGGCGCGCCGTATGAATATTAAAGACGGGTACGCGTTGCAATTAGCGATAAAAAAAGGGTATCGTGTAATTGTTATTTCGGGCGGTAACTCACCGGAAGTAAAAAACAGGTTAGAGAAACTTGGCGTAACAGATGTTTGGATGCAGGTTGAGAATAAAGCAGCAGTGCTGCAAAATTTTATGCAGGCAAATAAATTATCCCCTAACGAAGTATTGTTTATGGGAGATGATATCCCGGACCTGCAGGTGATACAATTGGCCGGGCTGCCCTGTTGCCCTGCCGATGCGGTACAGGAGATCAAAGAAAAATCAACGTATATATCGCACCTGAAAGGAGGAGATGGCTGTGCAAGGGATGTGATAGAAAAGGTAATGAAATTACGTGGCGACTGGGGAGAAGATACAACTGTAAGATCACAATAACCGGGTATTAATTCAGTTTGTCTTTACTGTTGGTTACCTTGTAACTATAAATACGCATTTTGAAAATCATTGCCGCTTTTTTACGACTGGTTAGATGGCCCAACCTGGTGTTTATCGCTTTAACACAGTTGTTGTTTGAGTATTGCATTTACCAGAAAATTTATGGTGCTGGTAACCCTGCCGAAACAAGGCAGTTCTTTTTTCTCGTAACTGCGTCTGTGCTGATAGCTGCAGCAGGTTATATTATCAATGATTATTTTGATTTGAATATAGATCAGGTAAATAAACCGGGTAAGGTGGTAGTAAATGCCATCATTAACAGACGCTGGGTTATTTTCTGGCACATGTGCTTAAGTTTACTGGGACTTTTCTTTACAGTATCTGCATTGCCCATTGCCGAATACTGGTACCTTGTTTTAGGTAACCTGGCAAGCATTATCCTGCTTTGGTTCTATTCTACCAATTTTAAAAAACAACTGCTGATTGGTAACGTGATTATTTCATTGTTAACAGCATGGGTAATTGGTATCATTTTCTTTTCAAAATATCTTTTAAAAATAAATACGCTGCTGGAGGTTGATCATAACCAGGTCCGCTTTTTCAGGCTAACGGTTATTTATGCTGCATTTGCTTTTATCATTTCACTCATCCGCGAAGTGATAAAGGATATGGAAGATGTGGAAGGCGACAGGAAATATAATTGTCGTACCATGCCCATTGTTTGGGGTATTAACGCGAGTAAAGTATTTGTGGCGGTATGGATCATTGTGTTGGTTGCAGTGTTAACCATACTCCAGTTTTATGTATTGCCTTTTGGCTGGTGGATGAGTGTGTTGTATTGTTTTATACTGATCATTGCCCCGCTTTTATGGATATTATGGCAGCTGTTTAAAGCGCAATCTCCGGAAGATTTTCACCGGTTAAGCACGGTGGTTAAATTAGTTATGCTTACAGGTATTGTATCTATGTTGTTCTTCAGGATCTATTAAAGCCCCCATAAAAAATTATTGTATGCAGGATATTATTTTGGCCTCCCAATCTCCCAGAAGAAAAATGTTACTGGAATGGGCGGAGGTTTCTTTTGAAGTGATTGTGCGGCATACCGATGAAGATTTTCCTGCAGAACTTTCCGTTTCAGAAGTGGCAGTGCATATCGCCCGGAAAAAAGCCAGGGCTGTTGAAACGTATGTACAAACAGCTTTTCATGGAGAGATGGCAGGTAAACCTGTTCTTGCCGCTGATACGATTGTGGTGCTGGATAATACGGTGATTGGCAAACCAACCGACAGGGCAGATGCGATCAGGATATTACAATCTCTTTCAGGAAAAAAACACCATGTGATCACAGGGGTTGTTTTATTACATGCAGGAGGTGAGATCGCATTTGCAGATACAACCGAAGTAAACTTTCATCCGCTTACCGATGAGCAGATCGAATTTTATGTAGATAAATATGAACCTTACGATAAAGCAGGTGCCTATGCCATACAGGAATGGATTGGCGTTGTTGGCATACAATCTGTGAAAGGTGATTTTTATAATGTGATGGGCCTGCCTGTAAGCAGGGTAGTGCAGGCATTACATACAATAAATTTCTAAACAAAAATCAGGTATTTATAACGTTCCCTTAGTTTGTAATTTTTCAGTTGGCCGCAATAAAAGCGGTTTGTTATGAATGAAAAATTACTCCAATTTATCTGGCGGTTTCAATACTACCGCAAACAGGATTGCCTAACCACGCAGGGAGAAATACTGCATGTTGAAAAGCCCGGCATACTTAACCAGCACCAGGGCCCTGATTTTTCTGAAGCGATCGTTCGTGTCAACAACACCCTTTGGGCAGGTAATATTGAGCTGCACCTGCGCTCGTCAGACTGGCAGAAACATGGGCATACTTCAGACAGCAGGTATGATAATATCATTCTGCATGTGGTTTGGGAAGATGACCAGCCTGTTTACGACAGGAACGGTAACCCTGTAGCAACTTTAGTATTGCAATCGCGTATCTCAAAATTATTGCTGGATCATTACCGGTCTATGATGGAAACAATGCAGGTAGTTCCCTGTCATTCTTTTTTACCGGCGCTCAATCATTTAAGCTGGACAGCCTGGAAGGAGCGGCTTGCAGCTGAAAGGTTAGAAAGAAAATCGGCACAGGTATTAACGCTGCTGCAACAATCCAATCATCATTGGGAAGAAGTATGCTGGTGGTTACTGGCCGCTAATTTTGGCATTAAAGTAAACAGTGTTTTGTTTGAACTGGTGGCAAAAAATATTTCCATTAACATTCTTGCCAGACATAAGAACCAGATCCACCAACTGGAAGCATTGTTATTGGGGCAGGCCAATTTATTATCAAATAAATATGAAGAAGCATATCCGATAATGCTCCAACGCGAGTACCGGTTTCTGAAGAAGAAATATGGGTTGCAGGTAATCAATAAACAGCCCGCATTCCTGCGCATGAGGCCGGCCGCTTTTCCAACGGTACGCCTGGCACAGTTGGCAATGGTAGTGCATCAGTCATCGCATCTTTTCTCGATCATAAAAGAAAATACAGAACTGGCTAAAGTGCTGGAAACCTTTATGGTTACCGCAAATGATTACTGGAATGATCATTACCGGTTTGATGAATGTGCCACCCATCAACCCAAACATCTTGGCCGGCAGATGGCAGAAAATATTCTGATCAATACGGTTATACCATTGCTGTTTGCCTATGGATTGCAAACTAAGGAAGAGGTTTATAAAGACAGGTGCATACAATGGCTGTACCAGTTACCTGCCGAGCAAAACCGGATCACCCGGCAATGGCAGCACTGGGGTGTTAGCCATCAATCGGCGCTCGACTCGCAGGCATTGATAGAATTAACAAATCATTATTGCATGCACAAGCGATGCCTCGAATGCACCGTAGGCAACAAAATACTGAGAAATGACGTCTTGTAGCGGGAGGCGTCAGTGGTGAGTGGTCAGTAGTGAGTAGTCAGAGTTTCCTATTTAATAACTCACTACTCACAATTCACCAGTTGAACGCTATATCAAGCTCAACATCGGGATGTAAAGTTCTTTCAACGGGACAGTAACGGCCGGTTCTTTCCAGGATCTCTTTTTGTTTATCATCAAGATTAAGACCGGAAGGTAAAAATACGTGCACGATGATCTTACCAATGCGGCGGGGATCGCTCACCATGATTTTGGTAACATCCAAACGGGTGCCATCCAGTTTGATATCCATGGTTCTGGCCTTGATGGCCATGGTGGTGATCATACAGGTGCCAAGGGCCGTAACAACAAGGTCTGTGGGAGAAAAACGTTCGCCTTTGCCCTGGTTATCGGTAGGTGCATCCGTTTCAATTCCCGTTCCGCTTTGAAGATGGGTAGCGGTAGTGCGCAGGTCGCCGTTATAAATAATTTGTGAAGTCATTGTATCATTTTGCCATAAATTTACAAGTAACAAATCAAATGGAAGTGAAGAAGCTATTTTTTATATCATTCATACTCAGTTCTGTTTTTGTTTCGGCACAGCAAAAAGTAAAATCTACCGGTGCAGATGCGAAACAATTAAAAAAAGCAGAGCGCAGAGAAAAGATCAACCAACTCATCAAACAGGAAGAGGAAGGGGCACTTATCTACCAGAAGCAGGGAGCATTTGGTTTTAAGTTTAATACAGACGCATGGAGCATGTTCTATGAACATGGCCGGTACAAAACAATTACCAAAACAAATTTGTGGTGGCTCGAATTAGGTGAGCGGAAACATCCCAAAGAAGAAAAAGTGCCTACGCTTAGCGCCTCGCAGGGGTTCCTGATCATCTCCAGTTATATTTATGGCAAGCAGAATAATTTTTATTATCTGAAAGCAGGGTTGGGCCAGCAGGTACTGATTGGTGGCAAAGGCAATAAGAATGGTGTGGCAGTTTCTGCTATTTACGGAGGAGGCTTTTCGGCCGGTTTACTGAAACCTTATTATATAGAAATACAAAACCCGTCTACCAACCAGAAAGAGCAGATCAAATATACTAATAACGATAGCCTGTTCCTCAACCCCTCCATTATCCTCGGGAAAGGCAGTTTTGGGAAGGGCTTTAACGAAATAAAGTTTGTGCCGGGTGTACATGCCCGAGCGGCACTCCGTTTTGATTATGGCCGGTATAATGAGGTGCTTTCTGCTATGGAAGTAGGCGTAAATGCTGAATATTATTCCCAATCAATGCCCATTTTGTTGCTCAATAAAGAGAACAAATTCTTTTTCAACGCCTATATATCCCTCGTTTTTGGTAAGAGAAAGTAAGCTATTTTTGCAAGTCTGAAATTATAAGTCAGGAGTCAGGAATCCGGAGTATTAACCTATTTAATAACTCCAAACCCCCAAACTCCAAACCCCAAACTCCAAGTGATGCAGGAATTACCCGTGGTAGCTAAAACAGACGCTACAAATACCGTTTTAAAAAAACCAAACTGGCTTCGTGTAAAACTGCCTATAGGCGAAAGCTATAAGCATGTACGTGGCCTTGTTGATACGCATAAACTGCACACCATCTGCGAAAGCGGCAATTGTCCAAATATGGGCGAATGCTGGGGAGAAGGTACCGCCACTTTTATGATATTGGGCAATGTATGCACCCGCAGTTGTGGATTTTGCGCCGTTGCTACAGGCAGGCCAGCTCCGGTGGAATGGGATGAACCCCAGCGTGTAGCAGAAGCCATCCACCTGATGAAAGTAAAACACGCTGTTTTAACAAGTGTTGACCGTGATGAATTAAAAGATGGTGGCTCTATCATTTGGTATAATACCATTGAAGCTGTTAAAGGGCTGAACCCTGATACCACTATGGAAACCCTGATACCTGATTTTCAGGGTAAGGCCGACCAGGTGCAACGTATTATTAATGCGGCACCGCATGTGGTGAGCCATAATATGGAAACCTGCGAAAGGCTTACCAAACAGGTACGCGTACAGGCCAAATACCGCCGCAGCCTGGATGTATTAAGGATGCTGAAAGAAGGGGGCATGCGCACCAAAACAGGCATGATGCTTGGCCTGGGTGAGACCAAAGAAGAAGTGATACAAACCATGAAAGACCTGGTAGCAGTTGGTACCGATGTATTAACGCTTGGCCAGTATCTGCAGCCTACCAAAAAACATTTACCTGTTCAGCGTTTTGTGCACCCCGATGAGTTTGCTGAATTGCGCGAGATAGGGTATGAGATAGGTTTTGACTATGTAGAGAGCGGCCCGCTGGTTCGTTCTTCTTATCATAGCGAGAAACATGTGATTGCCGGCTATGGCAGGAATAAATGGATGGAAGAAAAACAAAAAGTAACAGTTTAAATACGAAACACGCCAGACACACTCTGGCGTGTTTTTTTTATTATTACAATATGAAAAAATTTTCTGCACTTACTGCTTTGTTGTTTTTTATATCCATCACTCTTCATGCGCAATGGAAATGGCAAAACGTTGATTCATTGTATCAGCCACTGCCTGCTTCTGTGCATGTGTACATGACCAATGATTCTACCGAAGGCAAACCTAATATTGCTTATTATGTAAGTGCAGAATTAAAAGATAAGTTGCTGAATTTTACCGCACAGGCAGGTAACGGAAAAAGATATACGCCCTCGCAGTATTTTGAGCAGGAGCAGAAACCTTTGCTGGTAATGAATACTACTTTCTTCGAGTTTGAACACAACAGTAACCTGAATGTAGTGATCAGGGATGGAAAGCTGCTGGCTTACCAGGTGCATACTATTGCAGGCAAAGGGAAAGACACCTTAACCTATCGCCACAGTTTTGGAAGCGCCATTGGTATTGATGCAAAAAGAAGGGCAGATGTAGCATGGCTGTATACAGATACTGCTGAAGTGTATGCTTATGCCAGTCAGGATGTAATTAATGTGTTTAAAGATTCTGTAAGGCATCCTGTTAAAAAAGACATGCTGCAAAAAGGATCGTTCAAAAAATGGAAGGTGCAGACTGCTGTTGGTGGCGGGCCTGTTTTAGTGCAGCATGGGGAGGTGCAGGTTACCAATAATGAAGAACTGAAATTTGCAGGCAAAGCCATCAACGATAAACATCCCCGCACAGCGATGGGCTATACTGCAGATGGCAAATTAATCTTCCTGGTAATAGAAGGTCGCTTCCCCGGAAAAGCAGAGGGGGCAACATTGGTACAGGAAGCTACAATGCTTAAGCAGATAGGATGTGTGGAGGCATTAAATTTAGATGGGGGAGGAAGCAGTTGTTTACTCATCAACGGTAAACAAACCATTACACCAAGTGATAAGCAGGGACAGAGGGCTGTGCCGGCGGTGATTTTAATTAAAAATTAGTAATTAAAAATTGTTTGTAGTGTTTAAGTTTATAGCCGTTGTTGGTAGCCTGACCACAACTGTTCGAAAGAAATAAATTGCCACAGAATACACAGATTTTCACAGACAATTTCTGTGCTATTCTGTGCCTTCTGTGGCAAAAGAAAAGATTTTTATCAAATTAGCGTATAAATACCTAATTCGTAATTTCTAATTTTTAATTACTTCAAATCCCAAACAAGTGCACTCGCTCCCAGTATTGCGGCATCAGATGCTTTTAAATGGCTCACCAGTATTTTCACTTTATTCTGAAATACCTGGATAAGGTTAGCTTCCATATGCTCGCGTGTGGGTTTGAGGATGAGGTCGCCGGCTTTGGTTAAACCGCCAAATAAAACAATTGCTTCCGGACTGGAGAACATCACAAAATTAGCCAGCGCCATACCCAGAATTTTTCCTGTGTATTCAAAAATTTCTTTGGCCAGTTCATCACCTTCCATTGCAGCCTCATATACTTTTTTAGAATCCATCTCGCCTTTTGGAACGCTTCTGAGCAGGCTGGGTCTTGTACTTTGTTCAAGTAATTCCCGTGCCGTTAAACAAACGCCTGTTGCTGAAGCATAACTTTCAAGAGAGCCTCTTTTACCGGTGCCTTCGTGCAAACGTCCATCGGGTATAATGATGGTGTGGCCCAGTTCTCCTGCAAATCCATCATGGCCATAGATCAGTTTGCCATTGGCAACAATACCACTTCCAACGCCCGTACCAAGGGTGATCATGATAAAATCATTCATACCCTGTGCAGCGCCGTACATCATTTCGCCCAGTGCTGCTGCATTGGCATCGTTGGTAAGTACTACCGGTAATTTGAATTTATCTTCTACCAGTTTTGCCAAAGGCAGAATTCCTTTCCAGGGAAGATTTGGCGCATACTCAACAGTGCCTGTATAATAGTTTCCATTGGGTGCACCCAGGCCGATACCTTTCATCCGGCCAATACCTCCGGCCTGTTCTATTAACGGCGCTACATTGTTATAAAGGTCATCAATGTATCCTTCCAGCTCGCCATGGTTTCTTGTCGACATTTCGCTGGAGAAAAGCAGGTTACCTAATCTGTCAACAATACCAAATTTGGTTCCTGTGCCGCCGATATCGATTCCAACGGCTAATTGTTCTACACTGGGTTTTGCTCTTGCCATAATACTTGTGTTTTCCTGGTCTGACATGATCAATCGTAATTAAATACTCCTCAAAGTTAGTGACCGCCGCTCAATTGTTCATCAAAATCCAAACCCTGCGAATGGAGAACACCTTTCAGTTTGTATGCAAGGAAGGCCAGGAAAGCGAAGCAAATTGCAGCCAATATGTACGATGAATGCATCGAGATCTTATCTCCGATAGCTCCCTGTAATGGTGGAATTACTGCACCGCCAAGGATCATCATAATTAAGAAAGCAGAACCCTGGCTGGTATATTTGCCTAATCCGCCTACACCTAGTGAGAAAATACAAGGCCACATTACTGAGCAAAATAAACCGCCTGCCATGAATGCGTATACAGAAATGATGCCGTTTGTAAATACACCAATCAACATAGCTGTACATGCCAGCGTAGCAACGGTTATTAATGTTTTAACCGGTTTTTCCTGTCCAAAAAAGAAAGCAGCAATAGCTATAGCAATCCATACAGCATAACCGAACAGGTCAGAAATATCATTGCCGTATACTTTACTTACCCCAAGAACAAGGGCAAAAGCAGCAAAAGGAACGATCACCGTTACAATTTTTCTTGTTAACCCTTTCAGGTTAAAAACGCTGATGGCACCGGTCCACCGGCCAATCATCAAACTACCCCAATACAGGGATACATATTTGGAGATCTTACTTTCGTCTAATCCCATATCTGTTAAATAACCTGGCGTCTTTAATAATGCACCAAAATTATTATCGATGGTTACTTCCACCCCTACATATACAAATATGCCGATCATACCATACACTAATTGCTGGTACTTCATGGCACCCCAGCCTTCGTTGTTTTTGGTGGCGGCGCTGTTAGAATAAAACAGTACAGCTACAACAGAAACAATGGTCATGATCAGTAAAGTAAGTTTTGGGATCTCGGTTAATTGTCCCACCACAATTATTGCTCCAATCAGCAAAGTCATTACCAGGAGAGAACCCGCAGCCTTATTGGCTTTCTCGAATTTCTCATCGTTCTTGCCATCGGGCAGTTTTGAAATACTGAAGAATATAGCCACAGCCGCAAACACGCCTGCAACAATCATATACAGCACATTGATATTGGTAACTGTAACAACTGCATTTTTACTATCAGCCGTACCAAACAAAAAGAAACTCACGATAAGTGGTCCTAATGTAGTACCCAATGAGTTAACACTACCACCAAGGTTCAGCCTGTGCGAACCGGTAGAAGGATCGCCCAGTACAATAGCAAAAGGTTGTGCAGCGGTTTGCTGTAACGAAAATCCAAGTGCTACCACAAAGAATGAAGCCAGGATAGCAGGGAATGAATTGGCATTGGCTGAAGGAATGATCAGCAAGGCACCTACAACAGAAATCAATAATCCGTAAATGATTCCTCTCTTATAACCAATCTTATTTAAAATATCATACCCTAATACATTAGAGCTGATAAACAGAATCAGTGAACCGATAAAGTACGCTCCGTAAAATGCGGAACCGATCAGTTGTGATTGAAATTGGTTGAGATTAAAATGAGTCTTGCAAAAAGGAATAAAGATACTGTTGGATGCAGCAATAAATCCCCAGAAGAAAAATACCATTACCAGTGTAGCAAGAGCACCGGTATTGGTGGGTTGTTTAGGATGGTTCATACAATCGTGGTTTTTAGGTCCGGGCTGTAAAATAAAGAGAATTTGAGGAAGGAAAAATTTTAAAACAGAATTTGGTGGAATGATTTTAGTTACTAACTTGAAAAAAATCTTTTAAAAGGAGTTTGATGGAGATCATTCACGTTAGTGCCGAGTGCTATCCCGTTGCCAAAGCAGGCGGCCTGGGCGATGTAGTAGGCGCGCTGCCTAAATACCAGGTTAAAGCCGGACATATAGCAAAAGTTGTAATGCCAATGTATCGCACCAAATTCCTGTACGATAATGAGTGGACGGTTGATTTTAAAGGCTCATCCAATCTTGGTAACTGGTTTTTTGATTACACTGTTATTAAAGAAAGTACTAATAAGCTTGGCTTTGATCTGTTCCTGATTGATATCAATGGATTGCTCGACAGGCAAAAGATCTATGGGTATGATGATGATGCAGAAAGATTTACCGCTTTCCAGATAGCGCTTGTTAACTGGATGAGCAGTTGGGAACATCAGCCAGATATCGTGCATTGCCACGATCATCATACAGGGCTTATACCTTTTATGATGCAGTATTGTTACGATTACAATAAACTCAGCCCCATACCTACTGTATTTACTATTCATAATGCACAATACCAGGGCTGGATGGGCTGGGATAAAAGCAGGTACATACCGCATTGGGACTTATGGAAAAGAGGAATGCTTGAGTGGGCCGATACCATTAATCCACTTGCATCGGCCGTTAAATGCGCTTCAAAAGTAACAACTGTTAGCTGGAGTTATATGGATGAACTCAGGTACAACTCCAACGGCATGGAGAAATTATTTGAATATGAGAGAGGCAAGTGTTCAGGTATTTTAAACGGGATAGACAATGAAGTATGGGATCCCGCCACAGATAAATATCTTACAGAGCATTTTAATGCAAAAACGGTAACGGCAGGAAAGCAAAAAAACAAAGAGGCCCTGTGCAAACAGTTTGGCCTTGATCCGGAAAAACCATTGTTTGTTTTTATCGGACGATTGGTAGGGGAGAAGGCAGCGGATATTTTACCCGATGCCATTAAAACAGCTATCTACAATACACAGGGGGCAGCATCCTTTTTAGTGCTGGGTAGTGGCGAAACCCATGTAGAATGGGCATTTCAGCAAATGGTAGAACCTTACAAAGGCATTTTTAATACGGTAATAGGGTATGATGAAACATTGAGCCATAAAATGTATGCAGGTGCCGATTTTTTATTGATGCCGAGCCGTGTTGAACCCTGTGGCCTGAACCAGATGTATGCCATGCGTTATGGAACAGTACCAATAGTAAGAAGTACAGGAGGCCTGCAGGATACCGTTGTAGATATGGGTGATCCCGATGGTTTTGGTATCCGTTTTAATGAAGCAACCATTGCTGATGTGGATTATTCAATTGGCCGCGCTGTATCGGTTTATAATGATAAGGCGCATATGGAAAAAATGCGCAAACACATGATGCAGATTGATCATAGCTGGGAGAGTACGGTAGACCAATACACGCAGTTGTACAAAAGGTTACAATAATTTGAAAATCGTATCACCAAAATAATCCGGAAATTAGTGTGCCTGAAATCCGGAACCCTAACATCAAATTGCTTATATGAAAAGTCTGTCAAAATCTGTTGTAGCAGTAATCCTGGGAGGTGGAGCAGGAAGCCGTTTGTATCCACTTACATCAAGCCGTTCTAAACCTGCTGTACCTATTGCTGGTAAGTACCGTTTGGTAGACATACCTATCAGTAACTGTATTAACAGCAACATTAACCGCATGTTTGTGCTTACACAGTTTAACTCTGCTTCTCTTAACAAGCACATCAAGAACACCTATCACTTCAGTGCTTTCAGTACAGGTTTTGTAGATATTCTTGCTGCTGAACAAACACCCGATAACCCCGGTTGGTTTCAGGGTACGGCCGATGCAGTAAGGCAATCGCTGCGCCATATTTCAAATATGGACTTTGAGTATATTCTGATCCTGAGTGGTGACCAGTTATACCAGATGGATTTTAGCGATATGATGAAAGATCATATAAGCAAGGGCGCCGATATTTCAATTGCTACCATTCCTGTTAATGATCGCGACGCGCCGGAGTTTGGCATACTTAAAACGGATGAGAACAATTACATCTCCTCATTCATCGAGAAACCAAAGAAAGAGATCCTGACAGAATGGGTAAGTGATACCGGCGCCGACATGCAAAAAGAAGGAAGGAATTACCTCGCTTCCATGGGTATTTATATTTTCAGCAAACAGGTATTATATGATCTGCTGAATACAGCCCATCCGCAGGCCACCGATTTTGGTAAAGAAATCATACCTGATTCTATTGCCAATTATAAAGTGGCCAGTTTCCAATACGATGGTTACTGGACTGATATCGGAAATATTTATTCTTTCTACGAGGCTAACCTGGCATTAACACAGGAGATTCCTCCGTTCAATTTGTTCGACAACAGTAAAACTGTTTATAGCCGCGCCAGGATGCTGCCACCGGCCAAGATCAGCGGTACCACACTCGAAAAAACAATCATCGCCGAAGGCTCTATCATTCATGCCAGCCGTATAGAACAGAGCGTGGTGGGCATACGTGCAAGGATCGGTCATGGTACCACTATTGTAAGCTCTTACATTATGGGTAATGATTTTTATGAAACCATTGAAGAAATGGAATTAAACAAATCAAAAGGCTTACCCAAAATTGGTATTGGCGAACGTTGTTATATTAAAGATGCGATCATTGATAAGAACTGCCGCATAGGTAATGATGTTCGCATTAATGGCGGTAAACATCTGGCAAATACAGATCATGCTTTGTATACCGTAAAAGATGGTATTGTAGTGGTGAAAAAAATGGCTGTTTTGCCAGACGGATTTGTTATTTAATTAATGCTAACCAAAGACTGATATCATTCAAAAAAACATCCCTGAGGGGATGTTTTTTATTGTATTTTAGATTTCGTGTAATAAATACATGATACATACTTAAACGATTGCTATGTCTACAACTTACACCGGTGTTAAACCACAGCTCAGTTTCTGGCAGATATGGAACATGTGCTTTGGCTTTTTTGGTATCCAGTTTGGATGGAGCCTGCAGATGGGTAATATGAGCGCTATTTATGAATACCTTGGCGCCTCACCCGAACAGATCCCCGGCTTATGGCTGGCAGCTCCCATGACCGGTTTAATTGTGCAACCGATTATTGGCTATATGAGCGACAGAACCTGGCATCCTAAACTGGGTCGCCGGCGTCCATTTTTTTTAGTTGGTGCCATTTTAAGTTCACTCGCATTATTTGTAATGCCTAATGCCTCTGTAATATGGATGGCTGCCGGTACTTTGTGGATACTGGATTCATGCATTAATGTAAGCATGGAACCATTCCGCGCATTTGTTGCAGACAATCTTGATGAAAAGCAACGCTCAATGGGCTTTGCAATGCAGAGTATGTTTATAGGCCTTGCTTCATTTATTGCAGGTTACCTTCCGCAGAAATTAGTAGAATGGTTTGGTGTATCAAGAGATAAAACCGGAGGCGCTATTCCGCAAAACATCATGCTCTCGTTTTATATTGGCGGCGCAGTTTTCCTGGTATCTGTTTTATATACCGTAATTAAAAGCAAAGAATACCCGCCGGCAGATCCAGATTGGAAAGAAAAATTAAAAGCATCCAATAAAGGTTTTGGCGGAGGCGTAAAAGAAATTATTAACTCCATCAAAGAAATGCCCGACCAGATGAAGCGGCTGGCATTGGTAAACTTTCTTACCTGGCCCGGATTGTTCTTAATGTGGTTCTATTACAGCACAGGTGTTGCCACAGATATTTTTAAAGGTGATCCAAAGCACAGCAGCGACTTATATACACGTGGCATTGAATATGCCAATACCACATCGGCCATACTTAATCTGGTTACGTTTGCGTTCTCATTTTCTTTGCCTTTCTGGGTTGGCAAACTGGGTAAAAAATATACGCACACTGCCTGCTTACTGGCAGGAGGTATTGGCCTGATATCGGTAAACTATATACACGAACCTTCTATGCTGTATGTGGCCATGGGTTTGGTGGGTATTGCATGGGCATCTATTTTATCTATGCCTTATTCTATGCTGGCAGGCTGTTTGCCGGAAGGGAAAATCGGTATCTATATGGGTGTCTTTAATTTCTTTATTGTATTGCCAGAAATCATTGCTTCTCTATTCTTTGGTAAGGTAATGGAAACTGTTTTGCACAACGACAGGTTATTAGCCGTTCAGATAGGCGGCTGCTTATTGTGTCTGGCAGCTATTGCCTGCGCATTGATCGTTAAAGAGAATAAAGTAAAAGAGTAGTTATGAAGAAGAATAGTTTGTTTGCCGGCGTATTGTTGTGTATTTGCCTGAGTTCTTTCTCGCAATATGCCGAACTGTACCCGTCAAACTGGTATACGGGAATGAAATGGAACAAAGTACAGATATTGGTACGCGGAGAGTATGATGGATTCAGTAAAGAGAAGGTTCGGATTAATTACCCGGGTGTTACACTTACAAAGATCCATAAGTTTGAGAATGGTAAATACCTTGCATTAGATCTGACGATCGCAGATACGGCCAGGCCAGGCTTTGTAGATATTGACTTTATAGACGGATACAAAGCACATGCGGTTGAATGGCAATTAAAACCAAGAAGGGATGGCCGCAGCAAAACATTTGCACAAGGAGTTAATGCTACCGATTTTATTTACTTTTTAATGCCCGACCGGTTTAGTAACGGAGATATAAGTAATGATAAAATTGCCGGTATGCGCGATCAGAGTCTTGACCGTGATTCGATCTATCTCCGTCATGGCGGCGATATGCAGGGTGTGATCGACCACCTCGATTACCTGCAAAACCTTGGTGTAACCACACTCTGGATGACACCGGTGATTGAAAATGATATGCCTAACCGTACAGAGCATGGTTATGCATTTACCAATCATTATAAAATAGACGCCCGCCTGGGAGGTGAAACTGCCTATAAAAAATTAAGTGATGCACTGCATAAACGTGGTATGAAACTGATACAGGATGCTGTATACAACCATGTAGGCAGCTATCATTTTATTGTAACAGATGCACCATCCAAAGACTGGTTGCACCAATGGCCTAAGTTTACGCAAACCAGTTACAAAGATCAACCACTGTTCGATCCATACGCCTCAAAAGCTGATGCAGTAAAGAGTTCAGATGGATGGTTTACTACGCAGATGCCCGATCTTAATCATGGAAATCCATTTGTTGCCAATTTCCTGATACAACATGCGTTATGGAGTGTGGAAGAATTTGGTGTGGATGGATGGCGCATTGATACCTACATCTACAACGATCTGAAATTTATGAACCGTTGTAATAAAGCGCTTACAGATGAGTATCCGCACTTGACTTCGTTTGGAGAGATCTGGGTGCATGGTGTACTTAACCAGGCTTATTTTGTAGATAACAACCTGAACGTTCCATTTAAAAGTAACCTGCAGGGCGCGGTAGATTTTCAGTCGCTATTTTATGGTATCCAGCCTGCATTAAATCAGCCATTTGGCTGGACCGAAGGTGTTAATCGTTTATATAATACGCTGAGTAATGATTTTGTTTACAAAGATCCAACCCGTAATGTGATCTTCCTTGATAACCACGATATGACACGCTTCTTTTCTACAGTAGGCGAAGATGTTGCAAAACATAAAATGGGACTGGCCTGGTTATTTACCTGCCGTGGTATTCCGCAATTATATTATGGAACAGAAGTGATCATGAAAGGTGTTAGTAACCCTGATGGCTGGGTGCGTCTTGATTTTCCAGGTGGATGGAAAGGCGATAAGAAAAATGCGTTTACGGGAGAAGGATTAACTGATGCAGAAAAAGAGGTACAGCAATACACACGCGCGCTGGGTGTGTACCGTAAAAACACTACTGCATTACAAACAGGTAAACTAATGCAATACCTGCCCGTAGATGGTTTGTATGTTTATTTCAGGTACGATGCTGCCAAAACAGTGATGTGTGTGATGAATACTTCTGATAATGAAAAAACCGTTAAGCTCTTCGATTATGCTGAAAGAACAAAAGGCTTCAGCAAAGGAAAAGAAGTAACTAATGGTGCAGAAACAGGAGAGCAGTTTAAGATTCCTGCAAAAAAAATGTATGTAATAGAATTAGCTAAATAAATAATTAAATAAACCGTGCCTTGGTGCCTTTGTGTGCAATTAAATTCTCACACGAAGGCACAAAGGCACGGTTATTATAAGGATACGATCCAAAGTCTTTTTTCGGCTTCTTTGCCCCAATCTTTAAGTCCTTTCTTTAATTCTGCATATAGCTGATTCCAGTTAACTTTCTTTCCTTTCTGTGCCGGGCTTAATTGTGCAGCAGTTGGTTCAACCAATTCTAATTTGGTGGCAAACCATGTGGTGTATAATCTTGGAACAGCGAGTCCGAGAATTAATCCGGGCAAACCTCCAAAACTTTCAGGGCCACTGCTAACGGCTATCTGGTCTGTATAAAAAGCAACTACATAAACCGAATCGCAGATCTTTGTTACCGCTTTCCTGCATTCAAAACCGGCAATATCGCGGGTTTCATCGGTAATGCGCCATTCAAGATTTCTGAGACTGTCTTTGATGAGATAGGTGTTTTCGAAAACATCTTTTTGTGTAGATACGGTCTTATTTTCCAGGTCCTGTACTACACCATCGGTTTCGGATGGTTTGGTTCCCCACATGAGGTATTTATTGTCTGAATTTTCTTTGGCCAATTTGTACACCGATTTTTTATTATCAAACCTAAGTTCATAAACATCTGTAACAATTTTGGGATAGGATTTCATGATGGTCTGAAGCCATGAATTACTCTCAGCCTGTTCTTCTATCGCTTTGTATTGGTTGGTCTTCTTTTCATATTCCACTCTGCCCCTGGTAATAAATTGTGTTTGAGCCGATGCAGATAACATGATACCGCATGCCGCGATCAATAATATTGTTTTCATATTAGAAGCCATTGTTTGTGGGTTTGCCATTTTTGCTAAAATTATAGATCAGCGAAAACATCACATACCGTTTAATGGTTTGTGTTGTGGTCTCAGAAATAAAGTTGCTGGTAGCGCTTCTGTTAATGCCAACATTCTGGTTAAACAGGTCGTTCACATAAACTTTTGCTTCCCATTTATCGTCTTTGGAAAGGATTTTTCGTACAGATGGACTGAAAACAAATGAATTCTGTTGATTGGCAAATGCCGCTGTTTTCTGGTAGATATTTGCCTGGATATTCATATCGATATATGTTTTTATTTTCTTGAACTTTAGCTGAACTTCGGTATAGGTGTCGTACGACCAATATTGCGTTACTACATCAGGGCGTATCGAAGACAGGCTCCTATTATTGGTTGCATTAACATTCATCCAGAAATTGATCCATTTATCAGACCAGTAACCTGCATTGATGCCAATTCTTACATTGGTAGTTACTGTAGCATTGTTAATCCCGTTTACAACACTAACATATTTGCTTTTACCGGGACCAATACTTACACCAACATTTAAAGATGGGGCAAGATCAAATCTATAACCGGCGTACAGAGAGGCATTATAATTGCCTGAAACATTGATGGCCTGGCTAACTCTTCTTCCTAAATTATCTACTGTAGATGAATTGGTAATCGCATTTTCGGTTATGGAATAATTGGCGTTCATGTAAAGACTTCTGCTTTTTAATACCTTAAAATCCGATGCCCATAAACTGAAATTATGAGTGAACGATTGTTTCAGGTTAGGGTTGCCAATGGTGATGTTCAAAGGGTCAATATTGTCGGTAATAGGTTGTATCTGTAACAGTGAAGGGTTTTGGGTGTTTCCATTATAGTTGAAATTAATCCTGCGCTGCTGCTTAGGGGTATAGTTAAACGAAACGGATGGTACAAAATTATTAAAAGACACTTCGCGGTCTGTATTTTTTCTTACATCATTCAGGTGATAGGTAGATGTGCCAAGACCTGTACCAATTGAGAAATTAACCTTCTTCACATTGTATCGTATACTAACCCTTCCCAGATGGCCTGTTGTATTAAATAGGAAGTGGTTACTCAAAGTGTCAACTAAGTTTTCATATTTGCCAAACCCGTTTTTGCTCAAGGTATTCCTTTCCGCATCATTCCTGTTCAGGCTGAGGCGGTAGCTTAATACAAGAAAAGTATTTTTCCATAAAGGTTCTGTGTAAGAAAGCAGCGAGTTGATAGTAGATGTGTGCTGTTTGTTTACCTTCATCTGATCTACATTATCTGTTCTTATTAAAGTGCCGTTTTTATCATAAAAACTATTAACGGCCTGTAACAGAATGTTTTCGCTGCTGTTGCCAAAATTCAGGTCAGAGTTGATAGAAATGGTGCGCCCTTTTTTCTGAAATTTCTTGCGCCAGAAAATATTATCGTTTAGTGTATTGTTATCGCTGTTATTATCGGTGGTACGGTTACTCTCATTAATTACTTTACCATCCTGGCTGATAGACTGGCCAAGATAATTGGATTTGCTAAGTCCTTTCACTGTTGATCCTCTCACGGTCAGTTTCAGCGAACTGGATGAATCTATCTGCCATTCATAAATACTGGTCAGTTTATGCCTTGTTTTCTCTGAAACCTGGTCCTGAGAAGTGGTATTGGTAAAACTGGTATCGGGTAAGATGTTTTGTGTCTTACTGGTCGTATTTCCGTTTACTTCAAGATGGTTATACTGGTATGTATTGTTGCTATTATGTTTATCCTTGTCCCATTTATTACTGAAGTGAACACCTCCGGTAGTGGATGTGGGAAATCCGCGGCCCCAGCTAAAATCATCGCCCTGGCTCCACATCATAATACCACCATCATCATTAACCTCCGTAGTTACATTGGTTTCCCCGGCATAATTTCGGTTCTCATCCCAGTTTAATGATTCGTATTTGGTGTTATCAGTTGTTAGATAAGCAGAGAACTTCCGTTTGCCTTTGAAAGCATTGGCTAATAATTTTCCATAGCGGTATTTGTCAAGATTACTGCCTGCTTCCACTTTACCAAAATATCCTTTTTTCTTATCCTCTTTTAACTGGATATTCAGTGTTTTCGTTTTTTGTCCGTCATCTATGCCACTAAAAACTGCCTGATCGCTTTTTTTATCAAAAGCCTGTATTTTGTCTACGGCATCTGCCCGCAGATTTTTGGTAACCACTGCGGGGTCATCGCTAAAAAACTCTTCTCCATCAACCAACACCTTCTGTACTTTTTCTCCCTGTGCTGTAATTTCTCCTTTGCTGTTAACCTGTATGCCGGGCATTTTCCGCAGAAGTTCCTGTACATCTGCATTGGGGCCCACATGAAAGCTATCGGCCCTGTATTCTGTTGTATCACCTTTTACCCTGATTGCCCCAATACGTTGTCTTACGATCACTTCTTCCAGCAGCTTTGCTCTGGTAATAAGTGGGAGGTTGCCCAATGATTTATCTGTGCCGGCTTCAATACTTATCTTCTCAACATAATCTGCATAAGAGGGATAAGAGACCATCAGTATAAAATTTCCCGCAGTCAGGTTCTTTATCTCAAAATATCCCCTGATATCAGTCCTGGTATATTTTACCAACACAGAATCTTTTGTACGTAAAACCGAGATCACTGCGTTAAGAAGATTTTGTTTGTTTAAGGTATCTGTTATGGTACCTTTAAGAGAACTTTGTTGGGCAACAGCAGAACCCAATATAAAAATGCTGAAGATTGCGGACAGAAGACGTAATTTTCTCATTGGTTAGTCTGGTTAACGTATAGGATGCAAGCGGGTGTAAAATCCATAAAGAATCCGGTTATAACTAAGAAATTAGTCGTAAACAAATGTTAAAAAAAATTATTATTTGATAATCATTGATTTATGAGCTCAACCAAGGATAAGGATATGTCTAAAGAGAACTCCACCGCACCATCCAACCCGCCTACAGGAGATAAGAGTAGTTCTAAAGTTGGAAAACCTTCTCCAAAAAAGTATGAAGAGGTTCATTTTGTTGATCAGCGGCAGACTGTATGGAACTATTCTTTGTTTACAGATGAGGATATCAAAAACTTTCAGCAGGGCACGCATTATAGTTTGTATAAGTTGTTTGGTAATAAGCAATTGGACATACTGGATACGCACGGAACTTATTTTGCCGTATGGGCGCCAAATGCCACATTTGTTTCGGTAGTGGGCTATTTTAATGAATGGAATAAAGAATCGCATCCTTTAAAAGTTCGTTCAGATAATTCAGGTATATGGGAAGGCTTTATACCCAATGTACCTGCAGGAGAAGCGTACAAGTATCATATACATGGGTACAAAGGTATTAAGCTGGATAAAGGAGATCCGTTTGCACATTTTTGGGAGAAGCGACCATTCACGGCCTCTATCACCTGGCAAACAAAATATGAGTGGAAGGATGCGCAGTGGATGAAAGAAAGAAAAAAACACAACGCACTCACATCGCCTTATTCGGTTTACGAAGTACACCTTGCCAGTTGGATGCGCCCTGATAAAAATAACGAAGAAGTATACAATACCTACCAGCAAATCACCGAAAGATTAGTGCCTTATGTAAAAGAAATGGGTTTTACACATGTGGAGTTCATGCCTGTAATGGAGCACCCTTTTGATGGAAGCTGGGGCTACCAGGGCACCGGTTATTTTGCACCTACCTCCCGCTTTGGATCGCCACAGGATTATGCGGCAATGGTAGATGCTTTTCACCAGGCAGGGGTTGGTGTGATATTGGACTGGGTTCCTTCGCATTTTCCATACGATGCACATGGTTTGTTCATGTTTGATGGCACACATACCTATGAGTATGCCGATATGCGCAAAGGCTATCATCCCGACTGGAATTCTTACATTTTTAATTACAAAAGAGGTGAAGTAAAATCATTCCTCATCAGCAGCGCCCGTTTCTGGTGCGATCAGTTTCATACAGATGGCATTCGTGTAGATGCGGTGAGTTCTATGCTGCGGTTGGATTACAGTCGTAACATGAGTCAGTGGGAACCTAATGAATACGGCGGTAACGGCAATTTAGAGGCCATTGCATTTATTAAAGATCTGAATGAAACATTGTACCGCGATTTTCCGGATATACAAACCATCGCAGAAGAATCAACCGACTGGCCTAAAACAAGCAGGCCAACTTTTGAAGGCGGGTTAGGTTTTGGAATGAAATGGATGATGGGCTGGATGCATGATACATTGGATTATTTTAAACTGGATCCCATCTTCCGCCAGTTTCAGCAGGATAAATTTTCATTCAGCATGATGTATTTCTACGATGAAAATTTTATGCTGCCACTGAGCCATGATGAAGTGGTACACGGCAAGAGCCCTATGTTGTACAAAATGCCCGGAGATGAATGGCAGAAATTTGCCAACCTGCGCATCCTGTACACCTATATGTTCACGCATCCCGGTGCCAAACTTTTATTTATGGGGGATGAATTTGGCGCTACCAATGAGTGGAACTATAAAAGCGAATTGCAATGGGAGTTATTGCAATTCCCCGGCCATAGCGGAATGAAATATTGTATCCAGAAACTCAATGAACTATACCGCTCAGAACCTGCTTTATATGAAAAGCAATTTGAACCCGGAGGTTTTGAATGGGTTGATCTGAACCATCGCAGTGAATCGGTACTGGTATATGCCAGGAAAGGAAAAAAAGAAAAAGATGATGTACTGATCATTCTGAACGTAACACCTGTTGTTCGCAATGACTGGGAAATATATGTACATGGAAAAGGCAAATGGGACGAAATATTTAACAGCGATAGCAAAGAATTCTGGGGAACGGGGGATGTATACAACCCATCCATTCAATCAGAGCTTGTAGATAAACCTTCCAAATGTTATAAACTGAAGGTACACCTGCCTGCCCTTGGCGCAGTAGTATTACGCTAACTCTCCGTGCGCCTCTGTTCCTCAGTGCTCTCTGTGTTGAAAAAACACTCAGATGATACAGATTTTTTTCAACACAGAGAATACACGGAGATTGAGCGTTTCACAGAGTGTTTTTTTTTAAGATGGGTGTAACATTTATGTTTCAGATCCGTTACATGCTAAAAAATACGTTATGAAAAAGATATTGATCTTGTGTGTGGCTGTATTGATGGCCTTTTCTGCCACGATAGCACAAAAAGTAGTGTATGATGGTAATAATGCCCAAAAAAGGAACATCAGCTCCTTTCATGCCATTGAAACCTCATCGGGTATAGAAGTGATCATCAGTAAAGGAGATAAGGAAGAACTGGCCGTTAGTGTGGGTAATACCGATTACCTGGACGAAGTAAGTACAGTTGTAGAAAAAGGTACTTTAAAAATATCCCGCCAGGGCGATTGGAAATTCTGGAACAAATGGAAAAACTGGAGGGTAAAAGTATACGTATCATACAAAAACATTGATGCCGTAAAAGCTACCAGTGGTGGATCTGTAAATGGCTCCGACATCAATCTGGAAAAACTTACTGCCCGTTTAAACAGCGGTGGAACCATTAATTTATCCGGCACAGTTGCCTCATTGGATGTAGATGGCAGCAGCGGCGCCCAGTTTCGTGGTTATGGTTTGAGCGCTGTTAACTGCATCGCAGAAGCCAGCAGTGGTGCGGGTATACAAATAACTGTTACTAAAGAAATCTCCGCTAAAGCCAATAGTGGTGGTTTTATCAGGTTTAAAGGAGAAGCATTGATTCGTGATATTAATGTGAACAGCGGTGGATCTGTGAAAAGGCAGAGTTAAGTGTTGGCCAATGATCTTGCGTGGTTAAAAAATGAAAACATATAGGTGATGTTTTTTTGCCACAGAAGGCACAGAATAACACAGAAATTGTCTGTGAAAATCTGTGTATTCTGTGGCAATTTATTTCTTTAAATCTGCGAATCTTCGGCTAAAGCATTGCCGTTCATCCCTATCACAATCCTTTATCTACGCTCACTATCCCCAATTTATCCACCAAAAAATGCCGTTAACAATTTGCTAATCAACAAATCACCCCTTTTTGTTGTCTATATAGTTAATTGCTAACATAAACCTAGGACATGAAAACGACCTCGTATGAATTACTGGTTAATGCCGCAGGACAATTAATGCAACAGCATGCATTTGATCATTTATCGGATGAGAAATTATCCAGAATGCACAGTTGCATACGTCGCATTGGCGAAACGGAAGACAATACAGAGATGGCAGATGCAGAAACAGAATTATTAAGTTTATGCAGTGAGGCCAATCTGTATATCGACACCACTACCACTCAATCACTGCATCAATGGTATGCTGCGATGAGTTGTTTTGGTATGATGGCTGTTACGCAACCTGTGGCGATGATTGAAGAGGCAGAATAATTCTGAAGGTACTGCCTTTACCCTGCTCACTCCACTTCACAAAGAGTTTCCCTTTGTGATACTGCTCAATTATCCTCTTACTTAAAGTGAGCCCCAATCCCCATCCGCGTTTTTTGGTAGTAAATCCCGGGTTAAACACATTATTCAAATGATGGTTCGCAATGCCTTTTCCCGTATCTGTTACATCAATCAACAGGTAACCTTCTGTAACGGCTGTTGTAATATTGATGGATCCATTTCCTTCAATGGCATCCAATGCATTTTTGATCAGATTTTCCATTACCCAGTCGAATAAGGGAGGAGAAAGCTTAGTAACTAAATCTCTGATCGGCTGATCATCAAAGTTGATCTGAACATGACCACCGGTTCTCTTTTTCATGTACTCCAGCATATGATGTATCTGTTCTGATGGATTGCTTAATTCTAATTGTGGCTGACTTCCTATTTTACCAAACCTGTCTGTAACAAGCCGCAAGCGATTTACATCTTTCGCTATCTCCGGCACAATCGCTTTGTTTACTTCATGCTCTTTTAAAATCTCCAGCCAACCCTGTAAACTGGATACCGGTGTGCCCAACTGGTGTGCCGTTTCTTTGGCCATAGATGCCCATAACTGGTTTTGTGCACTTCGGTAAGATGTTTGCAGGGCAAGGATGGCAATGGTGATAAATAAGGCTACAATGATGAGTTGTATGATGGGGTATAGCTTAACCTCTTTCAACAGATCACTCTCACCATAATAATATTGATTGGCTGTATAAGGCTTTTCTTTTAAAATAAGTACAATAGGCTGATGCCGGTACCTTTTAAATTCTATCAGTTTTCTTTTCAGATAACCCGTTTCAGATTTTACCTGGTCAGCATCAAGGTTGAGGTAATTGCCTGTGATGCTGTCTCTCTCATTGGTTTCAATAATGGGTATCTGGTTGTTTTCGGTAGATATTTTAGTAGCAAGGTTAATACTGGCACTGTCTGATGAATTAAGGATGGTTCGTTGTGCCTCTACCCATGCTTCCACATTTTTACGCTCTTCTTTTGCAATTTTCCCGGCCACGTATTGCGAATAGAAAATGGTACCGCTTACCAATACGATCGCTATGCAGATCAGAACAATTTTCCAGTTAAGCCATTGTGGTATCATGATTGGCGGATTAGCGAATTACGGATTAGCGGATTGAGTAAGTAAATTTATGTGTTTCAAGCTTGAATCCGTTAATTCACAATCCGCAATTCGCTAATCCGCCAATCCGTAATCCGCCAATCCGATAATTCAATAAAAAAAGAGACAGCTACCGAAGTAACCGTCTCTCTTAATAAAAAATGATTTTTGCTTAGCTGAATAAGCCGCCTTTTTTCAGGGTTTTTACACCTTGTCCAATTTTAAATCCGTTATTGTAGATCTCTATTTTATAATCACCCTCTTTGTATTTGTCGGTTTGTTTCCAGTCAAAACTAACAGGGGTAACTTTTCCCTGTTCATAGTTTACGCTTACTTTACTGGTAAATGGTTTATCACCTTCTTCCCTGGAAACAAATGAGCCGCCTTCAGTAATGGCTTTACCATCTGGTCCAGTTACTATCACATAAATATCTTTGGTGCCCGAAGGGGTAACCCTGTTCTCATCCAGGCGGAAAGAAATACGGATCAGGTTAGCTCTTTTGGCCGTAGTGGTTTCTTTTTCTTTTCCACTGCTGCTCACTTTAATAGCTGCAATGCCAATATAAGATGCGTGCAGGGTAGAAGCCACGTCTACTTTATCTTCCAGTTGTTTCTTCTCGGTTTTAGTGGTAGTGAGGTTCTGCTCAAGGCTCTGTTTGTCGGCAGTAAGCTGTGTTTTTTCTGTACTTAACTGTTGGTTGGCAGATGTTAATTGTTGGTTCTCGCCCTTTAGTTTATCTATTTCTGCAAACAGTCCATCCACTTTGCCATTCAGTTCGCCAATCATTTGTTTGGCCTGGGCAAGTTCTGCATCTGTCGCATTTTTCTTTTTCAGAATGCCACTGATATTGCCTTTCAGTTTCTGGATGGCAGAATTTTTATCAGCCAGGTCGCCCTGTAACTGGATATTGTTCTGGGTTAATGAGTCTGCTTTAGCCGAAACAGCCAGGAAATCCTGCTGAATGGCGTTACGCGCACTATCCACATTAACGATCCTGGTTTCTAACTGCGTTACCGTTTCTTTGGTTTTGCTTTTGTCATAAAAAATGTAAGCCCATGTACCGATCAGGGCAGCGATCAGAATACCGTATATTAGTTTACGGTTATCTTTTTGCTGTGGATACTGAGTACCAGTACCGGCATTGCTTGCGTCATTGTAACTCATGTTGTTTGATTTTGGGATTCGAAATTTATTACTTTTTATTGTATGATAACAGAACTTTTATTACTTGATATTGAAACAGTGCCTCAGTTTCCATCCTTTGCTGCTATGGATTTAGACTGGCAGATCCTGTTTAGCGACAAAGTTGCCAAAACCGTGCCAGAAGATATGAGCATGGTAGAATGCTACCGGAAAAAGGCAGGTATACTGGCCGAATTTGGTAAGATCGTATGCATCTCTACTGCCTTTTTTTATGAAGATGAGCAACATGGATTATCCCTGAAAATGAAAAGTATTTACGCGGATGATGAGGTAGAAATACTCAGGATTTTTACTGATTTATGTACTAAAATGTACCAGCATCACCGGCATTTTCAGTTTGGCGGACATAATATCAGGGAGTTTGATATCCCCTATATCTGCCGCCGTTTACTCATTAACAGGTTGCCATTGCCGGAATATTTGCAGTTGCACGATAAAAAGCCCTGGGAAGTAAAAATGTTTGATACCCTGAACTGGTGGAAGTTTGGCGATAATAAGAACTATGTTTCCCTGCATCTGCTGGCCAATGTATTGGGGATCCCCTCTTCCAAATCGGATATGGATGGCAGCATGGTGCAGGATGTTTATTACCTGGAACGGGACCTGCCCCGGATCGCGGCCTATTGTCAGAAAGATGTGGTGGTTACAGCTAATGTAATATTGCGGTTCCTGGATAGGCCTTTGTTAACGGAAGACAGGATAATGGTGGTGTAGTGGTAGTTAGGAGTCTGAGGTCTACGGTCAAAACGGGTGGAGGAGCTGTGGACTGTTGACCATGGGCTATTGACTGCTGACTCACATCAATGTTTACAACTTTCGGCAGCTATTTTTCGTGTTTAATGCTTCGTGCCACATCTTTGCAGCCATGCCGGCGGAAAAGATCATCTCAGAATGGAAAAAAGGTGTTTTTAAACCCATCTATTGGTTAGAGGGGGAAGAGTCATTTTTTATTGACCAGGTGGTAGAATATGCTGAGCATCATATCCTGAGCGAGGCCGAAGCTGGCTTTAATCTTACTATATTTTATGGAAGGGATGCAGACTGGGCTTCGGTAGTTAACGCCTGTATGCGTTATCCCATGTTTGCCGAGCGGCAGGTAGTGTTGTTGAAAGAGGCACAGCAGATGCGCGAAATTGAAAAACTGGAAGGATATATTGAAAATCCCCTGCCTTCAACCGTGTTTGTGGTAAGTTATAAAGACAAGAAAGTTGATGGCCGCTCAAAATTGTCCAAGCTGCTGAAGCAGAAAGGAGAGATGCTTAGTACCAAAAAAATGTACGACAGCCAGTTACCGGAATGGGCCAGCCAGATGATACAACATCATGGATTGAGTATTACACAGAAAGCACTTTTTTTACTGGTTGATCATATTGGTAACGATCTTAGCCGTATACGCAATGAGATAGAAAAATTAGCCGTTAACCTGGGAGCCCGTAAAAACATTACGGAAGATGATATTGAAAACTATATCGGTGTAAGTAAAGAATTCAATGTGTTTGAATTGCAGGCCGCTGTTGCACAAAAAAATATGTCGAAGGCCATCCGCATCATACAGTATTTTGAAGCTAATCCCAAGGCCGGACCGATACAAATGATTTTGCCTGCCCTTTATAATTTCTTCAGTAAGGTTTACATGATATACAGCGTATCAAGCCCCGATGAGAAAACAGTTGCTTCAGCTTTGGGCGTGAACCCCTATTTCGTTCGCGACTATATTGGCGCCGCAAAAAAATACGATTATAAAGGTGTTGAAAAAATTCTCCTCTTATTGCATCAATACAACCTGCGCAGTATAGGGGTGCATGATGGAAATACTTCTGATGCAGGATTGATGAAAGAGATGGCAGTGAAGATGATGGCGTAGGTATGAAATATACTTTCTAATTCTGTATTTACATATTGCTCCTTCCTGAAATAAATATCATTTGATCAAACGATCATTCCTGCATGATGTTGCCATAGCAAAAAATAATTTCCCTTAATTTCCAGTAAGCTATCATGATTTCCCTGTTCCACTAACCGACCGTTTTTCAGTACTAAAATTTCATCGCAATTTTTAATGGTGGTTAGTCTATGAGCAATAATGATGATTGTTTTCCCCTGTTGTTTAAGCCATTCAATGGTTTCCTGTACTCTTTGTTCACTAGTGGGGTCTAGTGAAGCAGTTGCTTCATCCAGTATTAATATTTCCGGATTTCTGTACAGGGCACGTGCAATGGCAATGCGTTGACGCTGCCCTCCCGACAGATTAATGCCTTGTTCATTCAAGAGCGTATTATAAGAAGCGGGTAGTTTCTCAATAAAATCATGAATGCCCAGCCTGTTAGATAAATGGATGATCTTTTGCAAATCAGGTTCCGGATCACCGATAGCAATATTTTCAATAACAGTACCGGCAAACAGATCGATATGCTGGGGCACAACAGAGATCATTTGCCTGAGACTGCGGTTGCTGATATATTGAATGTCTAATCCTCCGATTGTAATATTTCCTTCTGTAACAGGGTAAAGATTCTGCAAAATGGAAAGCAGGGTTGATTTACCACTCCCGCTTTCTCCAACAATGGCAGTTGTGGTTCCTTTTTTAATTTGTATTTGCAAACTTTCAAATACTGTAACTCTTGTTCCATATCTGAAGCGTACATTATTGAAACAGATATCGCCTATCCGTTCCGGTGTTAATTCTATTTTAGAGCTATTGGATGTTTCAGTTTCCAGGTCGATAATTTCGAATAGCCTGTCAGCGGCAATCAGGGCATCCTGTATATTTTTATTGGCTCCTATCAACGATGAAGCCGGCCCCGTAAAATAGCCAATCAAAGCATAGAAAGAGAGTAATTCTCCGGGACTTAACTCCCTTTTTATCACAAAATAACTTCCCGCCCATAAGATCAGGATGGTGAAAAGTTTTGTGCAAAATTCAGAGGCTGTTCCCAGATAAAGGTTTTTGATGCTGCTGGTATAGATGTTTTGGAGCAATACAATGAACCTGTTTTCTGTTTTTGTACTTGCGTATAATTCCAGTCCAAAACGTTTAATGGTTCCCGCTGCGTTCAGGCTCTCTACTAATTGGGTCTCAAGCTCTGCACTATTCTCCATCAATGTGCGCTGCCATTTTTTGTTAACATGGTTACTTATAAAGTAAATAATAAGGTATGCAGGAATAATAGCCAGCATCAGCAAAGCCAGTTTCCAGTAATACAGGAACATTACGCCGATCGAGAATCCAACGATCAGTACATTGACTACCATACTCAGTGCAATATCATTGATAAACATTCTTATTTTAACTGCATCGTTCACCCGGCTGATGATCTCGCCAACGCGCATGGTATCAAAGAAACGCTGGGGTAATTGTAAAAGATGTTTGTAGTAACCTAATATCAGTCTGGCATCGATTTGCTGGCCTGTTTGCAGGCCAAGTATTGTTTTAAATGCCCCGATAAACAATTCGCAAACAAGTATTGCGATCATAATAATGCTAAGCAGGTTCAGTAATTTTGTATTCCCGTCTACCAGAACAAAGTCAATGATTTTTTGCAGGTAAATAGAAACAGACAGTCCTAGCAAGGTGTACACCAAAGCCCCAACCAACGCCTGCAGCATGATGCCCTTGTGCGGTCTGATGAGTTGCCAGAACCGAAGGATATTAGCTGTTTTTTGATTTACTGCAGTAAACTGTTCATCGGGCAAAAGCAGAACAATCACTCCTGTCCATTCTTTTGCAAAATCATTTTTTTTCTTTCTGTATAATCTGCCATCGGCGGGATCCATAACAGTGACCGATGTTTTGCTTACTTTATATATCACCACAAAATGATGCAGGCTCCCTTTTACAATTACATGAGCAATGGCGGGCAAAGGTATTTTTGATAAACTCTCCAGGGGGCCTTTTGCACCTTTAGCCTGGAAACCCAGTTTCTCTGCGGCTTCTACCATGCCTAATATATTGGTGCCTTGTTTATCTGTTCCGGCATACTGGCGTATCCTGCTTAGCGGCAGGCGTAAGTGATAGAATGCAGCAACAGAAGCAAGGCAGGCAGCTCCGCAATCGGTAATATCCCGTTGTTGTATTTTAATTGCTTTGTTCAAAGGGTGGCTGTCATGTTTATGGGTGGAGCATTGGGATTTAACCAATTGTCTAGTTTATCAAATAACAATTGCCATAGACTGCGCCGGGCTATTATAAAACTTGCCTGAAAACCTAAACCTTTTTTTATCTGGCCGGTGTAACCGTTTTTCAGGTGCATTTTGGTACTGTCGAAGCTGCAACGCACCTTAAACAGGGGCTTATTATCAATTGGGGTAAAATCATTATCAATGCTGAGTATCTTACCGGTTAGTACGCCAAAGTAATTGTAATCAAAGGCCTCTATCTGGCAGCGGACAGGCTGGCCTTTATGTAATAAGCCTACATCTTTTGTTTGCACCATACATTCACCGATAATACTGCCTTCCGGCGAAATGCTGCAGATAGGTTCATTGGCTTGTAATAAACCGCCGGCATAGCGGGTATGGATGCCTTGTATTATTCCTGTAACAGGCGCTTTTACTTCATAATAACCTGCATTGGTATTTACCTCGTTTAACTGTTCTGCAAACTGGGCAAGCTCTAGTTGATAACGCGCCAGATCCTGCTGCCAGGTACTTAATTGCCCCTTGATAAAAGCTTTGCAGGAAGCCTGTATTTTTTCCTGGTTGTTGCGGATATCAAAGTATTCTTTAGGAGAAATCACTTTCTCTTTTGCCAGAGGAGTGTTTATTTCAACTTCTTTGTCCGCTTTTTTTAACAATATTTCCTGTTCTGTTTTTTGTTGTAAAAAATGGTTCAATTGTTCAGTATAAACTGCAGATTGTATTTGTGGTGCTGCATTTTCAAATTGTGGTGTGGAAGTAAGCAGCAAAAGATCATGCACAAAATCTTTACGTTGATTGATCTCGAATTGATTCCGTATTCTTTTACTTTTGGTATTGAGGTCCCTGATCCTCAATATCACTGCATCTTTTTGAATTTCATCGCCTTCTTTATAATACAGGGTATCAATGATGCCGGAAATAACCGGTCTTACTTCTGTTCTTTCATTTTGCGGACGGGTAATGCCGGCAGTTTTGATAACAATGGTCCATTTGATAAATGGCAATGATGCAAGTGTAGTAATAATAAGAGCCAGCAGGCATATATAAATGGAATGGTTAGCCTTCCTTGCTTTGCTTTTGAAAACCCAGATGTTATTGTCTGATAAGAAGTCCATTTAGTTTGATTTTTAAAGCGCTTACTCAGATTTCCTAAACAATACCCCATTATAAATGTGAGACAACTCAATGATTGCCCACTATGGGAAGCAACGGGTACCTGCTTACTAAGCAGAACTGGCAGGCAATTCATCTTTTCAGAATTTCTAATTAATGGTGCCGGGTTGGTCAAGCTTGTACCTCTTTGTTTTTTATCCTTTCCCTAAATAGGTTAAGATGAAACCGATGAGATTATAAGTACTATGTGCGATAACAATAAAAAAATAGGGGTCTCTTTTTTTGCCTGAAATTGAAAAATACAGAACTCCATAGATCAATCCTCCAAAAGTGGCTTTTATTATATACGGAATAGAATAGTAATGTGCTAAACCAAATGCGATAGATGAGACCAGGATGGCTAAGAGTTTATTATTATTTGTATACTTTAAAGTGTTTTTAATTATCCAGCCTTGAAAAATCAATGTCTCTAAAAGAGGCGCGGCCAGCACTGCTATGATGAACCACTCGGTATTTGCTATAACCTTAGGACCGGCGGTGTGGCCGGGAAATAAAACAAAAGAGAAAAGACATGTAATCAACGAATCTGCTAAAATGGCCCACAGAATAAGGCTTGGGATAGAATAGGTTGAAAGTTTATTTATCAACCTGTTGAAGATAGTGTCCTGATTTGATAGAGTGGGAATCATACAATATTTTTTAAAGAGTGATTTTTCATTTAATTCAGGTAATGAATAAAGGGAGCAGAAAAACTCTGCCCCCTTTTCTGACTACTTTTTCAAATTTGGTGGTAATGATGCCTGAAATTCACTTGCGGTTTTTACAAATACATAAAAACATTTCGCAGTAACACCTGCAGCATAGGCTATATCTTCCCAAAAACCACTACCTCCCTCCACTGATAGTAGTTCGTCCGTTGTCAGGTCGGTTAAGCAGTCGAATGAATCTGACAATAATTGTACTTTTTTCATAGTTGTTTTATTTTGCGGGTTTATCAAAATTCCATCCATCCCTTAAGCCGTGTTTGATCTCCTCCCAATGCTCGATGATCTCGTTTGCAGCGGCATACCAGCTTAATTTTTTTAAGAATGCCTTCCAGACTCCGCCACCGTTGATGTTGCTCATTTCGAAACAATCAATCGGGGCCAGCCCCATTTTGTTTAATTCCATCGTTTTCATAAAATGTAGTTTTGATTTCCCCCTTCATTTTCGCATCGTGCATGGGTATCAGAGGATTTTTAAATTGCCCATTTACCATTGGCCAAATGATGCAATAAAATTCTGAACCTGCATTTCGGAAACCAAGTATTTGCATCAGAACAATGTTAGCCTGCCTGACAGCTTTTTACGGGGAGAAAAATACCGTTTAAATACGGCCTGTAATAGCGTGTTTACACCCTTTTTTTAGAAATGGGGAGCGCTTAGTATTGTGTTCTTATATCACCCTTTAATATTTATCAATGTATAAAAGAAGCGAAGAACGTCTCCGGATAGCCCGTAATATCAGGCTGATAAGAGAATTAAGGAATTTTGACCAGCGTTTTGTTGCAGCAGAACTCGGCGTTGGCCGATCCACACTTTCTACCTGGGAAAACGCCGTTTCAGAAGTTAAAATTGAAAGCCTGATCAGGCTGGCAGAAATATTCGGACTGGATAATTACCGGCAGATCATTGATTTTGACCCGGAGGAATTGTTTAAGAGGAAGCGTGAATCGTGAGATGTGAATCGCGCTTATTTAGCTAAAACTGCTATTGCATCCTGCTTGTCTTTTTCGAGTTGTTTTTTTAATTCGTCAAGTCCATTGAATTTTATTTCTCCGCGCAGGTAATGGTGTACATGCACCTGTATTGTTTGTCCGTAGATATCTTCATCAAAATCAAAAATATTCACTTCAATCACTTTTTTCTTCCCATCAACCGTTGGCCGCAAGCCAATATTCATCATGCCCTTATACATCTTATCCGCGATGGGCGATTCGTGCATCACAACAGTAACTGCATACACCCCATTCCCGGGTATCAATTTTTCTTCGCTGGCAATATGCAGGTTGGCAGTTGGGTAACCTATCGTTCGCCCCAGTTTATTGCCTTCAATAACCAGCCCTTCAAAAAAATAAGTGTAGCCTAAAAAAGCATTTGCACGGGCAATATCATTCTCAACCAATGCATGGCGGATCCTGGTTGAACTGATCACGATCTCATTAATGATCTGTTCAGATATTTCCTTCACTTCAAACCCAAATGTCTTACCATACTCCTTCATCATATGGTAATCGCCCTCACGCGCTTTACCAAAGCGATGATCATACCCGATGATCACCGTATGCGGTTTGAAATATTTATAAAGAAAATCTTTTACATATTGCTCGGCAGTCTGGTTGGCAAATACATGATCAAACGGAACCACTACCAGGTGGTCAATACCTGCGGCATCCAGCAGGCCTATCTTTTCGTCGAGGGTGTTAAGCAGTTTGATGTCTCCGGGCACAGAAGAAACAACTTTTCGGGGATGGGGGTGAAAAGTGATGATCACCGTTTCACCATCAATGCGGGCAGCCTCTTCTTTTAATTGCGCAATGATCTTTTTATGCCCCAAATGCACACCATCAAAAGTTCCGATAGTAACCACTGCCCGGTTAAAATCCGGTAATGAGCCCGCTAATTCACGATGTACCCTCATAGTTGGGCAAAAGTAAGGGACAAAATCGGGAAATTTTGGAATTGGGAAATTGGGAAATTGGGAAATTGAAAGGGCTGGTTTCTTTTGACCTCATGGCTAATCCTTACATTTGCAGCAATTCCAAAATTTCCCAATTCCAAAATTCCAAAATGTCATTATACGCTAAACGTGGTGTTTCGGCTCAGAAAGAAGAAGTGCATGCAGCCATCCAGAAACTGGACCAGGGCCTGTACCCCAACGCCTTTTGTAAAATATATGCAGATTTTTTATGTGGTGATAATGATTGGGTAAACATTATGCACGCCGATGGAGCGGGTACCAAAAGCATTCTGGCCTATCTCTACTGGAAAGAAACCGGTGATGTGAGCGTATGGAAAGGAATAGCGCAGGATGCAGTGGCCATGAACCTTGACGACCTGCTTTGTGTGGGTGTTACCGATAATCTGTTGTTTTCTTCTACCATCGACAGGAATAAACTGCTTATTACAGGCGAAATTTTGCAGGCTGTGATCAATGGCACGCAGGAATTCTTTGATACATTAAAAACATTCGGCGTTCATATCCATTACCTCGGCGGCGAAACCGCCGATGTGGGCGATGTGGTTAGAACAATTGCTGTAAACGGTACCATGACGGCCCGCTGGCCCAAATCTAAATTAGTTACCAACGATAAAATTGCGCCGGGAAATGTAATTGTAGGTTTTGGCAGCTCAGGTAAAGCATCTTACGAAACAGCATATAACAGCGGCCTTGGCAGCAATGGCTTAACCAGCGCCCGTCATGATGTGTTGAGTAAATATTATGCAGAGAAATACCCAGAAACATTCGAGCCCAAACTGAATGATGAAGTGGTTTATTTAGGAACGAATAAAATGTTGGATGAAATAAATATTGGCAACGAACAAATAAATGTTGGAAAATTATTATTGTCGCCAACCAGAACCTATGCACCATTGCTGAAGGTTTTGCTGGATAATTATTTTGAAGATATCAATGGACTGATCCATTGCAGTGGCGGTGGCCAGACCAAGTGCATGAAATATTTGCCGCAGCCTCTATCCATCATCAAAGACAATCTGTTTGATATTCCCCCGATTTTTCAATTGATCCGGAAAAACTCGGGTGCCGATTTCAGGGAAATGTACCAGGTATTTAATATGGGGCACCGCCTGGAAGTATTTACTAACGAATCTGCGGTGGAGAAAATGATTGAAGCAGCTAAATCATTCAATATAGAAGCTAAGGTGATCGGCAGGGTAGAACCTGCAACACAATCATCTCTCCTGCTCAAAGGCAGCTTTGGCGAACTGAAGTATGAATATTAACAGGCTTTTCACCTGCAACTTAACCGGCTGGTGGAAGTGAGACATTAAAATCTTAGTAAGAAATTGTAATTTAGAGGTATGTCAGACACAGTTGTTTCTATCCAGAATGCTAATATTTACCAGGGCAATAACCTGGTGCTGCAAAATGTAAATTTTACCGTTAACAGGGGCGAGTTCGTTTACCTGGTGGGTAAAACCGGAACAGGTAAAAGCAGTTTATTAAAAACATTGTATGGTGAATTAACCCTGCGCGAAGGCAATGGTTCTGTAGTTGGGTTTGATTTGCGCACTATGGACTGGAAAAAAGTTCCTTTCTTGCGCCGGAACCTCGGTGTGGTATTCCAGGATTTTCAATTGCTTACTGATAGAAACGTGCAGGAGAACCTGCGCTTTGTTTTAAAAGCTACCGGCTGGAAAGATGAGCGTTTGATGGAAGAAAAGATCAATGATGTGCTGGATAAAGTAGGCCTTAAAAGCAAAGGATTTAAAATGCCTTTTGAGATGAGTGGCGGAGAGCAACAGCGTGTAGATATTGCCCGTGCCTTACTCAACTCTCCCAAATTAATACTGGCCGATGAGCCAACCGGGAACCTTGATCCCGAAACCAGTGATGAGATCATGCAGTTACTCATCCAGATCGCTAAAGATTATGGTACATCAGTAATTATGGCAACACATGATTTTATTGTGATCAACCGCTACCCTTCAAGAATGTTGAAAACCGAGAATGGCAAAGTAATAGATAGCGCTGCGGTTGCTGTATAGCAAACCCTCTGTGTTAATCTGTGCAATCCCCGCCTGGCCGGACGGGCAAGTGTGGTAAAAAACTACCCCCATATCCGGGCAGTCAATTTTTTTGCATTCACTTCATTATTGAACATCCCGGTAAGTAATCGTTTTCTCAATTCAATTTCTTCAGAAGTAAAGGGCTGATGATATAATTGTGCAATGATCTCCTGAAAAGCGTTTACAGTAGTTCCTATATGACAGGCAGATTCGAGCCCGCTGCCCGCAACGGTTGCATCATTCACCACACAATGCCGTCCATTAAACAAGGTGTTTACTAATTTAACTTTCATACCTGTTGTGGTATAAGATGGCAGGATATTAATATGAGCTTTGGCAATCATATCCTGCATTTCTTTTTCGGATGGATTGGCTACTAAACAGGTATGGTTAGTGGCATGCGCAAGTCTGTGTAATTCCCCGGATGGATTTTTTCCCGCAATTACAAGAGGAACTTTAAGCTTTGGAAACACTTTCTCCAATAACCAGAAAGCTGCTTTTTCATTGGCATCCACACTCAGGTCGCCATGGTATAAACAATAGGAGCCCATGCCTTCAAGGCATTGCACTTTCCATTCCGGAATAAAAAGGGGCAACTGTTCAACCTGTTTGCAGTTCAGTTCATTTCTATATACCGCAGCATCCTTTTCTGTTATGCCAAAGAACATGGCTTTTGAAGCGATCTTCTTTTCATACACTTTCAGCAGTTTGCTTTCAATCCAGTAATACATTTTTTTTACAGGTGATGATGTGTTCCGGCCCAGCTCCCGATAATATTGGTGTTCCACATTATGCAGCCGCACAAAACATTTTCGGTTTTTAAAACGGTTATCCAGCAACAGATAAGTGCAATGAACACCTTCCATAAAAATGGGATGATCGTCTTTTAAAAGATTCTCCAGTAATTCTTCATTCTTCCTGCTCGAAACAATATAGGGTAGTGTATTGGATATGCCTTTATGCCCGGTATGCCGCTCATAGTAGTTTACACTGGCACAATATTTATTCAATTCAGGCTGTTCCGGGCGGCCATAGGTAAAGCAGTGTAAGTGAATGGCAATGCACTGTGCCTGTAATGCGGGGAGTTTGTAAAACACATCTATCAAACCACCATAATCGGCAGGGTATGGTATATTGAAAGCAATGATATGTAAATGCTTTTCCAGGGTTAGAGCTTGTTATAAATGTTCAGCAGGGCCTGCTGTTCGTGTTCCCAGTTCCATATTTCTCTTGCCTTCAGGCATTGCAGGCGCAGTGTATTATAAAGAACAGTATCGGTTAGTAAATTGTTCAATGCGCCGGCAATTGTTTCGGGCTTTGTATCATCTATTAAACTGGCAACACCATATTCGTGGTTGATGCCTGCATATTCAGGGTAGTTAACGCATAGCTGCGGTATGCCCGCCATTATATAATCGAAGAACCGGTTGGCGAGTGAATAATATTGGTTCATGCCATCGCGCTCAAACAAAGTAATTCCTGCATAAGCCTGTGGGGTTAATTGTGCAAGATCTACGGGTGATATGCTGCCTTTTAGTTCGATCTTTCCTTCTAATCCATGTTGTTTGATCAGTTGTTTTGTCTGCTCATAAAAATTCCCTTTTCCACAGATCACCAGTCTTGCATTCACTTCTTTCATGGCAGGGATCAGTGTTTCAAAACATCTGCCCTCATTAACTGCGCCCTGGTATAATAACCATTTTTCCTGTTGATTAATATTTGACGGTAAAGAATAAGAGCGCGGCAAATTTCTGATCAACCCATAATGTACCCCATAGCGTTTAACCAGCTCATCAATAATTGATTGATTAACTGTATAACCCGACTTAAATTCTGGTACCGCAAATCTTTCAATGGCCAGCCATATTACATGAATGACTGGGCGGGCCAGTATCTCTTTCTGCTCAGTAAATATTTCATGTGCATCGTAAACCCGTTTTTGTTTTTTTAAGACGCTGACAAAATAAACCGGCAGGATAGTATCAAGATCAATCGCGCAAAGTATATCTGCCTTACTAAACAAGAGAAAGAGAAACAGCCGCAGGTTATATTCCGAATAAAACAAAAAACCCTTCGAAAAAAAACAATCCAGTCTTACCTGTTCATAAGCCTCTGGTTTGATAGGTATGGATCCCTTCCGCTTTCTGCCCGTTAACACCACCTCATAACCAGCCTCGGCCAGTGTGCCTGCAATCCGTTGCATACGCTGGTCGTAACTCAGGTCATTGGTAACTGTAAAAATGATCTTTGGCAAAATAGCTGAGATTGACGGTCTGTTTTAAAGTTTTGTTAGTCCGTAACGATATAGAGTTTAACAGGAATAAATGTATTACATTTTGTTGATAGTCAGATTGTTGTAATATTTTTTATAATATCTTGTTTTTGGACCATTTTACTTCTCCACCTCTTATACACAGGATTTTTTCCCGCACATACATAGTCGCCGTTTTTACTGTATGTTCGCAGGTACTTAAACAGGATAGACGTGAGATTAAAGTCGTTAGAAATCAAAGGGTTCAAAAGTTTTGCTGATAAAACCGTAGTCAGTTTCGACGAAGGTATAACAGGTATCATCGGTCCAAATGGTTGTGGAAAATCCAATATCATTGATAGTATCCGTTGGGTAATTGGGGAACAAAAAATATCTGCACTCAGAAGTGAAAACCTCGAGGCATTGGTTTTTAATGGCAGTAAAACAAGAAGTCCAAGTGGTCTTGCAGAAGTGAGTCTTACTTTCGAGAATACCAAAAATCTGCTTCCAACCGAATTTAATACGGTAACTGTAACCCGCCGTTTTTATAAAAATGGGGAGAGCGAATACAGGCTGAATGATGTTTCGTGCCGTTTAAAAGATATTCATAATCTTTTTCTTGATACGGGTGTAAGTACCGATAGTTATGCCATCATCGAATTGGGTATGGTGGATGATATCATCAAAGACAAAGAGAACAGCCGCCGAAGAATGTTAGAACAGGCTGCCGGTATTACCATCTACAAAACACGTAAGAAAGAAGCCAAAAATAAACTGGATGCTACCGAACAGGATCTTGCCCGTATTGAAGATCTGTTGTTCGAGATCAATAACCAGTTAAAAACACTTGAGAGCCAGGCTAAAAAAGCAGAGAAGTTTTACGAGATCAAAAAAGAATACAAAGAAGTAGCGATAGAACTGGTGAAAGCTGCACTGGAAGGGTTCAATGTTACCTACAAAGACCTGAACGAGCAGCAGGAGCAGGAAACCGATAAAAAAATACAATTAGAAGCAGAGATTGCTACCGAAGAAGCAGCGATAGAGCAGGAAAAAGTTGGATTTGTTGAGAAAGAAAGGGCTTTGCAAAGTATGCAGCATGAGTTTAACGACTACCTGCAGGACCTTCGCAGCAAAGAGAATGAAAAGAATCTTGCTACCCAGAAGCTGCACTACCTGAAAGAAAAAGAAGCCAGTCTGAAAGAATTCCTGGAAAAAGCTGAAGGGCAATTAAAAACCATCGGCGACTCAATTGAATACACCCAAATGCAGGTAGGAGAAGAGCAAGCTAATTTGCTTGATCTGCAGGAGAAAGTAGAGACCTCCAAATTTGATGTAGAAGATAAGCGCCGCATTTTTGACGAGAAAAGAAGTGGGGTAGATGCTTTACGTAACCGCTACCAGCAAATACAGCGCAGTCAGTTTGATGCTGAGAAAAAAGTAGCTGTTGCAGATACGTCTATTCTTAACCTGCAAAGGGCTCAGTCGCAGTTGAATGATGAAAAACAAAACCGCGAATCGCAATTACAGCAGTTAAGTGTTGAATTAGAGGAAAAAGAATCAACCCTTGAGGCGAAGCGCATTGACCTGCAGCAATTGCAGGAGCATCAGGAAAAAACCAAAGAGCAGATATTTGAAACACAGGCGCAATTAGAAGTATTGCGGAATGAACTGAATGAAGAGAACCGCAAACTCGATTCAAAGCGCAATGAGTTTAACCTGTTAAAGAGCCTGATCGATTCGATGGAAGGCTATCCGGAGAGCATTAAGTTCCTGCACAAAAATCCTGAATGGAACCATGCAGCGCCAATTCTGTCTGATATTATTTATGTAAAAGAAGAATATAGAACGGCTGTTGAAAATGTACTCGAACCATACCTGAATTATTATGTGGTAAATAACCTGGAAGAAGGCCTGCAGGCGGTTAACCTGTTGGATGCACATAAAAAAGGCAAGGCTAATTTCTTCATGCTGGAGAAGTTTGCAGATATCAGAATAGATACACATCAACCTGCCAACACCATTAAAGCGCTGGATGTAATTGAGGTAGACACCCAATACTGGAAATTAGCCGAATATCTATTAGGCAATGTTTACATCGCCGAAAATGATGAAGCTATTGCCAACAGTAACGGCGCGGTGGTTCTGGAAAAACATGGTAAATACGTAAAAGGGAAATATACACTTACAGGCGGAAGCGTTGGTTTGTTTGAAGGAAAGAAAATCGGTCGCGCCAAGAACCTGGAAAAATTATCAGAAGAAATTTCCGACCAGGAATCAGTTGTTAACCTGCTGAAATCAGATATTCAGGCCAAGCATAATGAAGTGATCGCTTTTAACGACCAGTTGAAAGAGAATGTGATCAAGCAAACCGAGAACGAGATCAACCAGCTTACCAACCAGGTGTTTGCTGCAAAGAACAGGATAGAAAATCTACAGGTGGCGCAACAGAATGGATTGCAGCGACTGGAAGATATTGATCAGCGTTTACAGGCCGAGCATGATGCTATTGCTTCTACGCGTGAAGAATTTCAGCAGTTGAATGAGCAGTTGCAATCAACTACTGATGAACTGAAAACAGTTGAGCAGGATTACCAGTTGTCTGAACAGGAATACAATTATGCATCGGTTCAATACAATGAAACCAATTTACAGTACACCCGCCAGCAAAGTAAGATCACCACTTTGCAGCAGGAATTAGTATTCAAAGAAAACCAGTTGAACGATCTGCATGTACAGATCACCAATAATACCACACAGCTATCCGAAGCGTCTGAAGCTATTACAGAAGGAGAGAAAGCATTGGTAGGATCGGAAGAAATGTTGCTGGAGATGCTGCGTAAGAAAGAAGAAGAAGAGAAAAAATTAAATGAAGCAGATCAGGCATATTATAATCTCCGTAACGCATTACAGGAAAAAGAAAGTGAACTGAGGTTAAAAGTGAAGAGCAGGGAAATGATTGATCACCTGCTGACAGATATCAAGGATAAGCTGAATGAACTGAAATTACAGCTTGCAGGAATGAAAGAAAGACTGATTGTTGAGTTTAAAGTTGAACTGGATGAGATATTAGAACAGGAAAGAACCACTACTACCAGCCTGGAAGAATTACAAGCCAGCTCAGACCGCATGCGCAAGCGCCTTGATAATATGGGTGAGGTTAACCCTACGGCTATTGAAGCATATACGGAAATGAAGAAACGTTACGAGTTCATCCTTGAACAAAAGAACGATCTGGTATCAGCTAAGGAAAGCCTGCTTCAAACTATTCAGGAGGTGGAAGCTACTGCCAACCAGCAGTTCCTCGATACTTTTAATCAGGTGCGCGAAAATTTCCAGAAAGTGTTCAAGGCCTTGTTTACAGAAGAAGATACGGCAGATATGATCCTTGTAAACCCGGAGAACCTGGCAGAAACAGGAATTGAGATCATTGCCAAACCAAAAGGTAAACGCCCTTCTTCTATCACACAGTTAAGTGGTGGTGAGAAAACCTTAACAGCAACAGCATTGTTGTTCTCTATTTATCTTATCAAGCCGGCGCCGTTCTGTATTCTGGACGAGGTAGATGCACCACTGGATGATGCCAACGTAGGTAAGTTTACACAGATGATCAAGAAGTTCAGTGATAACTCACAGTTCATCATTGTAACACACAACAAACAAACCATGAGTGCGGTTGATGTGATCTATGGTGTAACCATGCAGGAGCCGGGCGTGAGTAAACTGGTGCCGGTAGATTTCAGAAGTCTGGCAAATTAAGGTCTCAGAACTTACATAGTAATTTACTTTTTTTAATAATGACCTCATTTCCGGATGGGGTCATTTCAATTGTACTGATATGTCATTGTATAAAAAAATGAACCCGTTTTCGCGGCTTAATAATGACACAGGTTTAAGTACTAAGAATAACGATTTGGGCAGTGGCCGTTTTATCAATAAAGACGGCAGTTACAACCTGGTAAAAGAAGGCATGCCTTTTTGGAAAAGGATCAGTTTGTTTCATGCTATGCTGAACCTGTCTTCGTGGAAGTTTATTACTGTTATCGTTGTATATTATCTTATCATCAATCTTGGCTTCACCACTATTTATTTTCTGATCGGTCCTGATGAACTGACGGGTTTGCCTCAGGGAGTAAGTAACTGGCGCATCATTAAAGAACTTTTTTATTTCAGCACTGAAACATATACAACTGTTGGATACGGTAGAGTAAATCCAATAGGAGATCTGGCTAACCTTGTATCGGGATTGGAATCACTCACAGGCTTATTATCCCTTGCCATTGTTACCGGTTTGATCTATGGCCGTTTCTCTAAACCCCGGAGCTATCTGGCTTTCAGTGAACATGCACTGGTATCACCTTATAAAGAAATAACCGGATTAATGTTTCGCTTTGCTGCTTATAAAGACATGCACACTTTAACTGATCTTGAGGTTAAAGTGAACATCGGGTTAAAGGTTCTGGAAAACGAGGAGCCTGTGTATAAATATTTTTCGCTCGACCTTGAAAGAACCCGGGTTGAAAGCCTGCCTATGAGTTGGACCGTGGTACATCCCATCACTGAAACCAGTCCATTCTACGGGCTTACAGAAGCAGATATGAAAAACGCCGATGTGGAATTGTATGTGATGCTTCGTGGTTTTGATGATGTATTTTCAAATTATGTACTGCAAAGGACTTCTTATACTTACCAGGAAATACTGTTCAACCGTAAATTCGTGCCTATGTACCGCGAAAGCGGCGATGGGCAAACAACCATACTGGAACTGCATAAGATCAATATGCACAAGCCGGTGTAACTGATGCCGGACTCTTTTTTCATTTAATCATATTAAATTACCATCTTGTACAGATCCATCACCATACTTTATCTGGTTTGTTTTGGTTGTTATATTTTATTTACCCGCCAGCCGGATTATTTTGATGGAGAAAAATCGCCGGCTATAATCAAGTGGTTACCGGATAGTATTACACACAAAAATATACCGCAAGCAGTTTATTCTGATGGGTTGAAACAGCACGCCATCGATGCGCGGTATTTTTTGCGTGAATGGAAAGAAGGTGATAAACTGGAAGTGATTTATGAATCAGGATTGCCTGATAAAGCTGCTGTATATACTTTCTGGGGTTACTGGATTACATGGGGTGAGTTGCTGGCTACCATTCTTATATACTTAGCTCTTTTCCAGATCGCTATTTCGGTTACAAAAAATCCCACACCGGAAGCATTGGTGGAGCAATTGGAGTTTAAAGAGATTAAGAAACGGAAGTATAAGGAGTAAGGGTTGGTAACATTGCGGTTACTTCAATAGTCAATCACAATTATAACAGAAAAACAATCACCACAGATTCACGGATTTTTCTGTGTAAATCTGTGAATCTGTGGCGAAAAAAATAGATAGTCCTAAAAATCATAGATCTTCTGAGGTTAGCCCAGATGTCGTTTAATATCCTTCTCCACATCCCTGTTCTTGATGGTTTCGCGTTTGTCGTATAACTTCTTTCCTTTGCCCAATCCTATCTCAACCTTTACAAAATTCTTCTCGTTAAAAAATACTTTCAGTGGAACAATGGTATAGCCTTTCTCTTTCAGCTTAGCCTGAATTTTTTTTAATTCCTTTTTGTTGAGTAGTAATTTCCGGTCGTGTACTTCAATGTGGTTATTGGCAGTGCCATGTGTATAGCTGGCAATAAATAACCCGCGTACCCAGAGCTCCCCTTCATCAAACAAACAAAAAGCATCATTAAAGCTTAGCTTCCCATCCCGTATAGACTTTACTTCTGTACCCAGCAATGCAATGCCGGCCACATATTTATCTTCTATGTAGTAATTAAAATAAGCCTGCCTGTTGTTCATCTCGGCCATTCGTGTAATTAGAAATTAATAATTAGTAGTTAGTAATTATTTTGATATAGGGTCAGCGCTAAACATAGAACCAAAAAACATACGGCGTTCAATTACTAATTATTAATTACTAATTACTAATTAAACCCCTCAGCTTCTGAAGAGCAATACCAACTGTGAGAGTTTATCCCTCAATGCTTTCCTGTCAACAATAAAATCAAGGAAACCATGCTCCAGTAAAAATTCGCTTCGCTGGAAACCTTCGGGAAGGTCTTTTTTGATGGTCTCTTTAATTACCCGTGGGCCCGCAAAACCGATCAGGGCGCCTGGTTCGGCAATGTTCAAGTCGCCCAGCATTCCAAAGCTGGCAGAGATACCGCCAAAAGTTGGGTCGGTGAGTAATGAGATATAAGGAAGCTTTGCATCGCTTAACTGCGATAGTTTACCACTTGTTTTTGCCAACTGCATCAGGCTGAACGCACTCTCCATCATACGTGCACCACCACTCTTGCTGATCACCAGGTAAGCCAGTTTGTGTTCAATACAATAATCAACCGCACGGCTGAATTTTTCTCCCATCACACTACCCAGTGAGCCACCAATAAATTCAAAATCCATACAGGCAATCACAATACCCTCGCCATTAACGGTTCCGGTTGCTACACGCATCGAATCTTTCAGATCGGTTTTTGAATGGATATCATCCAAACGTTTCTGGTAAGATTTCAGGTCGGTAAAACCAAGAGCATCTTTACTGCGGATGGTATCAAACAGTTCTGTGTATTCTTTGTTGTCGAAAATGAATTCAAAATATTCTTCACTGCCAATACGATGATGGTAATTACACTTAGGGCAAACAAACAGGTTTTCTCTTAATTCGGTTGTGGTGCAGATATAATTACACTCCGGACATTTGGTCCATAATCCTTCCGGAGTTTCTTTTTTATCGGCAGTAGACGTAAGGATTCCTTTCCTGATACGCTTGAACCATCGCGGCTTTGCAGGGTCGCCTCCCTGGCTTTCCTCACCGGTTAAATTTGCTTCAAAATCTTCTTCACGTTCTTTTTTCATAACGGTCAATACGTTGGGGGGTCGAAGATAACGATAATTATAAAATCAATGGATTTATGGCATAAAACCGTTTATGCACAAAAGCTTAAACAGTTAATTAAATTACCATTTTTACGCCAAAAAGCCGGATTATTTGCAGGGAAATAGTAAAAAAGGCCCGGTATCAATTACCGGGCCTTTGGTTTTATGCGTTTCTGTTAATACAGTTCAAATCTTCAAATGCAACTTCCAATCGCTTGATGAAGCTCTCTTCTCCTTTACGGAGCCATACACGCGGGTCGTAATATTTTTTATTAGGCTTACTGGCTCCTTCAGGATTACCCAACTGGCCTTGCAGGTATGCTTCATTCTTTATGTAGAAGTCTTTAATGCCTTCCCAGAATGCCCATTGCATGTCGGTATCAATATTCATTTTGATAGCGCCATAACTGATCGCTTCACGGATCTGGTGTTGTGGAGAACCACTGCCGCCGTGGAAGACAAAGTATACCGGCTTAGGACCTGTTTTCAGTTCTTTCTCAATATAATCCTGGCTGTTCTTTAAGATCTCAGGACGGAGTTCTACATTACCCGGACTGTACACACCGTGTACATTACCAAAGGCAGCAGCAACAGTGAACAGTTTGCCTACTTTACTAAGTTCAGTATAAGAGTATGCAACGTGCTGTGGCTGGGTGTATAATTTATCATTCTCAACGCCGCTGTTATCTACACCATCTTCTTCACCACCGGTAACACCCAGTTCAATTTCAATACTCATACCCAATGGGGCCATTCGTTTGTAAAATTCAACAGAGGTTTGGATGTTTTCTTCAATAGGTTCTTCAGAAAGATCAAGCATATGGGAACTGAAAAGAGGCTGGCCTTTTTCTTTATGAAATTGTTCGCCTGCATCTATCAAACCACTGATCCATGGCAACCATTTTTTGGCAGCGTGATCAGTATGTAATACAACAGGTACACCATAATACTTAGCTACATTATGAATATGTAAAGCGCCGGAAATCGCGCCAGAAATATTGCCCTGGAGTTTATCATTAGGCATTCCTTTACCGGCAATGAATTGAGCACCGCCGTTCGAGAATTGAATAATAACCGGAGAATTTACTTTTGCTGCTGTTTCCAAAACTGCATTAATGGTATTGGTACCAATGGTATTTACTGCAGGTAACGCAAACTGGTTGTCTTTTGCATCATTGTATAATGCTTCTAATTCATCGCCGAATAAAACCCCGGCACGGTACTTTTTCATTGTGTAGATGTTTATTTATTAAATGGGGGTGCTGTAAATTTTGGGCAAGATACTGCATGTGCCGCAAAAGCGTATGGGCAATTTTACACATTAGCATTATGGATAAGCTGTTGCAACTCTTGAAAATATCCAACGGCAGGCAACATCCTGCTGCCATACCAGCTAAACATTTCACCATCTGCCAATAAAATGCGTATCCCGGGCAATGCTTTTTGTAGTTCTTCCTGATGTGTCTGGTTGAATGGATAAGGTTCGGATGACAGTAAAACCAGTTCTGTATGATTGTTTTTTAGCTGTGCAATGTCAATAACAGGATACCTTTCAAGTCCCGCGAACACATTGTCCAGGCCATTTAACCGTAACATTTCATCAATAAAAGTATTTCCACCTGCCGCCATAAAAGGGGCTTTCCAGATCAGGTAAGCGGTTCTTACATTTCTGGTTTTATTTTTACTTACAAACGTTTGTAATATGGTCCATTCTTTTTCTATTTGATAGATGAGATTGGCTGCAGAACCTGCCCTGCCCGTTATTTCTCCAATGCTTTTGATCATGCTTAATGCATCTTTTGCATCGCAGATATCACTGATCCAGACCGGGGCAATTTTTTCAAGGGCCTCTATCTGCTCTTTACTATTCTCTTCTTTATTGGCGATGATAAGATCGGGTAGGAGAGAAATAACCGTATCCGGGTTAACTGATTTGGTTCCGCCAGCCCTTGTTTTATTTCTGAACCACGTGTGTGGATGTACACAAAATTTAGTGATGCCGATCACTTCTTCTTCCAGTCCAAGAGCAAACAACAATTCTGTTTGTGAGGGAACCAGTGAGATGATCCGCTTTGGTAATTCGTTAATTTCAATTATCCTGTTTAACTGATCTGTATAAAAAGGCATCAGCTAAAATACTGAGAAGTTTTAACAGGCCGTAAAGATTAAACTAAACATGTTTTGCTATCAAAATAACTCAGTTTAGAAGAAAGTTTCTCTGCGCTTCCTCTGCCTCTCATCTTCTCCGCGGTGAATTGAATCATTTACCCAAAGCAATCCGGCTATCAGTCAGGATTTTTTCACCGCTGACCCGCAGCGTAAAAGAGTTTACGCAGAGAAGCGACTAATTTCAATCGCACAACAAATTAAACTAAGTTCTGTTACCTGTATTTGTACCACGATCCTGTATTAAACAACAGCACCGTTTCATCTTCCCTGATATAATCTTTTTCTATCAGTTTCTTTAAGCCGATATATGTAGCACTGCCTTCAGGAGAAAGTAATAAACCTTCTTTCGATGCAAGCTCCAGAATTCCTTTTTGTATCTCGTCTTCACTAACAGCTACAGCAGCGCCCCCGCTTTCATGAACTACCTGTTGAATCAGGTCTTTCGCAAATGGGTTAGGCACTGCCAGTCCATAAGCAACAGAAGCTTCGGGCGAATACGATTCTGGAAAAACGCCGTCTTCAAACATTTGTATCATTGGGTTGCAATTTTCAGATTGTACAATAATCATTTTAGGTAAGCGGCCTTTGGTTATCCAGCCTATCTGCTGCATTTCTTTAAATGCTTTCCACATGCCTATTAACCCGGTACCTCCGCCGGTAGGGTAAATAATGGTATCGGGTAATTGCCAGTTCAGTTGTTCTGCTATTTCAAAACCCAATGTTTTTTTTCCTTCCAAACGATAAGGTTCTTTCATAGTAGACATATCAAATGCGCCGGTTTCAGCAGCAAGTTGTTTTGCTTTTTTACCACAGGCATCAATCAAGCCATCCATCAATAGCAGTTCTGCACCATAGCACCGGCATTCTTCCTGTAAAGTTTGAGGTGTATGTCGGGGCATAACAATCGTCGCTTTAATGCCCGCTTTGGCGGCATAAGCACTCAATGCGCCACCTGCGTTACCGGCAGTAGGTATGATGCAATGCGTAATACCCGTTTCTTTTGCCTTAGAGATGGCCACACTTAAACCTCTTGCTTTAAAAGAACCTGTTGGATTAACACTTTCATCTTTTAATAACACCCGGTGTATTCCAAGCGCAGCAGTAATTTTTCTCAGGCTATGGATGGGTGTCCAGCCTTCTTCCAGACTTACAATATTGTGCGGATCTAAAACTGGCAGGAATGCCCTGTAGCGCCACATGTTAAAAGGCTTCCCTTCCAGGTATTTGCGGGATAAGGGCACAAGGTTATACTCTGCCAATAACGGCTGGTTGCAGCAGGCAGCAAAGGTTTGAATTTCTGTAAAACGATAACTTCGTCCGCACGAAGCGCAACGCAGGCCTGTTATAAAAGAGATGTTTGAGACTGCTGTTTCCACGCAGTAAATGTAGCGGATAGATATAACCTGCAATATGTATAGTTGTTATAATCCATAACTATACGTTATATACCTTCCTGGCCAGTTTGATAAAACTTTTATTTAACCCGCTGTTTTCGCCTTTTCGCTGAACAAAGTAGAAGTTTCTTTCAACATGCAATCCTTCAAAATGGATCTCGGTCAATTCACCGTATTTTAATTCTTTGATGATGGATCTTTGTGGCAGAAAACCCAGTGAGTCTGACTCGATCAGAAAATTCTTTAAAGCCTCTGTACCGCCCAGTCTCACTTTGATATCAAGATCACTCAGCTTGATTTTATTTTTTTCGAGTGAATACTTTAATGTTGCCAGTGTGCCGCTTCCACGCTCACGGATAGCAACAGGCATGGTGAGGATATCTTTTATGTTGTATGTTTTCTTTTTGGCGATCGGGCTTTTCTTACTGCAAACCGCAACCACCCTGTCTGTTAAGAAAGGCTGATAATCTACATGTGTCAGTTTTGCACGCCCTTCAATAATGCCAAGATCAATATCCTGGTTAAGCAAGGCTTCCAGCACCAACTCAGAGTTACGGTTAAGAGAAGTGATATTGATGTGGGGGTAATGCTGGTTAAATGCCGATAATACTTTTGGAAGGATGTATAAAGAAACCGTAGTACTTGCGCCCAGCTTTAATACACCTTTGGCCTGCAGTACATCTTTGATGGTGGATATTTCATATTCAACCTGCTCCTGTATGCGTTTAACTTCCACCAGTTTTTCCATCAGTATTCTGCCGGCTTCTGTCAGTTCAATATGAATCCCTTTCCTGTCGAACAGTTTGGTTTTATAAAATTCTTCCAGTGCTTTGATATGCTTGCTGATAGCAGGTTGGGATATATACAATACCTGGCTCGCCTTTGAAAAGCTTTTCTGCTGTGCTACTGTCAGGAAAACATCATGGCGTGTTGAGATCATGGGAATTGGGAGTTGTGAATGGGCAATGGTGAATGGGCAATTGGCAATTAGTAGTGAATAGAGTAGATCTCCGGGCAGTTACGCGTGTACCATATTCACAATTCACCATTCACAATTGCCCACACCTTACTATTTCGCCAAACTATGTATCACATCATACTTGGTCACAATATGGTAATCACCTTTTTCATCTTTTGCCAGAACGGCCCCATTCTCTTTGGTTATCAGGCTGCCTAATCTTTCTACCGGTGTTTCAAAATCTACAATGGGATAGGCATGTTCCATCACACTCTCAATCGTTGCATTCCTGATCTCAGGGTTATTAAATACTTTCTGAAATAAACCACTTTCGCTTATTGCACCAACCAGTTCCCCGTCTTTCATTACCGGTATCTGTTCAATATCGTACCGCTTCAGTAATTCAACAGCTTCTGCAACCGTTTTGGCCGGATCAATGGTAACTAATCTTTTTGCAGTTCTTCCGCTAACAATGTCTTTAAATGATTTCACATCTAAAAAGCCCCGCTCCATCATCCATTCATCATTATAAATTTTTCCAACATAGCGGCTGCCATGGTCGTGAAAAATACAAACTACCACATCGTCTTTGGTGAGCGATGATTTTAGCTGCATTAATCCCTGTATACAACTACCGGCACTGTAACCACAGAACAGTCCTTCTTCCTTCGCAATTCTCCTTGCCATTACAGCCCCATCTTTATCGGTTACCTGCTCAAAGCGATCAATCACACTCATATCATAATTCTGCGGCACAAAGTCTTCTCCAAAACCTTCAGAAATATAAGGGTGTACCTCATTCATATCAATCTCACCCGTATTGAAATATTTTGTAAGCAGAGAACCATACACATCTATCGCCCAGACTTTGATATTGGGATTTTTTTCTTTCAGGTACATGGCTGTTCCGGTAATGGTACCACCGGTGCCTGCCGTACAAACAAGGTGAGTAATTCTTCCTTCCGTCTGCTCCCAGATCTCAGGCCCGGTACTTTCGTAATGCGCCTGGCGATTGGCCAGGTTATCGTACTGGTTCATGTACATAGAGTTGGGGATCTCTTTGCCCAAACGTTTTGCCACACTATAATAACTTCTGGGGTCTTCGGGAAGCACATTGGTAGGACAAACAATCACTTCTGCGCCAACTGCTTTCAGTATATCGGCTTTTTCTTTCGATTGTTTATCGGTAGTTACAAAAATGCACTTATAACCTTTTACGCAGGCTGCCAGTGCAAGGCCCATACCGGTATTGCCGCTGGTACCTTCAATGATGGTGCCGCCGGGTTGCAGTTTGCCTTCCTGCTCGGCCACTTCGATCATCTTCAACGCCATACGGTCTTTGATGGAATTGCCTGGATTAAAATAATCCACTTTAGCCAGCACTGTGGCAGGAATATCTTTAGTGAGCTTGTTAAGCCTGATGAGGGGAGTATTGCCTATTGTTTCCAAAATATTGTTGAGCCACATAATTTACTGATGCTGATTTGCACCAAAGGTAAAGTTTTGCTCAGCCGGATAACAACCATTGACAAAATAGATTATGCGAAATAGGGAAAATGTAAAAGGGGAACGGATAATCATCCTTACCGTTTGTACTACCCGCTACCCTTGGGAATATCGTGGTTGTGGCAACCCGTTGGGGTGGCTTTTGTTTACCCGCAAGACTAAAAACTTTTTACTAAATGGAGAATAGTTCCATCGTCGTTCTGGCCATTGGCTACATCTGTTGCCATTTCTGTATTGGCCTTGTTTTGTTTTGACTGGCCGTTGTTGTGGAGGTAACCAAATACTAAGGCGGGTACCAGGGCAATGATGGCGATCATGTTTGCGGTAAAAATGAGCTTTTTCATAACGGTTATTTTTAATGGTTTATTTACTTTGATATAACAAAGATATGTACTGGAATAATACTATGCAATACATAGTACCATTTTAAAGTTGGTATTTCCCATAAAATAATAGTGAGTTATGCTTTGGAATGCAGTAAACACAAGAGGTTTGGAGAAAATAGGGTTGGATGGAGGCGTTTTGAAGATTGTGATGAACGGAAAAATGGCTGTATGAAATGAAGTTTTTAGAGTGAATTTGGGACGGATTCAACTTTGAAACTGTGGTTCCCGAGGTGATAAAGGGAATTTCAGTCGCAGTTTCGCAGATGATGGATTGAAATTAATCTGCGAAACTGCGGCTAAATTTTTCTGGAAATAACAGGGAAACTGGGAGGGATGAATATCGAATATTAAACAGGGAATATTGAATGATGAAGTAGCATTTTAACACACTTCAACATTCAATATTCCCTGTTTAATATTCATTATTCCCTGCAGGTGCATGGAATGAGGGCTGAAATTTAATAATTGAATAGGGAAAGGCTATGACTTAAACAACTCAGTCATTTTACTGCAAAGCTGGCTTTCGATCATTTTCTCGCCTACAAGGATCATATTCTTAAATGCCCTGGCTTCACTGATGCCATGGCCAATGATCACCGGTTTATTAACACCTAAAACCGGGGTGCCGCCATAATTCTCATAATGGAAACGGGTAAAATAGGCATCGTTGCCAAAACCGCGTTGTTGGGCAATATCGTAAACAGATTCTGCCAATTTAAGAATGACGTTACCCGTAAAACCATCACAAACAATCACATCGGCCTTATCATTAAAAAGATCGCGGCCTTCTATGTTACCAATAAAGTTAACTTGTTTATTTTCTTTCAGCAGGGGATAAGTGGCCTGGGTTAATGCATTGCCTTTTCCTTCTTCTTCGCCCACATTCATTAAACCAATTTTTGGAGAAGGCACATTGAGAACAAATTCGGCATATAAACTGCCCAGAACAGCAAACTGATTCAGTTGCTCGGGCTTGCAATCTGCGTTAAGGCCGGCATCAACCAATATGCCTGTGCCACCATTTATTTTGGGAACTACCGTTGCAATGGTTGGCCTGAGGATGCCTTCAATGGTTTTAATGCTGAACATGGCACCTACCAGCATAGCCCCGGTATTGCCCGCACTAAGAAAGGCATCTATCTTACCCGTTGCCAGCATATGGAAACCGATGGCGATAGACGAACGCTGTTTTTCTTTCAGCGCCTTGGTAGGATGTTCGTGGTAACCGATTACTTCGGGGGCATGAATGATGTGAACATTGGGCGATGTTATCCCATGTTCTGCAAGCAAAGGTTTAACCTGTGCTTCATCGCCTATACAAAATAAAGATGCCGTACGACTACCGTCAGACAAGTATAATTGCAGGCCTTTCACCGCCTCAAGCGGTGCAAAATCTCCACCCATCATGTCTAGACCAATATTCATTCGGCAGGAAGTGTAGTTGAACTAAAAGGTTACGCTTTCAGAGGTGCTTTTTCAGCAACCAGTTTACCTTTGTAGAACAATTTACCTTCGCTTACATGTGCGCGGTGACGTACATGCAGTTCACCAGTGGTGCTGTCTTTACTCAAAGTAACTTCCTGTGCTACGTAATGAGTTCTTCTCTTAGCGCTGCGCTGTTGTGAATGTCTGCGTTTAGGATTCGGCATATCTCTGTATTTATAATATCAAAAAAAAATTAATCTAAGTTTTTAAATTTGTCCAACCCTTTCCAAACCTTGTTGTTGTCTTTCTGCACTTCTTCTTCCATCTTTCTCAGCTTTTCCAGCACTTCTTTGTTGCATTTTGGACCACCGATCTCTTCTTCTTTACACATTTTCTGTAAAGGGATGCTCAGGTTTACAAATTCGTATATCCAGTCGGCCAGGTGCAGATGACTTTCTCCGCGGCCAATATAATATACGTCAGGGTCTTCTTCCTGTTCGTTCATTACTTCGGGCTCATCAACTATTTTTACGATGATGTTGAATTCGTCCCAAAGCTGCATGGGCAGTGTGTTTCCACACCTGTCGCAGGCAACATCCGCGCTTCCGTCAACATCAAATTTCAATTGCATAAAGCCTGTGTTTTTCTCAAGGCTTAATTTGATATTGGCGGTGCAGTGTTCAAAATCCTGCTGGCCATACGGTACAAAGAACTTATCCTCAATGCGGTATTCGTATACGTGCATCCCCGGCTTCAAACCCACAAATGCTATCTCATATTCCCGGCGCTGACTCATAACCGTTTTTTAAGGGCTTGCAAAGGTACGCTAAAACAGCCAAAATCCCAAAGAAAATTGAATCTGCATGGTTCTTTGAGCGGTAGGCAATGATAGGCTATTTTGCGGCATATTTGTATATATGAAACGGGAAACCCGGATATCTGGTTTTATGTGGGTGAAATTAGGTGCCTTATTTGCTTTGGCATTGATAATCAGCGTGTTTTCGTATTTTCCGGCGCTTGTTGAGCGGCTTTATTCTGTGGGGATTTACCCCGGTTTATCATCCTCCCTACGCATTTTAACCCGATGGTCGCCCTTAAGTATCGGGGACGTGATTTATATATGGGTCATCATTTTTTTGATCATTAATACCATAAAAGGCGGCCTGCTGATTTACCGGAAGCAGTACACCCGGGGCAGGTTAGGGTATTTCTTTTTCCGTGCGGGAAAGATGGTTTTGTGGGTCTATATTATTTTTAAATTACTCTGGGGACTGAATTACGACAGGCTGGGGATAGCATACCAGTTGCGGATTGCGAAGAACGAGTACACTAAGGAAGAAGTTACCCAACTTACCAACCAACTTATTGATAAATTAAATAAATGCCGCAGGCAATTGAAAGATACAGTACTGCCCACACCGGCATTGGATTCTATTTACCGGGAAGCGTTTCGTTCTTATCGTACTGTTTCAATGGATCTGCCCTTTTTAAATTACCGTAACCGTTCGGTGAAGGCAAGTATTTTTAGCAGACTGGGAGATTACATGGGTTTTACGGGATATTATAATCCATTTACCGGAGAAGCGCAGGTGCGTTCGGATATTCCGAGGGTATTGATACCGTATATCACCTGTCATGAAATGGCGCACCAGCTTGGTTATGCCAGTGAGAGTGAGGCCAATTTTGTGGGATACCTGGCTGCTGCAGCATCAACCGATGTGTATTTCCGTTATTCGGTATACAATGATCTTTTTTCTTATGCGCAGGGCGCAGAGATCATGCTGTATGGAAAAGAAAAAGATTTTAAAGCTTTTGAAGCGGTTGTGCAGTATAACAGGTTGCATCTTGATACGCTCGTTAAAAAAGACAGGAAAGAGATCCGCGAATTCTTTTATAAAAGAAGAAACCGCATCTCACCCGCAGTATCCGGCCTGTATGATCAATACCTGAAAATGAATAAACAGTTGCAGGGAGTGAAAAGTTATGATGAAGTGGTGGGGTGGTTGATAGCGTATGAGAGAAAATACGGAAGGTTGTGAATTGGCGGATTACGAATTGGCGAATTAGCGAATTGAATTGAATATCTATTTTCCAATCCGTAATCCGTCAATTCGTAATCCGCCAATCCCAAATCCCTAAAATTTATTCTTCCACATCATACTTTCCACCGGCTTATTGGGCTGGCCGCTGTATTTGGCGTTGCTTTTCTGGTTGTATTTTACTTCAATCTCACCATCTACCGGGAAATAGATCAACTGGCCGATGGGCATTCCTTTATAAATACGAACGGGCTGTTTGCAGGAAATTTCGAGTGTCCAGTTTCCGCAAAAACCAACATCGCCTTTACCGGCGGTGGCGTGAATGTCAATACCCAGGCGGCCTGTAGAAGATTTCCCTTCAAGGAAAGGAACATGGGCATGCGTTTCGGTGTATTCTTCGGTAACGCCTAAATAGAAAGCGTGCGGTTGCAACACAAAGCCTTCATCGGGTATTTCGAAGTACTCTATCTTGTTATGTTTTTTAGCATCCAGTTCTGCATTTACATAAGTAGCGAGGCAGCTTCCGAGGTGTACATCGTAACTGTTACTGCCCAGATCTTCACGGTTATAGGGTTCAATCTTGATCGTTCCTTTGGCCATTTCTTCGAGTATGCGTGAATCTGTCAGGATCATTCTTTCAACTATTTTATAGGTTCGGATGCAAATAAATCTTAAATCTGCAATCTAATTTCTAAATTTCCGCAGTGCCGCTGTTTTATCAACAAGATATTAACGAAACCACCCGTTTGGGTATCTGGAAGATCGGAGAGGAAGAGGATTTCTTTTTGCGATCGGTGCCATTGCAGCGTGAGATCACACATCCGCATAAACGTTTGCAACACCTGGCCGGACGTTATTTGCTGCCTTTTCTGTTTCCTGATTTTCCAACTGAAGAGATTGAGATTGCCGATACACGAAAACCTTTTTTACCCGGTGAGCAATATCATTTCTCCATCTCGCATTGCGGCGATTATGCTGCAGCATTAGTAAGCAGTACCAACAGGGTAGGGATAGATATTGAAATGATCACACCCCGTGTAGAAAAGATCAAACACAAATTCCTGCATCCTGATGAACTGAACTTTGTTCATTCGCATGCTATTTCTCGGCAGATAAATCTGTTAACCTTGCTCTGGAGCGCCAAAGAAGCCATGTTTAAATGGTGGGGTAATGGTGATGTTGATTTTAGTGAAGTGTTACGGATACAATATTTTCATTTTTCTGACGAAGGCATTATCCCCGCAATATTTAAGAAAGATCAAATAAATACCCCTCTGACCATCCATTACCAACTGCGGGATGGATTGAGTTTAGCATGGGTAGCGCAATAATGCAATGATAGAATAAGTGGATGAGTGAATTAAGAAATGCAAATTTCCCAATTTCCCATTTCCAAAATTTCCCAATCCTCCCCCTCAGTCATCAAACCTCACCTTCGTCTTCGGAACCAGTTTCAAACTCTTACTGAGCAACTGTTTCATCTGAATTTTTACCAATTGTCCCATGGTTTTTGCTTTATTAAAAACAGTAGTGTTTCCGTAGTGAGCGGCCAGTTCATTTTTTAACTGTTCAATTTTTTCCGGCTTAGAGATGGTATCGTTTGTCATAATATCCACAATCTCTTTAATCCGGTAGCGCGACGATGCAAGGCGGAAAGTCATCATGGTCCGTTCTTCTGCCTGGTATTGGGCGATGGATTTATTGTTGAGGTGTTTGATCACCACATCTACCAGTTCTTTATTCTCCTTGAAAAACTGCGGCAGGTACAGGTTTTTTCTACCCTCATACGATTGCTGATCAAAATCAATGGCGCGGATGCGGTATTGGAAATCTTCAATATCGGGTGTGATGTTCACCACAAAATTATATGCGCGCATATCGCCAAGCAAATGCACAAAACAGCGCTCGTTGAATTTTACAAATTCTTTGGCCAGCCGTACCTGGTTGGTATTGGGGTTGTGCAGGTACTCTTTGATAAAAATATCGCCGGGAATACCGGGAATATGTTCTTCGATGAGCGTATTCTTATCAGTAAAATAACTCATCCGGTTGGGCGCCAGCAGGTGTTCCAGCTCAAGACCATAAATTCTGCTTGCATCGGCCTGTTTAATGTAATAGTGATCGTAGTTCTCATTAAACTTGTTCACAATCCGGATACGAAAAGGCTGGCTGTTACCGAAATAACAAAAATCGATACTTGCCACATCCAGGTGATCAACAAAGCTCATATCACCTTCTGTTTTAAGGATGGCATAGTTGCGAACGAGGTTCTCTCTAAGGAACTCCCACTCTTTCATATCGTAAGAAACTTTCTCCCATGCCGTATCATTTCCGTTCTTATCTTTTATGGGAACGGTATAGGTAAAGCGTTGCAGGTCCTGGTAACTTGCGTGCAGGTGTACTTCCCGTCCATATTTAAAAAGATACTGGCGCAAATGCGCGTTAACCGGAAAGATGGGTTTCTTTTTGGAAGGCTTGTCGGGATGGTCGCCTGTTTTGATATTTTGGAACTGGTTATTCAAGGATCAGTGGGTCGTTGTCTTCTAATAAATTCAGGTTTACATCGGTGCCCGCAATTCCTTCAATAGATCCTCGGATAAAAGCGGCATTGAGCAACACTTTTTCTAATTGTTTTTCGCGGGCCTTCCACAGTTTTTCCATGGCGTCTCTTTCGCGCTGTATGCTAAGCTTCATGCTCATGAAGCCTTCGCGTATGGCTTTCCATTGCTCGTTAAATTCAGCACCGGTTAGGTAATCGTACAGCATCACCATTTTATCTCCTTTGTTCTCCTGACTTTTTTTTGCCTCATATACTTTTAACAGGGCATCGCGAAGCAGCATAGCAACACTTTTTACTTCGGCAAAAGAGCAGATGTATACGCCTTCTTTTTCGCCAAACCTGTCCATGTCTTTAGGGAAGGCCTGTGTTACAATTACGGCAACGTCTGCGCCAAGTGTACGCATGTCTGCTTTCAGTTTTTCTATCCAGTCGTTTGAAAAATCTTTGGTGCGTTTGCTTTCATAAATAATTCTGCCGGCTTCATTGCCAAAACGGTTGTGTACTGTTTGAATACAGTCGGCGCCACGAACGCCTTTGCCAACCGGGTCTATCTTGTCATAAGTAAAAGCAGACTGTAACATCTCTTCCAGCATCAGTTCCTGCACTTCTCCCTGTAACTGCATGCTGCCCTGTTCTGATTTGCGGCGCATTTCTTCGGCCAGTTTTTTCTGGTCGTCGAGTTGTTTTTCCAGTTCTTTCATGCGTAACTGGTATTCCTGCTCTTTTAAACTGAGCCGTTCGGTTTCTTCTTTTTGTAATTGTTCTTTTAGTTTTTCGCGTTCTTCTATCAATTGCCTTTGAACGGTTATTTGCAGCTCTTCTTCTTTTATTTTCAGGCTTTGTTCTTTCTGCAGAAACTCGAGTTCTTTTTTACGGGCTTCTTTTAATTTTTCTTCGTTATCGGCTGCATTTTGCTGCAGCATTTTTAGTTGGTTCTCAAAATCGGTGGCAACGGATTTGCGGATAGATTCCTGTAACTCGGCCTGTAGTTTTTTCTTTTCAGCTTCTATCTGCAATGCAGCTTCTTCCTCTTTCAGTTTTAGCTGTTGGGCAAAAGCGGTTTCTTTCTGTTTAAATTCTTCGTCCTTTTTTTTCTGCCAATCCACCATTTTGCCACGCAGTTCTTTCTCGATCTCATCACGGATCGAATCGCCGGGTTCAAATTGGTTATTGCAATTAGGACATGTTATGATGAAGCCTGCCATGAATATTTTTTTACAAATTAAGCTTAAGCTATCGAAAATAAAAACCCGACTTGTAATAAGCCGGGTTAGTTCTGTGCGGAAGAGGAGATTCGAACTCCCACGCCCGGTAAAAGGCGCTACCACCTCAAAGTAGTGCGTCTACCAATTTCGCCACCTCCGCAATAAGAGCTGCAAAGTAAAGGAAAAACAGTTAATTATTTGGAGCTTCCTTTGTAGAGTGGGAAGATTTTTTGCTACAGACGACACAGATTAGCACAGAAAAATCTGTGGAAATCTGTATCGTCTGTGGCTATTTTATTTACATCCGTTCCGGAACTCTTATCCCCAACACATTCATTCCGTTTTTAATAACCTGTGCGGTTAGCTTGGATAGCTGTAAACGGAGAACTTTCTTCTCCTCACTCTCCGCATTGGCAATAGAATGTTCGGCATAGAATGAGTTAAATATTTTGGCCAGGTTGAATACATAGATGGCCACTTTTGATGGATCATGTTCATTGGCTGCATCCTGCAAAACGGTTGGGAACATTTCGAGGTGGATGGAGAGGTCTTTCTCCAAAGGGAGTAAAGTCTGTGGTCTGTGGTCTGTGGTCTGTGGTTGTTTTTCTCCTCCCGCTTTCCGTAAGATACTTTTTATTCTTGCGTGGGTGTATTGTATGAAGGGGCCGGTGAAACCGTGGAAATCGATGCTTTCTTCGGGGTTGAAGACCATTTTCTTTTTAGGGTCAACGCGCAAAAGGAAAAATTTCAATGCACCCAAACCGAGGGTATCATATAATTCTACCAGTTCATCCTGTGTAAAGTCTTTTACCTTACCCAGCTCTTCTGTTTTTTGTTTGGCGATGTTTACCATTTCATCTACCAGGTCGTCTGCATCTACCACGGTTCCCTCGCGGCTTTTCATTTTACCGGTAGGCAGTTCCACCATGCCATAACTTAAATGATAGATCCCGTCTGCAGAGGGTAATTCCAGTTTCTGGCAGATCAGTTTTAATACTTTGAAATGATAATTCTGTTCATCACCTACCACATAAATACTTTGGCGGGCATTAAATTCTTTTTGCTTTTGTTCGGCAAGGCCAATGTCCTGTGTGATATACACAGAGGTGCCGTCTTTTCTTCTCACTAATTTTTCATCCAGTCCGTCAGCAGTCAGATCAATCCATACACTGCCATCTGCTTTCTGAAAGAAAACGCCTTTTGCCAAACCTGTGTCTACCAGGTCTTTGCCCAATAAATAAGTATTGCTTTCGAAATATGTTTTATCAAAATCACTTCCTATTCTTTTATAAGTAGTATCAAAGCCTTCATACACCCAGTTATTCATTTGTTGCCAGAGCTGTTTCACTTCAGGTTTTCCGGCCTCCCAATCGAGCAGCATTTGTTGAGCCGCTTTGAGGATGGGGGCTGTTTGTTCTGCTTCTTCATCCAGTTTGCCCTGAGCTTTTAGTGCGGCTACCTGTTTTTTATATTCGTCGTTGAACTTTACATAATAATCACCTACAAAATGATCGCCTTTGGTATGGGTACTTGCCGGTGTAGCGCCATTGGCAAATAATTGCCATGCCACCATGCTTTTGCAGATATGTATACCGCGGTCGTTTACGATGCAGGTTTTGGCTACATCATATCCAACTGCCTTGAGGATTTCGGCAATACTTCGCCCCAAAAAATTATTTCTTAAATGACCAAGGTGTAAAGGTTTATTGGTGTTGGGAGAGGAGTACTCAACCATCACGCGCTGACCATTATTGGGTAGATAACCAAACTGCGTGTTCGCAAATTCCTGTTGAATAAAATGGGCCCAGTAATTGTGAGAAATGCTGAGGTTTAAAAAACCTTTGATCACATTATATCCTGTAAACAGGTCGGCATTTTGTGCAACAATGGCATCCCCGAGTTCCTGTCCAAGTGCATCGGGCGATTTCTTTAATTGTTTTACAAATGCAAATAATACAACGGTATAATCGCCTTCAAATTCGGGTTTGGTGGCGTTTACAAGAATATCCTGTGCCTGCAATTCCATGCCATATAAATGACTGATAGCTTTAACGGTAGCTTCTTTGATCTTTGTAACCACGCTCATATTCTTAACATTTTCGGCTGGCAAAAGTAACTAATTAAGCCCTACCTTCGCCACACTTATGCGAAAACTGCATGAACATCTGCGTAGACTCATATTAGGGGTGGTTGACCTCTTTTATCCGCTATTCCGGCGGGTGATGCCGCTGCAAACCTTCAGGTATGCGGCTTGTGGCGGTTTTAATACCTGTTTGGATATCACGCTTTTCTTTATTTCGTACAATTTTATCCTGCAAAAGCAGCCGATTCATATCTCTTTTCTAACCATCGGTCCGCATATTGCGGCTTTCCTGATTGGATTTACTGTTACTTTTCCTATTGGGTTTTACCTGAGCCGTTATGTTGTTTTCCAGGAAACAACGGTGGGTAAGAGGCGGCAGTTAAGCAAATATTTTGTTGTTGTGCTGGGCTGCCTGTTTTTAAACTATGGATTTTTGAAATTATTTGTAGATGTGTTCAAATGGTATCCCACACCATCAAAAATGCTTACTACTGTTTTTGTAGTAGCCTTCAGTTATTTAACGCAGAAGAATTTTACATTTAAGCCGGCCGCACAGGCTTAATGTGTGGATTGTAAGCTTTCAGGTTTGATATAAAACATCAGCGTTGCCAACCCTTTATTTTCTGCATGAACAATTTTGAAATTGTGTTCTCCGCCCGTTAACCGGATGTTGATACGGTGATGGGTGTTCTCATCATACTCAGTGTATGTGGCATCCCATGCATTAATTACTTCTTTGTTGTCGATATACAGTTTAGCATAATCATCGGCAGTAATGCCAATGCTATAGTTTCCTTCTTTCAGGTTTATTTTTGAAACAGCAAGGGTTGCAAAGGAATCTGCCGGTAAATTTTTACCAATGCTGCCCCACCAGGTATAGTCTATTTTATTTGTAACAACAGTGTAAATGGGCAATTGATCAAATAGTTTTGTAAAGGTTTCATAGTTTTTTGATGGATCATGTTCCACATCCCATTTATACCAGTTTACCTGCCAGTTTGTTAAGGGCTCAAATTGCTGATAGTTGAATTCACGGGTTGTACCGCTATCCTGCACCTTGCCAAAAGCATTTACAAAGGAAGGGCCGGTATAGGTGAGATAGATCCCTTTTTCCTGTTTTGCTGTATCTGCTTTTGCGATGATGTATGAGGGAAAACTGTCAATACCTTTTTTGTTGATCTCAAAACCTTCTACGCTGCTGATATCCCATTTGCCTTTGGGGCCAAGCACTTCAAAATGATACAAGCCGATGCTGTCAACATTTGTAAGCCACAACATCGGGTAACGGAAATCATAGGGCCCCCATTCTGTGATGCGCATTTCTTTTTTTTCTTTCGGTACAATTCTTCCCGGCAATTGACTGGTTTTGATTTTTGTCAGTCTTTCATCTTTCTGGTAATCGATGTCTAAAAAACTGTCGTCGCGCGATGTATCAATATTATCAACCCTGTTGCCCAGACGCAGATTTTCATTTACCATCAATTTGCTGTTTCCACTAAATACAACCGTGTCCGTTCCCATAATATCAAATGCTGTTTCATTGGAGGTAAAGCGGTTGGCGGCTATCCAGTAGTTCCGGCTTTCTGTATTTCGTAGTTTGGCGTATTGCCAATCTTCAGGCTGCTTTACTCTCGACCACAGCTTGATCCCTGTTTTATCACCGGTAAAACTATTCAGCGCAATATTGATGCTCTGACCATGTTCAATTGCAATGCCAATGCGGTTCTTCTCAAAACTATTGTCTGTAATATCCGTATCATAACTATACCCGCCCCAAATACCATGGTCGCATTCATGAATGATGTTTTTCATGATCAGGTTCCTGCTGAAAGTAAGTTCCACGCCATTGGTTGGTGCGCAGGAGAAATCGTTGCCATAAATAAAATTGTCGTTACACCCTCCTTTACCCGAATCCATGGTAGTTTGTCCTGCCCATAAAAAAAATCCATCACCACTGTGCGTGGCGGTGTTAAATGCGAATATGTTGTTACTGCTTTGTTCAAACACAAGGATGGCTGCACTATCCTGGCCACGTTTATATTTCCCATCACTAAATCCACGCACATTGTAATCAAGGCGGTTGTGGTAGATGTTATTGTTGCTGCTTCTGTATAGTCCTATGCCGATTCCGGAATTAAAGGAGAAATCGTTATCATATACCTCAGCTTTTTCAGTTTTTGTCATCATCAACGCACATTGCCCACCGGTAACTGTGTTATTTGATATCACTGCTTTTGTACAATTTTTCAGGTAAATAGCGGCGCCATATCTTAACCATTCATCGTTTTCATTTTTATGATAACTCATCCAGTCGCTGATGTCTTCTCTGTCACGGTTACTTTGTAAATGCTGGCGCCAGTTATAGCTAAGGTTGCAGTGATCGATGGTGAGGTTTTCAATACTATCAGCCAGGATGGCTACTTTGTATCCGCTAATAACAGCATTTTTGATAGTGATATTTTTTGAGCCTTTTTTGATGAGGATAGATAAGCCATAAAATTCATCGGGTCTTGTTTTATCGATAGAGCCCTGCAGGATTGAATTCTGAAAGTCTACAATAATATCATGTCCATCAATAATTATAACCGGCTTTGTAATACCCGGCGTGCCGTTCAGATGATATACTTTCGGATTTACTGTTACTGAAGCGGTGATAGTCATGCCCGCTTTTAAATCGATAGAATTAGCATTGACCAGCGGAAGTAAAAAGAAAATACAGCAAGCGGTAAGGATGCTTTTCATACTGTTAAAGATAAGCAAAGACGAATCCGGAAACAGTACCGCTTACAAAGATTTTGCAATGATCCGGATAGTATAATCAGAACTGTAACCGAACACTGCCAAACACGCCAAAATCGTTGGTGTTGGATTTGAAGAGTTGGGGATTTAATCCTGCCGGTATATTTCGCAGCGGGGCGTTGCGCCATACCAGGTCTATCCGCAATAATTTAAAGATGTTTTCAAAGCCGGTGCCTATCTCGGTATAAAAACCACCTCTTAACGAGCGTAAACGGTATTCGTTGTAATATTCTATCCTGTTAAGCGCCCTGCTTTTATCTGTAAGATCGCCAACAACCGTTTTAAAATTCCAGAACTGGCGGATATTTGATTTGCGCATAAAAGGTAACAGGTTCAGTAATTTCTTTTCAATATTATGTTCCACATTAATGCCAATAAACCTGTCGCTCACATATTCAAATCGGTTCATCAGGTTAAAGGATTGTTTGTTGTAATAGTATATCTCATTGCCGGGGTGCGTTTCCAGCAGCATAAATGGCAATGGTTCGCTGGTTATAATTCTTCCGGCATAAATAAGATAATTCAACTTGCCCCAGCGGGGGATGCGTGTGGTTTGAGAGATATTTGCATTGAGGCGTATATATTGATAGTCTGAACCTAACAGATCCTGTACACCCCATGCCGGTCTTAGTTCTAATACCGGCAGATTTCCTTTCAGTTTTGTTTCTTTTCTGTGTCTTGCCAGGGTTCTTTCTCCCGGGGCATATCTCAGTTTCAGTCCTATCTCTGAGTTGATGATATGATTTTGAGATAATCTGCTCCACAGTGTATTAGTTGCAGGTAATGGATTAAAAGTTTCGTATTCGGTACGTGTGATGAATGGTTGAACTGAAAATTTGTTTTTCCATTCTTTAGTGATCGCCAGTTTAACTTCATTAATACCCAAAAATTTCTGTGGTATGCCATGTCTGCGGATCAACTGGCTGAAAATATTATCGGTTGTGATATCCTCATCATTATAACGGGTACGGCCATTATCCAGATCATGTGTATAGGAAGTGAAAAAACTGATACCTTTATCTCCGGGAAGCCTGTACGTTATATCCATTCTGCCTTTCAGCCTGGCATCTTTAAAACCATAGGCGAGGTAACCATGCAGCCGCAGGTGTTTGCTGAACTGTTCTGTAGTGCCAAGGTCGAAACGCATCCGGAACCGTTCCAGTTGATTTCCGCTCACCCATTTATACCACGGGCCAATTTCAACAGCGCCGAATTTTTTATGGCCGTCAAAAATAAAAGTAATGGCTTTGGTATATTTAATAAAGGCTGGAATGGTTTTGATCGTGTCCATCATCTGATACACTTTTTGTTCATTCACACTAAGCGCTTCATGTCTTTGTTTATTCCAGAACTGTTTATTTTTATCGCGTGCCGAATCGGATACAATAATTTCTTCTTTCCGCGAATTTTCTGATAGTTTTATAATGACAGATGAATCATTCACAACCACGTTCCTGTAAGTGCTGGTCTTGCGTGCAATGAAGGATAACTTTTCCTTTCCAAAAGGCGTAAAATCAATCACTGTTTTATCTTTCGCAAACATCCATGCGCTGTCGGGCCTAAGGCTAAATTCCTGCACAATGCTCAGCCGGTTTACGTAATTGATATTGGCAGTTTCAGAAATATTCAGGTTGATCCTGTATATACCCCAATTGCCGCCGTGTATCCAGCAATCACCGCTAAATGTGTTTTCTCCCGCTCTTTTTGGGGTGAACAGAAGGTGCAGGTATCGCTGCCCGCCAATATATTGTGTGTCTGCTCCCTTATAATTATAGTACCTGTTACCAACATTGCTTAAAGGACTGATGAATTCTTTTCCCATCGCGTTGGTGAAGTTCTCATAAACATTCACTTTTTGATTCATGCCACCGATGAACTGCAGCATGCTTTCATTTTTCAATCCTTCTGTCTTGGCAGCTTTGATCTCTTCGCGAACTTTATACGGATCGTTGGAATAATAATAGTTTGAGAGGGCCTCTGTAATATATACCGGTAAAAAAGGGGTGTGATCAGATACACTATCTATATTGTCTAATAAAAATGCAAATGGCCTCAGCAGTTTCTTATCAGTAAAATATTTCCGGTTTACATTGTTGATATCGAGTTCTACTTTGTTGTATAACTCATAAGCATAGCTGTTATATTTATAAGGATTATTCTTTGCCTTATTGGCAACAATGGCTTTCCACCACCTGAGTCCTTTATTGAATTTTGATTTAACCTCTACTGTATTGGCAAGCTTTAGCTGGTTTAAAATCAATTCAACATTGGCAGTGTCTTTGGCCGAACTATAGAAGGGTTTGTAGATATCTACAAATCCAACATAACTAACAACAAGTGTATCGTAGGAGTGATGGCTGAACCTGATCACAAAATTCCCCGCACTGTCGCTGGTAATGCCGAAGCCAGCTTTCTTCCAGAAAATGCTGGCAAATGGAACGGTTTCCTTTGTAAAATCATTGATTACTTTACCACGCACGTACCCCTTCTGCGACCAGACAGCGGAGCATAGCAGCATACACCAAAAAAGCAGAGCCGCTTTACGGATCAGGTAATCATTTTTCTTCACGCCAGGGTTTCTACCGGAGGTTAATAAACAAGGGATTTATCAAGGATTGGATTTGATGGCAACCTCCTGCAACACATTCCGGGTTTCAGGCTCAGAAAGAGATGGTAGGGGGACCTGTATAAAACTACGATTAATCATCTTTTTGAGCGAATAAATCTGACAGGTTTAACCAGTAATTCACAGGTAGTCTGCTATAATGGGAACAACCGGGGTTCAGGGCTGACAATTTTTCATTCCCCTGTCCGATGGCATGGTGATTGACAATAAAACTGTGATTATTAATCTGAAATTCAATTTTATGGGCAAAATAATAGGAATTGACCTCGGAACAACGAATAGTTGTGTAGCCGTTATGGAAGGCAACGAGCCGGTAGTGATTGCTAATGATGAAGGGCGCAGAACTACCCCTTCAGTGGTAGCATTCCTTAAGAACGGGGAACGTAAAGTGGGTGATCCAGCCAAAAGACAGGCCATTACCAATCCTGCTAATACCATCAGCAGTGTTAAGCGTTTTATGGGTCGCCGGTACGACGAAGTGACTGAAGAAATCAGCCATTGGAGCTATAAAGTAGCCAAAGGTGACAATAATACGGTTCGCGTAGCTATCGAAGACCGTTTATATACGCCACAGGAGATCTCTGCCATGATTCTTCAGAAAATGAAGAAAACTGCGGAAGATTACCTGGGTCAGGAGGTAACTGAAGCGGTTATTACTGTTCCGGCTTATTTTAATGATGCACAGCGCCAGGCAACCAAAGAAGCCGGTGAAATTGCCGGACTGGCTGTTCGCCGTATTGTGAATGAGCCTACTGCTGCAGCTTTGGCATATGGGCTGGATAAAAAACATGCAGATCAGAAGATCGCCGTATTTGATCTGGGCGGTGGTACATTCGATATCTCTATCCTGGAACTGGGCGATGGTGTATTTGAAGTAAAATCAACCAACGGTGATACCCACCTTGGCGGTGACGATTTTGATAAAGTGGTTATGGACTGGCTGGCTGATGAGTTCAAATCACAGGAAGCGATCGACCTGCGTAAAGACCCTATGGCTTTGCAGCGTTTGAAAGAAGCTTCTGAAAAAGCAAAAGTTGAATTGAGTTCTTCTTCTGAAACAGAGATCAACCTGCCTTATATTACTGCTGTGGATGGTGTACCTAAACACCTGGTGGTAAAATTAAGCCGTGCAAAATTTGAGCAGTTAGCAGACAAATTATTTGCCCGTTGTTTAAAACCATGTGAAGAAGCATTGAAAGATGCCGGCTACAATATTTCACAAATTGATGAAGTGATACTGGTGGGTGGTTCAACACGTATCCCTAAAGTACAGGAGATCGTTGAGAAATTCTTCGGTAAAAAACCAAACAAAGGTGTTAACCCTGATGAAGTGGTTGCATTAGGTGCAGCTATCCAGGGTGCAGTATTAACCGGTGAAGTGAAAGATGTGTTGTTGCTGGATGTTACCCCATTAAGTTTGGGTATTGAAACCATGGGCGGTGTAATGACAACCATGATCCCGTCTAACACAACCATTCCAACTAAGAAAACAGAAGTGTATTCTACAGCCAGCGATAACCAACCCGGTGTACAGATACATGTATTGCAGGGCGAAAGGCCAATGGCTAACCAGAATAAGAGTCTTGGAATGTTTAACCTTGATGGTATTCCACCGGCACCACGCGGTGTACCTCAGATTGAGGTAACATTTGATATTGATGCCAACGGTATGTTGCATGTAAGTGCAAAAGACAAAGGCACCGGTAAAGAACAAAAGATCCGTATTGAAGCAGGTAGCGGTTTAAGCAAGGAAGAAGTAGAAAAAATGAAAGCTGAAGCCAAAGCCAATGAGGCATCTGATAAAGAAGCAAGAGAAAAAGTTGAAAAACTGAATGCTGCTGATAGTATGATCTTCCAGACAGAGAAGCAGTTTAAAGAGTTTGGCGATAAGATCTCTGCTGATAAAAAAGCACCTATAGAAGCGGCACTTGCAAAACTGAAAGAAGCGCATAAAAACCAGGATATTTCCGGTATTGATGCGGCGATGACTGAAATGAATACTGCATGGACCGCCGCCAGCGAAGAGATCTATAAAGCGCAGGCAGAAGGCGCACAGGGTGCGGCTGGTGCACAACCAAACGGTGAACCCGGAGCACATGCTGCAGGCGCACAGGGCGGAAGCGATACAGTGGAAGATGCGCAGTTTGAAGAGGTGAAATAAGATCGCGGACTTCGCAGATTTTAATATGATTTATAAGAAAAAGCCCCGGCAATTTTTGTTGGGGCTTTTTTATTCTAGTGTTGTCTGCGGTTTCGGGTGTTAGGAAGATGGAAATATCCTGATGATGTTATATTGTTTTGCCACAGATTACACAGATTACCACAGATTTTTTTTCTGTGAAAATCTGTGGTAATTTATTTCTTTCTGATAGTTGTTGTTGTCTGACAAACAATGATAGCCTATATTACTTTCTTACATATAACCCGATGATCGCTAACATTAACGGGATGAAGAAAGCGAATACCCAGCGGATAATGTCTGTTTTGGTTTCGGATATTTTTACAGATAGCTTCAACCCAACATCTTTAAGATCTTCTTTGGTAGTGAGATTTTTTACATTATCCTCATGCGCAGCCTTCAGTTTAGAATCTACAAAACCAACCAATGCCTCAGCTTCAGCATTGCCAAGTTTCTGCTTTAAGATTTCATAGAGTTGTATGTCGGTGGTGGTAATTGTCATTCCGGCGATAGATTCATTTCAAAAATATATATTTCTCTTACTATTTTTTTTGTTTCGGGTTGAAAAAGGGAAGGGAATAGGTATAAATACGCGATTTATTCACTAAGAGGAAAACGAAGGGCAGAAGTATTTGCACAGCTCTTATTTTTTTACATACAACCCAATGATTGCCAACATTAAAGGGAGAAAGAAGGCGAATACCCATCGGATGATATCTGTTTTGGTTTCGGATATTTTCAATTCAACATTTTTTATATCCTCTTTGGTAGCCAGATTTTTTACATTATCCTCATGAGCCGCCTTCAGCTTTGAATCTACAAAACCAACCAATGCCTCAGCTTCAGCATTGCCAAGTTTCTGCCTTAAGATTTCATAGAGTTGTATGTCGGTGGTGGTAATTGTCATTCCCCGCAATATATTCATTTCAAAAGTAAATATTTCTCCTGCTAATTTTTTGCTTCGGGTTAAAAAAAGGGGGAAAGCAGGTACAAATACCTGCTTTATTGAGAAAAAATCGCACTCCTATAAATGCCAACAATAGCAGAATAATGAAGGGAAAAAGTCAATCATCATCTGTGGATCTTCTAAAACCAATCCTTTTTCTGGGTGGAGATTCAGGCACTTTCACCATCTGCTTTAGGATTTTTAAAATAGTTTGAATGCTTGTTTCATGACTAAGAACCTTCCTGTCTAATTGCTCCAGCTTTAATAGAAAGTCTTTTTGATTAATAAGCAGTTCGCGCATTTTAATAAAAATCTCAATTATTTTGACACTGATCTGCATGGCAGTTTCACTTTTCAAAGTGCTCGCCAACATTAAAATGCCGTGTTCGGTAAATGCATAGGGTAATGCCCCTCCCAGGTGCTGTAAGGATGGTATCGCATCTTGCGATACCATTTGAGTGACTTCGTCTTCAGTTAATTGGAACATAAAATGGGAAGGAAAACGATTAATGTTTCTTTTTACCTGTTCTCTTAAACGAATGGCTTTTACGTTGTATAAAATGGCCAGGTCCCGGTCAAGCATAACTTTCCTGGCTCTTAAAAAGTAAATCTTTTGTGTAATGTGTTCTTCAATAAACACCGCATCTTGCTCCGGTTTCATTCCTGTTGTTTGATCAGCAATCTAAAGCGGATGCAGGAATATATATAGGGTATTTATACCTCATTTTTAGTCATTTTTCACCTTGCGAGTGTTCGTTTATTCGCTTATAACATTGTTGGCCGACTGACCGCATTGATTATTTTTCAATCATCCTCAAATACAGATCCTCCACTTTTTTTCTTGCCCATGGGGTTTTGCGCAGGAACTTAAGACTTGAATTGATGCTTGGATTACTCTTAAAACAATTGATAGGAATATGTTGCGCCAAAGTTTCCCAGCCAAAAAAGGCAACCAGTTCTGTAACGATTACCTGTAGGGTCTTTCCATGAAGCGGGTCGTTGGAGTGTTGTTCCATAGTGTATTGACAGGATGTAATGTTAGGCAATTATCTTGTAAAACCAATCCTTTGCCGTTTACTGAAATCTTCCTCTTTCTGTTTTTTATCAATCAGGAAATTGAGGGCCTGGTAAATTTCTTTGAATTGCCTGTTGTTGGTATTTTCCAGTTGGGCCAGCTTATCGGCCAGTTCTTTGTATTGCAACGCTACCTGCCTGAGGGCAATGAAGGCCCGCACAATGGCTATATTGGCGATAACAGCTTTCTCACTCTTTAATACACTGGCCAGCATGGTAACTCCATGCTCTGTGAATGTGTATGGCAGATATTGTTTATTACGCTTCCTGAGTGATGCGGTCGCATTTTGCGACCGGTTAAAGGAGATGAGAAAGTTTGCGTTTTTTTGAACAAGTTCCCATTCTTTTACAGTTAATTGAAACATGAAGTCTTCAGGAAAACGTGTGAGGTTTCGTTTCACCTGCTCATTTAATCTTTTGGTTTCTACACTGTAAAGCAGGGCAAGATCAAAATCGAGCATAACTTTCTCACCCCTGATCTCAAATATTTTTTGTTGAATGATTACTGCTTCCATTTTTTAAAATTAAAAGAGTACCTGCCTGTGTTGGAGGCAATGCGGTTAATACCTGTGGAAAATACTTGTCAATTATAACAAGTTGAAGAATTTGCAGAATCGTTAGTGTTTTATTAAACATATCTGACTAATTTCCGTTCCATGGATCATCACCGTTATTTTATGCTTAACAAGCCCTACAACATGGTGTCGCAGTTTGTAAGTCCGCATAATGTGGTGCTGCTGGGTGATCTGGATTTTGATTTTCCCGCAGGTACGCATGCCATCGGAAGATTGGATAATAATTCTGAGGGGCTATTATTGTTAACCACCAATAAAAAAGTTACAAAACTATTGTTCCAGGATACGGTGCCGCACTCACGTACTTACCTGGTGCAGGTAAAGAATATTGTTACGGAAGAAAGCCTGGAGCAATTAAGAACGGGTATCAATATCAGAATAAAAGGCGGAGAAGGGTATGTGACTACTCCCTGTGATGTTGAGGCGGTAGCAGCGCCGGCTAATTTATTTTCTTCAGGGTATGAGCTAAGGGAAGGTGTTCCCTGCACATGGCTGCAAATCACTTTAACTGAAGGTAAGTTTCACCAGGTACGGAAAATGGTGGCTGCCATTCATCATCCATGTAAACGACTGATACGGATGTCTATTGAAGACATTCATTTGGGTGATCTGAAACCGGGGGAGGTAAGAGAAATTGCCGGGGAAGATTTTTTTAAAAAACTGCGGATTAACAGAGCCTGACATTAATCCGGGATCATCAAATTTGTTTGATCGTGTACCAGAAGACTTTGATGATCTGTAGCTTATGTTTATTGTTTGCGATACATACGGTATATATTTTTCACCGGCAACACTGATTCCTTATTACCGGTCATCAAATCTTCAAAATCAGTTCAGGGTTTATTGTATTTTTATTTTGCATGATATGAGCCCTGTTATCCTGCTAATTATTTTTAACCAAAATCATTACTATGAAAAAAATTGCATTTGTTTTATCTGCATTCCTGTTGTTTTCTTTTTCTTCTGCAGATCCAACCATCAGTAAAGAAGAAAGAAAAGTAGCTGCTGATTTTTTAAAGGAAACCAAAAAAAGTGTTTGGGATGCCACACAGGGATTGAGTGAAGCCCAACTAAAGTTCAAACCTGCTCCTGACCGTTGGAGCGTGGAAGATTGCCTCAAACATATTGCCATGTCGGAGCAGATGTTATGGGGCATGGTAGAAGCCGGTTTAAAGCAACCCGCTGCTCCGGAAAAAAGAGCTGATATTAAAGCTACTGACGAGGATGTGATCAAGAAAATAGAAGATCGCAGCACCAAGGTAAAAACCTTTGCACCGCTGGAGCCGGTTAATACACCCTATAAAACTTTAGCGGAGGCATGGGAATCTTTTTCTGCCAACAGGGACAAATTAATTGAGTATGTGAACACCACCAATGATGATCTTAGAAATCATGTGGCACAGTTGCCTGTAGGTGTATTTGACAGTTACCAGATGATCCTGTTCATCGGGGCGCATAGTAACCGCCATATGCAACAGATCAATGAAGTAAAAGCAGACCCGAATTTTCCGAAGAATTAGTTGATCGAAAGCTTATTGTACAGGGGGTACTACTTGTATGCCGACAGCAGGCGCAACAACTGATGTGCTAAGCACTACTACGGATGGGTATAAAAAAATCCCGCGAGAGCGCGGGATTTTTTTATGTGTAATAATAATTATTGTTGGTGTAACGTTCAGGTCGCTTTAGCGCCCCGACCGTTTAGCCGGCTACCTGTTTACGGATGATGTTTAAGGCAGCACCTGCTTTAAACCACTCGATCTGTTGTTCGTTGTAAGTGTGGTTGGCAATGATGGTGTCTTTGCTTCCATCTGCATGGGTAAATACCAGCGTTAACGGTTTGCCGGGAGCAAAAGTTGTTAAGCCAATGATATCAATGCTGTCATCTTCCTGTATTTTATCGTAGTCAGACTTCTCAGCAAATGTGAGCGCCAGCATACCTTGTTTCTTCAGGTTTGTTTCGTGGATACGGGCAAATGATTTTACCAATATTGCACGTACACCCAGAAAACGTGGTTCCATAGCGGCATGTTCGCGGGAACTTCCTTCACCGTAGTTTTCATCACCTACTACAATACTTCCTACGCCTGCTGCTTTGTAAGCACGCTGGGTAGCAGGTACCGCACCATATTCGCCGGTGAGCTGGTTCTTTACATTATCTGTTTTCTCGTTATAGAAGTTTACAGCACCTATCAGCATATTGTTACTGATATTATCAAGATGGCCACGGAATTTTAACCATGGGCCTGCCATACTGATATGGTCGGTAGTACATTTTCCTTTGGCTTTGATGAGGAGTTTCAATCCTTTCAGGTCTGTTCCTTCCCATGGTGCAAAAGGCGCGAGTAACTGCAGGCGTTTGCTATCAACAGCAACAGCTACGGTTACACCACTGCCATCTGCTGCAGGTGCCTGGTAGCCTGGATCATCAACTGCAAAACCTTTCACCGGTAATTCAAAACCACTTGGGGCATCTAATTTTACCTGTTCGCCTTTGTTATTGGTAAGGGTATCGGTAAGCGGATTAAAATTCAGGTCGCCGGCAATAGCCAATGCGGTTACCAGTTCCGGAGAACCTACAAAAGCAAAAGTGTTGGGGTTACCGTCGGCACGTTTTGCAAAGTTGCGGTTGAAGCTGTGTACGATGGTATTTTTTTCTTTTTTCTCCGCACCAACCCTGTCCCACATACCAATACAAGGTCCGCAAGCATTGGCAAATACTTTAGCGCCTATTTTATTAAACTCATCCAGGAAGCCATCTCTTTCAATGGTGTAGCGAACCTGCTCAGAACCTGGTGTAATGGTAAACTCACTTTTCAGCGTAAGTCCTTTTGCATGTACCTGTTTGGCCAGGCTTACTGCGCGACTGATATCTTCATAAGAACTGTTGGTACAGCTACCTATCAAACCCACTTCAATTTTGGTAGGCCATCCGTTGGCGGCTGCCGCTTCTTTCATTTTTGAAATAGGGGTTGCCAGGTCAGGAGTGAATGGTCCGTTAAGATGTGGTTCCAGTTCGCTCAGGTTGATCTCAATTACTTCATCAAAATATTTTTTTGGATCAGCATATACTTCAGCATCTGCATTCAGGTAAGAGGCAATGCCATCTGCCAGTTCTGCTACCTGCTCGCGGCCGGTGGCTTTCAGGTAACGGCTCATGCTGCTATCATAACCAAAAGTAGAAGTGGTTGCACCAATCTCGGCACCCATATTACAGATGGTACCTTTACCGGTACAGCTCATGCTGGTGGCACCTTCACCAAAATATTCAACAATAGCACCGGTACCACCTTTTACGGTAAGAATACCTGCTACTTTTAAGATCACATCTTTAGGGGCTGTCCAGCCGTTTAATTTACCAGTCAGTTTAATACCGATCAGTTTGGGCCATTTAAGTTCCCATGGCAGTCCTGCCATTACATCGCAGGCATCAGCACCACCTACTCCAATGGCAATCATTCCAAGACCGCCCGCGTTCACGGTGTGAGAATCGGTTCCAATCATCATTCCACCGGGGAAAGCATAGTTTTCCAATACTACCTGGTGAATGATACCGGCACCGGGTTTCCAGAAACCGATACCATATTTGTTGGATACGGAAGCGAGGAAATCATATACTTCTTTACTTTCTGTATTAGCCACCTGCAAATCCGGTTTGGCGGCAACTTTAGCGGTGATCAGGTGATCGCAGTGGACAGTAGAAGGTACAGCTACTTTGGGGCGACCAGCCTGCATAAACTGTAAAAGGGCCATTTGCGCAGTTGCATCCTGCATGGCAACGCGGTCTGGCGCAAAATCTACATAACTCTTACCTCTTTCAAAACCTGCCAGTTTTTGGTCGGCATGCAGGTGGGCAAATAATATTTTTTCACTAAGTGTGAGAGGACGGCCCAAAGCTTTACGGGCGGCGTCTACTTTCGCCGGCATTTCGGCGTACACTTTTTTGATCATTTGGATGTCAAAAGCCATATTTTTTTATTTAAGATTTGTTTTTGGATGCTGAACGCTTAAGGCCAAATGCTTAACGCCAATAAAGAAAGGGGAACCTGCGTTAAGCGTTTTGCACTGAATGTTCCGCTTGAAGTCGCGAATTTACGAAAAAACGGGAGGGGGTAAAAACTGTTTTAAACTTTTATATGTCCGATTTGTCTAAATTGCATACTGAAACAAGGATACCCCCCAGGATTCAAACGAGAATTATGCAAAAGATCAGAGAATTTATGGAATTACATGCTTTCGGCGTTTGCGCTGCAATCGGCGAGAAGTTGGGTATTGCCTCATCCCGCATCAGGATGTGGTTTATTTATGTTTCCTTTCTTACACTGGGCTCACCGGTAATTATCTATATGATCCTGGCTTTCTGGATCAATATCAAGAATTATATATTGGCAGGGAAGAGGAACCCAATAAGAAATTGGTAAATTTTGGAATTGGGAAATTGGGAAATTGAAAAAAGAAAGCCACAGATTCGCAAATTTTTTCAATAAAAATCTGCGAATCTGTGGCTTAAATAGTATCCTCAATTTCCCAATTTCCCAATTCCAAAATTCCAAAATCATAATGCCGCTTTCCTAAGCCTAACTAATCTCTCCAGCAAAGGTTCCAATAAATCAAGTTTTAACATATTGGCCCCATCGCTTTTTGCAACTGCGGGGTTGGGATGTGTTTCAATAAATAATCCATCTGCACCTGTTGCAATAGCAGCGCTGGCAATAGTGCCGATTAATTGCGGATTGCCACCGGTAACGCCTGAGGTTTGATTAGGTTGCTGTAATGAGTGTGTGCAATCCATGATCACCGGAACTTTATTTTCCTGCATCCAGGGAATATTTCTGTAGTCAACTACCAGGTCCTGGTAACCGAAGGTGTTGCCTCTTTCTGTAAGCATTACCTTATCATTACCGGCATTCCTGATTTTTTCAACTGCAAATTTCATTGATGGCCCGCTGAGGAACTGTCCTTTTTTTACGTTCACAATTTTACCTGTTTCTGCAGCGGCAATCAATAAATCGGTTTGGCGGCAAAGGAATGCAGGGATCTGTAAAATATCAATAAATGGAGCGGCCATGGCGGCTTCTTCATGTGCATGGATGTCTGAAGTGGTAGGCAGGTGATACGTATCGCCCACTTTTTTGATCAATGAAAGCCCATTATCATCTCCAATGCCTGTAAATGATCCGGCACTGGTTCTGTTGGCTTTGCGGTAGCTGGCCTTAAATACATAAGGTATTTCAAGACGTTTACAGATAGCAGATACTTTATCGGCCACTTCCATTACCAGTTCTTCACTTTCCACAACACAGGGCCCTGCGATTAGAAAGAAGTTATCCGCGTTGTAAGATTGTTGTTTGAATAATTCTGTTAAGTAGGATGGAAGCATATTTATGAGTATGTAGTGGGCGAAATTACAGCTTTTTGAATAATGAATATTGAACAGGGAATATCGAATAGTGAAGTAAAATCACTTCGTAATTCAATATTCCCTGTTCAATATTCATTATTCTTAACTTTCTTTGCCTTTAATAAAACGATTGCCAATGTCTGTTTTAAAAGATAAAATATTAGTAATAGGCGCTTCAGGCCAGATAGGGGTTGAACTTACGATGGCCTTGCGAAAAAAGTATGGTAATAACAATGTAGTGGCTTCCGATCTGCGCGAAGAGAATCCATTACTGAAAGGCAGTGGCCCTTATGTTAGCCTTGATGTGATGAACAAAGAGATGTTGCATGTGCAGGTGATCCGCCAGAACATTACACAGATCTATTTGTTAGCCGCCATCTTATCCGCCACCGGCGAAAAAAATCCCAATCTTGCCTGGCATTTAAATATGCAGGGCTTATTAAACGTACTGGATATTGCGCGCGAAGAAAAACTGCATAAGGTTTACTGGCCCAGCAGTATTGCAGTGTTCGGACCAACATCTCCCAAACAAAACTGTCCGCAGCAAACCATTATTGAACCCATCACTGTATATGGTATCAGCAAATATGCAGGAGAGTTCTGGTGCAATTATTATCATAACCGTTATGGGGTTGATGTGCGCAGCATCCGCTACCCGGGATTGATCAGTTACAAATCAGAACCCGGCGGTGGTACTACCGATTATGCCATTAGCATATTTCACGGGGCGCGGGAAGAAAAAAGATACAAATGTTTTTTAAAGGCCGACACTTATTTACCAATGATGTATATGCCCGATGCCATCAGGGCCACTTTGGAATTAATGGATGCACCTGTTGAAAAAATTACTGTGCGTACCTCCTACAATATTTCAGGCATGAGTTTTTCGCCTGAAGAAATAGGAGCGGAGATCAGCAAACACGTGCCTGATTTTAAAATGAGTTATGCCCCCGATTACAGGCAGACCATTGCAGATAGCTGGCCGCAAAGCATTGACGATAGTATTGCCAGAAAAGATTGGGGATGGAAGCCCGAGTACGATTTAAGTAAGATGACGGTAGATATGCTGGAAAGCCTGGCGGCGGGTGGTAGTTACTAATTACTAATTGGCGGATTACGGATTAGTAGATTAACGGATTAAAAACATGAATGCCCCGATGGTTTCGGGGCATTCATGTTTTTTGCATTTAGTTCAGGAATGAGAATATCCTTTCATGCATTTTTAGCTGAAGCTGAAAGAAGCACCGGCGCCTGCACCATCCCGTTTCCACAGGATGTCTGTTTTAGTAAACGGGGATACCCTTCAGAGAAAGGAAAATAAGCTACAATTATGCCCTATAAATTGCGAGATTTGTCGATAATCTCGCAATTGCGCGTATTTTTGCATTAAATCTGTTATGTAATGATTGAAAAAGCTCCAAAGCACAGTAGAGGTGACAAAACTATTCCATTAATGGTAAAACTGCAATTTGATGGAATATTAAAATCAATTCAGGATGAATACCTATACTGGGACAAAATCAAGTATAAGACGAAGGATTATGAACCTGAAGAGCTTTGGAATGCTATTAAATTTCATCGTTACCTTAATAGCGCTACAATCAAATTCGGTAAGTACAATTTTAGTTATGTAATAACGGATTATATGCTACGGGCCTTACATCAATTTGATCTCCGTATAGGAGGTAATTTGGGGAGCAACATAGGGATTGCAGAAACAGATAAAACAAAATTTGTTATCAGTTCGATTATGGAAGAAGCTATTTCCAGTAGTCAAATGGAGGGTGCCAATACTACTCGGAAAAAAGCTAAAGAAATGATTCAAAAGGAGCAAAAACCAAGAAACAAGTCTGAACAAATGATAATGAACAATTTCATTACAATGAAATATATTGTTCAACATAAAAATGAAACAATTACGCCCGAAAACATTTTGTATATCCACAAACTCATTTCCAATAGAACCTTAAATGACACCGAAGATGAAGGAAGGTTTAGAGACAATGATGAGGTTTATGTTGTAGACCATACAACCAGTGAAGTAGTTCATACTCCCCCATCGAGCAATGAATTAGAAGAGCTAATAAAAGATTTATGCTCCTTTTGTAATAATGATTCTGCAAATTTTATACATCCAATTGTGAAGGGATGCATTGTTCATTTTATGATTGGATGGATACATCCATTTACAGATGGTAATGGTAGAACGGTTAGAGCACTTTTTTATTGGTATCTGCTCAAACAAGGCTACTGGTTGACAGAATATTTATCTATATCCAGGATTATTAAGGACACTAAAGGGCAATACGAAAAAGCATACCTCTACGCAGAAGTTGATGAAAATGATTTAAGCTACTTCATTACATATCATATCAAAACAATGGAAAAAGCTTTTGATGCTTTGAAAGTATATATTAATCGTAAGCAAAAGGAAGTTTTTCAAGCTGCAAAATTCATGAAGATTCCTAATGTGAATGACAGAATGGCCCAAATACTTAAAATTATTCATGATGACCCAGAGAGGATATTAAATACTAAAGAAATAGAATCAAGATTCGATATATCTAATTTTACTGCGAGATCGGATTTGAAAGCTCTTGTTACGTTAGGATTTTTAGAAATAATACAGGTTAACAAAAAGAAACAGAATTTTGTTAAATCAAAAGATTTCGATTTAATTATGAAAAAAAATAAACTCTAATCCAGCAAAGCGATCGTCCAACATGTAATCTTGCGTAAGAGTGGCAGGACAATCAAATTTCAGCTAAGTAATACCGGGCATTGGTTCCGGTCGGACACAACATTTGGTTTTAGTTCAATTACAAGGGTATTAAACAATCTTAAAGACAAAAAAAGGTGTGTTATAATCTTTTATAACACACCTTTTTGCTTTTAGTTCAGGAAGACGAAGATCCTGTTCCTGCATTATTTTTTATTACCTGAAACTAAATGAAACGCCGGCACCTGCACCATTGTAATTGGCGAAAGTATAATCGGCAAATATTTTCAGGAAGAGCAGATTCACTCTAAGTCCCCATGTGTTTGATACGCCACTGTTTTTAAAGTTTAAGGCCACCGGATCGGTTACAGTGTTCTTGTAGGTGAGCCCGGTGTTTTTATCTGTATAGCTTACAACATAATTACCTTTTAAGTTGGCATCTGCTTTTCCGGTAGTATAACCAAGTGCTGTGTAAACCTCAAAAAGTGCAAGTTTCACTGAAGCAATTCCCTGAACTGTTACAGCAGACATTTTTATCTCTGCTTTTTGATTGGTACCCTCCATGCCCTTTCCTGTGAGGTCGTAGCTTGTTGTTACACTATTATATCCTATCAGACCAGAGAGGTGAAGGATAGGAATTTTTTTGATAAAAGGAAGGTAGTTGCTGAATTCATGTTGCAATGCAACTCCAAAAACACCTACCTGCGTACCGCTGAAATCTGTTGTTGGGAAATACCTGAATTTAAGATCGGTGTGTTTAAATAATCCCAGGCCAATCTGCGCCACAGGCAAAGGAACTGCTACTACGCCAATAGCTTTTTTCATGTCATCACCAACACCGGTAGGGGTATTGAACTGGTAAGAAACATCTCTTCCGTTTACTGTTGTATTTACAGAAATCGACTGAGTGGTTTTATCCCCAACAAAAGTTGGTACACTGGCAGAAGTAATGGCCGTATTGGTTAATTTAAAAGTGGAATAGTCGGAGTTTCTGAAAATGAAATTCAGTTTATCGTTTGGAACAATAGCTGCCTGTCCGCTTACAGTAATGTCTAATCCGAATTTTTTATGAACCCTTGCAGTATTATACCAGCCACGTCCCATATTTAATATTTCCCCTTTTCCAAAAGGCTCAAGATAAGCGTTCAGATATTTATTTGCATCTGCAGCAGAGCCTGAAATGATCTGGCCGATATCCTGCGCTTTTACACTTATGGTACCTGCCAAAAGAAGACCAAATACTAATAAGGCATTTTTTTTCATATAAAAGTCATTTGTTGTTAAATAGGTAATTTGTTTTATTTAGCCATCAAATCGGCTACAGTTTTGTTCTCGAGAATTTCGAGTGTATTGTCTCTTACTAATTTCATCACTTTGTTTAAACCGCATTTCTTTTCGTCGCAATCTTTACATTTCTGGTAAAAGTTAAGACTAACACAAGGTAGCAGGGCAATAGGTCCTTCAATCAGCCGCATTACCTGCGCCAGTGGAATATCTTTCGGGTCTACTTTAAAAAAATAGCCGCCACCTTTTCCTTTTTTACTCTCCAATAAACCTGCTTTACGCAGTTCGAGTAAAATATTCTCCAGAAATTTGAGGGGGATCTTTTTCTTTTTGGCGATCTCGGCAATCAGTATGGGCCCGTCTTTTTTCCGCTCGGCCATAAATGTGAGCGCCTTAAGTGCATATTGTGTTTTCTTCGAAAGCATACAAAGCAGGTAAGTTAATAAAAAATGATTTTTCTATAAAGAGAAAAACGGTATTTCCAGTTCAGGGAATTTCATAGGGGGCACTATTTCTTTCCTTGCAATCAACCCTGTTCAACAAGGTCTATAATCCCAATACCTCTTTCATACCGAAGATACCCTTTTTATTGATAGCAAACTCAGCCGCCAGAACAGCGCCTCCTGCAAAGCCAACCCTGTTGTGGGCGGTATGAATGATCTCGATATCGTCTACTGCAGAGGCATATTTGATCTTATGCGTACCCGGCGCCGGATCGATCCGTTCTGAAATGATCTCCAGTTCTTCCGGGTTATTGCTCAGGTGATTTACCCATTGTTTTTTGGTTTTTATATGTTGCAAAACCTGTTCTGCCAAAGTGATGGCCGTTCCGCTGGGGGCATCTTTTTTTTGTGTGTGATGGATCTCTTCCATAGAAACCCTGTAGTCTGCATGACTGCTCATTAGTTTGGCGAGATAAGTATTCAATTCAAAAAATAAGTTCACACCAATGCTGTAATTGCTGGCATAGATCAGTGTTCCGTTCTGCTGTTCGCAGTATTTTTTTACTTCGTTCCATTTGTCTAACCAGCCTGTTGAGCCACATACAACCGGTACACCCAGTTCCAGGCATTTCATCACATTGGCAAACGCACTATGCGGGCCTGTGAATTCAATGGCCACATCTGCTTTTGAGATGTTTTCCTTATTCAGATCGGCAGCATTGTCTAAGTCTATTTTCAATACGATCTCATGTCCTTTGGAAACTGCAATTGTTTCAATTGCCCTACCCATTTTTCCGTAACCGATCAATGCAATCCTCATGATCTCAGATTTTTATGATTTATGTATGATTTATATGATTTTGCTGTTAAAATACAAGCTAACGGGCAAACGTATTTCCCTGCAAATAAAACACTTAGTGATAAGAAATTGGGTACAAATCATAAGATTTATCCGGAGTACAAAGCAAATAAGGCTAAATAATCATTATCCGGGCAGTTATCAACGGGCGATGGGCGGTTTGCGGGGATGGTCTTTAAGGTTAAGCGTAAGACCCAATCCGGGAGAACGGGTATACGGGTTGAAGGTTGGGGTAAGTTTCATGGAGAGATCATCACTTACATCAAATTGCTTCAGGTGTGCAAACACAGTGGCATCGGCTACCTGTAAGCCCCAGGCAAGTAAAAACCATAAAACAGAATAATCCCTGTCTCGCCGAAAAGAATTACGGTAACTCTGTAATGATGAAATGCCAAGGTTTTTTAATTGTGCGTCTATAAAAGGAACATCGGTGCTATCTCCCTGAGCCTCTTTAAATCTTGCTTCATACGCAAACCTTGTTTTTTTATAATAGCTGTCATTGTAGAAGTAAGTGGCCACAGGTATGGCAAGGATGCCATATACAAGCGGAATTTTCCAGTATTCTTTATTATAGGCCTGTCCCCAACCCGGTATTAATGCAGAGCGCCTGGTAGCAATACGCGGGTTATGCCTGGCAACAGTATCTTTTTTTGCGGAAACTGTTTTAACGGGAATGCTATCTTTTTTTACAAGTGATGAGGTATCGCTCTTCCCGGGCAACAGGGTACTGGTAGCGAGCGCTTTTTTTTCATCCTGGGCCGTGGCACCGGTTATGAAGCCGGTACAAACAAACAATAATATGAGGAGTCTGTATACTTTCATGCGAAATTTAACTCACGGTAACATTCATCGCATCAAGCAGTTTATTCAGCTCTTCTAATGAATAATACTCGAGTGTAATGCTGCCATAGCCCTTTTTGTTGTGGGCCATCTTTACTTTGGTTCCGAAATGTGAAGCTAAATTATCTTCAATTTTTTTGAAGGCAGGAGGCAGTTCCGACTTTACGGAAGATTTAACACCATTATTTTTTTCGGCCTTGTACATATTCCGAACCAGTTCTTCTGTTTGGCGTACGTTCAGGCCTTTTTGCTGAATCTCTTTGTAAACAAATAACTGTTTATCTATCGTATCAATATTTACCAAAGCCCTTGCATGCCCCATACTTAAACTGCCATTGCGGACTGCGAGCTGGATATCGGGCGGTAATTTTAACAAGCGCAGGTAATTGGTAACAGTGGTTCTTTCTTTGCCCATCCGCTCTGCCACCTGTTCCTGGGTGTGGTTCAATTCTTCCATCATCCGTTTGTAGCTGATGGCAATTTCTATGGCATTAAGATCTTCTCTCTGCAGGTTTTCCAGTAAAGCCAGTTCGAGTAATTGCTGGTCGTTGGCCTGACGCACATAAGCCGGAACATCTTTAAGACCTGCAATTTTAGACGCACGAAAACGGCGCTCACCCGCAATCAACTGGTATTTACCGTTAGGTAGTTTTGAAACAGTGAGTGGCTGAATAATATCGTGCAGTTTAATAGAAGCTGCCAGCTCGTTCAAAGCCTGCTCATCAAAATCTCTGCGCGGCTGTTTGGGGTTGATCTGGATATCGCTGATAGGGATCCGTGCGGTATGTGTTACCTGCTCTACCACATCTGTTTTTAAGGTACCTGCAGTTGTTTTTAGATCAGCATCAATATTCTGTAACAAAGAGCGGAGCCCTTTTCCTATGAGGTCTTTATTTTGCTTGGGAGTGGACATTCGAATTAAAAATTAAAAATTTAAAAAGTAAAAATTGGGAGCACGTCAATTTCAAAATTTCCCAATTTCAAAATTTCAAAATCACTCTATGATTCTTTCCTGGTTTGTCATTTTGGTCATGCCATTGTTTTGTAAAATTTCTTTGGCAAGGTTCAGGTAGTTAACGGCGCCTTTGCTTTCGGCATCGTAGAGTATTACGGGTTTGCCTACGCTGGGAGCCTCACTTAACCTTGTGTTGCGGTGGATGATGGTATCAAAAACCATATCATCAAAATGCCTTCTTACTTCACTTACTACCTGGTTACATAAACGTAAACGACCATCGTACATGGTCATTAAAATACCTTCTATCTGTAATTCGGGATTGAGCCGGTTTTGAACGATTTTGATGGTGTTTAATAATTTGCCCAAACCTTCCAATGCAAAAAACTCACACTGTACAGGAACAATCACGCTGTCTGAAGCAACCAGTGAATTTACGGTGATCAATCCGAGAGAAGGAGAGCAGTCGATGATGATAAAATCATACCTGTCGCGAACCGCATCTAATATCCCTTTCAACACATTTTCGCGGTTGGGGTAATTGATCATCTCAATCTCAGCACCCACCAGATCAATATGCGAAGGGATGATATCAAGATTAGGAACTTCACTTTTCAAAATCACATCTGCCGCCAATGCGTTATTTACCATACAGTCGTAAAGACTGCTGGTAATATTATGAAGGTCAAATCCAACGCCGGTGGTGCTGTTTGCCTGTGGGTCTGCATCTACCAGCAATGTTTTAAATTCCAATACTGCCAGGCTGGCTGCTACATTAATAGCTGTTGTTGTTTTGCCTACCCCGCCTTTTTGATTAGCCACTCCGATAATTCTCGCCATAACTACTCCCAACCCCTTACGGGGCTTTTGTTTGATGAATGAGTTAAATATCTATTGTTGTTCCGATAGCCGGCAGCAATAACTGTTTACCTGATGCGGCAAAGGTGTTAACTGCTTCCATTTCGTTTATTTTAATAAATCCAAATGTGTTGTAATGTACGCCTACTATTGTTTTACAATTGATAAAGTCTGCCGCACGAACCGCATCTGCCACATCCATCGTAAAATTATCGCCGATAGGCAGTACCGCAAATTTCAGTTGAGCCCAACCGGGTACTAATTGCATATCCAATGTAAGCGCCGTATCTCCGCTATAATAAAAATTGCCTTCGTCTGTTATAAAAATAAAACCCATTGGATTGCCGCCGTAACTGCCGTCGGCCATACTGCTGCTGTGTTGTGCAACCACACATTTAACGGTTCCAAAATCAAAATGCCATTTTCCGCCGGTGTTCATCGGGTGCGTATTACTAATCCCCTGTTTATTCAGCCACTCGTGATTTTCCCAGTTGGCCACCACTTTGCAACCGGTTCTTTGGGCTATAGATACACAATCTGCCGTATGGTCTGAATGACTGTGCGATAGAAATATATAATCCGGTACTATCTTTTTCACATCCACATTAACCGCCAGTTCATTGTAGGTGATAAAGGGGTCAAAAAGTATTTTTTTGCCCTTGATCTCTACTTCAAAACAGGAATGTCCGTAATAAGTCAGTTTCATGTGTTTCTTTCTGTTGCTTTCCGGTTATCTAATTAGCTTGCCTTATTAATAATAACCCCGCTTCTTTGAAAGTCGTCAAAAATACACTTTAGGGCACATCTGCCGAAACAATATTATCCAATACCTGTTATGAATGGAAGCCAAGTTTTCAACAAGTGCCGTTTAGTGGCAAAATGGCTGCTATGGCAGTACCTTTGCCCTGCGCAATTTGATATATGGTTCATTTTTAAACAATAAATGCCATTTTGGTACGTCTACCTGAAACAGATATAAAACTTAGTTAATGAGAAATGCCAGCACCTGGTGGATTATTGCCCTGATCATGTTTCTGCTTGATCTCTATGTTTACCAGGCCCTTAAAACAGTTACCCAGAACTCGAATGAGAAACTAAGGATAGTGGTGCAGGTTATTTACTGGGTGATCTCAGGCTTAACGCTTGCCACCCTGATCTCGTTTCCTTATTTCCAGGGCATGCAGCATTCGAAGGTTTTCCGGAATTATGTATTTGCCATTATGGTAGGATTATTTTTTGCCAAACTGGTGAGTGCGGTATTTTTTACAGCTGATGACCTGCGCAGGGGCGGACTTTGGCTTACGGCTAAAATTTTGCCGCGTGCCTATGCGCGGGGTGCTTCAGGAGGTATTTCCATACCCCGCTCTACTTTTATGAGCTGGCTGGGTTTGGGTATGGGCGGAAGTTTATTTGGTGCATTATTATATGGGTTCAATAATAAATACAAATACCAGATTAAGCATGTGAAACTGGCGTTTGACAATTTGCCACAGGCTTTTGCCGGGCTCAGGATAGTTCATATCAGTGATATACATAGTGGCAGTTTCCAGAATAAAGAAGCGGTGAACCATGGGGTGGATATGATTCTGCGTCAAACACCCGACCTGGTGCTGTTTACCGGTGATCTGGTGAACGACCGTGCTGATGAAATGGCAGGTTATATGGATGTTTTTAGCCGCGTAATTGCCCCAATGGGTGTTTACAGCTCTTTGGGCAACCATGATTATGGAGATTATGTGACATGGCCCTCAATGGAAGCAAAAAAAGAAAATCTTGAAAGACTAAAACAGGTTCATGGTCAATTAGGCTGGCGTTTGCTGATGAATGAGCATGTGGTATTGGAAAAAGAAGGCAACCAGATTGCTTTGCTGGGTATTGAGAACTGGGGCGCGAAGGGTCGGTTTCCAAAATATGGAAAGATGCATGAGGCCCATCCCGGAACGGAGCATATCCCTTTTAAGATCTTACTAAGTCACGATCCCAGCCATTGGGATGCAGAAGTAAAAGTTAAATATCCGGATATTGACCTGATGCTGGCCGGCCACACTCATGGGATGCAATTTGGACTGGAGAACCCCTATTTTAAATGGAGCCCGGTACAATGGATGTATAAACAGTGGGCAGGACTGTATGAAGATGGGAAACAAAAATTGTATGTGAACAGGGGCTATGGTTTTATCGGTTATCCCGGCAGGGTAGGTATTTTGCCGGAAATTACAGTGATAGAATTGAGCTGAACAGGCAGTTTAGGTGAGTGGTGAGTCGTGAGTCGTGACAATTAAAGTAACTGTTAAGGTACTCCAAATTCACAATTCACCATTCACCATTCACAATTCACCATTCACCGCAGATTAAGCTTAACAAAACAGTAGTTATCAATATTTTTTTCTGCAAAAACAGTTTTTGGCACGGCTATTGGAAACAGGTATATAAATAAAACCAAATTTATGAAGAAAGTAATTTTATCAGCGCTTGTACTTATACTGTTTACAGGGGTATCTCAGGCACAGGGAATCAGGTTGGGTGTTAAAGCAGGAGCCAACCTGAACAAAATATCAGGCCAGTCGTTTAATGATGGTTTTGACCTCTCATACCATGCAGGTGGTTTTCTTGAAATTGATTTCAATAAGGCATGGGGTATACAACCTGAGTTATTATGGAGCCAATCGTCCGGCAAGCCTTCCAGTTTTAAAACTATTTATGCCAGCACCACATCAGTTAATCCATTATTAGATGGGCAGCAGAATATAAAACTTGATTATTTGTCAATACCGGTACTGCTTCGTTATAATGTAACAGGTATGTTTTCTTTCCTGGTAGGACCGCAGTACAGTATCCTTATTAAAAAAGACAATACCTTATTGCAGAACGGACAATCTGCTTTTAAAAGCGGCGATTTTGCCATGGTGGCAGGCGCCCAGGTTAACCTGAAATACCTGCGTGTTTATGGCCGGTACAATATTGGCCTGCAGAACATCAATGATATTGACAAGCAGGATAAATGGACCAACCAGCAAATACAGTTGGGGCTGGGACTTAGGTTCTAAAATGCTGAATGCCTAACGCAAAACGCTTAACGCTGAACGCAAGAAATAGAACTTCGTTTTAACGTTAAGCGTTTTGCATTATGTCTTTTGCGTTCCGTGTTCAGCGTTAAGTGTTCTTCAGTTTGAATTTCTTTTTGAGGGAAACAATTCCTTTTTTGAAATTTTTCATTTCAACAATCTGCTGTTTAATAAAGCTGTTGTCTTCCAGTTTACCAAGCACCTCATTCATTTCTCCAATACTTTCGTATACCATTTTACGGTAAGGGTTGTTGTAATCTTTTGCCCTCGAATCGTGGATGCCTTTGGTTAACCATTCTTTGGTGGCAACTACCTGGTTCAGCAAATCAGTAAACTGCTGTGGTGTCATGTTTTTTAACCGGATGCCTGTTATCTCGGATAAAGAGGCCAGTGCATGTTTTAATTTTTGCTGGGGATATTTTTCTCCCTGCATCTTGTAGTATTCATGAACAGCATTCCATGATTTGATCCTGCCGCTGCGTATTTTTTCTTTTAATGTGCCTATGTCTTCAACCGGCATCAGTTGCCCGCCGATATTGCTCCATTCACCGCGAACAGGACGAGCAGGCAATGCAGTGATCATTGCTTTGAAGGAAGCAAATTCATTTTCTTTAATAAACTGCAGCAACTGTGTTACACCATAATAAACCAGCAGGTTTTCAAAAGCTTTATAGGCAGGTAATACTTTTATCAGTACTACTTTTCTTTTACTGTTTTCTATATTTTCTGCAAGAATTTCTAACTGGCCAACAATAGTATCTGAACGCTGCAGCAGTTGTTTTCCTGCAGCTGTATGATCGGCAGGTTTGCCGGATTTTTTGATGGATGCGTTGTAAGCCTTTCCTGTAAAGGTTTCCATCAGTTGCAGTGATGCGAACATTTCATTGGCCGTATCAGGAGCGAGAAACTCGTATTCAAGATGCTGGATACGGTCTGTTCGTTTATCCCTGTCAATATACTTCCATGAGTTACGGGCGAGGGCATATAAATTGTACATGAACCAGTAGCCCGGCATAATGGTGATCTGGTCCTTGCCGGTATCATTGCTGATGAGTGAAAAAGGGAAAGGTACATTCAGCTCAGCCGGGTAATCGCCTTTGGTAAGGATACTGAAGCTGGCAAATTTTGAATTGTGTTTTAAACTCACACAAAGTCCCGGCCAGAAACCACGCCCCATGATCACCTCCCCATCTGCCCCACGACTATTATGGTTTGAACCGATGGTGGCGCCGGCAGCAATATTGCTTTGCCCCATTACCAGCGCAGCACATAAAAACGAATTGTTGTGGTGTTGCTCGTGCGCGGGGAAGATGAGTGAATTCAATACTTCGCAGCAGGAGATGGTGGCGTTATTGCCAAGGTAAGAGTTGATCAACCTTGCACCATATTTTAACTGCGAATGCGAGGCCATGATGAAACGAATAGCTTTTACGCCATAAAATAAGCGGCAGCCAAAACCGATGATACCGTTTACTACTTCGCACCCTTCTCCAATTTGTGTGGCTCCTTCCGGACCGGAGTTTACGGTGAGGTTCTTTAATTTATTGGCGCCCTTAATATAGGCATCAGAGCCTACCCAAACATCTTTAATGATGCTACAGTTCTTAATCACTGTTCTGTCGCCTATTTTACCATAATACCCACGCCTGTCATCAAATCTTTCTTCAGTGAACTGCTTAAACTTTTCCTGTAATAAAGCATCATTGCGGTTACGGCTCCATAAAAAAGCATCGCCGGCCAGCATTCCGTTAAAAGGCATTACCCTGCGGCCTGTATTTTCATTACAGATCTCTACCCATATTCTTACATCTTCTTCTTCACCCTGTTTAATAATGCCGTTACCAAATTTGGCGTGGTTGGTTGTTACCAGTTCATTTACATTGGTAATAATTACTTCCGTTCCGATGATGTAGTGTGAGAGATAGTTAACATTATCGATCACCACATTATCGCCAAAATCGCAACTGATGATGGTTGAATTATATAAGCCCACCGGTGCTTTCAGGTCGCTGAAGCCAAGACAGAAAGGTTCTAATTTTCCTATGCGTACAAGGCCATAGAACTTACAGTTCTTTACCAGTTCGGGGTTGAATGCATCTGATACCAATATATTGTTCCAGTCATCGCTGGTATTGCCGTTGCGGACGAGCATTTCAATTTCGTAGGCGGTCAACTTACGGTAATTGATCCCGTTCCTGATCTGCATATTGCGCAGGTAATATTCATTCTTGCCTTTGGGAATAAATTCATCCTTAATGAACTTATAACCTAACGCATCCATTGGTGTTTTGTAGATAATATTTTGAGCCATTCGGTTAGTTTTATGCAAGCCTGTTTGTATGATGTAAAAAGAGGAAGATTATTCCACCGTTACGCTTTTAGCAAGGTTGCGTGGTTTGTCTACATCCAATCCTTTGGCGAGGCCGGTATAATAACTTAGTAATTGCAGAGGGATCACACTTAATAATGGCGCTATTGCTTCATCTGCATCCGGTACAAACATTACATCATCGGCCATGCCCGGTATCACCTCATCGCCTGCGGTGGCAACGGCGATCACTTTTCCTTTACGGGCCTTGATCTCCTGAACATTGGATACGATCTTCTGGTAGTAAGAATCTTTGGTAGCCACAAATACTACCGGTAATTGATCATCAACCAATGCAATAGGGCCATGTTTCATTTCTGCTGCAGGATATCCCTCGGCATGTATATAGGAGATCTCTTTTAATTTTAAAGCACCTTCCAGCGCAACAGGGAAATTATACCCCCTTCCTAAGAACAGGAAATCGGTTGCATCTTTATATTTGGCTGCAATGCGCTGAATATTTGATGTGTCCTGTAATATCTCTTTCACTTTTTCTGGAATAGCTTCCAGGTCCTGCATCAGTTGCTGGTATCTTTTCTGATCAATGGTGCCTTTAGCGTATCCGATCTTTAAGGCCATCATGGTAAGAACAGCTAACTGACCGGTAAACGCTTTGGTACTGGCCACGCCAATTTCAGGGCCTGAGTGGGTGTAAGCCCCGGCATGACTAAGCCTGGCAATACTGCTGCCAACCGCGTTTACCACACCAAAAATAAAGGCGCCTTTTTCTTTGGCACTTTCAAGCGCCACAAGGGTATCAGCCGTTTCGCCGCTTTGTGAGATGGCAATGATCACATCTCCTTTATGTACAACAGGATTACGATACCGGAATTCAGAAGCATATTCTACTTCTACCGGGATACGGCATAATTCTTCAATTAAATATTCTGCAACCAAACCCGCATGCCAACTGGTTCCGCAGGCAACAATAATGATGCGCGGGGCATTGATAAATGCATCAATATTATTCTCAATACCCGCCATCATGATCTTGCCCGATTGGGTAAGCAATCTGCCGCGTAAACAGTCGAAAATGGTTTCGGGCTGCTCATGAATTTCTTTGAGCATGAAATGGGAGTAACCGCCTTTTTCAATAGCGGCCAGTTCCATATCCAGTTTGGTAATGAATGGTGTTTGTTTTTCGTTACCCAGATTTTTCAGGATCAGTTCATCCGGGCGAACAATTGCTATTTCATAATCGTTCACATACACCACTTCTTTTGTGTATTCGATGATAGGAGAGGCATCGCTTGCCAGGAAGTGTTCGCCTTTGCCAATACCAATTACCAGCGGACTGCCTTTTCTTGCAGCAATAATGGTTTCGGGTTCGTCATTCGAGATCAATAAAATACAATAAGCGCCTACCACACGCTTTAACGCAATACGTAAGGCTTCTTCAACAGAACAATCGTTATTTTTTTTGATGTCCTCAATAAAATTCAGCAATACCTCAGTATCCGTATCACTCTGAAAAGTATAGCCTTTTGAAAGCAGTTCCTGTTTGATTTGTGTATAGTTCTCAATGATCCCGTTATGGATCATTGCCAGCTCTCCACTCTGCGATTTATGCGGGTGTGCATTCCTGTCGCTCGGTTCGCCGTGTGTGGCCCAACGGGTATGGCCAATACCAATCATGCCATGCAGGTCTTTGCCCAGCACACTTTCTTCCAGTTCCGAAACCTTGCCTTTCTTTTTATAAACGTTCAATTGATTGCCGTGCAATAAAGCCACGCCGGAGCTGTCGTAGCCACGGTATTCCAAACGTTTTAATCCTTTAATGATAACGGGGTATGCTTCTCTGTGACCGGTATATCCAACTATTCCACACATGATTTCTGAAGTTAGGTTAGTTTAAGTTTATGTAATTTGCTGCAAAGCTCTTATATATATGCAATTTAGCAACTATTAATTAACCTTTTTTGAAATGATTGAAGCATTTGACAGCACCAAAGAATATATACTTGAGGATACCTGCGTTTTATTGCGGCCTTTACAGATGAATGACTGCAAAAACCTGCTAACTTTTTCTCTAAACGAGCCGGAACTATGGAAATATTCATTGTTAAGTGGTGCAGGCGAAGAAAATCTTAAAGCATATATCGAAACAGCTTTAACTGCCAGGGCAACGGGTAAAGAATATCCTTTTATTGTGTTTGATAAACGCACGCAGGAGTTTGCGGGCTGTACCCGTTTTTATGATATTCAGCTAACGAACAAAACACTGCAATTGGGCTATACCTGGTATGGAAAAAAGTTTCAGGGTACCGGACTGAACAAGCATTGCAAATTTTTATTGCTCCGGTTTGCATTTGAGCAGACAGGTATGGAAAGAGTGGAGTTTCGTGCAGACAACAGTAATGAAAAAAGTATTGCCGCCATGAAAAGTATTGGCTGTATTGTGGAAGGTGTATTAAGAAGGCACAGTATTAAACCGGGTGGAAGCCGGAGAGATAGTATTGTACTGAGTATTTTAAAAAATGAATGGGAGAATGGGGTAAAAGAAAGACTATTTATGAAGCTCTGATGAGTAACTTTCCAATTTACTGGAATATACTATCCGTTATGAAACGATCAATTTTCTTTTTAGGTGTTTTGCTACTATCCGTTATAAATGTGCCTGCACAAAAAACAGTTGCATATAAAAATGCCCGATTACCCATAGAACAAAGGGTGAAAGACCTTTTGCAGCGCATGACGCCCGAAGAAAAATTCTGGCAGCTTTTTATGATACCTGGCGATTTGGGTACTAATGAAACCAAATATGCAAACGGCATTTTCGGTTTCCAGATAAGTGCTGCTTCGCAGGGTGGTGATGCGGCTTCGCAATTATTACATTATGGTACTTCAGAAAATGCGTTGACCCTGGTTAAAAAAATTAATGCAATTCAAAAGTTTTTTGTAGAGAAAACAAGGCTGGGCATACCCATGATTGCTTTTGATGAATCATTGCACGGGCTTGTAAGAAGTGGTGCCACTTCTTTTCCGCAGGCTATCGGTTTGGCGGCAAGCTGGGATACAGGATTGATGAAACGCGTAGCAACCGCAATAGCACTTGAAACAAAAGTTCGTGGTATACGCGATGTATTAACACCGGTGGTAAATATTGCCAGTGATGTTCGCTGGGGCAGAACAGAAGAAACGTATGGAGAAGACCCTTTCCTGTCTTCCGAAATGGCGGTTGCCTTTGTAACCCCTTTTGAAAAAAATGGCATCATTACCACACCCAAACATTTTATAGCAAATGTTGGCGATGGTGGTCGTGATAGTTATCCTGTTCATTATAACAACAGGCTACTTGAGGAGATTTTTCTTCCACCGTTTAAAGCAGCTATCAGGAGAGGTGGGGCGCGTTCTGTAATGACCGCCTACAATTCACTGGATGGCAGCCCGAGCACTGCCAATGATTGGTTGTTGAATAAAAAACTAAAAAAAGACTGGCAATTCAGTGGTTTTGTGATCTCGGATGCAAGTGCAGTGGGTGGCGCCAATGTGTTGCATTTTACGGCGAAAGACTATGCTGATGCAGGCAGGAAAGCCATCACTAATGGGTTGGATGTGATCTTTCAAACCGCTTATGAACATCATCAATTATTCATCCCTCCCTTTTTAAATGGGGAGATAGACTCAAAAAGAATTGATGATGCAGTAGCAAGGGTATTAAGAGCCAAGTTCGAATTGGAATTGTTTGATCACCCCTATGTGTCTGAACGGGAAGCTGAGCAATGGTTAAACAATACTGCACACAAATCGCTTGCAAAAGAAGCAGCTCTAAAATCGATTGTTCTGTTAAAGAATGAAAGTGCGCTTTTGCCTTTGAATAAAAACATACGATCCATTGCAGTGATAGGAACCGATGCTGCCGAAGCAAGACTGGGTGGTTACAGTGGTCCCGGTAATGGTAAGGTATCTATAGTAGATGGCATACGTGAGAAACTTGGCGCAGGTGTTACAATTAACTATGCGACGGGTTGCGGCAGAAAAAATATCGAATGGCAAACCATTCCTTCTCATCTGTTGAGTACTATTGTTAACAATGAAACAGTTGCCGGGCTGAAAGGTGAATATTCTGCATCACTCATTCCTGGTGAAAAAACTGTAGTAACAAGGGTAGATAAGGTACTGGATTTTAACTGGACACTTTTCCCTCCAGACACTTTACTGCATACAGACCAGTATGCAGTTCGCTGGACAGGTAAACTGAAAACAACTGCGTCTGGTAAATACAAAATTGGGTTAGATGGAAATGATGGGTTTCGTTTATACATCGACAACCAGTTGCTTATTGATAACTGGCACAAACAAACCTACAGTACGAAAATTGTTGATTTTATTTTTGAGAAAGACAGGCAGTATGATATTCGTGTTGAGTTTTATGAACCTGCCGGTAATGCACATATCCGTTTAATATGGAATATGGGTGTTACAAATGAAACTGAACAAAAAATAGAGGAAGCAGTTTCAGCAGCAAAACAATCGGATGCAGTGGTTGTTGTGGCAGGTATAGAAGAAGGCGAGTTTCAGGACAGAGCCATGCTCTCCTTACCCGGTCATCAGGAAGCATTGATACAAAGACTTGCAGAAACTGGTAAGCCCGTTGTTGTACTGCTTGTTGGCGGGAGTGCGGTAACCATGAACAACTGGTTAAGCAAAGTAAACGGAGTAATAGATATCTGGTATCCCGGCGAAGAAGGTGGCAGGGCAGTGGCCGATGTATTGTTTGGCGATTATAATCCTGCCGGTCGTTTGCCCATTACTTTTCCTGTATCAGAAGCACAACTTCCATTGGTGTATAACCACAAACCAACCGGCAGGGGCGATGATTATAATAACCTGAGCGGGTTGCCGCTTTTTCCCTTCGGGTATGGATTAAGTTATACAAAGTTTTTATACAGTAATATTCACCTTGAGAAAAAGCAGATCAAAACGAATGAATCTGTTAAGGTTCATTGTACTGTTACCAATACAGGGAATAGAGCTGGTGATGAAGTGGTTCAGTTATACCTTAGAGATATGCTTTCTACTGTTGCCCGGCCGGTATTGGAATTGAAAGGATTTCAGAGGATACATTTGAATGCCGGCGAAACCAGGCAGGTAACATTTGATATTACGCCAACTATGCTTGAAATGCTGAATAAACAGATGAAAACTGTGATTGAACCGGGTGATTTCAGAATCATGATCGGAGCCTCTTCCAGGGAGTTGTGGCTGAAGGATACCTTAACCGTAATCAATTAAATGATGGGTGGTAAAGGTCAAAAATGCTTTTAAAGTATTTTTATTATGACAGATCAGTATACAACACTGCACAATATTTTTTATGCCTACTAAATCAAAACTTACTGACGGGGAACAGGTATCTCAACACATCAAAAAACTTGAGCCCAAACTGGCTGAGGCTGTTGAGGCTTTGAGGCAAATTATTTTAAGTACCGACAAAGAAATTGGTGAAAGGATAAAATGGAATAACCCAAGTTTTTACTACATGTGCGAGATGAAAGAATCTGACCCAAAAGAATACAAACGGGATATGATTGTGATGAATCTTTTTAAAGGACGGATGATGCTGGTGTTTCCAAGCGGCGCAAAAGTGAATGATAAGTCCGGGCTTCTGGAAGGCGACTATAAAGATGGCAGGCGAATTGTAATTTTTAAGGACCTGGCAGATGTAAAAGAAAAACAAAAAGCTTTACAAAAGATCATTAAAGACTGGTTGAAATTGGTAGATAAATAATTGTAAGAAAGAAAGGCAAATCCTTTGCGTAATATCAATTTGTTATGCCTTTCCAATCAGGCAGGTTTTGCGAGTCGTATCAATAATTCCCATTCACAGGCTGTTTTTGCAGTATAGCATATACACAGTTCGAAAAAAAACTACCCCACCACCGTTATCAGAACGGCATGTAAGTTCGGCAACTGTATTTTTAATTTCTCAGGGTTCCCCGAATTGTGAGGCTATGTGAATCCCGTAATTGTCTATAAATAATGGCCTGAAAGGGCTAATCTAAAAATTGTCTATTTCAAAGCATTAATTGTCCATTTGTGATATATCGAATTTTTGTATATTACATCAAGATTATAGCTACATAGCTGATTAATGAATGCCCTCCCCCCACAAACAGCCAAAGCACGACTGTCTCGCTATTTTAAACAATCTTCGTTATGATAAGATCAATTCTAACTGCTATCTTTTTGTTGTTATTTTTTGTGAAAGTATCTGCAACCTCAAATAATGACACTGCTTTTATAGAAACACCTGTTGCCCTTCATACCCCAACAGGTGACATTTTTGGTACATTAACAACACCAAAGATATTCAGTGAGATTCCGGTTGCGCTGATTATTGCCGGCTCTGGTCCCATTGATAGAAATGGGAACAACCCGATGGCCCAAAATGAGAGTTTACGAATGCTGGCATATAGCCTGGTAAATAATAATGTAGCTTCTTTACGATTTGACAAGAGAGGAATTGGAGAAAGCAAGGGCGCAGCTAAAAGTGAAATAGAGCTCCGTTTTGAAGATTACATAAATGATGCAAAGAATTGGGTTGAACTTTTGAAAAAGGATGCACGCTTTTCAAAAGTTATCATTATTGGACATAGTGAAGGGTCTCTTATTGGAATGATTGCTGCCTTACATTCAGTAGATGCTTATGTTTCTATTGCAGGCGCTGGAAAATCAGCCGATAAAATCATAAAGGAGCAGTTAGCCAGCCAGCCTCCAATGGTAAAGGATATCGCTTTTCCTATTATTGATAGTCTTGTTCTTGGAAAAACGGTTAAGGATGTAAATCCCGCATTTTATTCTTTGTTTAGACCAAGTGTACAGCCTTATATGATTTCGTGGTTTGCTTATGATCCAGCAGTTGAAATCAAAAAATTAAGTATACCGGTTCTAATCATACAAGGAACTAATGATATACAGGTATCAGTGGATGAGGCCGATTTACTCCTAAAAGCTAAGCCGCATTCGACATTGGTGTTAATTAAAAACATGAATCACATTTTTCGAATTATTGATGGGGATAAGAATTCGAATATTGCTACTTATAATAATTCTTCGCTGCCAATTAGCAAGGATCTCACAGACAACATTAGTAAATTTATTAATAAACGTTAAACAGAATACGGCAGAGGCTTTAATCACTCAGTACTTTCTTTCTTGCTGAGAAATTTTCGGATTACCTAAATACATTAACCATGACTGAAAAATGGATGCAGCATCCTGTTGTTTTTCATGGAGATACAGTTAATTTGATTCCATTGGAAAAAGCTCATTTAAACGGGTTATTTGAAGCTGCATCAGACAAAGAGCTTTGGAAATTAATACCAACTGATTGCTCTGACAAAGAAACTTTTTTAAAAGCGTACAATTTTGCATTGTCTGAAAGAGAAGCGGGCAGGCAATATCCTTTTATAATTTTTCATAAAGCCACCGATAAGATGATTGGTTCAACACGGCTTTTTGAAATTTATCCCAATGACAAAAAATTAGAAATCGGCTGGACCTGGATCTCTAAAATATATTGGGGATCAATTGTGAACCTGGAATGTAAATTATTGTTACTTACCTACTGTTTTGAAACACTGAAAGCAAACCGGGTACAATTAAAAACCAAGGACACGAATATCCGTTCCCGGAAAGCAATTGAGAAAATCGGTGGCGTATTTGAAGGGATCTTGCGGAAAGACAGAATACAGAGCGATGGATCAACCAGAAACGCTGCCTATTATAGCATCTTGGATGATGAATGGGAAATGGCTAAGCAGAAAATTATCGGCCAGATTGCCGGCAGAAAGAAACCATAACGTTGAGAACTGCCTGAAGCCCTGCCACCTGTTGCCACCCTGCAAGCATTCGATAGATTCATAAACAATATTCCTCCATCCCCTCTAATTAAAAATTGTCCATTTCGAAGCATTAATTGTCCATTCTCCATGCAATGCTGGTATCGCATTTTTGCATAGTCAATCCCGACATATAATTAAATGATTTGAAATAATGGAAGTAGCCAAAGGAGTTCATCATTTTGATAGTGGTCCCTTTAACTGGTATTTAATTGAGGAAAATGGGCGGTTAACATTAGTTGATGCAGGATTTCCCGGGCATTATAAAGTGTATAAAAAAGGGTTGGAAACTTTAGGCAAGACAAATAAAGATATTGAAGCTATTGTGCTTACCCATTCCCATGCAGACCATATCGGATTTGCCGAAAAGCTTAGAAAAGAAACCGGCGTGCCCGTGTTTGTTCATAAGGAAGATGCAAAAATGGCCTGCAAACCTTTGCAGTTACCCTGGTTTGGCTTACTATCAAATGCATGGAGAACATATACTGCAACAATGCTGGGTGTTGCCATTGTAAATGGTGTATTCTCTTTACCTCATTTAATTAAGGTGCAAGCTGTTGAAGACGGGCAGGTACTTGATATTCCGGGAAGGCCAAGAATATTACATACACCCGGGCACACCAACGGAGAAATATCCCTTTTCCTGGAAGATCGAAAAGTGCTGATTTCAGGTGATACCATTGTTACGCGTAATTTATTAACAGGAGAACTTGGTAAACCACAACTTGCCAGTCCAATCCTGACCAACAATTATAAACAGGCTACGCGCTCACTTCACTTACTGCGGGAACTCGGAAGTGTAACAATGCTTGCAGGGCACGGTACTCCCTGGACCGGGAATATGAACCACGCGGTAACTATTGCCGTGGAAAATGCAAAAAGAGAATGAAACATTTTTTCAATCTGTTTCTTATAATCATTCTTTCATCGTGCCAGGCTCAAATAAAAAACACTATGCAAGTATCAGCAATCAAAATCAATGGAAGCAACAACCATTTAAAAAATAACGAAGAAAAGGCTTTGTCAAATTTTTATAAAGCATTTAACACGCGGAATATGAGGCTGATGGAACAGTCGTGGTTACATACCGATGAGGTATCAATGGATAATCCAATAGGCGGAATAAGGAGGGGCTGGGAGGAGATTAGCAAAGGATATGATAAAATATTTAATGGGAAATCTGAAGTATATGTGGAATTTTATGATTATTCCATTCACACAACAGAAACTATGTTTTTTGCAACAGGAAGAGAGCATGGCTATTTCAGAACGGAGGGGAAGGAAATTCCTTTGGCTATCAGAACATCAAGAATATTTATAAAGTTGAACGGTGAATGGAAACAAATCCACCATCATGGTTCCATAGATAATCCTGAATTATTAAAGGAATATCAGGATGCCTTATTAAAATAAGCGTATTTATACTGATGAAGCCATTGCAGAGTGATTTTAATTATGAACCCTAATACCAATGAATAGACCAAACATAAGATTTGCTTTAATAACAGGACTAATTGTAACCAGTTATATTACTTTTACATTAGTTGCTGTAAACATCGGCTTCAAAAACAATTTTGTATTTATATGGCTCAGGAACTGGTTGATTGCTTATCTGTTAGTGGTGCCATCTTTGCTTTTTGTTGGCCCGGTGATCAGGAAAATTTTGGCAGACTGAAATATGCCATATGTTAATAATACAATCACCAAAGAAGGAGCCTCTGTCCGGCAAAATGCGGAGCTAATTGAAGGTGTGAGAGCGCTGCTGCAAAAAGTATTGAATAAGAACCCTGCTGCAATTTTTGTGATCATTGATGATGTGGAAACCGATAACTGGGGTATTGGAGGGCAACAGGTAACAGCAAGGCGTAAGCAAAGAATGTAAATTTTGTTTTATGACTGATCGGAACGTGTTTACAATAATAAATCAGCAGGATGGGAACCTTGCATTTAAAATATTTTCATTTGAGGACAACTGCCATTTTGATCATTTGCAGCGTAATAATTTTTATTCACTGATCTGGGTAAAGAAAGGTAATGGTCTTTTGAAAGTGGATTTTTCTGAATACCTGGTTGCAGAAAATTCGTTATTTACTTTTTCTCCTTTTCAACCCTTTATGTTTTCTACAGATAAGAAAATAAGCGGCATAGCCATACAGTTCCATTCCGATTTTTTTTGTATTCATCGCAATCCAAAAGAAACGAATTGCGACTCTGTTCTTTTTAATAATATCTACGAGAAGCCGTTTATTGCTGTTGATAAATTGACTGGAACGAAATTTGATCAGATCATTGGTCAGATCAAATCGGAATTGAGTAATAATGAAGTGAATGAATATGAATTAATAATTCCTTTACTGAAAATTTTCATAGTGAGTGCGGTAAGGATTAAAATGCAGTCAAAACAAGATCTGCCTGAATTTACTGAGGCAGCAACACCGTATGTGCTTCGAAATTTAAAAGCTGCCATTGAAAACAATTTTAAAGAAAAACATTCTGCAGGTGACTATGCAGCGTTGTTAAATATCTCATCAAATGCCCTGGCAAAACTGGTTAAGGTACATTTCAATAAAACCATTACAGACCTTATTACCGAACGGATAATTATTGAAGCTAAAAGGGAATTGTATATGACGACTAACCCTATTAAAGAAATTGCCTGGAAACTGGGGTATGAAGATGAATTTTATTTTAGCAGGTATTTTAAAATAAATACCGGTATATCGCCCCAAATGTACCGGGATACGGTTGGGTTTGGCAAAGCAGAGTTGAATTAGCTATCAACCATATCTTAACACATATATAACTACCTTCAAGAGTCATTCAATAAGAATTTAACAAGGGAACTTTAAATTGAGCAAGTTTCAGATTTTATGATAACAAAACTGTTTCGACATTTGCATCATACAATTAACCAAGATGAACGAACAGCAAAATGTAAATTATAATCGCATTGCAGAAGCAATAGATTATATTAACCACCATTTTAAAGAGCAGCCCAGTCTTGATAAGATTGCCGAAAAAGTACACCTGAGCCCGTTTCATTTTCAACGTCTTTTTACTGAATGGGCAGGCACGAGTCCCAAAAAATTCCTGCAATACATCAGCGTGGAGCATGCCAAAAAGTTATTAAAAGAAAACCAGGCCACACTTTTTGATGCCGCATACGAAACCGGCCTTTCAGGCACCAGCCGCCTGCACGACCTGTTTATCAATATTGAAGGGATGACCCCGGCCGAATACAGGAATGGCGGCAGAAACCTGTCTGTCAATTTCAGTTTTGCAGAAAGCCCGTTTGGAAATATTATTGTTGCCTCTACGCAAAAAGGTATTTGCTATATGGCGTTTGCCGATGATGAGTCAATTGCATTCGCAACAATGCAAAGTCATTTTCCTAATGCAACGTTCAACAGAAGATTGGATTTAATTCAGCAAAATGCCCTGTTCATTTTTCAAAACGACTGGAGTAAACTTAACCAGATAAAACTGCACTTAAAGGGAACAGATTTTCAGTTAAAAGTTTGGGAAGCCTTGCTTAAAATACCTATGGGCCAACTGTCTACCTATGGTTCCATAGCCAAACAAATAGAAAAATCTACCGCCTCAAGAGCGGTAGGAACAGCCATCGGAAGCAATCCCGTTGCTTTCTTAATTCCCTGCCACCGCGTTATTCAGAGCACCGGAACATTTGGCGGCTACATGTGGGGCAGTACCAGGAAAACAGCCATCATAGGCTGGGAAAGCGCGAAAGTAAATACCTGATTGAGCAGGAATCGGGTTTTCTACAACATCCGGGAATATCAATTTTACAGTATTAAAAAAATAACGATGAAAACATTTGTTTTAATTCATGGTTCATGGCATAGTTCCTGGAACTGGCACAGGGTAATTCCAATTTTAGAATCTAAAGGGCATCAGGTAATTGCCATTGATCTGCCCGGGATGGGTAGAGACAAAACGCCTGTTAGTGAAGTGAAGATGGCAACCACTGTTCAATCAATTGGCAATCTGATCGATCGCATTGATGGTAAAGTAATTCTTGTAGGCCATAGTAAGAATGGCATCATGATCTCGCAGGTGGCTGAATACAAGCCGGAAAAAATTGAGAAATTAATATATCTGGCGGCCTATTTAATTCCCAATGGCAAAACACAGGGAGAATATTCGGCGCAGGATACCAATGGTGTATTAAAACCTTACGTAACAAGGTATCCAGAGTCTAACTCACATACCCTGCAAACAGAAATTTATAAGGAAGGGCTTTATCACGATTGTGATGATCATATTACAGACCTGGCAAAACTGCTGTTGAGCCACGAGCCGGTAGAATCGGGCATTACGCCACTGCAATTAACAGAAGAAAATTACGGGAGTGTTCGCAGGTTTTATATTGAATGCACAGAAGACAGGGCCGTAACTCCTTTTATTCAAAGAAAAATGTACACCGAAACACCTTGTGAAAAAGTGTATAGTATGCCAACAAGCCATTCGCCTTTCTTTAGCAAACCACAGGAATTATCTGATATTTTTTGTGAAATAGCGACTTTGTAAATAATAGGGTGTTGTGCTATTAACAGATGGCTGCCTAATGTTTTCAATAAGAGAAAGACAGAAGAAAAGAAGAGAAAGAGAGTGCCTCGAATTTCAGAGACGCTCTTTTTCATTTGTCTTTCTTTTATTGAAACACAACACGCTAAATAATAATAAGATCCGGTTATGAATTACACATGACGGACACATTTGCAAAATGATACAGCATAGCAAAATAAGCAATATAGATTTGCATAGATTGATCAAACAGCAAACTGTTTGTTTAGGTGGAAATCAAAAATTGAAAATTTATGGAACACTGCAATGTGCATCTGGCAAGCGGATGAAACGGGCAAACAGGGTTTTCTTTTCATCAGAGCCGGAAGCTGTGCAGAAAGGCTTCCGGCCTTGCGGACACTGTATGAAAGCAGCATATAAAAAATGGGAAAATGGATTTATTCAGTAATGAACCAAGCGAAACTGAGAATTTATTGCCGAAAGACGGTACAGTGAATTATTATGGAAGGATTATGCCGGTTCAGCAAGCCAATGATTATTTTGAGCGCTTACTCAATAACATTGACTGGAAGAATGATGAAGCTTTTATTTTGGGGAAACATATTATCACCAAAAGAAAAGCGGCATGGTATGGTGATCGTAATTTCAGTTATACTTATTCTAATACTACCAAGCAGGCCCTGCCATGGACAAAGGAGCTATTGGAGTTGAAGGGACTGGTTGAAGAAAAAACTGGTGAGAAATTTAATTCATGCCTGCTTAACCTTTACCACGATGGCAGCGAAGGAATGGCCTGGCACAGCGACGGAGAAAAAGATTTAAAGAAGGATGGAGCAATCGGCTCATTAAGTTTTGGCGCTGAACGAAAATTTGCATTCAGGCACAAAGCAACAAGAGAAACGGTTTCATTGACTTTAGAGCATGGCAGCCTGCTGGTAATGAAAGATGCAACACAAACCCATTGGCTGCATCGGTTACCACCCACAAAACTGGTTACAAAGCCAAGAGTAAATTTAACTTTCAGAACAATTGTTTATTGATGCATATCGCAGGATGGCCCGGAAGAAAAATAGCTGTAGCATAATTTTGCACGCGCTTTATGAAATCATTTGCAGCAGGTGCGGGATAACATTTCAAAGACTTTTTTCTTCTGTTTATCTTTTATTGAAATATTTTTTACATGTTGTGTTGTTAAACCCATGGGTGTATATTGGTTTCATTAAAGAGAAAAACGAAGTGAAAAGAAAAAGAGAGTAGCTTCGAATTTCAGAGAAACTCTTTTTCTTCTGTTTATCTTTTATTGAAACATCCACTTAATGCCCGGAAAAAATTGATAAATGCAGTGTAAAACAAACAGGGCAATGAAAATTTGTATAGCCCAGATAAAACCGTTTGCAGGAGATATCCGAAAAAATATTGAGACACATAAAAGAATGATACATGCTGCTATCTCAAACAAAGCAGATATGATCGTTTTTCCTGAACTCTCATTAACGGGGTATGAACTGGAATTGGCCCACGAACTGGCTACCGATCAGAATGATGAACGATTAGGTGTTTTTCAGGAATTGGCTGATTTGCACAAATTGGTAATTGCTGTTGGAATGCCCACCAGAGCCGGCACTGATCTATTTATCAGTATGATCATTTTTCAGCCCGGCAAAAAACGCATCACTTATTCTAAACAACATTTATATCCTGGTGAAGATGCTGTTTTTAAACCAGGAGACAGGCAGGTGTTTTTGAAATTTGATAACGGACATATTATCGCACCTGCCATTTGCTACGATCTTTCAGACACAGAGCTTTCAAAGAAGGCGCATGAGAACAATGCAGATGTTTACATGGCAAGTGTTGTAAATTCTGCAAATGGAGTTATTGGTGATAGCGCGAAACTTTCAAACATAGCAGGAACTTATCAGATGACCGTGCTGATGTCTAATTTCATTGGACAATCAGGTGCCTATGCCTGTGCAGGAAATTCTTCGGTTTGGAATAAAGAGGGTAAAATAGTTGGGCAACTTGACGATAAATCTGAAGGGGTGTTGCTGTATGATACGGAAACTGAAAAACTGAGTGTAGTACTATAAAATTCAGGGTAGCCGGGAAGTTTGAGCGGATCTGATAATAGCTAAAATTTGATCATACTTATCTGGTTGTACATCAATCTTCTACAGCTAATTGCAAAAGCATGTTTTGATCTTTAGTAACTTTGCTTTGCGGCTGTAGCCATTGTGTTACGGATCTACTTTCTCCAACTGCTTAAAGCCCTTCCCGTTAGCCGCTGTTAAAAAGAAATATACAAGAGCAGTACACTTGCAATTATTGCAATTATTCTAAAAAGTATTTTATGAAAAAAGTACTGGCTCTTAGCCTTGCCGCCCTCATACTTATTTTCAACTCCGGTTGTAAAAAAGATGTAACCCCGTATGTTGAACCCATTAATCTTGATGCACTTTACCATGCTTCTATTATAGATGCTATGACTGCCGACTCATCTGAGATCTGCGATACGCTGTGGCCGATCAGTTCAACTAATACAAGATTGGTGTGGAAGGTGTTTAACGATGAGCAATATGTATTGATGGGTAGTTTTAATAAATATCCCAACAGTTATAAAGATAGTTCAGTAACTAATTCCTGGGGTGTGATATGGGTGTTTATTCCCGAACAATACAAAAGCAAAATGAAAACAACCTATTTCCCATATACAGATACACTGTTACGAACCCGCCAATTGATTGGTTTGCCACCATCCAATACCAGCACATATATTGTTGAATTATGGGTGAAGCCTAAAGACCTTTATCGCCCCGCCGCGGATCCTAAAATTGATACCAGAACTGCCGGATTATATTTCCCGCCTAATTCAGATGCGAATTATATAAAATGGTTCAACCAGAATATTTATGATTCCTATTATAGTACGTCCATACCTCTGCCATGGACAAGGCTTGGCTATTCGTACGATTGGGCAAAAGGTGCATCTGAAGTTGGAATAGAAGAGTATTGCATAAAAGTGAGCTCCTTACTTTTTGTGAACAGGCTTGCTACGGTTTCAAAATATCTTGTAGAGTAAAAACACGATACATGTAAAAATCGCATTACAAAACCTGTGGTAGGTATAGTTGTATTATTTATCTGTAATACAGACTTCAACTTAGTTAAGCCTCTCTGCTTAGTCTTGATAACATTTCCCGGAATATGTTTCATAACTGCCGGTGAAGAAGTATATTTGAAAAGTATCCTTTTAAATCCAAATCCATGAAAACAACGTTTAAGTATTTTACTTTTCTTAGCATCATTTGCTTAACTCTTTTCACAGCCTGTTCTAAAAGTCAAAACAATAGCCTGGCAAATTTTCAACCAGAAATTACGAATCTGGCGGATAACTTTCAATTACAGGCAACCAATGCAACACAGGTGACTACTACTATTGATTACAACTGGACAAATTCGGGTACCATGGCCACAATAGATAAATCCGGGGTTCTTACTTCGGGTACTGCCAGAATATTGATATTTGATAAAGATGGAACGAATATTGGAATCAGCGATCTTAAAACAACAGGCAATGAATCAACTTCTGCGGGAGTGGCAGGTTTATGGAAAATTCGTCTTGAACTTTCCAATTATAACGGAACACTTAATTTCAGGGTACAAAAAAAATAAGGCTGAACACTTAGTGAAATTATATTAGATATGCCGGATTAATATCTGGCTGTGAATAGAAAAAGAGGGAATCGTCTCCCTCTTTTTCTATTCAGGAACATTGGGTTAATGCCGGTTTCTTTCAGAGAAATTGAAATAAAATGATGCATTGACATTGTTGTTTGCTGCGTATTATTTCATCATACGCATCTGAAAAATGAAGTAACTTTGAGTTAGCCCTCCGGCATTTGCTTTGACTGCTGTTTTAACTAAAAAAACAACGTCGCTGCATCGTTCTTCCAGGTAAAATTATTATTAAGCCATGGACGACTTACTCATTGATACCGGTACTTTCCAATTGTCGCAGGCTGATTTCATTATCAGGTTTTTGGTGGCTATTGGCATGGGTGCCCTGATTGGACTGGAGCGCGAGCATGCTGCCATGAAGGAAAAAATTGAAAGCTTCGCGGGGATCAGAACATTTGTATTTGTTGCATTGCTGGGATTTATGGCCGGGATGACGTTCTATGTTCTATCTCCCTGGGTTTATTTTTCCGTATTATTGATAGTAGCCATCATAACCGGTGTGTCGTACTGGATAACCGCCTCACAGGGACAAATAGGTGCTACCACCGAAGTTACTGTATTGATCAATTTTTTATTGGGCACTTTTTGTTTTTTAGGATTTATTGAGATCAGCCTGATGATAACTGTAGTAGTGGTTGTGTTGCTTTCTTCTAAATTAAAACTGCACACTTTTATTGGAAGTATTACACCGGAGGAATTGTACGACTTTATCCGATTTGTTGTTGTAGCACTCCTGATCTTTCCTTTTTTACCCAACAAAACCTACGGACCTTATGATGTGATCAATCCCCGCGAAATAGGCTGGGTGATCATTCTTATATCAGGTTTTGGTTTTATCGGTTATATTCTGATGAAGTTGATGGAACCCAAAAAAGGCATGCTGCTAAGTGGCATTATTGGCGGAATAGTTTCCAGCACTGCCGTTACCTGGGTGTTTGCAAAGAAGAGCCACGAAAATGAAGCTTACTCGCGAAGCTGTGCCATTGCTATATTGGCTGCATCTTCAGTAATGGTTGTTCGTGTGCTGATTTGGATTTTTGTTTTTAATAAAGCATTATTTAACCAGGTTTACTGGGCATTTATCCTTGTATTCCTGTCGGCCATAGGTGTTACATTATATCTCTATTTTAAACAAACTGAAAAAGCAAATATTGAATCTGCTATCCGTCAGAACAAACCACTGGATCTGAAAGGGGCTTTTTTGTTTGGAACAATTTATATCATTATTTTATTGGTTATCAGTTATGCCAATGCCCACCTGGGAAACAAAGGCATGTTGGTATCCAGCGCCTTTGCGGGGTTGTCTGATATTGATGCCATTACGATTACCGTTTCAAAACTGGCAGGGGGTAATCTTGATTTTTCTATAGCGGCCAAAGCGGTGCTGATTGCTACTATCACCAATACAGTGGTTAAAATGGGTATGGGTATATGGGCCGGCAGCAAGGCATTAAGAGGTTATCTTTACTTTGGCTATGGGGTTATTTTTGCGACTGCTTTATTGGTGTTTTTATTTTTGAGGTAAGCGTTATTTCGGCATTCAATATTTTCTGCTGCTCAATATTTTTTTAATGCACATCAGAAATTGTGGGTGATGCAGCAAACAACTTGCAGTAATATTAATCCCCTCTGTATTGAAAGTTCAATAACAAAAGCACCATAATAAAACAGGCGCAGGGGTTTGTTATTATAAAATAAACAGAGAAGCTACGCTGAAATAAATGATCAGCCCAGTAACATCAACCAATGTTGCTACAAAAGGTGCGGAAGAGGCAGCGGGGTCGGCACCAATTTTTTTCAGAACAATGGGTAGCATAGAGCCGGCCAGTGTACCCCATAAAACAACGCCTACTAATGCAAAACCAACAGTAGTTGCTATCATCATCCATTTATCACCGTAAAGCGCAGGTGCAATAGAGTGCCATACCACAACGCGGATAAAACCGATAATACCCAATACCGAACCAAGTAACAGGCCACTGGTTAGTTCCCTGCGCAGAACGCGCCACCAGTCTGAGATAGTAATCTCACCTACAGCCATCGCCTGTATAATCAGTGTGGAAGCCTGTGAGCCGCTGTTACCGCCACTTGAAATAATCAGGGGTATAAACAAAGTAAGTACAATTGCCTGGGCTATTTCATTCTCAAAATATCCCATGGCTGTTGCGGTAAGCATTTCTCCGAGGAATAAAACAACCAGCCATCCAATACGTTTACGGAAAAGTTTGAACAGGGGTATGTCAAGATAAGGTTCATTCAGGGCTTCGGTACCACCCATCTTCTGCATGTCTTCACTAAACTCTTCATTGGCCACCCATAACATATCATCTATGGTTACAATGCCCAGCAGGATATTATTATCATCCACTACAGGCAACGCCACACGGTTATTCATTTTAAACACCTGGCTGGCATGTTCCTGGTCATCGTTCACGTTCAGTGAAACATAACGGCCATCGATGATCTCATCTACACGCTTATCGGGTAATGCCAGGATCACATCACGGATACGGATATCATCTATCAACTGACCTTTTTCATCGATCACATACAATACATCTATGGTTTCACTGTTCTTCGCATGTTTGCGGATGGTTTCAAATACATCGCTAACGGTGTTATATAGATAGATGTAAACATAATCGGGCGTCATCAATCGCCCCACACTGTCTTCGGGGTAGCCTAACAGTGATAGTGTGATCTTTCTTTCTTCCGGATCCAGCAGTTTGATCAGATCGCGGATAGCGGCTTTGGGCAGTTCTTCTAAAAAGTCTGTACGGTCATCAGCCGGTAACTCATTCAGCAATTCGGCTGTTTTGGCCGATGGCAATTCTTTTACAATATCCTTCTGCTGGGCAATGTCTAATATTTTGAATACACTGGACGCACGATGAATGGCCATATTGGCTATGATCTGCGCTTCGTATTCAGGGAACTCGTTTATCAGGTCAGCCACATCACTGATGTTCTGGTCATTCAGAAACTCACGTATCTGAAGCTTATCTTCTTTTGCAATCAGTTGTTCAAACTGCTCAAAGATGCCTGGCTGTTCTAATTCGAGCGACATGGGGTGCAATTTAATTAGTAATTAAGAATTTAAAATTAATAATTACCGATTCGACACCTGGCTGCGAAAATTCAACATTCGGTATTGCCTGTTCAATATTGGCTATTCTTTGCCCTATCTTCACAGTATTATGATACTACCGATCTTAGTTGTGGCGCCATCCGATAAGCGCGGCCGGGGTGTATTTGCCTCAGAAAAGATTCCAGCTAATACTATCATTGAAATTTCGCCTGTATTGGTGCTGAGTGCCAAAGACAGAAAACACGTGGAGAAGACCTTGTTGTTTGATTATATTTTTGAATGGGGAGAACCCAAAGCCAGGAAGGTCTGTATTGCCTTAGGTTATCTATCTCTGTACAATCATGCTTATAACGCCAATTGTGATTATGAGATGGATTTTGATGCCGGACTTATGACCATTAAAACTGTTCGGACTATCAAAAAAGGAGAGGAGTTGTTCATCAACTACAACGCCATTCCGGATGATGAGACGCCGATATGGTTTGAAGCGAAGTAGTGTTTTAATTAGTAATGAGTAGTTAGTAATTAGTAATTAGTGTGTTGTGCTATTGAAATCAATATGTATCAATGCATTTTACTTTTAACAGTATTTAATAATGCGGCTATTCTTTATTTCAAATCACTTTTAAAACACATAGGTACATAGGAAAAACAAAAAAGAAACATAGCTTTTAAACTATATGCCCTGTTTCCTAACCTATGTAACTATGTGTTTAATACAACACGTTAGTAATTAGTAATTAGTAATTAATTTGCTTTTTTTTATTACTAATTACCCCTACCAATACTGATACCCCAACAACCTCGTCAATTCTACTTTAGCCAGGCACAATTGGTACTCGTATTGCAGCTTGGTAAGTGCTGCACGCTGTACGTTGGTGCCGGCATTGGTTATTTCAAGATTGGTGCCGGTACCGCCCTTTAAACGGTTGGTGGCCAATACCTGCGCGGCTTTGGCTTGCTCTGTCTGGCCGCGTGTGTTTTTAATTCTTTCAAGATTGGTGGCAATATCTGTTAATGCCTGTTCAATATCTTTTTTATAGGTGCTGCTTAAACTTTCAACAGCCATTTCATTTTGTTTGATGATGTTCTGCTGCAGTTTCTGTTGCTGTTTTATTTTTCCGCCATTGTAAATAGGAACTGAGAAAGAAACACCGGCCATATAATTAAAACGCATGTCGGTAACATAAGGTACATAGCCATTTTTCACACCGGCTGCAGCTTTTAATCCTACCATTGGTTTCTCGGATAGTTTGGTAATGGCTAGGTCGCTCCGGGCCTGTTTGATCTTATCCTTTGCAAGGGTAAAATCAAGGTTATTGGTTTGCGCAAGTCCGAGAGCGTTGTTGGCATCTGTAAGATTGATGTCAAAATCAAAAGCATTACCACTGCTGAGCTTAACACCGGTTGTATAATCTAACAGGTTCAGTTGTTTTTGTAAAATGTTTTTCAGATCCACTTTCCGGTTTTCTTCGTTATCAACAGAAGCCTGGATATTTAACAGGTCTATTTTTAGCGCCGTTCCGTTTTGTAACTGGCTCTCAACAATTTTTTTATTCTCATTCAGAAAGTTCAATACACTGTCCTGTATGCTGATGGCTTTCTGCAGGTAAACAATATTGTAATACACATTGGCTACCTGGTAAGCCAGTTGCGATTTTACATAATCTACATTGTGTTTGGCAAACTGCAGATCATCTTTTGAACGTTCAATATTTGCCTGGAGCCGTCCAAAATCAAACAGAGCATAGGTTGCATTAAATGAACCGCTGAAATTGTGCAGCGGTGCAAACTGGAATGTTTCACCATTGAGGGGCAGTTCAATTTTTGGCCTCACGTATGCGTAAGAAGCATCGGCTGTTACATCAGGAAATTTATTCAGTTGTGATAGCGTTAGTTTTTCCTGTGCAGTGGCAACCGTGTTCTGTATCTCTCTGATCTTCGGAAAATATCCGAACGACTGATTGATCAACCCTTTCAATTCATTATTCACCGTAACCTGCGCCTGTAAAGCCAGTGCGGTAGAGAGGATGAATGTTGTAACAAGTATCTTTTTCATTGTATATAAATTCTGCTTTAATTTTTATCAGTTACCCAGGCAACCCCCCGGTCTAACCGTTCTCTCAATTTCCCAATTTCCCAATTCCAAAATTTCCCAATCTCTTTAATGCGCTTCCTCCGCAGCTTTCAATGATGCTGCTATTTCCGAAGCCGATTTCTTTTTCACCCGCAGGAATGCCACCAACGGAATCACCAGTATAAAAAAGATGGTGATCAACCGGAAAGTATCGAGGTAAGAAAGATAATAGGCCTGCCTGTCTACAATCCCATTAATGGTTGCGAGGGCTTTGGTGCCTGCACCTGCCACATCACCAGACCTGGCTATGATGCCTTGCGTGATGGTATTACTCCGTTCAAGAAACATCTGCGATTCGCCGGTAACTTTCGTTACCAGATCGTACCGGTGTTGCGCATATTGGTGAGCGATATAGTTATTGGCCAACGCAATACCAAAGGCGCCACCTAATTGTCTTATCATATTATTTAATGCGATTCCCGACGGATAATCTTTTGGCTGTAATCCCGCTACTGCCTGGTTGATCAATGGTAACTGTACCATGCTGATACCAACGGCGCGTAAGGCAAGGGGGAAAAAGAAATCGCCTTTGCCTACATCCGGACTTACTCCTGCACTCAGCCAGGAATAACCCGCAAATAGCAGAAAGCCAATTACTACAAAAGGGATTGGTGTTACCCCTTTACTCATCAGCTTGCCAATAACCGGCATCATCACTACTGTAATTAATGTTGGCGCCAATAAGGTTAAACCTGTTTCGTAGGCGGTAAAACCTAATGTTCGCTGGGCCAGTACGGGAAATACAAATACAGAGGTAAATAAGCCAAGTCCTACTACAAACGTGAAGATGGTAGTAAAGGCCAGGTTTCTGTTGCCAAGTATTTTCAGGTTTACTGCCGGGTTCTTAATGCTTAATTCGTACCAGATAAAACCAGCCATACCGATAAACGCCAGTAATGCTGTAATCTGTATGGTTTGACTGCTGAACCAATCTTCCGATTCACCTCTTTCCAATACATACTGCAAACAACCGATGCCCACCATCAGCAATAGTATCCCTGTATAATCGATCTTGATCTCTTTTTTCTTTTCGCCTTCTCCTTCTTTTTTATCAATAAAGGTGAACGCTAAAAAAGTGGCCAAAATACCAATAGGTATATTGATCATAAAGATCAGCGGCCATGACGCGTGGTCTATGATATAGCCACCCAGTGTTGGTCCCAGGGTTGGTCCCAGCACAATACCCATACCAAACAAGCCGGAAGCAATGGGCCGATCCTGCGGTTCAAACGCATCAAACAGGATTGCCTGCGAGGTAGACAGCAGGGCGCCGCCACCCACACCCTGTATAAACCGCCATATAATGATCTCTACCAGTGTATCCGATTGCCCGCACATGTACGAGGCAACGGTGAAGATGATCATTGATACGATATAGTAATTCTTTCGTCCAAAATATTCTGCCAGAAAACCGGTGAGCGGGATGATGATCACATTGGCAATTGCGTAGGAGGTAATTACCCAACTGATGTCTTCAATGTTCACGCCAAGGCTGCCGCTCATATCACTTAACGCCACGTTCACAATGGAGGTGTCGATCAACTCCATCACGGCGGCTGTTACGGTGGTTAGTACAATAATTGCTTTCGCAAATCCTTTAGGTGTTGCCATTCTCTAAATATTTTCCTTCTCTTGTCAGGGATGGGCGGGGGAGGGTTAAAACTTATTTTATTTCTGCACTCACAAATACACTTAACCCTGCTTTTAGCATGTTCCTGTATTGCTTAATGTCTTTGATCTGAATTTTTACAGGTACACGTTGGGTTACTTTTACAAAATTTCCGCTGGCATTATCCGGAGGCAGCAGCGAAAATTTAGCGCCGGTAGCATCACTCAGACTTTCTATCACGCCTTTTATTTTGGTATCAGGCCAGGCATCAATTTCTATATCTACTTCTTTGCCGGGATATAATTTCTTTAACTGGTTCTCTTTAAAATTGGCAATTACCCAATAAGTAGTATCGTTCACAATAGAGAATAATGGAGTGCCTGCCTGCACATACTGTCCTTCAGATACATTCTTCTTGCCAATCTTACCGGCCTGTGGCGCATAGATCTTTGTATAGGTAAGCTTGAGTTTGGTTTGTTCGATCTTTGCTTTCTTCACATCCAGACCTGCTGTTGCTTTTTCAACACCGGCCTGTAAAACAGCAATACGGCTTTGATCAGCAGTAAGATCTGTTTTGCTGTTCTCTAATTGTTGCGCAGTAGCTTCTACATTGAATTTTGAATCATCCAGTTGTTTTCTGGTGATGGCCTGGTCAGTATACAGGCTTTGATCTCTTTTCAGATCATCTTCCGCTTTTGTTCTTCTTACCCGGCTTAATTCGATATTGCCTTTATTTACACGGAGTGATACAATGGCGTTATTCAGTGCAGCGTTTGCATTGATTACATCTACTTCTGCCTGCCGAAAATCGGCTTCCATTTCAAGTAGCTGTGTTTGTAATTCTGCATCATCCAGCTCCACTACCAGCTGACCTGTTTCAACTGAATCATAATCCTTTACCGCAATACTTTTTACATACCCGGCCACACGTGGCAATACCGGTGTGATCTGAGTTTCGATCTGCGCGTTATCGGTGGTTTCGTGTGTTAGTACATAATTGATCTTTTTATAACCGAAATAAACCGCTACCAGTAATACCAGTATGAGTATTCCTTTTTTTATGTAATTTTTTTTGCTCGCTGATGACATGTGAATGGTTTGTTGTTTATAGTTAGTTGTTTCTTTTTTAAATTTATTTGATCAGCAGGTAGGCCTGCATGATCTGTTTCAGGTGTTTGATAAGGCGGTTTTTAAAAGCCGTATCGGTATAGGGATCAAAACTTTTTCCCTGCTCTACCAGCATCAAACACATGGATTTTGATAACATTACCTGGTTGATGGTGCCGATTAAAGTAGCCATGGTTAATTCAGGGTCTACTTTCCTGAACACTTTTTTCCTGATCCCCTGTTCAATGATATTGCGTAATGTTTTGGTGTTTCGAACAAAAATTTTGATAATGTGTTCGTGCAGGGTCTCGCGTTCGCCCATCAATAATTCCTGGTGAAGTACCCGGTGAAAATCCGGTTGCGACAGGATCTTTGCCACATAATTTTCAATGATGGCATCTATTTTTTCTATCTCACTTAATTTGGTATCTGCCTCAATCTCATCAAGTTTGCCACGCATAAAAGATGCCCTGTACTCTACAATGGCTTCGTACAATTTGTCTTTCGACCCAAAATAATAGTTGATCATCGCCACATTCACATCCGCTTTGGTGGCCAGATCACGGATAGACGTACCTTCGAAGCCCTTTTCTGCAAAGAGTTCTATGGCTACGTTCATAATATGGTCTCGCTTGCAGGTAATCATATTTTTTTAGGTTGGAAGCGCGAAGATTAAACAAATGTTTGAATTAAACAAACGTTTAAATTTCGGAAACAGTAAAAAATCCATGACCGGTAAATCGGGATTTATTAATTTATTGATTATCAGTTGAGGATATCGTGGATATTCTTCCGGATATTTTCTGCAATCTTGTGCATGGGAAGGTCATTCTCGTCTTTCCCGAATGGATCCTCAATTTCTTCTGCAATCATTTCCAGGCTGCCAAGTACAAAGGTGATAAAGGCAGTTACGGGTATGGTGAGGTAACCCAGGGTTAGCGGAAAACCTAAGGGCAGGGTGAGGATGTAGAAAAAAAGGAATTTTTTAATGAACACACTGTATGAATAAGGGATCGGTGTATTCTTGATCCGCTCACATCCTCCGCAAATGTCGAGGAAGGATTGCAGCTCATTATTCAATAGTAATAATTGGTAACCGGTAATTTTTTCATCCCGGTGCATCAGGTTGATTTTGTTCATCAATAACATAGCTACCTGATTAGGGATATGTTTGCTCGTATCAAAATCAGGAATCTCCGGATGCGGAGTGGTATCAAGCGCCAGCCTGGTACGCTCATTCTGTAAGTGATGCCTTAATTCATCGGCAAATAATGGGATCAGCTTCTTAAAAAAAGCACGGTCTTTTTCATCATCATTTGGAAGCATGCTGTTAAGTTTTACAGCAAGGTTGCGGCTGTTGTTTACCAGTGCACCCCAGAGTTTCCTTCCTTCCCACCAACGGTCATAAGCGGTATTAGTTCTGAATACCAGTAACATGGAAATGGCAAAACCAAGCAGGCTGTGCATAACAGGTATATTCTTTACAAAACTGCTGGCAGGCAGATGCAGGTACTCCGTTTGCAGGTAAGTAGCCAGCCATGAATAGCAACAGATAAAAAGAATGGCAGGAAATAATTTACGGATGGTATCCGCTTTATGAAAACGGAAAATAAACGGGAACCAACCTTTAGGGTTATAGTTGATCATGGCTGAAAGTAAAACAAATTTTGTACGGTTTGTATCTGACAATTCAGGGAATACTGAATCCTGATCCAAAAAAACAAAATATAACAATACAATAATGATTACTAACCGGAACTTATACTCATTTTTGCGTAAATATCTGCTTTGGCCTATCAGCAAAAAATACATGCCGCATCATTTGGTCCCGGTTTTTTATGGGGAGTAGCCATTGCTGCGGCCCAGAATGAAGGTGCGTATAATGCAGATGGCCGTGGATTATCTATCTGGGACAATTTCTCCCGCAGAACAGGCAAGATCAAAGGCGGCGGCAAACCTTATGAAGCCTGCGATTTTTATCATCGTTACAAAGATGATTTGATGCTGGTAAAAGCATTGGGCTTTACGGTGTTTCGGTTTTCTATTTCGTGGAGCCGTATTTTACCCGAGGGTATGGGGCGCGTAAATAAAGAAGGAATTGCTTTTTATCATAAACTGATTGATGAATGTTTGCAACTGGGACTTACGCCTTATGTAACCCTGTATCATTGGGACCTGCCACAGGAATTACAAAAAAATGGCGGATGGACGAGCCACCAGATGCTGAAATGGTTTACCCGTTTTGCAACTCTTTGCGCAGAAGAGTATGGCGATAAAGTAAAGAACTGGATCATCTTAAATGAGCCTATGGGCTTTACTTCTTTGGGCTATATGCTGGGCATGCACGCTCCCGGCAAAACAGGCCTCAATAATTTTCTTCCGGCAGTACATAATGCTTTGCTTTGCCAGGCAGAGGGCGGACGCATTGTGCGGTCGCTGGTTACTAAAGCAAATATTGGTACTACTTTTTCGTGCAGTGAGGTAATGCCTTATACCCAACGCGAAGAAGATGTGCTGGCAGCCAGAAGGGTAGATGCCATGCTTAACCGCTTGTTTATCGAACCCGTATTAGGCCGGGGTTATCCGCAGGAAGAAAATTTTCCCCTGCTTGATAAACTGCATCTTTACAATAAAGCATGGAAATATGGCGACAAGATGAAATTCAATTTCGATTTCATCGGACTGCAAAATTATTTTTCACTCACTGTTAAGTATAATGCGATCATTCCTTACATACATGCATCAGAAGTAAAAGCAACCACCCGCAAAGTGCCGCATACCGATATGGGCTGGGAGATCAATGCCGACAGCTTTTATCGAATGATTAAAAGGTTCTGGTTATATGGCGGTGTAAAAGAGATCATCGTAACAGAGGGGGGCGCCTATTTTAAAGACGAACTGGTTAATGGTGTGGTGAACGATGTGAAGCGTATAGATTATTATGAACAATACCTCTCGGCCATGCTCAGAGCCAAAAAAGAAGGCGTTAATGTAAACGGTTATTTTGCCTGGACACTTACTGATAATTTTGAATGGTCGGAAGGTTACCGCCCCCGCTTTGGTCTGATACACCTTGATTTTAAAACAGAACTGCGCACCATTAAAAACTCCGGCTACTGGTTCCGTGATTTTTTAAAAACTTCCTGAATTTCTTTTATTAAGTTTGGTTACCTAAATAACCAGGCATGCCCCGTTCCGTTTTGCTGATCCTTGTTTTATGTATCAGTACCCTTCTCAGACCACAAAGTATTTCAATTCCTGCTTACACAGGTTATGTATTACCTGCTGAAACAGATGATCCATCTATGTGTTCAGAGAAAAATGGGTTGCATCACTGGACAGACGCTTCCAAACAGGTTCAATATTTTGTTTATATACGCAGGTCAGGCAAACTATCCATAAGTATTGATGCGAAAAATGCAGAGGAAGGAACGATCCTCAAATTAAACATTGCCAATAAAAATTTCCTGGTGAAAGTGCCGGAGTCTTCAAAATTCAGGAAGCTTGAAGCAGGCGCTATAACTATTAAAGACAGTGGCTTTTATTCGCTGACCATTTCGGTTATTAAGAAATCGAGAAATACGATTGCCGATATCCGCTCTATTCAATTATCCGGTTCAGCCTCTGTGGGTATTCATTTCAATCCCAAACCAAGACGTAATGCGGCATCCGTGCACCTGCGTTATCCATTACCTGATTCAACAAAGGCGATTGCTTTTTATAATGAGATAACGATACCCAAAGGCTTTGATCACCTGCACAGCTATTATATGGCCTGTGGTTTTGCAAGGGGCTATTTTGGTATACAGGTAAACAGCGAAACAGAAAGGCGGGTTATTTTTTCTGTGTGGGATGCGGGTAAAGAAGGGGTTGACAGGAAAAATGTGCCCGATTCCAACAAAGTACAATTGCTGGCAAAAGGAGAAGAAGTGTTTGCGGATGGTTTTGGCAATGAAGGAACAGGCGGGCATAGCCATTGGGTGTATCCATGGCAAACAGGACAAACCTATAAACTGCTGGTTACCGCATTAACAGATAGTGTATCGCAGGCAACTATCTATACCGGCTATTTCTTTGTGCCCGAATTACAAAAATGGAAATTGATAGCCAGTTTTAAAGCCCCGAAAGATGGTCAATTCCTGCGCAATCTTTATTCTTTCAATGAAAATTTTGTTGGGGTAAATGGTCAGTTACAACGCAAAGCGTTTTTTGGCAATCAATGGGTGCAAAAAGAAAATGGCCAATGGTTAGAATTAACCCGGAGCAGTTTTTCTTATGATGCCACCGGTAAAGCCGGCGACAGGATTGATTATGGCGCTGGTGTTGCGGATGGAAAATTTTATTTGTGGAACGGCGGTTTTCAACGCGCAACGGCTGTGTATGGAAACCTGTTTACCAGGCCGGCAACTGGCCAGAAGCCTTTGATCGACTGGAATAAAAATGCCGACAGCGCTGCACAGTCTGCAAAAGACAAACAAATGATATTTGATGCCGTTCGTGCCAAACAAATTGATACCAGCGGTAGTAAAGACGGCGTGTATTATCAGATAGTAAAAGAGGGTATGGGTGATTTTGTTTCTGTGAATGATACAGTAACTGTTTTTTATAAAGGCTCATTATTAAAAGACGGAAGTGTATTTGATCAGACCAAAGACAAGCCTGCCACCTTCCCGCTAAAAAGACTGATCAGGGGCTGGCAGGTGGCAATCCCGCTTTGTAAAGTGGGCGGTAAGATCAGGATATTTATTCCCTCTGCACTGGCCTATACTATCCGCAGCCGCAGCAAAGCCATTCCTCCAAACAGTGTATTGGTGTTTGATATAGACGTAGTAGCTATAAAAAAATAGTGTACAAAACCGTGCCTTCCCGCCGCTAAGCTTTGGCGAGCGGGTGTGCCTTTGTGTGAGAAAAGAATGCACACAATACACTAAGGAACGGTTTTTTTGTGTATTTTGATGATCCAACTAATACTTATGAAAATCAGATCACTGCTCTTAACCGGCTGCCTGTTATCTTTTGCAGCTATCGGCCAAAAAACAACTAATTCTCCTGTTATCCCGGAACTTGTACCTGCCGGAGTTAATGTAACAGTAACCCATAACAGTGTAACTGTTGACGGAAAAAAAATTGACTATACCGCTCACACCGGATATCTGGATCTCAAAAATGATACGGGGAAACTGATCGCTAAAGTATTCTTTACTTACTATAAAAAAGATGGTGAAGAAGCCGGTAAGCGCCCGGTAACTTTTACATTTAATGGCGGCCCGGGTTCATCTTCTGTTTGGTTGCATATGGGCGGCCTTGGACCAAAACGTGTGTTATTGCAGGATGATGGTACCGCCACTGCTCCTCCTTATCAATACATCAATAACGAATATAGCTGGCTCAATAAAACCGATCTTGTATTTATCGATCCGGTTTCAACAGGATTCAGTCGCGCCGCAGCCGGAGAGAACCCCAAACAGTTTCACGGATATGTAGAAGACATCTCTTCCATGGGCTCATTCATCCGTCATTTTTTATCCCGTTATGAACGATGGGGCTCACCCAAATTCCTGGCAGGTGAAAGTTATGGTACCACCAGGGCTGCGGGTTTATCAAAATTTTTGCAGGACCGTTACCGGATATTTCTCAATGGTATTTTCCTTATTTCAAGTATTCTGAATTTTGGTACCAATGATTATTATGTTGGGAATGATCTGCCAAGGGCATTATATATTCCTTCTTATACAGCAGCGGCATGGTATCATAAAAAACTGGCCCCGGCATTACAGGCCGACCTGAAGAAAACACTGAAAGAGGCTGAACAGTTTGCTATTGGCGAATATGCTTCTGCCTTATTAAAAGGAGGCTGGCTGACTGATGCTGAAAAAGAGGCTGTGGCGGCTAAAATGAGTTATTTCACAGGGTTGAGTAAGGAGTTTTGTTTGCAAAGCAACCTGCGGGTAGAAGAGAGTCGTTTCTGGAAAGAGCTTAGGAGAAAAGACGGGTTAACGGTTGGCCGCCTGGATGCAAGATTTACGGGTCGTGATATAGATGATGCCGGAGAAAATTTCAGTTTCGATCCTTCCTTCGCTAATATTGATGGTCCTTTTACAGCAACCATCAATGATTACTTTGAAAAGGAGTTGAATTTTAAAGAAGAGAAAGGGTACAATATTTTTGGAGATGTGGGGCCGTGGAATTATAACAATGTACAAAACCAATTTCTGAATGTGGCAGAAAGCCTGCGCGATGCGATGGCGAAAAACCCATCATTAAAAGTGTATGTTGGATGCGGCTATTACGATTTTGCAACACCCTATTTTACTTCCCAGTTTGATGTGGAACATATGCTGTTGAGACCGGAACAACGGAAGAATATCCAGTTTTATTTTTATGAGGCAGGTCATATGTATTACATTCATAAACCCTCACTTCAGCAGTTTAAAAAAGATGTGGATGTTTTTTTTAACTGGAGCAGTAATGTGAAATAAACCGGGTTACCAACAGGTGATTAACCACATTAAGAATTGATTAAAGTATAGGTAATCATCTTTATTTTTTGTACTTTGTAACATAAATCGTACAACAATGAAAACCGCCCGCCAATTATCGGTTGCCATTTTGTTTTTGCTTTGTATAACAACGCTGATTGCCAGTTACCATATGATAACCGACCCAACGGGGATCTCACTTGGCCTGCCGTTTTATTTGCTTAATGGGTCTGTATTTACCAACTATTACTCGGTAGGCTGGATATTATTGTTCACTGTGGCATTGTTCAGTGCCCTGGTGATATTCCTCATCTACAGGAAAAACAGGTTCTACTCATTTTTCATCATGATACAGGGGATGATCATTGGTGTGTTTGTTGTAATTGAGTGGTTGTTGATTGGTGAAACATTTGTTGTGCAATACGTGTTCCTGATTTTAGGTATTGCATTAATTGGTTTAGGCGCGCTGCAAAATCAGCGAAAGATAGTTGTTGATTCGGAAAAAGAGGCTCACCCGCATCCCAAGAGTCATCATCACAAACACAGGAAACACAAATAGATTACATCCCGATAAAATAGCGCCTTTGCGCCTTTGCGAGCATTTTTTCACGCAAAGACGCAAAGGCGCAGTTGTTTTAAGAAGTCAATACTGAAGTTTTGTTTTATCCTTGGTAAAAAACTTGAGGTACACCCCATTGGTCCATCCAAACCCATCCTGGTTGGGATATTCTCCCCCACCTGCTTTGGTGCTGATATCTGTTACATTGTATTTCTCCATCATTTTGCCGGTAGCTGCAAACACTTTTTCACAGTTGCGCATCCAGTTCAGTTTTACCTGATCGGCTAAATTACCGTGACCTGTATTTTTTAAACCTTTGTAAGCGATCCATTGCAGCGGTGCCCAGCCATTGGGGGCATCCCATTGCTGGCCGGTTGTATTCAATGTAGTGACAAGGCCTCCGGGTTTCAGAAATTTTTCTTTCAGACAAAGCGCCACCCTGGTGGATTGTTCAAGGGTTACCAGTTTGAAGAACATAGGGAAAACAGCAGCTAACGTATACGAACAGCTTTGCACTTTATCTTTAAAATGATAATCGAAATAAAATCCTTTTTCTTCATTCCAGCAGTATTCGCGGATGGCTTTTTTCCGGCTATTTACTTTAGCCAGCATCTTATTGTATCGGGTAGTGTCTGTTTTTTCATAGATTCTGCATAAAGTGGTTTCTAAATAAAACAGTAAACAGTTCAGATCAACCGGAATCAGTTCTGTTGTTTGTATGGTTTCCATATTCCGCCCATCACGAAACCAGCGGCTGCTGAAATCCCAGCCTGATTCTGCAGCGGCGCGTATATGCCGGTATACAGTTGGAGCATCTTTACCCGATTTTTGGGCAATATGCGTGTCTTCAATAAAAGCTTCGGGCCTGGGTGTATCGCGGTCATCCCAATACCTGTTCATGATACTGCCATCCGGCAATAAAACCACTCTGCGATGAGCCGGATTCTTTTCACTTAAGCTGTCTGCGCCATCCATCCAGAACGCATATTCTTTTTCTAATTGCGGCAGGTATTTCAGCAGTTCTGCATTACCTTTTTCCTCCGCCAATACAGATACCATCAACGCAAAAAAAGGTGGTTGCGACCGGCCAAGGTAGTAAGTTCGGTTGCCATTTGGTATAAAGCCAACCTGGTCTATCAGATAAGCAAAATTATCAACCATGTTCTGAATGATATCTGTTCTTCCGGAAACCTGTAAGCCAAGCATGGTAAAATAACTGTCCCAATAATACACTTCCCTGAAGCGCCCGCCGGGTACAATATATGGATGAGGCAATGGTATCAATGTACCGCACTGTTCATCGGGTTTGCGGGTTAATATATGCCAGAGACCGGATAAATGCTCGTGTAAGGATTTGTTTGCCGAACTGTAACTGTTAGATGCTTCAGCAGGCAGAACAAAATGTGTGGTAACAAATGTTTTGAGGTCAAATCCTTTTTTGTTTTTTGCCTCACTGTATTTTGAAAGGATATCCTGTGGCGTAAAAACCGGTACACAGTCAACAAAAAATTTTGAATCAGAAAATATTTCGCCTGATTGAACATCCTCGTACAAAGGCGAGAGGCTTTCAATATAAAAATGCGGAAGGATGGGCATACAACAACAACTATTTGATTTGATCCGGGTTGGCAACTTTGAATTTGTTCTGCAAACGTTTAAAGATAAACAGGCAAATGATGAGTATTCCAATCGGTATCAATGAGAAATAAAAAGCATTTTGTCCGCCATAACTTTCAAAAATATGACCCGTAATAATGGAGCCGGTTGTACCGCCCAGTGCAGAGAAGATGATGATCAGTCCCGACATCAGCCCGTGTTTCTTTACAGGCAGTGTGCTGAGTATTAAAGAATTTACAGCTGGATATACCGGTGCAATTAATAAACCAATCATCGGAAAAATAAAAGCCGCTAAGGGTGCTGTACTCCAGCCTGTAATAGGTGTGCCTGACACTTTCTGCGCCAGCGGAATTGCCACCACTACCAACAAGGCAGCCAATACCAGGCAGGAGGCAAGTATAATAAACCAGTTTAATTTTTTTAATAAAAGCCCGGCTAAGAAACGACCAATTGCTGTAGAACCGGCAAGAATACTCGCCATCTGAATACTGAGCGCTGCAGGCAGGAGCAATACTTTGTTGTTGAAGGTTGGCAGCCAGCTCATGATGCTTTGTTCGATCAGCACATAAAAAAATGCACAGCAGATAAATACGAGTACAATAGGTGATATCAGCAGTTGAAACATTTTAGAAAAATCTTTCAGCATAGAATCGGGTTGCTGGTTTTTAACCGGAGATTCATCCAGCGGAGCGCTTAGTAATAAAAGAAAAGCCAGCAAAGAAATGGTGCCTAATACATAATATACGTTAAGCCAGGAAGTTGATTGTGGGTTTGCATTATCTACAAAAGAGCTGAAAATAAAATAACCGGTTAAGATACCGATCATGAAAAATGATTCGATAAAATTCATGAGACTGATATGCTCTTTCTCATTTTTGGTAACCAGTCCAATAGTACTGTATACCGACATTTTGATCAACGCAAAACCAGAACCTACTGCTGCAAACAATAGTTTTGTGGTAAAAAAACTGCTGGTGAAGGGCATGATAAAACAAACCATTGCAACAAAACCCAAAGCAATCAGCATAGCATTCTTATAACCGATCCTGGTGATGTATGATGAAATGAGGAATGAAACAATGGCAATACTAAAATCCTTAAATGCTTCCAGGATTGAAGCCGTTCCCTGCGAAACACCATAATTATTCTGCACCTGCAGGATAACGGTGCCTACGCTGTTGAGCAGTATGGCAAACACAAAATAGTTGAGGAACAGCGAAGCTTTGATCTTCCAGTTTTGCATAATAGCTGATTAAAAGGTTTTGATTTCGTAACAGAAGTTATAAACAGGATGCACGCTCATTTTCTTCTGCCTTTCTTTTATTGAAACATTCCTCACTAATCTTAGTTAACTCATTTTGCCAGCATCTTCAAACAAACAGGACTGGGTACTTCAATCTGCTGTAATGTTTGCTGCAATAAACCTGTAACAGGGTCTCTTTTAAATACCACCATGTTATTTGTTTTCTGATTGGCCACCAACAGAAATCTTCCTGTTGGGTCGATCATGAAATTTCTTGGTTGCACACCAAGGGTAGACTGGTATCCAACATTAGTTAACTTACCAGTTGCAGCATCAATTGAAAAAATGGCCAGGTTATTTTCATCGCCACGGTTAGAGGCGTACAGGAATTTTCCATCGGGAGATAAATGAATATCAGCGCTGCCCGGTTGCCCTTTAAAATCTGCAGGATGGGTAGCAATTCGTTGTATCCGTTTAGGTGCGCCATTATTGTAGGCATACACTGTAACAGCGCCACCCATTTCTTCCATCAGGTATAGGTGTTTTTTGTTGGGAGAAAAATCAAGATGCCTTGGTCCTGCACCGGGGTCAACGGTTAAATAAGGCACTGCGGCAGGTTGCAGGGGCTTTGATGCGTTTCCGTTGAATTGGTAAATATTTACCCTGTCTGTACCCAGATCCGGGGTGAATAAAAACTTTTCATCAGGCGAAAAAAACGTAGCGTGCACATGCGCTTTTTCCTGCCTGTCGGGGTTAACGCTTTTTCCTTTATGAATAATATGCTGTGAAAAAGGTTGGACAGATCCATCTTTATTAACCGGGAATGCGGCCAGGCTTCCACCGGTGTAATTGGCTACAGTAAGCCATTTACCATTTTTAGTAATTGAAATATGACATGGATGCTCGCTTCCGCTTGATTGCTGATTAATAAAACTGAGGTTTCCGGTTTCGGCATCAAAAGCATAGGCAGATACCCTGCCGGCATTATTCTTATTTATTTCATTCACTGCGTACAGGTGTTTGCCATCGGGAGCAACGGTTAAGAATGAGGGGTTATCTGCACTGTCGGTATTGCTTACCCATTTTACTTCGCCGTTTTTCGAATTAAATTCATACACATAAATACCTTTGCTTTTACCAGAGGTATAAGTACCTACAAACAGGTAATAATTTTGAGCAGAAAGGGTGATGGCGCAAAAAGAAATACAAATGGTGAGCAACAATCGCATGGCTGGCAGTTTTTTGAGGCTCTAAGATAGAGATTGCAGGCGAGAAATGCGAAGGTGGAATTTGCAGGGGAAGGCACGCGAAGGCGCAAAGGCGCGGGTGGAGGAGGATGGCGGAGGTGATGGAAGATTATGGAATTGTGTGTTGGGTGTGTTTTTAGCCACAGATTCATAGATTTTCACAGAAAGTCAACGGAAAAATCTGTAAACCTGTCTTTGTAGGCAGACAGGTCTGTGGTGAGAATGCTTCAGAACAAGTGTGGTTCGGAATATCAAATCATCCGCATCCTGTATCTTAGCACTATGGTCAAACAAATTACCTCAATCGTTTGCATTCTTTTGTTTTTTGCATCCTGTAAAACAAATTCTTCTATGCCAGCTACTCATGCATTCCGTTTAAAACCAGGTCAGGACCTTAATCAATCCATAGACAGTTTTGTAAAAGCAAAGAACATACAGGCGGGCTGGATAAACACCTGCGTAGGCAGCCTTACCGAATACAATATCCGCCTTGCCAATCAGCCCAATGGCTATAGCGATAAGGGACATTTTGAAATTGTGAGCCTGGTGGGCACTTTATCTGTAAATGGCTCTCATATACATTTATCTGTTTCAGATAGTACCGGCAAAACCATTGGTGGCCATTTACTGGATGGCTGTAAAGTGTATACTACTGCCGAAATCGTGATCGGTGAATCCAAAGAGCTGAATTTTACCCGCGAAGAAGATGGCTCAACCCCGTGGAAAGAGTTGCAGATCAAAAAGCGCAATTAAATTAGCAGCGGCACTCGCCTGTCATTAATTAACATACTGTTTTAATAGACTATTAGTAATCTTGCAGACTTAACAAAAAAAATATGCAGTTGAAAAGGATATTGAGTTGTATTGCAGCATGGATGATGATTGCACAGGTGTCGGCACAAAGCATGGTGAAGCAGGGAGGCTGGCGTGGACAATTATTCAGGGAGGATGGGAATAAAATCCCTTTTCATTTTGATATTAAAACAGAGAACCGCAAAACGGTATTGTATGTGATCAATGCCGGAGAAAAAATCAGGGTAGATAAGATCAGGGAAACCAAAGATTCTGTTTTTATTGAGATGCCTGTGTTTGAATCTGCGTTTAAAATAAAAAAACTTTCCGCCGAAAAATGGGAAGGTGTCTGGACTAAAGGCGGTTCGGTTAAAACACAGGTAATGCCATTTATTGCTGAAGCACAGCAAAACATTAATCCCACAGTATTACAACCTGCTATTGCAGATATTACCGGAAGATGGGCGGTTACTTTTGTAAAGAATAAAGAACTATACAAACCTGCTATTGGCGAGTGGCAGCAGAAAGGCTCAACCCTTATTGGAACGATATTAACGCCAACGGGAGATTATCGTTACCTCACAGGTGTGGTAAATGGAGATAGTTTGCAGTTGTCAACTTTTGATGGGGCACATGCTTTTCTGTTTACCGCCAAAGTGAATAATGACAGACAAATAACCGGTGGTATGTTTTATTCAGGCGCCGTTAGTGCAGAGCCATGGGTGGCAGAGAAAAATGAAAAAGCGGTTTTACCAGACCTGGCTGCCATGTACCTGAAAGAAGGGGAGGAAAGATTGAATTTCAAATTTCCTGATCTGAATAAAAAGCCCGTATCTATTACTGATGCGCGGTTTAAAAATAAAGTAGTGATTGTTCAGATCATGGGCTCCTGGTGCCCGAATTGTATGGATGAGACAGCTTTTTTGAGCGATTATTATAACTGCAATAAACAAAAGGGAATTGAGGTCATTGGTCTTGCATACGAATACAGCACCGATTTTGAACGGTCTAAAAAGAGCATTGAGAAATTTAAGAAACGTTTCAATGTTCAGTACACTATGCTGAATACAGGTGTAGCTGTATCGGATAGCTTGCGTACAGAAAAAACATTGCCGCAGTTAACACCTATACAATCTTTCCCTTCTATGATATTCCTGGATAAGACAGGGAAAGTTGCTAAAATTCATACCGGATTTGAAGGGCCGGGCACCGGATTGCATTACGAAGAGTTTAAAAAAGAATTTGAAGCTACGATAGTGCGGTTGCTGAAAGGGTAGACGTTAAGAAATAAGTAAGCCGCAGTTTTTAAATCTGCGGCTTAAGCTATCCTAATTCTTCCGGTGCAGGATTACAGTTGCGTTTGCTCAGCAAAGTACTATTGATACACACGCACATAATCTATCTCCATCTTCTGCGGGAAGATAGTATCATCAACACCTTTCTGTCCACCCCAATTTCCGCCAATAGCAATATTCAACAGCAAATGAAAGGGTTTATTAAATGGCCATGCATCATTTCCGGTATGTTCGTTCCTGAAATTGAAGTAGGGTTTGTTATCAATCAGCATGGTTATACTTTCAGCATCCCAATCCATTGAATATACATGAAATGCTTCGCTGCAATCCGGAATGGAAGTGGTAGCAGATTTCTGGGTGCCGATGCCATGAAAATATTTGCGCGAGTGCGTTGTGCCATGTATCACGCCATGATTATAACCAACATGTTCCATGATATCTATCTCGCCATCATCAGGCCATTTTAGGGGAGTGGTAGAGCCCAGCATCCAGATAGCGGGCCAGGTACCTACACCTTTCGGTAAGCGTGCTTTAACATCAATATGGCCATAGGTCCAGTCGCCTTTACCCTTGGTTACCAAACGGGCAGATGAATAGGCGTTTTTTTCGATATTTTCTTTTTTTGCTTCAATGATCAGGAGCCCATTCTCAACCCGGGCATTGCCTTCCTGCTTAAGGGTATAGTATTGTAATTCATTGTTGCCCCATCCGGAGCCACCCACATCATAACTCCATTTGGTAGAATCGGGAAGGCCTTTGTAATTGAATTCATCGCTCCAGACCAGCTTCTTTTTAGTCTGGGCCATAGCGCTGGTAATACAGGCAGAAAGGGTAATACAACTGATAATAATAAGCGAAATTTTCTTCATATGACTTGCTTTTAACGGGTAGGAAAGGTACTTATAAAACGGGCATGTTTCCGTGACTTTTGATGACTCTCTGAAAAAAATTTGCAGGTAAACCAGGATGACTTTACTTTTGTGCCTCATTATGAAAATACTGGTACATACACATCACCATCATTTCTTACCCCAGGGGTAGGCTGTTGGTGTTTTGTGCCTGTTGCAATAAAACATTAAAGGGCTTACCTGAACGGTAGGCCTTTTTTATTTAGCCCCATCCCTGAAGGGGGTATTCATCTTCAGGAAAATATTATCGTTAAACGCGATCAATTGTATGAAAGAGACCAAACAGAACACCCCTTTAGAAGCCGGAGTTAAATTGAAATTAGCCATCCAGAAAAGTGGCCGGTTGCATGATGATTCGATCCGCCTGTTAAAAGAATGCGGCATCGATATCAGCAATGGTGTAAACAAACTGAAAGCAGAAGCCAACAACTTCCCGATAGAAGTTTATTTTCTGCGCGATGACGATATTCCGCAATATGTGGAAGATTCTGTAGCCGATATCGGTTTTGTTGGCGAGAACGTAGTGTATGAGAAGAAAAAGAAAGTAGACGTGGTGGAAAAACTGGGCTTTGGCAAATGCCGCCTCAGCCTGGCCGTAAGAAAAGGGGAAGAATACAAGGGTGTTTCGTTTTTATCGGGCAAAAGGATCGCTACCAGCTACCCTGTTATTTTGGGTGATTTCCTGAAAGCAAAAGGCGTACAGGCCGAAATTCATGAGATCAGCGGCAGCGTTGAAATTGCACCGGGTATTGGCCTTGCAGATGCTATCTGCGACCTGGTGAGCAGTGGCTCTACCTTATTCATGAACGGTTTAAAAGAAACAGAATCCATCCTGCAGTCGCAGGCGGTACTGATCAAAACAATTGGCCTTGAACCAGCCAAACAACAACTGCTGGATCGTTTGCTGTTCCGCATTCAATCGGTTAAGAAAGCAAAGAATAATAAATACATTTTGCTGAATGCGCCTAATGATAAGCTGCAGGAGATCATCAGTTTATTACCCGGTATGAAAAGCCCCACCGTATTGCCTTTGGCAGAAGCCGGCTGGAGCAGTGTACACAGCGTGTTGAATGAAAATGATTTTTGGGATATTATTGAACAACTGAAAGCAGCAGGGGCACAGGGAATATTGGTAGTGCCGATCGAGAAAATGATAGTGTAAGAGCGTGAGGCGTGAGTCGTGAGAAGGATTATTGCATATGCTAACTCACTACTCGCGAGTGAAATGTATAAAATTGAAACCATTACAATGAAACTGATAAAATATCCATCGCCAGATACCTGGAAGCAGTTATTGCAACGGCCTGCTATCGACAATACTTCCTTATTGCAGAAAGTAAAAGCGGTAATGAATGATGTGAAGCAGCAGGGTGATGTGGCTGTGAAGCAGTTTACCCAACAGTTTGATGGAGTGGTATTGGATAATGTGGTTGTATCAGCAAAAGAGATCAGCGAATCGGAAGCGTTACTTAGTGATGAACTTAAACAGGCTATCAGGCAGGCAGCCGCTAATGTTACATTATTTCATGAAAAACAGGTAACTGCTGTTGAAGTGGTAGAAACAATGCCCGGGGTAAAATGCTGGCGCAAAAGTGTGGGTATAGAAAAAGTGGGTTTATATATTCCCGGTGGAACAGCTCCTTTGTTCTCCACTATTTTGATGTTGGGAATCCCTGCAAAAATTGCCGGATGCAAAGAAGTGATTCTTTGCTCTCCACCTGATAAAGAAGGGAAACTGCACCCTGCCATTTTATTTGCCGCGCAACTTGTAGGAATAACAAAGATCTGCAGGATAGGCGGTGTACAGGCTATTGCTGCCATGGCTTATGGAACAGCTACGGTGCCACAGGTTTCAAAAATATTTGGCCCTGGTAACCAATACGTAACCTGCGCCAAGCAATTAGTGCAGCAGGATGGTATTGCCATTGATATGCCCGCGGGTCCAAGCGAAGTTTGTGTATTGGCCGATGAGTCTGCCAATGCTGCATTTATAGCTGCAGATCTGCTAAGTCAGGCGGAACATGGGGTGGATAGCCAGGTGGTATTGGTAACTACATCCGCTTTACTGATTGATATGGTGCAGGAAGAGTTGCAAAAACAATTGGCCGTATTGCCAAGAAAAAACCTGGCAGAAAAAGCATTGGAAAACAGCACGATCATTTTAGTGAAAGATATTGAAGAAGGAATTGTTTTAGTGAATGAATATGCTGCTGAACACCTGATCATTGCCTGTAAAGAAGATGAAGCCATTGCAGAAGAAATTATCAATGCCGGTTCTGTGTTCCTTGGTAATTATTCGCCCGAAAGTGCAGGCGATTATGCCAGTGGTACCAATCATACATTACCCACCAACGGTTTTGCAAAAGCATACAGCGGAGTTAGTATAGATAGTTTCGTTAAAAAAATCACTTACCAGAAATTATCGAAGCAGGGATTAGTGAATATTGCAAAAACAGTTGAGTTGATGGCGGATGCTGAGGGACTAACTGCTCATGCGAATGCGGTACGCATTCGGGTAGAAGAATAAACGGGTAACAAAAAACAATTTGTATGTACACTTATCGCTTAATACCAGCCACTGATATATCATCCATTATTCCTCTTTTGCGGATATTGAATGATAAGATAACAGAAGAAACATTGCAGGAACGCCTGGCTGAAATGGTGAAGAATGGGTATGAATGCATGGGTGCGTATGATAATGGCAGACTGATAGGTATCTGCGGCCTCTGGGTGTTGACCAAATATTATGTGGGGCGACATGTAGAGCCTGATAACGTGATGATATTGCCTGAATACAGGGGTAAAGGAATTGGAGAAGCTATGATGGAGAGTGTGTATGCATACGGTCGTTCAAAAGGATGTGTTGCTTCAGAACTCAATTGTTACGTAACCAATAGCGGCGGTCAAAAATTCTGGGCAAATGAAGGATACAAAATTATCGGGTTCCACTACCAGCGCACATTATAAATGAGAGCAGCATTTTAATAACAATTTTATAAAAGAGTATGTCTTTCGACCTTAATAAATTAACCAGGCCAAACATTCAGAAACTAACGCCCTATTCATCCGCAAGAGATGAATTTAGTGGTGATGCCAAAGTGTTCCTTGATGCGAATGAAAATAGTTTGGGATCGCCCCTCACAAAATGGTATAACCGTTATCCCGATCCGCACCAGCGCGCCATTAAAGAAAAGCTAAGTGTGGTTAAAGGTATTGCCGCAGAACATATTTTTCTGGGCAATGGCAGCGACGAATGTATTGATTTGCTGTTCCGCGCATTTTGTGAGCCGGGTAAGGATAATGTGATCATTTGTCCGCCCACTTATGGCATGTACGAGGTAAGTGCCAATATCAATGATGTGGCCGTTAAGAAAGCGCCCTTGCTGGAAGATTTTCAGCTTGACCTTGTGCACCTCGAAAACCTGGCAGATGCCAATACCAAACTTATCTGGCTATGCTCTCCCAATAATCCAACAGGTAATTGTCTTAACAGAACAGATATTGAAACGGTACTCAATAATTTTGATGGTATTGTAGTAATTGATGAAGCGTATATCAATTTCGCCAAACAAAAATCTTTTATACAGGAGCTGACCGATTACCCTAACCTGGTAGTGCTGCAAACTTTCAGCAAAGCATGGGGGTTAGCGGGTTTGCGTATGGGTATGGCTTTTGCTTCTGCCGCTATTATTGAAATACTGGATAAGGTAAAACCTCCCTACAATATTAACCAGGCAACACAGGAACTGGTACTAAAAGCGCTGGATGAAGTAGGACAGGTGAATGATATGATCCGTTTACTGGTAGATATGCGTGATGCCCTGGCCGAAGTATTCCTGTCAATGCCTACAGTAGAAAAAGTATATCCTTCAGATGCCAATTTTATCCTGGTTAAAATAAAAGAGGCAAGAAAGATCTATGAGTTCCTGCTTACAAAAGGTATTGTGCTGCGCGACAGGAGTAATGTGAAACTTTGTGAAGACTGTCTCCGCATCACCATCGGAACGGAAAAAGAAAACACTATGCTGGTAGATGCCATGCACGAGTGGTACGCTCAATAAACAATCTCTGTATTTATCTGTTTTGATTTGTAATTTCAAACTCTAATACAACCGATATATGAAAAAAACGATTTCTTACTTATCACTTCTGCTTGTTATTACAGGGCTCACCAACCTGAATGCCTGTGCTGCCGATTCTCTCAAAGTAGCAACAAAAGCAGGTGTTGTAGCAGAGGCAGATAATGCAGGCTTAAAACTGCCTGATGGTTTTAGTGCAGTAAAAGCGGCAGATAACCTGGGTCATGTTCGCCATATTGCGGTTACAGCCCAGGGCGATTTGTATGCAAAGATCATGGGCAGGGTAGCGGCAGGTAAAGGTATCCTTAGACTGCGCGATACCGATGGTGATGGTAAGTTTGAACAGATCACGGGGCTGGGTAACTACGGTGGTACCGGTATCGCTATTAAAAACGGTTATCTCTATGCCTCTTCAGATGAAGAAGTTTTTCGTTATAAACTGAATGATAAAGGTGAAGTGATCGATCCTGCGCAGGCAGAAAAAATCATCACCGGTTTAAAGAAAGGAAATCAACACGAAACAAAATCTGTCACACTCGACAATACAGGAAATATTTATGTGAATATTGGCGCTTATTCCAATTCATGCCAGGAGCAGGACAGAACGCCGGGTTCAAAAGGAAGGATGCCTTGCCCTATTCTTGATTCTGCAGGCGGCATCTGGCAGTTTAAAGCCGATAAGCTTAACCAGACCTATGGCGATGGTGTTCGTTACGCAACAGGTTTACGAAATGTGGTAGGACTTGATTGGAACACGCAAACAAACCAGTTATACGTAATGCAGCACGGCCGTGATCAGTTGCATGATCTTTTCCCGGCTTTGTATGATAACCAGTCGAGCGCTGATCTTCCGGCAGAAACAATGTATGCGTTGAATAAAGGCGATAATGCAGGCTGGCCATATGTTTATTATGATCCTTTCCAACATAAAAAAATAGTAAATCCTGAATATGGCGGAGATGGTAAAAAAGAAGGCAGCAAAGATTTCAAAGAACCAGCTATGGCCTTCCCGGCACACCTGGCGCCTAATGGACTGCTGTTTTATACAGGAAATATGTTTCCCGCAAAATATAAGAATGGTGCGTTCATTGCATTTCATGGATCATGGAACCGGGCTCCATTACCACAGGAAGGATATTATGTTGCATTTGTTCCGTTTGAAAACGGTAATCCTACCGGCAAATGGGAAATATTTGCCACCGGATTTTCCGGAATGGAAGTAGTAACAGGTACAAGAGGTGCAGCTCACCGTCCATGTGGTTTGGCACAAGGCCCTGATGGATCATTGTATGTATCTGATGATGTAAAAGGTACTATCTATCGAATCATGTATAACGGCAAATAAAAAATTGATGAAGAAACTGATTGGCTCTTCGGTATTGATAATAGGTTTGATGGGTTTTCAAACCATCACAAAAAAACAGACGCTGACAAAACCCAAACCTGCAGCAATTTCACCCGCTATGCTACAGGCTTCTGTTGAGCGGGGAAAATTGGTTTACCTGCAGGTATGCCTTGCCTGTCACCAGGTTGATGGTGGTGGTGTACCTCATATGAATGCACCGCTTGATGGTGCAACGGCTGTGGTGGGTAAAGACAAAGCAAAGCTGATCCGTATTGTGCTGAAAGGCATGACAGACAGGGTGGAGATAGATGGGGAGTTTTACAGCAACAATATGGCGCCGCATAGTGATCTTTCTGATCAGCAGATAGCGGATGTATTAACGTATGTAAGAAATAGCTGGACAAACAAAGCCTCTCACATAACATCCGCAGAAGTAAAAAGAGTTAGAGCAACAATTAAATAATTATGAGTAATAAGTCAAACGTGGAAAATAATACAAACTCCCCCTCCTCAGTGCCGGCAAGTAAAAGAATTCTCTTTATAGACAGGGATGGCGTAGTGTTACAGGAACCACCAACCAATTTTCAGGTAGACAGTACGGACAAAACATCTTTTGTTCCCGGTGCTATCACTGCTTTATCGCGTATTGCAGCAGAATTGGATTATTATAAAGTGATGGTAACAAATCAGGATGGCTTAAGCACAGCATCTTACCCTGAAGCAGATTTCTATCCATACCAGAACCTGATGATCCGCACATTGGAAGGCGAGGGATTTGTGTTTGATGAAATACATGTAGATAAAACTTTTGCAGAAGAAAACAAACCAACACGTAAACCGGGTATTGCCATGGTACAGCACCTGGTAAACGATGATCAGTTTGATCTGGCCAATTCATATGTGATTGGCGACAGGTGGAGTGATATAGAACTGGCAAAGAACCTTGGCTGTAAAGCCATTTATTTCCGCTTGCCGGTGCAATCTCTTTTATTAACAGAGGAGCAGGAATCAAGACTCAGAGATACCATCGCATTTGAAACAGATAGCTGGGCCGATATTTATTCGTTCCTGAAACTGGGATTGCGTAAACTGGTGCACGAAAGAAATACTAACGAAACACAGATCAAAATAGAACTTAATCTGGATGGCAGCGGTAAAGCTGTTATCAATACCGGTCTCGGATTTTTCGATCACATGCTCGACCAGATAGCTCGCCACGGAAAAATGGATTTAAACATTACGGCAAAAGGCGACCTGCATATTGATGAACACCACACTATTGAAGACACCGGTATTGCGCTTGGGGAAGCATTTGCCAAAGCCCTTGCAGATAAACGCGGAATGGAACGCTATGGCTTTGCCTTACCTATGGATGAAGCAGAAGCCAAAGTGCTCATCGATTTTGGTGGTCGTAACTGGATTGTGTGGAACACCGAATTTAAGAGAGAAAAAATAGGAGAGATGCCTACCGAAATGTTCTTCCATTTTTTCAAATCATTCAGCGATGCAGCAAAATGCAACCTGAATATCGAATGCAAAGGCGAAAACGAACACCACAAAATTGAAGCGATCTTCAAAGCCTTCGCCAAAGCAATAAAAATGGCAGTAAAAAGAGACCCGTTGAGTAATTATTTGCCATCAACAAAAGGAGTACTTTAGAGGCAATCAATAATTAGTAGTTAGTAATGGCTTTGTTGCATGAATAATACTAAATAGGGTGGTAAAAGAGTTAATAGGTA
>DAIOVU010000002.1:0-170618 GCA_036758845.1 Sediminibacterium sp.
AATTAAAAAAAATAATTAAAACCCTTGGTTTTTAACACAGAATCTATGTGTTTAAAAAGATTTGAAATAAGGAATAACTGTATGGTTAAATATTTTCTCCCGATAATAATATCTGCCAGGCTTCGGTAACTTTTCTTTTCTCCAGCAATTCGGCAGCATAAATGTGTAATTCTTTTTCCATCTCTGCCGGACTGCCGGAATAATATTGAATGATATTTTTTAACCTGTCGTCATTGAACGCCGGATTGATGGAAGGCATTTCGGTTACATTGCCCAGCATGCCTAAATGGTTGCCTGTTAAAATAGTACTGCATCGGATTCCTTCAGGTAAAGCATCTACACCAATACCCAGTTCAGTGTTGGGCTTGTTAACAGTAAAGAGGCTGTTCTCATCAACTTTACAATACCAATCGCCGCCAAGTCTGGCTACCAAATGCAGCTTGCGCTGATCTATTTTTCCGTCATCTCCTAAAATACTTTCATCTACATGCATACACAATACTTCTGCAATAACTAATTGCCCGGCGCCACCATCCTTGCCTAAGCTTTTGATCTCATTTACTTTACACTCCAGTTTAATTTTTGCTTCTTTTACCATTGGGGGTTTTACCATTGTGGCAGCTTCTTTGGTAAAACCTGCTTTGGCAAACTCATCTACTCCTTTGGGATATTCGCAACTGGCAAGGCTTGTTTGTTGTACCATGCTATAGTCAACAATATTGATCACACATTCCGGTACTTCCAGCACATTCTGAAGGGTATGTTTGATTGTATTATCTCTTATTCTTCTGACGGGCGAAAAAATAACAATGGGCGGATTGGAGGAAAAGAGATTAAAAAAACTAAAAGGACTCAGGTTTACATTACCTGCCGCATCCACAGTACTGGCAAAACAGATAGGCCTCGGTGCTATAGCATGCTGGAGCCATTGTTGTTTTTCGGGGGTTGATAGTTTTTGAATATCAATGATCATAATGTATTGGCGGATTGACGAATTACGGATTAACGGATTGAGGTTTAGTTTTTATGTTCTTTCAGATATTTTATGAAACCTCCGATTTTTTTACCGAGCAGGAGGGATTTATTACTGAAATATTTATAAGCTGTCTCATCGATCATTTTGGCTTTATTTAAAATTGTGAACTGATTATAAACCTCGCCTGCAGAACCTTTTGAGTAAGTGAGAAAACGGATAAATATTTTATTATTTCCATATTCAAACCCTTCCGCAATATTGTTTGATATAGAAGCCGCTGCTGATCTTAATTGATCTTTCATTCTAAAATCAGTTCTAAGCTTTCCCGTTTCACAAAAAGTATATACTTCTGCGGCAAAATCAACAGCATCCTGCCATAAAGGGACCTGAGTAAACGATAGATATTTTGGCATAACCTTAATTTCTAAAATCCGCTAATCCGTAATCCGCCAATCCGCAAATTTCTTTTTTGCCAAAATATCAAAAATCAATCTTCCATATCTCCGTATAAATACGCTATTTCAAAAACAAAACACTATTTTTTCTTTGCCAAAATGGAAAAAGCACTCTCTTCTGCCACGATGGTGTTGCTGAGTTTACCGATCCCTTCTATTTCCATTTCAACTGTATCTCCTTCCTGCAGCCACTGTTCTTTATAATCGGGGTCATTGAGTTTGCCGGTGCCGTTTAGTTCTAATAAACAACCGGTGCCTACTGTGCCGCTGCCGATCACATCTCCGGGATGGAGGTCTGCTCCGTAGGCGCAGCGTTCAATGATCTCCGCAAAGGTCCAGTCCATCTCACTTGTATTGCCATTGCTTACCTGTATGCCATTTATCCGGCATTTCATAGAGAGGTTCCAGCTTTTACCGGTATGTCCTTCTTTGCAGGGTACTTCAAAAGGTTCCAGTTCATCCAATGTAACCAAACAAGGCCCGATCACTGTTGCAAAATCTTTTCCTTTTGCGGGGCCAAGGTTCAGTAACATTTCTTCCATCTGTAACCTGCGGGCACTCATATCGTTCATGATCATTAATCCGCCAATGTATCGATCAGCTTCTTCTGCTTTGATGTTTCTCCCATGCTTACAAATAACAATAGCAACTTCCAGTTCAAAATCAAGTTTCTCAAAATGATCGGGCATGCATTTGATCTCGCCGGGACCCTGTATGCTATAGTGATTGGTGAAATAGAAAACAGGATATTGATCAAACTCTGGAATCATATCAGCTTTGCGGTTTCTTCTTGCCGCAGCCACGTGCTGACGGAATGCATATCCATCGCGGCAGGAAGTAGGAAAGGGAACTGGCGCCAGTAACTCACTTTCCTCTACGGGTACACCCTGTTCGCTGCTGATTTTGCCGCTTTTGATAGCTGCTTCTACTTGTTTTGCAATAGGGAACATATCATCCCAGTAATGCAAAAACATATTCATGCTGTTGGGCAGATCAGGATGCAACAGATCACAATCAAATAATAATCCATCAACTAAAAAAGCCAATTGGTCACGGCCATCAATCAGGTAGGAAACAAGTTTCATAGTGCAAACAATATTAGGAAGTGAAAATAGCCTAAAAAAATGAGGCTATGCTTTATGGGTTATTGAAATAAGATCCGGAAATCACCATTTGTCTTCTTCGGGAATATCTCCCTCCTGTTTAAACATTTCTTTTGATTTTTTCTTTTGCAGTTGCCTTTCAATAATCAATGCGGCAATGATTTTACCGGCATCTTCATTTGGGATGTCTTCCAGCATTTTTCTGAGCTTGTTTTCATTAATATCCAAACGATACAACAGACTCAACAAGCCGTTGAAGTCCCGAAGAATCATATCGTTTACCCATGCCGATAATTCTTCAATGGAAGGGTTCTCCCATGGTTGTAATTCGGTAGACATGCTATAAAGGTAGTGTATGCTCAAAACAAATTTTAATACTTCTCTATCACTCCCAGTCCAAACAAAGCAAAATCATATTTAACGGGATCTGCAGGGTCTAAGGTTCTCAGGTAGGTAGTTAATTCAACAGCAGCCTGCCAGTCGGTCTGTTTTCTTTCCAGTAAACCAAAACGTTTGGCCACCCTTGCAACATGCACATCTATCGGGCAGATCAGTTCTGATGGTTTGATCTTTTTCCAGATACCAAAATCCACACCCTGTTTATCGTTGCGTACCATCCAGCGTAAATACATATTCAGCCGTTTGCAGGAGGAGCCCTTATAAGGTGTGGCGATGTGTTTTCTGGTTCTGGCTGGTGCGTGTTCGGAGGAGAAGAAATAATTGTGGAAATGTATCAGGGCCTGTTCAACACCACCCCCAACTTCTATGTTTTTTGTGAAAGCTTCTTCTAAGCTTTTGTGGGTGCTGTAATGTTGTTTAAAGAATTCAATAAAATATAAGAGGTCGGTAGCGTTGAATGTGCGGTGTTTGAATTTTGTGAGGCTTTGCAGGTCTTTGCTGGTATGGTTCAGACAAAAGTCGTGTGGTGCATTACCCATCAAATGCATCAATTCTTTTGATTTGTTGATGATGGTGGTGCGGTTGCCCCATGCAAATACTGCGGCAAATAACCCGGCTATTTCTATATCAGCTTTTTTGGAATAAAGATGCGGAATACAAACAGGATCGTCTTTGATAAAAGATAAACGGTTGTATTGGTTTACTTTTTCATCAAAGAATTGCCTGAGTGGTTTGTCCGTTTTGATATTCATGGCTATTACTGATAAAAAAATTGCCACAGATTGCACAGATTAGCACAGATTGTTTTTTTCTGTGTACGTCTGTGAAATCTGTGGCTAAAAATAACCATTGCTGCTTTAACCGATGGCTTTGTTCAGGTCTTCTATCAGATCGTCTGCATCTTCCACACCTACGCTTAAACGGATCAGGCTATCACTCAAGCCATTCTTGATCCTTTCTTCTCTTGGAATAGAAGCGTGAGTCATAGATGCCGGGTGATTGATGAGTGATTCCACGCCACCAAGACTTTCGGCCAGCGCAAATATTTTAGTAGATGATAGAACCCTTTTTGCATTGTCAATGCTGTCGTCTTTCAACACAAAACTCATCATACCGCCAAAGCCCCGCATTTGTTTTTTGGCGATGGCATAATTAGGATGATCTTCAAAACCACACCAGTATACTTTTCCAACCTTAGGATGATTGCGGAGAAAGTGTGCAATTTTTTCACCATTCTCACAATGCCTTTGCATGCGCAGATGAAGGGTTTTGATACCGCGGAGTACTAAAAAGCAATCCATCGGTCCGGGTACTGCGCCGCAGCTTTTCTGGATAAAATACAATTGTTCTCTCAGCCCGGCATCATTCATTATTAAGCAGCCCTGTATAACATCGCTATGGCCACCCAGGTATTTGGTAGCAGAATGCATTACAATATCTGCACCATCATCCAACGGATTTTGTAGATAAGGAGAGGCAAAAGTGTTATCAACACACAGTATCGCTTTTGCTTCTTTTGCTATCGTTGCTACTGCTGCAATATCTGTGATATTCATTAATGGGTTGGTAGGTGTTTCTATCCAGATAAGTTTGGTAGCCGGAGAGATGGCTTTGCGTATGTTGGCAACATCAGTGGTATCTACAAACGTAAATTTGATACCGTATTTGGCAAAGATCTTTGTGAAAAGACGATAGGTGCCACCATACATATCATTAGCCGTGATCACTTCATCACCCGGAGATAACAATTTGATAACGGCATCAGTTGCAGCAACACCACTGCCAAATGCAAGCCCGAATTTTCCGTTCTCTATCTGCGCATAGGCGTCTTCCAACGCTTTCCTTGTTGGGTTCTGACTGCGGGCATATTCATAGCCTTTGTTTACACCGGGCGCATCCTGCACATAGGTAGAGGTCTGGTAAATGGGGGTCATGATGGCACCGGTAGATGGATCGGGTTCTGTGCCGGCATGGATATATTTTGTAGCAAGTTTCATATTAGTTGATTTTGTTGCAAAGATGCATGTTATGATTGAAAAATTTTACACTGACTGATGACCGGTCAAACTGTTTTAACAAATCAGTCATTTTCAGAGCCGGTTTAATTGTGGGCGATTGAAACAGGCAGCACTACTTTCAGATCATCCCAAAGCATGATCAGGTTAGCTCCTTTTTTTGTTTCATCAAAATAGATGGTAAAAGCTTCTATGGTTTCTGAATTCCTGTCAATATCAAGATCTGTTCTTAAAACATCTTTTTTGGCATCGTATACAAAATTCCCCCATGAGTAGTTGTCCCTGTTAAGGATCAATGTCCATTTATTTTCTGAAGGAATACAATACATGGTATAACGGCCTTTTGCCACATTCTTCCCTGCAATCTTAACATTGGAAAAAAATTCTATTTCAGTTGCTTCATTTGCGCCAAGCCGCCAGATCTCATTGTATTTGAGTACGCCACCAAAAATGTTTCGTCCATTCTTTAATGGTCTTCCGTAAATAACGCGTGCCACAGGCATATTTTTTGCCTTGCCGCTGATTTTCAGGATCGGGTAATTGGCTGGCCAATAGCTCATATCCATTGGCGATTTATCGAGTTCTGTTGGTTTTGGTTGTGCCTGCGCACTGAATACCGTTAAAAAGAGCAGCAAGCTCAAAATTGGTTTCATGAAATAAAGGTTTTGCCAAAGATAAATGCTATTGTTTTAACAGTGCATTCAATTGTGATAAAGCGAATTCTTTAACGTCGGGGAAAAACGCATCATATTGTTGCCTGAGCACGTTATAATGCACGGTGAAGCATTCGAATGCCGCCGCAGAATCTGTTAGATATTTTGCCCTTCTTACCAAACCGCCAAAACTGCTTTCGATGCCCCAGGTAAAACGATAATTATATAACCAGTCCTGTGTAGCCATGTAAGGTAGCATTCTGGCAAATTTTTCCGGTAACAGATGTTCCTGTAAACTCAACTGTGGATATACGCCGGCTGAAAAAAACTTCCATTCATGTTCGGCCAATTCACCGGTATCAAGCGCGAGAAAATGATCGTACACCACATCTACAAATGCGCCGGCATAGAGCCCAACCGCCGGTTTAAAAAATTGTTTGGCCTCTTTGGTAGCGGGGTGCTGATCTGTAAAACTATCAATAGCCCTGTGTAACTGAATGCCTTTCTGGACGGACAAAGGGTAATCAAATTGTTTTCTGCCTTTCACAAAATCACTGATCATATTACCCACAAGAATATCCGGATTATTGAAAGATAGATATGCGTGGGCGAGGTAGTTCATTTTTTAATGATAGAATGATAGAATGATAGAATGATAGAATGATAGAATGATAGAATGAATTTATTCGCTGCACAAAGTTATGCGTTTTGACTGTCCGGAATCGGACAGTTTGCGGAAGAGGTGGTTTGTTTTTTAAAAATTATTCTGTTGTGCTGTGCCGGAGAACGCAGAATTTTTGTAAGGGTTAAAACCACTTTTCAAAATTAACCCCTTGATAACGGCATTTGTGATTTTTTTAAGAAATCCTCTCTAATGCTTATGGGCACTGCATTTGACTACCCTATTAACATTGTATAGCAAAGATCCATCTACCGTTCATAACAGGAATGACAATGGCATGACCATCCCGTCACAAACAAAAAATATCCGTAAAATGGGTTTCTATATTTGACCTGTCAATTTGAAAATGACAACCGATCATACATTTTAAAACATTAAAACAAACAAAATGAAAAAATTATTATTAGCAACCCTGATGGTTGCAGCGCTCGGTAGCAGCGCTTTTGCGATGGATGTAAACAAAATAAGCAGCAAAGCACAAACAAACTTTGAAGCTAAATTTGCAAGCGCTACTAATGCCAAATGGAGCGTAAGAGATAGCTATAACAAAGTCTCTTTTACCCTGGCGGACGAAAATGTGGAAGCGTTCTTTGCAACAGATGGTGAACTGATCGGTGTTAGCCGTAAGGTGGAGTTTAAAAGCCTGCCTTTGTCTGCCATTCAGAAGATCAAAAAAGAATATGCCTCTTTTAAAGTAACCGATGCGATTGAGTTTGAACAAAGCGAAGAGAAATCATATTATGTATCGCTGCAGGACAGCAATAGAAAGATAGTTCTCGAAGTATCTCTCTACGGAAACGTGAGTATATTCCGCGGCACTTCGAAATAAAATCAGGTTGTTAGGTTGGATAAACAGAAGGGTCCTGCAAATGCAGGGCCTTTTTATTTCTGAATGCCTCCATAGAAATAAAATCAGCTTCTTTTTTCAGGTCGTTCAACAGCCTGTTCAGTCGTTCAATCAAAGGCTGTCCATTTAACCGTTTTGTAAAATCAGGCAATCCAAACCCTTCAATATTGGTAAACTCCCAGGGATGAAAATAGAAACAGATATACCCGTCTTTTTTAAGTGTTTGTAAGGCCAGCATTTTAAAAACGGCGTAAGGAAGGTTTTTAAAACTTAACCAGAACAATGGAATGCGAAGGAGTGGCGATACTGATGCGGGAATACGTGTAACCCCATCTTCTGTATACAATATTCTGGGAAGATGAAGATTATTATAGCGCCCGGGCAAATAAGTAGGGTTGATGGATGAATCGTACAGGTACCCGGCTTTTCTCACTTCTGCCATAGATACTTTGCGCATTCTTGGCATACGCAGTCCTGTAACTGTTTTGCCTGTTATTTCTTCCAGTTTGTTTTTTGATTGCAGCAGGTGAGCGTCTTCAAAAGATGAATGATAAAAAGTGTGGGATGCGATCTCGTGTTTATCAGATAACTGCTTTATCTCAACCGGATAATGCATGGCAAAATTAGCCGTGGTAAATAAAGTGGCAGTAACAGCAGGGTCTGACAGGATCGGTGCAATGGACTCTAATCCTTTTTTGCCAACCTGCATCTGTTCTGCAGCGCTGATGGGGAAATGATATTCCAGCGGCATATCAAACTCTTCCACATCAAAACTTAAAAGCACATATCGGTTCATCATTGCAGGTTTGATTCCTTCACAATATAATGGGGTCTTTGTTTACTCTGCATAAACAGCTTACCAAGATACATTCCGATAATGCCAAGTATCATCAGTTGTAAGCCACCAAAGAAAGCAATCGTGGCAATCATAGAAGCCCAGCCAGAAATAATATGTCCGAAGTAGAAACTGTAAATGATATAAGGGATATATAACAAAGACAGCAGGGAGAAGATAAACCCAAGATAGGTTGCTATATACAGTGGCCTGATGCTAAAAGAGGTGATACCCTCCAATGCAAAACGCACCATTCTTTTAACCGTGTATTTTGACTGGCCACGTGTTCTTTGAGCCGGATCATATTCAAGACCTATTTGCTTAAATCCCATCCATTTTACAAGGCCACGCATAAACAGATCCGTTTCTTTAAACGTTCTGAATACGGCTACCACTTTTTTGTCCATCAACCTGAAATCGGCCGTGCCGGGTTCAAGATCAATGTCGGAGAGGTTATTGATGAGGTTATAAAACATATTTGATGTTTTACGTTTCATCAGCGGCATTTCTTTATGATCTTTTCGTATTGTGTAAACAACATCAAATCCGGTTTCCCATAAGCGCAGCATTTCAGGAATGAGACCTGGTGGATGCTGCATGTCACCATCCATCATGATCACACATTCGCCATCAGCCATATCCAGTCCGGCTTTTAAAGCATTCTGGTGCCCAAAATTCCGGGCTAATGAGATAAAGAAAACCTGTTGATGACCGGCCGCCTGGCGTTTGATCTCATCCAGCGTTCCGTCTGTACTGCCATCATCTATAAAAATGACAGTATAGGAATAAGGAAGTGATTGTAATACATTTTCCAGCGAAGCAATCATTACTTTGATATTCGCCTCTTCATTGCAAACAGGAACAACGATAGAAATTCGTTTCTTCATCAAACTGGGACTTGTGTATTGTAGATACTGATGGCAAAATACAAGTTATTTGGTTAGTTACCTAAGGCATTATGACGGTAAAACCATGTACTGCGGGGTCTTTGGGTGAAAATAGCTCCCACACCAAGGCACAAAGGCACAGTTTTTAAGCTGTTTCAGTCTTTGTAAAATCTTTTATCAATAACTGGGAGATCATCACACACCATGCGATAAAGCAAGGCAGGGCTTTTAAAGAATAAGGCAGGATCCAGTTATCCTTAACATAGGGCGGAACAAGATCTGTGGCAGATAAACTGGTTAAAATGATTACAAATCCTAACAGGAAGTTGTTTGCTTTTTGATGTCTGGTATCCTGCATCACATACCAGATACCTATCCCAATAACTGCAATAACAAAAGTGGATGATTCTGCAGAAGAGCTGAAGATGACCACACCTACCATTGCCAGGCACAAATAGCTGATGCGGAAACGAAACTGTTTGTATTGACTTATCCGCAGAAAAGGCAAAGCATACAATACCACAGCGGGTAAGGTGATTAATGAATTGCGGAGCTTATCAAAATGGAAAATTCGGCGTATCATGCCCATTACAGAAATATCCTGCATCAGATTGGTATCTGTTGTATCTACGTTCTGCGCATTTTTTTCTACCAGCGAATGGAACCAGTCTTTATATGATTGAATGATGAAAGCCGGGGAAGAAATGATCATCGGCATGCAAAACAAAACAACCAGCCAGAAAATAAAGGAGAGGGCAAATTTTAGCTTATGCCTCGAAAACCAGAAAAAGGCGATCCCTACCACACCATAGATCTTAACAAACAATCCAGCCACAATAAATAAGGTAGCCCAGAAATCTTTTTCTTTTTCAACCAGTACAAAACTCAGGATGATCCAGCCGGTAAGCATGGGGTTGAACTGCACGTTGTGGATGGCTGTCATCATTTCAACCAGCCCTATCAGTAAAATAACATGCTGCTGTTTTTCTGTTAAGGATAATTGCCTGATGGCATAAAACAATACCCATGCATTGGCTATACACCACAGAAAACAACCCAGGTAATCGGGCAGTAAGGCAAAAGGAGCGATTAATATGCTGAAAAACGGTCCGTAATGATTGGTATCTATATATTCTGACGGGTAAGGCTGGTACAGGTTTTTCTGTTGTACAGTATGTTCAAAAACGCCTGCAAAAATATCGTAGTTGTTGATGGCGGCATGCCCCCTGCTTATTTCGGCAATGGCTGCCACTGCTGCCAATACAAACCAAATAAATACCGGTACAGGTATTTTCCATTTGCCGATAGATATGTTTTTTAAGAACATGTTCATTTGGGGAGGACGAAAGAACAAAAATATCGGTAAGAATCCGGTACGGGAAAATAAATATTTACTAATTCAGTGTTATGGCTGAAAACCGTCCAAAAAATTTACTTTTGCCCCTCAAAATCAACAATCATGAGTAAGGGACCTATTTCACAATTTATACAACATCATTACCGGCATTTTAATGCGGCAGCTTTAATGGATGCTGCCAAAGGCTATGAAACCCATTTGGCTGAAGGCGGCAAAATGCTGATCAGCCTTGCAGGCGCCATGAGTACCGCTGAACTGGGTATCAGCCTGGCTGAAATGATCCGCCAGGATAAAGTGGCCATCATTAGCTGTACAGGCGCTAACCTTGAAGAAGATATCATGAACCTGGTGGCACACAGCCATTATAAAAGGGTGCCAAATTACCGCGACCTGAGTCCACAGGAAGAATGGGACCTGTTAGAGAACCATTACAACCGTGTTACCGATACCTGCATACCGGAAGAGGAAGCTTTCCGCAGGCTGCAAAAACATATTCATCAATTATGGTCCGATGCAGAAGCTAAGGGTGAAAGATATTTTCCGCACGAATACATGTACCAGATGCTGTTGAGCGGTGTGCTGGAACAATATTATGAGATCGATCCCAAAGATAGCTGGATGCTGGCTGCTGCACAGAAAAATATTCCTATTGTGGTACCGGGCTGGGAAGACAGTACCATGGGTAACATCTTTGCTTCATATGTAATTAAGAATGAGCTGAAGGCAAGCACCATGAAAAGCGGGATCGAATACATGGTTTGGCTGGCCGATTGGTACAGGCAGAACAGTGGCGGTAAAGGAATAGGCTTCTTCCAGGTTGGTGGTGGTATTGCCGGCGACTTCCCGATCTGTGTGGTACCGATGATGTACCAGGATCTTGAATGGCACGATGTTCCGTTCTGGGGCTATTTCTGCCAGATAAGCGATTCTACCACTTCTTACGGATCATACTCCGGTGCGGTGCCTAATGAAAAGATCACCTGGGGTAAATTAGATATTCATACACCTAAATTTATTGTAGAGAGCGATGCTACCATTGTGGTGCCGCTGATCTTTGCTTATCTGTTGGGATGGTAATAGGTAACTTTTGGAAAGTTCTAAAACTTTCCAAAAGTTGTTCTTCTAATAAACGAGCCGCATCAATCTGATGCGGCTCGCTTATTTATAAAATTTTGTACCTGCTTATCTCGAAGGCATATTCAGCGGGATATCCCTTTTCAGCATCTCATCCCTGTTGGCAATTACCCAACCTGTATGAAACACCAGTTGGGCGCGTCTTGCCATTACTTCAAACTGGATCTTGTCAACTGTATCTGTTGGCTTGTGGTAATCGGCTCCCAGCATACCATCATAAAAGAACAAAACAGGAACACCTTTTTTTGCAAAATTATAATGGTCGCTGCGGTAGTAGATCATATTCTGATCATTAGGATCATCATATTTATAATCCAGTGCCAGATTATTGATATATTTTTTGTTTACACCTTCATTAATCACAGCCAGGTCTGAGCTTAATTTATCGTGGCCAATCACATAGATATAATTTAGCGTATCTGCTTTGCGCGAGCTATCGCCCCTGCCTATCATATCTGTGTTCAGGTCAACAGATGCTTTGGAAAGATCAACAGTGGGATGTTCTGAATAATACTCAGAACCCAATAGCCCTTTTTCTTCACCACTAACTGTCATAAAAACAAGGGTCCTTCTTGGTTTGTTTCCTTTTTTGGCAGCCGTAGCAAAAGCTTCTGCCATTTGCAAAACGCCTACGCTTCCTGAGCCATCATCATCGGCGCCGTAATAGATCACATTACCCTGTTTGCCTAAATGATCGTAGTGGCCGGTAAGAAAAACATATTCTTCTTTTTTATCCGTACCGGGTATCATACCAATCACATTACTGCTTTCTCTGGTTTCTGTTGTTTTAGCAGCACCGATCTTCAGCTCAGCAACATAGTTTCCTTTTGCTACACCCTTAAGATCTGCAAAAGGAAGTTTTGCGGTATAGCCTAACAGTGCAGAAGCAACTTCGTCAGAAATAGAAGCAGTAAACATGGCAGGTTCCGGGGTGGACTTTAGCAGCATACGGCTCTTTGTTTGAGAAGGGGTTACGCGCGGAAAGTTTGCAGAAACGATTAATAAACCTGCAGCTCCGTTTTTCTGGGCAGCAGTTATTTTTCCCAGGTTGGGGTTGAAGAACCGTGCAGCCCTGCCTGCAGGCGCGGTTATTTTAGCGCCGCCTTCCAGTACGAGTACTACTTTCCCTTTTACATCAAGACCGGCATAATCATTTGTTTTGGTAGCAGAATCAACAATGCCATAACCTGCAAAAACAAAATTGCTATAGGTTTTGTAATCTTTATTGATGTTGGCCAGTGAAAAATTGTAGTCTTTATCCCAACTGAAAGCTTTGCCATTTACACGTAATAACTGATCACTTAATGCATCAAAATAAACGGGGAACAGTTGCTGGTAACTATCTCCATTACCGGGTTTCAGGCCAAATTTTTTGAATTGCTCTTCAATATAAGCGGCAGCTTTTTTCTGACCGGGAGAAGCGGTTTCGCGGCCTTCCATATCGGCGCCGGCCAGGATGGTCAGCTTTTCTTTTAAGCCCTGTTGTGTGATGAGTGCAGCGTATTTGGCTGCATCATCTGATTTTTGGGCCAATGCCACAGTAGCAGCAAATGGCAGGCATAGCAATAGTAGTTTTTTCATCATGTATAGTTGTTAGAGTTATGAGCAGGAGATCTTGCCAACACGCGAGGCATGGCGGCCACCCTCAAAGGCGGTGGTCATAAACAGATCCAGCATCTGTTCTGCCAGTGCCAGAGAAACAAAACGCGCGGGGATGCAGATCATATTTGCATCGTTATGTTTGCGAACAAGCAGGGCCACATCATTCTGCCAGCATAATCCTGCGCGGATATTCTGGTGTTTGTTGGCGGTGATGGCAACACCATTGGCACTCCCGCAAAGGAGGATGCCAAAAGCAGCTTCGCCATTTTCTACACTGGAAGCGGTAGGATGGGCAAAATCAGGATAGTCAACCGAACCGGCAGAAAAAGTGCCAAAATCTTTTACCTGGTAGCCTTTATCTGTTAACCATTTAATTAAAGCGGTCTTATACTCAAAACCCGCATGGTCGCAGCCTATAGCAATGGGCTTTGAACTGTCAAAAACATAACTCATGTTAGTATATAATTAAGGGTGGCTAAGTTACTTGATTGGGCTTAGAGCTGTTGAAGAAAATGTACGAAAGGATGAAAGGGGGTTAAAATGGTTAGAGGGGGTTAAAATAGTTAAAAGGGGTTAAAGAGGTTAAAGAGGGGTTCCCTCTATTTTAACTTCTTTAACCCCCTTTAACTATTCCTTCCATTTATTTCATCAGCTCCATTCTTCTTCCTCGCCTTCCTTTTCTTTTGCTTTAAATACCCTGGCAGACACGATAATACTTAATTCGTATAAGAGCCATAAGGGGGTGAATACGATCATCTGGCTCATCCAGTCGGGGCTGGGTGTGATAAAGGCTGCCACAATCAATATTACCACAATCGCATACTTGCGTGTTTTGCGCAGGAAGGATGGGGTAATGAGGCCTATTTTGGTTAGAATAAATGCCAGTACCGGTAACTCAAATGCCAAACCGCAACCAATGATGATATTGGTAAGATTATCTACATAATCTGCAAATGTTGGCAAAGTAGTAATACCGCCCTGCGTACCAAGCTGGAAGCCTGCAAGAAAATTAAAAGTAAAAGGTCCCAGTAAAAAGAAACCAAAAGCCGCGCCGGTAAAAAAGAAAAACGATACCCAGAATATCACAAAACGTGTGTTCTTAACTTCTTTTTCCTTTAAAGCCGGTTTTACAAAGCGCCAGAACTCCCAGAAAATGAAAGGGAATGCGGCAATAACACCACCCACCAAAGCAACAGAAATAGCGCCCAGAAACTGGCCGCCAAAAGTATTTGTGATCAGCGTTACTTTAACAGGGGGCATACAAAGCGCATCTCCCATATGGGCCCAATGGCTGAATTGGCAAAGCACCCTGTAACTGATAAAATTCGGATTAATGGGTCCACGGATGATATTGTCGAATATCCAGTTGCGGTAGATAAAAATTACCGCAGCCATAACCAGGATGGCCAAAACAGAGCGAATAATGTGTACCCTCAGCTCTTCCAGATGATCTATGAATGTCATCTCAGATTTTTCCGAACCCTCGTTTCTGTTGAATAGTGCCATTTATTTGGAATACTGTTATAAGCCGCCAAAGTTACGGGTCTGGAGCACACAAAAAGCAATGCTTTCGTGCCCATAATTGTTTAAATTATATATAAAATTCTCGCCAAGGCGCAAAGGCGCAAGTGTTTTTATAGCGCCTTGGCGCCTTGGGGTGCCATCTTTCAGCTAATAAAGTCCGGCAAAACAGTTTTTAGCTTTTGTGTTAAATCTTCTGTGTCTGTATAACTAACGGCATCACTGGCCGCCCCTGCTGCCGTAGTGGAATGTTCTGCCCGGGTATTTCGGAGGTAGATCACGGGCTTTTGTTTAGCCACGGCATATCCTATCTCAATACCTACTCCAATGCCCTTTTCAGATACTTCGGCAATCAGCAGGTCTGCACTGTCAATATCTGCAAATGCCTGTTGCATCATTTCTTTTTCCTGCGTAGGGGTAAAACGATACGCATCTACAAATACAAACAGACTGATCCCAAAACCGGATAATACCTGTTTGATGGTTTCTATTTCTTCACTCATCAGTTGCCGGTTTTGGAAACCGATGGAGAGGTAGGCTTTTTTCATAGTGTAAGGGAAACGGGGATCAGCGTAATATCTTCATCTTTACCATTTCAATCCTTGTATCGCTTACATTGAGGATATCAAAACGGTAATCACCGATAATAATCGTTTCTTTCAGTTTGGGGATGGTCTGATGCTCGGCTATAATATAGCCACTCAGGGTTTCGGATTCCGAAACGGGGAAATCCATATTGTATTTCTCATTCAGGTAATCCAGTTCCATTCGTCCGCTCAGGATAAACTCGTCTTCTGCCAATTGTTTCTCTACAAATTCCTCCACATCATATTCATCCTGTATCTCGCCAAATATTTCTTCCAGCACATCTTCCATTGTTACTATCCCCGCTGTGCCGCCAAACTCATCAACCACCCAGGCAATGCTTTTCCTGTTTTTGGTAAACTTGGCAATGAGGTCTGTGGCGCTCATGCTTTCCGGTACAGCCATAATGGGATGCAATACCTCTTTGATAGTAGCAGGTTTTTTAAACAGGTCTATCTGGTGTATGTACCCCTGTATTGAATCGATATTATCATCATACACCACCAGCTTACTGAGTTGAGTAGAAATAAAATGTTGTTTGGCTTCTTCTATTGGTGTGTTGATATCAAGCCCTTCTATTTCTGTTCTTGGCACTAAGCATTGCCGGATCTTAACCTGGGGCAGGCTGAGTGCATTTTCAAATAATTCGGTATTCAGTTCCAGGTTGTCTTCATCCTGTTCTTTGGTTTGCTGGAAAAAATGTTCCAGGTCAACTTTGGTAAATGCCTCGTTTTTGTCTTTTACACGAACATTGAAAATATAAGTCAGGATCCATTGGGAAATATTCACGAAAAAATTGGTCAGCGGCAGAAAGAGTGTATGAAAGAACTGTGCAGCAGGTGAGAAAAAACTCAGCAAGGGATCATTCTTTGCCCTGAAAATAGCTTTAGGCAAAAATTCACCAATGATCAGCACTACCACTGAGGACAGGAATGTATCAAACCCAAGTTTTAGGTATTCGTTTTGAAAATGCAACGGGTTCCAAAGGGTTTCCTTCAGCAGTTGATGAAACAACAAGCCATACAGTACTAAAAAAATATTCAGCCCGATAAGGCAGGTGCCGATGAAACGCGCCGGGTGCTCCATAAAATTGGAGAGGATGAGTCCGCTTTTTCTGCCCTGCTTTTTTTTCAACTCAATAGTGAGGCGGTTGGCTGATACAAAAGCGATCTCGTAACCGGCAAAAAAACCGATCAATATCAATGTTGCAACTATGCCGATGATGGTATAGTAGATCTCTGTCATAGAGGAAAAATAGCATAAAAAATCTGATTCGCAAAGAGCAATGATAAAATGAGTGGATGTTTGCAGATTGTTTTGTCAACGACCACAAATGCCCCGTAGAAACGGGGCAGGTGCCGAAAATAAACATGAGAAAACGGCTCTGTGAGAAATAAGGGTGATGCATTATTGAATTATGAATATCGAATACAGAGTGTTAAATGTTGAGCGAAATACTATTTCATCATTCATTATTCCGTGTTCGATATTCAATATTTCACTTAAAGTCTACCGTACAGTTCTGACATTTCATTTCAATTTTCAAATTTTTGCCATCACCTGCAGTAGCGGCAAATTTGGCAGGCGTATCATTATCGCTGGCATAATAATAACTGCCCCCCGTTGGCCTGATAGTTCCTCCGGTAAGGGTGCCGGAACTGCCTCTGGAGCTTATGTATTTTGATCCAGGAGCAATAGTGGATGCAGCACCCGGAATGGTAGTTCCGGTAATGTATGGTTGTACATTGGCCGGTGTTACAACCCCTGTAACAGATACGTTAGTAAGTGTTCCTACTGAAGTAATAGTTGGCTTTACCTCGTCAAAAGATATAGATGTGCCGGTGGTTGTATTAGCAACTTTTGCCTCAGATAAGACCCCTGTAACTGTCATAACACTAAGCGTTCCCTTTGAAGTAGACCCGGTGGTTGTTATCTTGGTCATGTCGGCAGGCGCCACGAGCTTCCCCGAAACGGATACTGTTGGTTTAATTTCTGTACCTTCTGTACCACTTACCGGGAGGGCTTTCTTTTCAAAATTGCCGTAAACGGCACTATAGGCGCCGGTAAAATCAATCGAATAATTTTTTATTGCTTTTAATGGTATCCTGATATCTGCATATTTGCCATCAATTTTGATCTGGCTAACGGTTGATGCAAGGTTCCTGATCTTTATATCTGAATTGGTACCCTCCAGTTCAATACTTTTGATCAGTTTGGTGATGCGGAAATTGCCATAATTTTTTCTGCCGCTGATTTCACCTGCTTCTTCAAATTCGTATTCATCGTTCATGCTTCGGATGACGGCTTTTTGGGTATTGGCCAGTTCTATGGTTGAATTTTTGGTATCAAAATCCAGCTCATCAATATTCCCTGCACTTAAACGGCCATTGGCCAGTTCAACCTCTGCTTCCTTTACATTACTCACATTAATATTGGCGTATTTGGAACGAAGAATAAACTTCTTAAGGTTGCCCGCTTCCATGTTGCCATTACTGATATCAACATTCAGGTCGCCGATATTGTCCGGTAGAGCGATATCTGCATACTTGCTTTCAATATCAAGCTTACTTTCTAAAGGCACTGTAACTGTTACTGTTGCTTTCTTATTATTTCTTGTCCCTATGCTCTCTCCTGTACTGTTAAAATAAGTATCGGCATTGCCAGTTACAAAAACTGCATTTGCACCGGTACCAAATGAGTAAAAATTATTTCCCTGTATGCCGCCTGATTTTATTTTAACAGAATTGCCAAGGGTTTTCAGCGACAGGTTTATTTTTTCAAACCATTCGTCATCCGTTAACCTGCTGTCTCCTTCATAAAAAACAGTGGTGCTTATTTTTACTTTTGGCTGGTTCCAGGTTTTTACCACAATATTGCGGGAGATGTTATCAATGCGGATGTCGCTGTTTTTAGGCATGGCAATTTCGCGACTGATCTCTTTTGATTTCAGCTCTGCTTCATTAACTTTTTTTTCTGTGTTGATCCTGGATAAGGTACCAACAGTATTGACCGCAACGCCCGATTGCTGCGCTTTTACCGTACTGATCATTACAATCAGAACACATATGGGTATGATATTTTTTTGCATGGTATGTTTTATTTTAAAAGTGGGGTTACATATTCAGGAAATAGGTTTTGGAAGAATCAACCGGTCCGCGGTTTTGTTTATAACGGTTATTGGTTTTATTCATTTCAATCTGCAATTGTTTTAGAACTGCCAGTTTTTGCTGATAGAGATTGATCAACTGATCTACCAGTGCATCGTTCATTCCCTGTTTACTGATATCCGATTTGATCCCTCTCTCATCCCTCTCTATCTGTCTGATCTGTAGTTTAAAATCATTGAAGTAGTCGGGTGTTTCAGCAAACATGGGCATAGAACTTACTCTTTCTTTTTGCAGGTTGATGACCTGTGTAAAGCTGGTTTCCAGGTTGTGTAATGTTTCAAGTTGTTCTGTGCTTATATAAGGTTGGTACTGGATAACAGTTTTCCTGATTTTTTTTGATGTTTTGTTTTTTGTAACGAGTGACACTTCTTTTTTTTCTAATGATGCAGTTGCAGTTTGCTCCGGAGCAATTATTGGTAATTTTTTTTCTGATTTAACTGCTATTGGGGTTTGAACTGTTTTTGGTTCATTCAACAGATACCATGTACCAATGCCTGCCAATACCAATACACAGGCTGCTGCGGCCCAACGGGCAACCCTGATAACCATACTGGTTTTTTTAGTAGTAACGGTTTGCTGTTGAACGTGTTGCCACACCCTGGCCCGCGGCTCATCAGGGTTTAGTTCATCTGCATGTTGTTGTAAATATTTTTTTAACTCATCCATGTATCAGTAATTGCTTTGTTATTCTTTCTTTTAATAATTGCTTTGCCCGGTGGTATTGGCTTTTGCTGGTTGATTCTGAAATGCCCAGTTGTTCAGCAATGTTTTTATGACTGTAATCTTCCACCACAAACAAATTAAACACCTGACGGCAGCCATCGGGTAAGCCTTTGATCTCTTTGTGAATAATATTGAAGCTTACGGTTTTCCACCATTCTGTTTCTTCATCGGCCAGTCTGTTATTGTGATCGTCTTCCCAATCAACCCAGAAAATATTTTTTTTAGTAAACCGGATACATTCATTCACCACAATTTTTTTTAGCCATCCGCCAAACTGAACAGGTTCTTTTAACTGGTGCAGGTTTTTGAAGGCTAGTATAAACGCATCCTGCAGAATATCTTCTGCATCGTTGCGATTACCTGTCATGCGTGTGCAGATATTGAACATAGCCTTACTATACTGTTTGTATAGCCATGCCTGCGAATCTGCATCGCCTTTACAGGCTTTTCTCACAACAGTCGTTAGTATGGTGTTTGACTGCTCCAAATATTGGTCGGTTTAAAGAGTATAAAACCGGGCGAAGGTTGGAAATAGAGCCGTAAATTTTTTCAAGGAGAGGGGGAATATTAACGGATTGGCGGATTAGCGGATTGCGGATTTAGATTCTGTTTTACTAATTCGTCAATCCGTAATCCGCCAATCCGCTAATCAAAATACACTACGACAGATCCAATACCGGTTTATTCTGCAATATGTCTTCTATTTTTCCTGTTACTTCATCCGTAAGCAGGGTTATAGCTGTTAAAGCTTTCAGGTTTTCTTCCAGTTGTTCTTTTTTAGTGGCACCCAGGATAGCGGTGGTTACATGGGGGTTTTTAATGGTCCATGCAATGGATAATGCGGCGAGTGAAACACCCAGCTCATTGGCAAGTATACTTAGTTTTTTCACCTTAGTTAATTTCTCCTCCTGTATCCAGCGGTCTTTCAGCCAGTCAAAACCTTCAATAGCCAAGCGTGATCCTTCGGGAATACCGTTATTGTATTTACCTGTTAAAAAACCTGCGGCCAGCGGGCTCCAGATGGTTGTTCCCATGCCAACATTATTGAATACGGGCAGATAATCCTGTTCTACTTTAAAACGTTCAAACATATTGTATTGCGGCTGCTCTACCACCGGAGCTATCAGGTGATATTGATGGGCCACGCGGTGCGCTTCCATAATTTCGGCGCCACTCCACTGGCTGGTTCCCCAGTATAATATTTTACCCTGCTGAATCAGGTTATGCATGGTCCATACTACTTCTTCAATGGGTACATTGGTATCGGGTCGGTGACAGAAAAAGAGATCCAGGTAATCGGTCTGTAATCTTACTAAGGCCTCATTACAGGCTTCTGTTAAATGCTTCCTGCTTAGTCCGGTCTGGTTGGGTTTATTGTCTTTACCCCTCCAGCCAAAATACGCTTTGGATGAGAGAATGTACGAGGTCCTGTCCCATTTTTTACTTTTCAATACACGCCCCATCATTTTTTCGCTTTCGCCCAATGCATACACTTCTGCGTTGTCGAAGAAATTGATACCATTATCATAAGCAATGCCCATTAACTGGTCGGCGCTGCCATCGTTGATCTGTTTGTGAAAAGTTACCCAACTGCCAAAACTTAATACACTTAACTGCAAGCCGCTACGGCCCATTCTTCTGTATTCCATGCTGATGATTTTTAGTAAGGCAATTTAGACAGAATAAACTATTGGCTATAGTTATTTCTTCTTTTTGGCAGAGTCTGCTGCCGGTACAGGTGCCGGTGTAGTAGTGGTAGTGCCCGAAGTAGTACTATCAGACACATAGGAGAAACTATTGGGTTCTATTTTGAAAAATGTAATGTCTGACAAATCCTGGTTGGCTTTCATTCCGTTCTGGCCTATTATGAGGGTATGCCGGTAATTTCTGCTAAGCACCACTCTTTTATCTGTATAGAATTTTTGCAGGTTCTGGTCCCAATACAACTCATCGCAAAAAAGCGTATCGCCTTTTATATTAAATACTACTACACTGTCTTTCAGATAAACCTTGTTCTCATTTTCAAGATATCTTCCATAACGTGCATTTAATTTGCTTTCTACTTTCATGCTGTCGTTAAAGAAATCTACGTGCAGCGAGTTTGGGAACTCTGCTTTCCGGGCACTGTCGCCCTGGTAACGCAGTAAAAGGGGCGCAGTAAGGTGGGCGCGCATTTTACCGTTCATGCTCAGGTAGCTGTCGATGTTTTTTCCTTCTTCTATGCCCGGTTTTTTCCTGCCCAGTTCACGAACCTCATTCACATCATTTTCGCAGGCGTACATAAAAAAGCAGCCGGATATAACGGCTGCTATGAATAACTTTTTATGTAAGCAGGTATTAATCATATTTACGTTTCACAAACCAAAGATCGCTTAAACTCATTCCCAAAGAAAACTGAATATAGCTTTCTGTGATATTATTAACAGACGAACCGCGTTTGCCAAACTGTAAAGCTGTATTCAGCACGGTAAACTGGTTATCGTAAGTAGCTCTCCATTTTCTGATGGGTAATCCCGCACCAAAAGAAACGCCAAATTGTTTTAGTCCGTTACCGTCTGCATCAATGTAGTCCTTGCCCAGATAAAAACCCGCACGGTAATTTACATTCGTCCAGTAACCTGTACCTGAGGTAGGGTCGGGACTAAACTGTAGTCCTAATTTATATTGCCAGCTATTGGTTAATTTATCCGCCTGGTCGTAGAAACGATATTTGGTCCACTGTGTAGAAGTGTATTCTAATCCGATCGACCATAATTCGAAAGTTCCTCTTGTATTGGTTACTGTTTTATAAAAACTAAGACCCGCTGCATAGGTAGAAGGCAATGCCACCTGGCCTTTTATATTCTGCTCTTCAGCAACACTGTCGATCTTGATATCGCCATTGGTGCCTACTGTATAAGTTTGTTTGATATTGTTCTGTGTAGCACTCAGCTTTTGTTTCAGGGTGCCGGTAAGACCAAAGCGCAACCGGTAACTTTCTGATGTTTTTGCTTTTAGATCTGTTTTGCTGCTCAAAGAAATATCGTACTGCAAACCACCATTTAAAAATACACCCCCAAAGTTGGTTGAGGTAGAGGAGAGCGATTGGTAATAAGCAACGGTATCGTTTATAAATGTTTTCCGGGTATCAATTTCCTTGCGGCCAAAATTGTAACCGGTATTGAAACCTATGCTCAGTTTTTTCCATTTTTTTGATATACCTACAAAAAACTGGTTTAACCCGCCAGATCCTTCATAAAGGGTTTGAAGACTATCGCCTGCTATCCGCTCACGGCTTTCAATAGAATAGCTGATGCTGCTTACCGGTTTTAATCCGAATGCGATACCAAGCCCCTTTGCTTTTTTTAGAGGCAATCCCAATGCCAGGTATGAGGGAATAAAATTGTTGGAAGTAAACTTGCCCGCAGGGGTAACGCTTTTTAAGGAACGGGAATCAATAGTAAAGCCCAGGTCAAGCGTAACCATGTATAAACTGCTGTATGTGGCAGGATTATTAAAGTTAACTGATTGCCCTATATGTCCGTCTGCATAAGCAGCAGAAATACCCCCGATTGAACGGCTGATGGCATGTTGACCCGAATAAAATTCGCCTATACCATAACGGGAAAAAGGAGAATTCTGCTGGGCCTGGGTATTTTGCAGGGAAAAGACCAAAAATACAGCCAGGCAAAGCCTAGCTATTGTTATACTCACTGATCGCATACAAGCCTTTATAGATTAAGTTAGGGTCGGCAAATATCTTGTTTTTTAGGTGCGGTACAAAAAAACCCATGTCGCCCCCGGTTAATAGCACGTTAAAGTTGCTGTATTTCAATGAGTAAGCATCAATTATACCATCAATTTCTTTGGCCATTCCGAGTATTACACCACTCAATAAATTGGTTTTGGTGTCAAAACCCACCAATGGGAAGTTGCTTTCTGCTTTAATCAGAGGCAATAAAGCCGTTTGCTCATGCATGGCCCTGAACCGCATATTCATACCCGGCGATATACTGCCACCCAGAAATTCATGCGCATTATTCACATAATTATACGTGATGCAGGTGCCCAGCCCAATGGCAAGATTGTGCTGATGCGGGAAAAGGTCAACCGCTGCTGCTACAAGGGCCAGCCTGTCTGCCCCAATGGTTTCCGGTTTACCTACCGGCGTGGTAAGCGGCAGTTTACTGGTATGCCCCAGTTTATGAAAGCGGGTTTGTTTGGCCAGCAATGCTTCCATTTCAACCGGGTGATTGATTACGGATGACAGGATTGACTTATCAGGTTTGTATTGATCGATCAGTTGTTGAATAGTGGCGTTATCCGTGTTTTCGAGCACAAGTTCTTCTTTAAAATTCCTGTCTTCAAAGACAGCGCATTTTAAACGGGTGTTGCCAAAGTCGAAACAAAGCGTTGTTTGCATAAGGGTGCAGTTAAAAATCAAAATTAAAACCTTTCAATTCTTTAAAGTGTCCATTCAGCACTATCTTTTCTTTCAGGTTTTCCAGGCCGGCCACAACAGGTAATACTTTGTTGAGATGCCTTTTCAGGTATTCCAATCTTTGCCATTCATGAAAAAGTCCGAGTAATTCGTATTCTTCCTCCAGCGATAAGCCGGCATGATGCGCTATATCGTAACTGCAAAGTGCCTCGTCGGGCTTTTTAAAATCTTTGGTAACATTCAGTAAACGATGCAGGTCGCGGATGCCGGTAATCACTTTACGTAATAGTTCTGCATGGCCTGTATAGGTATTGTCGGGATAAGTTACAATGCTGCCATTGTATAGTTTGTCGGGGATGGATTTTACTACTTCCAGTATCCGCAACACTTTTAGTCCGCGTGTGCGGATATCCATTTTACCATCTTCATATGTTTTTGCTATTTCTGTGATCTCTACCAATGTACCCAGTTCTGCAAGACCGTTGTTTAATACAGTTGGTATGCCAAAGGGTTTCGATTGCGTAAAACATTCGTTGATCAGTTGCCTGTAACGGGGTTCAAATATGTGCAGGTTCAGCGTTTCGCCAGGGTAGACTACAATGCCAAGGGGAAATATGGGAACGAAATTGGTCATTGGGCAAATGTAGGTCTTCGTTCCATGTTATGGAGTTAAAGGGTTGCAAGTATTGGTTTACAATCAGGATAGTAATTGGGCATTCCGTACTCACTTCAACATTCAATATTCATTATTCGATATTCCCCATTCTCCTTTTGTTCAGTTCACGAAGGCGGATATATTTTAACCAGGTGTACCAGGCATTCATTTTAGCAACAGTAAAACCAGCCTCGCCATCTAAAAAACCCAGGCGGAGAAGAAAATTTTTAAAGAAGGAAAAAGCTGGTGCCACCCGGCATTTGATCCACCCTGCTTTTTTGCCCTGCTGGTGATATTTTAATGCATTGAGCATGGCATAGTTCACCGTTTTTAAAGCAAAGTCTTCAACATTGCGCGAGGTATAATGATGAATATATCCTTTTAGGCTAAGAACCTGTGTAGAGGCAGGCAATTGCAATGCTTCGTGTACCTGCGCTTCGTTCCAGCCGGTATAGGTGCGGTTGTACAGGCGGATATGTGCGTCGTTCGACCATTCTCCGAACCGGATCATCCTGTTACCTAAAAAAGCCCGGAAGCGGATGTTGTAAACAGTGGTTATATCGTTTAAAGAAAGTGTTTGCAGTTGTTTCACCAAAGTATCATCGGCAATCTCATCTGCATCAATTGATAATATCCAATCGTACTTAGCCATAGCCACTCCTTTGTTTTTATTGCGGCCATATCCTTCCCAATCTGTTTCAAGCAGCCTGGCTCCGGCAGCAGTAATAATTTGCTGGGTGCCATCTGTGCTGCCGCTGTCTACCACCACCACATCATCAGTAAACTGTTGTGCGGCCGCAATTGTTTTTTTGATGATATGCGCTTCGTTACGGCAAATAATAACAACTGAAATAGGATTGCTCATGCTCTGGTTGACTGATAAAGAAATTTCTGTTGCCCAAAGAAAGCAATAAAAGCCAATAGTATCACACCATATTGCCCTTCCAGTGTATCATCGGTGAGTAAAGGGATGAGGGTGGTGACGGATAATATGACTGATATTTTGTTTTTTGAGGTAGTTGAAACTAATAACAAAACAATTCCTGCGGTAAAACAAAGCAAACCCGTCCAGCCCGATCCTGCACCATACACTAACCATTCGCAAGCTGGCAAAAAACGTTCGTAAGCAAAACTGTTGGGTTGTTCTTTTTGATGCCAGCGGTTTACTTCCGTCAACATGTCGCCAAAACCTACGCCTGTTAATGGATGTTGCTGTGTAATGCTGTACCCGGCACGGATAGATAACCACCGGGCTGCATCGTTATAACCCGGCAGTAAATTGCCTTTTGAGTAATTGCTAAAATCATATACAACATACTGAACCCTGTTACGCAATGTAGGCATGGTATTATAGGCAAGCAATGCTATGGCGGTGAACACCGCAATGATCGTTAACCCCTTTTTCCATTTTTTTTCAATGAAGAAAATATGAATGAGGTATAAAAAAATACCGGCATACAAACAAAGCAACCCTGTTTTTGATGCCAGCAGGTGCAGGTACAATACCAACACTAATAAGAGTGTAAAAAAAATATATCTGATAGCCCTGTTTGTTTCTGATTCCTGGCTTTTGATGCCCAGGAGAATGGCGATAACCACCATCCAGCTAAAACGTATATAATCTGCATCAGCCAGTGTTGGCAGCACTTTTGCTTTAAGATAGGCAGCTTCTATGGCGGTGGTATTGCTGATGTATTGCCCAAAACTCCATGCACAACCTGCCGTAATGATGAGGATATAGAGGTAGGATAATTGTTTCCATCTTTGTGCCGTAACGGGTGCCGCGGGAAGGCCCAGCATCATGGTAATAAGAGGCAGTTTTACGGAAACACTGTTCCACCAAAGCGTTTTATCATCGCTCCATAACCCGGAAATAATTACAGGAAGAAGGATTAATCCAACGGCGGCAACAGTTAATTTTTGTAATGATGTTTGCCGGTAGTTGGCAAAAAATGGCACGATCACTAAAACCGATGCAAAGGATACCAATGCCCGGCTGAATAACAGCCCGGTAAACAATAATACCAGGCATCCTGAAACCCACGATTCCTGCCATTTACTTTTCAACACTCTTTGCATCATGCGTCTAAATTCGTTCATCCGGATTACTTTAGCAATCATGTGGGAAGAATTATTACAGGATATACAAAGGGGCAACACCAAATCGCTGGCCAGAACCATTTCTTTGGTTGAGAATGAAATGGAAGGCTACCGATCATTACTTGAAAGCCTGCCAGCCTCTTCCACTAAAATTATCGGCATCACCGGTCCGCCGGGCGCAGGTAAAAGCACATTAGTAGATGCATTGATCGGTGAAATGGTGGCACGCAATAAAAAAGTAGGCGTATTGTGCGTAGATCCTTCTTCTCCATTTAATTTGGGTGCCTTGCTTGGCGACAGGATACGGATGAGCGAATGGTATAATCACCCGAATGTATTTATCCGTTCGTTAGCCACACGCGGAAGTTTGGGCGGACTGCATCCTAACATTATTGAGATAGCAGATGTGATGAAAGCTGCGGGGTTTGATCATATTCTGATAGAAACAGTTGGGGTGGGCCAGAGCGAGATTGAAATTACTGGACTGGCAGATACAACGGTAGTGGTTGTTGTACCCGAAGCCGGCGATGAAGTACAGACAATGAAAGCCGGTTTAATGGAGATCGCAGATATTTTTGTGGTAAACAAAAGCGACAGGCCCGATGCGGATACATTTGTAAAGAACCTGCGTTTAATGCTGGCACCGGCTTTTTATAAAACCAGTTCTGAGATTGCCATTGTAAAAACCATTGCTTCGCAAAAAGAAGGCGTGGGAGAATTATTTGATAAAATCATGCAGCACCAGCAGATCATACAAAGCTCAGACAGAAAATATTGGTTGCTGGCAGAGAAAGCCTATCACCTGATACAACAATACCGCATGCGAGATATTAATAAGGCGGGATTAAAAAAGGAACTGGAAAGATTGGGTGATACAAACCTGTACCAGTTTATTAAACGATACATGTAATTGTTGTTAATCAGGCAACCAACAACGGGGGGAGAGTCACAGAGATACCTCTGTGAAACTCAGTTCCTTTGTGGGCTCTGTGTTGAAAATAAGCCGTACTATTCGGCAGAATAATTATTATTTATTCAGCTCCTTTTCATTCTTCCACCAGCGCCATCCTATATAGCCCATAATGGCAAATGGCGCGGCTGCCAGGTATAAAATGGCCGAGTTCAAAGCAGATGCCGGACCATCGCCCAACTGAGAAGCTGTTTTGGTACAGATAGAGCATTGCGCCTGCACAAACTGAACGCTTAACACTGTAAGCGAAACACAAAGGAGTATGATTCTCTTTTTATTCATTCGGGCTAAATAGGGGTCAAAGATAACCAAATGTTGATAGCAACGCATGCACAGGTCCTGCGAACGGCTCATAATAAAAGAAAGTTCTATATACTACCGCCTGTGAATCTGAATCCCGAATTATATCATAAATCCTTAACTTTCTTTTCAATTTTTTACCATGGAACCACGCAGAACATTTATCCAGAGAATGGGATTATTGGCTGGCGCCTTCTCGGCCAACAGTCTTTTTAACCAGTTACATGCTGCTTCCTGGGAAGAGGCGGGCAGGAAAATTGAATCGCTGTCTCCGCAGGCCGCCGCTACTGATGAAGATTACTGGAGTGTGATCCAGCAGTCGTACACCGTAAATTCTAACCTGATCATACTGAACAATGGCGGTGTTAGCCCCTCGCCAAGAGTGGTGCAGGAAGCGGTGGAACGATATAATAAAATGACCAACGAAGGCCCTTCGTACTATATGTGGCGTATCCTGGACCAGGGAAGGGAGCCTTTACGCCAGAAACTGGCTTTATTGGCCGGATGCTCACCCGAAGAAATTGCTGTAAACAGGAATGCCACCGAAGCGCTGAATACAGTGATATTTGGTCTTGACCTGAAAGCAGGTGATGAAGTGATCGGTACCAAACAGGATTACCCGAATATGATGAATGCATGGAGGCAACGGGTAGAACGCGAAGGGATCGTATATACACAGTTGAGTTTTAAATTTCCGATAGAAAATGATGATGAGATCGTATCAGCATACGAACAGGCCATCACACCCAAAACCAAACTGTTGCATGTAACGCATGTCATCAACTGGATAGGGCAGATTATGCCGGTAAAAAAAATTACGGCAATGGCTAAAAAGCATGGTGTTGAAGTAATTGTAGATGGCGCTCATTCATTTGGCCTGCTCGATTTTAAAATACCCGAACTGGGTTGCGATTATTTTGGCACCAGTTTGCATAAGTTCTTAAGCGCACCCATTGGCAGCGGAATGCTATGGATCAAAAAAGAAAAGATTGAAAAAATATGGCCGTTGGTTTGTAACGATAAACCAAGGAGTGATAATATTCGAAAGTTTGAAACCCTTGGTACACGCAGCTTTCCGATAGAACAGGGTATCGGGGAAGCAGTAAATTTTCAGAATGCCATTGGCAGTAAACGAAAAGAAGAAAGGATCCGTTACCTGAAAAACTACTGGGCCGAAAAAGTAAAAAATATTCCTAAAGTAACAATTCACACTTCCTTTAAACCCGAATATTCCTGCGCTATTTGCGGGGTAAGTATTGACGGGATGACACCAGGTGAGTTAGACAGCGCCCTTTTTAATACCTATAAAATTCACACGGTAGGTATTGTTTGGGAAAATGTATCCTGTGTGCGTGTAACGCCGCATGTATATACCAAACTGCAGGACCTTGATAAATTGGTAATGGCGATTGGAGAGCTTGCAGATAAGAAGAAAGCGTAGAGAGAGAATTTTGAAATTTTGGAATTGGGAAATTTTGAAATTGATTTGTTGTTTCAAAATTTCCCAATGGTACTTTCCAAAATATGGAGAGCCGGTTCCTTGTTAACCTTATGCAGGTTTTACTGCCGCTTTCTTTGATTTTGTTGCTTTTGCAGGTCTGCTTTTACCAAACGAACCCTGAAATCTTTTGCCTTTAGCGGTTTTTTTATCACCTCTGCCCATGGTATTGTTTTTAAAATGAAATAATGTATTCGGTGCAAAAATAGAAAAACCCCGCGTAAACGCGGGGTTCAATTTTGTGTGCTCAAAAAATTAGAGCTTAGCGCTTAATTCTTTACCAGCTTTGAATTTGGCAACTTTTTTAGCTTTGATCTTGATAGCAGCACCAGTTTGTGGGTTACGTCCGGTACGTGCAGCACGTTTAGATACAGAGAAAGTACCGAAACCTACCAATGTTACTTTATCACCTTTTTTCAAAGTTTTGGTAACGGCAGCTACAAAAGAATCTAAGGCAGCATTTGCCTGTGTTTTAGTTACGCCAGCATCTTCAGCGATCTGAGCAATCAATTCGGCTTTGTTCATAGATGTGTTTTTAGTTGTTTTAATAACGGATACAAATTTATCCGCTTTTCTGAATAAGTAAAAAAAATTATTATTTTTTCTATCCTTTATTTTTTCCGCAAAACCCCTATGTATAAAGGATTTCAGAAGAATTTCGTTTCTTATATATCAGATTAAGCAATTGCGTTAATCTTCTGAAATGCTTACCAGTTAAGGGTTTCAGGAAAAATAGGCTGAAATTCAATGCCCAAGCGGGTTTTAAGGGAATATAACAAAGATTTGTGATTGACAAAATGAATTCGTGAAAGTATCCACACTCAATTCACAAGTTCCATTAACGATCGAAAACCAATGAAATTATCTCCCCAGTTATCCATGGCATCTTTACGCAGTGAAGGAGCATGATATTCGATATAGTGTTCATAATCAGGCCTTGTTGCTGCATAATACTGAACTGCATAGGTTGGCCCTTCCGTTTCATCTGTTTCAAGCAGTCGCACAAACCTGAATTCGGTAAAACAGCCGCTGTTCATTACATCCGGGATATGTTTCTGTTTCATCCACTCAACCCATGCCTCATGAATGGGCCAGGCTACTTTGGTGGTTACGTTGTAGATAAACATGATTGAGAGTTTGGAGTTGGAAGTCTGGAGTTATTTTATTTTTGACTCTAAGCTTCTAACTTGCTTTGCTATTTTAGTTCAATAAAAATCGGGCAGTGGTCGCTGTGTTTTATGTCGGGATAGATGAGCGCTTTTTTTAGTTTTGGTTTCAGGTTATCTGTGAGGCAGATATAATCTATGCGCCATCCTTTGTTCTGCGCCCTTACCGTTGGAAAACGCTGGCTCCACCATGAATAGCCACCTTTTGTTTCAGGATTCAGTTCGCGATAACTGTCTACCCACCCCTTGCTTAAAAACTTATCCATCCACGCACGCTCTTCAGGTAAAAACCCGGAAGAATTTTTGTTGCCTTTGGGGTCATGAATGTCAATTTCCCTGTGCGCAATATTGTAATCGCCCACTACAATTAAGTGTGGCCTTGTTTTTTTTAGTCGTTCGAGGTAATGAAAAAATTCATCCAGCCAGTGGTACTTAAATTCCTGTCTCTCATCTCCGCTTGTGCCGGATGGAAAGTAGGCATTGATAAGTGTGATGTTTCCAAAATCTGCCCGTATCACCCTTCCTTCAAAATCACTTTTCTCATGAGCGTGACCGTACTCAATATTGTCAGGTTTTATTTTGGTGAAAACAGCCACGCCACTGTAACCCTTTTTTTGCGCAGAGAACCAATAAGTGTGATAACCAAGGTCTTCGATCTTTTTAAAATCAACATTGTCTTTTTGCGCCTTGGTTTCCTGAAGGCAGATAACATCTGCAGGATCGGTTTTTAACCAATCGGTAAAACCTTTATTAATGGCAGAGCGAATGCCATTTACATTATAAGAGATGATCCGCATATAAGTGTTTTTATGCTATTCGAAAAACCGGTTAAACCCGATGATGAATAACTGGTTCAATAATTCGGAGGATAAAGATGCATCAAAAATCACAAATTTTTCAGGAACAAATTTGCCTTGCGCAATACAAACCAACACATCACCGAGGAAAAATTCTTTTATAGTATTTGTTCTGCCACTACATTTAATACTAAATGGGTTGCTGCCAATGATTCCGCTTATCTTATAATTATCTACTACCGCTGTTTCTTTTACAAACGTGGTGGGCAAATAGTATACGATACTGTCAAAGCCATTGGTAATATGGTCAGGATAGTATTTATTCTCCCTTTCGGTATAACTTCTGTTTATCTCAAACCTGGCAAGGGTATCTTTTTCGAGAAACAGGTAATGAAACCTGCCTGCCAGGAAATTAGTGAACATAAATTTCTCGCCTATAAAACCATAAGGTGCATAGGTTGGGTCTGGGTCAACCTGTGTAACCAGTTGCAGTGTATAGTTTTTATCGCGGAGCACATCCCTGCTTTCCTGTTGAAGAAAAACAAAATCAGAACTGCTGTAATGCCAGGTAGATTTAATGGCTTTGGTGAGATCGCCGGGATAGGTAAGCGCTTTTTTCCCTTTGATCAGGATCTCATTATAAACGGGCTGGCCAAGGCGTATCATTTCTCCTTTGCCCTGATAGTTATAGGTGCTTAGTTCTTTTATAGTATTAACATAAAACCGTGGTTGTTTATAAGTTTTCGGGAGTATATAATTGTCGGAAAAAAATGCAGGCTTTATGCTCATTTCAACAACTGCTGATTCATTTTTAGGATTGAATAAAAAGGTAACAGCCGATTTTACCAACTCGGTAAAACTTTTTGGGGTAATGGCAAGATCGCCGTAAACAATTCCGTTTTCGTATATGGTACCTATGCCCGGCGTATTGGCAGGACTGATAATAATACTCAGTTCTTCATTAAAAGCAACTGTTTTATCAGATCTGAGCAGCATTGCTTTGATCATCAGAACAGTTCCTGCTTTTTTCAGCATATTAGAATCGGGTGGATAACTATTAGCTGTTTGCGAAAAAAAAATAAATGGCTCTACCTCAAAAAAATCAATATACAGGTGTAAGTGTGATGTATCAATATCTGTAAAATCTGTTTTTACATTTTTTATCTCCTTACCTAACGGCAGGAATTCAATATTTACTGTAGTTGTATCGGATAATGGAAGTAATTGCTGTTGCAGCAGTGTGTTATTTAACTGCGATGCTATGGTTTTTTTAACCTCATCGTCCCGGAGATATGTTGTTAGGGGAACGTTGAATGACTGGCACCGTATTTTTTCAAGGACAACTGTTTTCTGCGCAACAATGCCGGACACAAGGAAGAGCAGCAATAATGAGATGATTAGTTTTTTATGACTCATACAGTAGTTAAAGGTATTGTATCTTTATAGCAGCAAATTTTGTGCTGCCTTGATTTATTGTTGAATATAAGCATTGTATATGGCAAAATCAGTACGGATCATTCCCGCAAAAAAATCGGTTTACCTGGATGGCCCAAAGCCAAGAGCGTATGAGTTCCTGTTTGCCTGGACAGTTTTTATCCAATTTATTAAAGGGTTCAGAAGCCTGCATTTTATGGGGCCCTGTATTACGGTGTTTGGCTCGGCCAGGTTTAAAGAGGGGCATCAGTATTACGAAGCGGCCCGGGTATTTGGCAAACGAATTGCCGAGCTGGGCTTTACCACTATTACCGGTGGCGGTCCGGGTATTATGGAAGCAGCTAACCGTGGTGCGTTTGAAAACGGGGGCAGTTCAATAGGGTGTAATATCAAGCTGCCTTTTGAGCAGCACCCCAACCCCTACCTGCACAAATCGATCATCTTTGATTATTTTTTTATACGCAAGGTGGTACTGGTTAAGTATTCCTACGCATTCATCATCATGCCCGGTGGTTTTGGTACAATGGATGAGTTTTTTGAAACAATTACCCTTTCACAAACCAAAGTGATCACCAGTTTCCCGATTGTTTTATTCGGGAAGGAATATTTTCAGCCATTGATGGAAGCCATCGATAAAATGTCTGAAGCAGGCACTATTAACGAAATTGATAAAAAATTAATGCTGCTTACAGATGATGTTGATGAGGCCATGGAATATATCCAGGCCTTCGTGTCAAAAAACTTTACTGTAAAACCACGAAAAAGATTATGGTGGTTATTTGAAAAAAGATAGACTGATGATTTCTTTAGTTCTCAACCTTTTTTCCGCCTTGCCAGGTGTAGCCCAAACTAAGTATCAGCTCATAGGTTCCAAATGCCTGGCTGGCTTTGCCTTGGTACACTTTTAAGTTTGAATAGCGGGCATAATCTACTTTATTGGAAAACTCGAGGTACACATGTTTGGCAAAAGTAGCGCGCAGCCCTGCCTCAACGCCCATATTCCAACCACCTATCTGGAAGCCGGGATCGTTGGCATTGCCAAATAAGCTATTCTGTACATGCGGTATTACAGGACCAATACCGGCTTTGCCCAATGCATCTAAAGTAAATTTGCCATTCCTGCTCTCATGCCAATGCCAGCGCTTTACAATATTTAACAGTAAAAAATTAGCGCCATTATTCAGGTAATAATAGAAACCATTGCCCTCAGAAAAATTAATGGTAGAATCTACCTGTCTTCCGTTTAAGGTGCCGGCAATTTTTACAAACTGCCCGTCTTTTATGAGGTGCTTGGTATGATCGAAGTTGATCTCAAAAGCCAGCCCTTTCTTTTTATTGAAAAAATAACCCAAACGGTAATTGTATTGCGGTATGCTGAGTGGAATACTCAACAGGCCTTCATCCCAACCGGGATGGTCGTGAGATATGACATTTTTAAGGGTATAGTTACTATTGAGAGAAGGCTGGTTAACCTTTACATCAGAATGAGTGTACCATTCTTTATTATATCCCCAGGAAAAATAAAATTCGCCTTTTCTTTCTTTTGTTTTTTGTTGCGCACCTGCAATAAACGGAGTTATTACCATCAGCATGATCAATAAACGCCACATCTTCATAGTTTCTTTTTTTTGCAAAATTACTCTAATACCGGACTCAACCATCTTTCTGCTTCACCGATCGTCATATTTTTACGTTTGGCATAATCTTCCAGTTGGTCGCGCTGAATTTTGCCTACACCAAAGTATTGACTTTTCGGATTAGAGAAATACCATCCGCAAACAGAAGAGGCAGGATACATGGCAAGGCTTTCTGTTAATTGAACGCCGATGGTTTCAGTTGCTTTCAGCAGATCGAACAGTTTGTATTTTTCTGTATGATCAGGGCAGGCAGGATAGCCGGGTGCAGGGCGGATACCGTTATATTGTTCTTTGATCAGTTGCTCATTACTCAGGCTCTCTTCTTTATCATAACCCCAGAATTCTTTTCTTGTCTGCAGGTGCAGTGCTTCTGCAAAAGCTTCTGCAAACCTGTCGGCAAGGGCCTGTAGCATGATCTTGTTATAATCGTCGTGGTTAGCCTCAAATGCCTTGATATGTTTTTCAATGCCATGCAGGGTTACTGCAAAAGCGCCTATATAATCTTTTTTACCACTTGCTTTGGGTGCAATAAAATCTGCAAGGGAAAGATTTGGCTGGTCGGCCGCTTTCTTAATCTGCTGACGAAGGAATGAAAGGGTAACAATTCCATTAGTTGTATTCACTTCTACATTATCGTCTTCGCTGGAAGCTTCCCAGAAACCGATAGTGCCTTTGGCTGTTAACCATTTTTCCGCAATGATCTTATCTATCAAAGCGTTGGCATCATTATATAATTTGGTAGCTTCTTTACCTACTACACTGTCTGTAAGTATTTCCGGAAAATTGCCATGCATTTCCCACGCAATAAAAAATGGCTTCCAGTCTATGAAAGGCCGTAAGGTAGCCAGGTTAAAATCTTCAAATACTTTTGTACCGGTAAAGGTTGGTGTTTGTGTGATGTGATTGTTCCAGTCTGCATTTACTTTATTCTTCAATGCTTCTGCATAGTTGAGGTATGTTTTGACAGATTTCTTACTATCGAAAGCCTTTTTCAGCGTGATATATTCTTCTTTGATCCCGCTAAGAAAATCTGTTTTCTGTTCTTTACTTAACAATGAGCCTGCCACTGTTACGCTGCGCGATGCATCTAATACATGTACCACTCCTGTTTCATACTCAGGAGCAATTTTTACAGCCGTGTGGATGCGGGAGGTAGTGGCACCGCCGATCATTAAAGGTTGCGTCATACCACGGCGTTTCATTTCTTTGGCAATATGCACCATCTCATCAAGCGATGGGGTGATCAGGCCACTGAGGCCAATAATGTCTGCTTTTTCTCTTTGCGCTGTTTCCAGTATTTTATCTGCAGGAACCATTACGCCAAGGTCTACAATATCGTACCCGTTACAACCCAGTACCACGCCTACAATGTTCTTACCAATATCGTGTACATCGCCTTTTACGGTAGCCAGCAATATTTTTGCAGCGCCTGCAGCCTCGCTGTTGGCGGTACCTGCAGCAATATGTGCCTGTTTGCGCAGTTCTTTTTCTGCTTCAATATATGGCGTAAGAATGGCAACACTTTTCTTCATCACCCTCGCACTTTTAACTACCTGCGGCAGGAACATTTTTCCGGCGCCAAACAGATCGCCCACAATGCCCATACCGTCCATTAAAGGACCTTCGATCACTTCCAACGGGGTTGGATATTTCTGGCGGGCTTCTTCAGTATCTATATCAATATAATCGGTAATGCCGTTTACAAGTGAGTGTGATAACCTTTTCTCCACGGTATCATTTCTCCACGCTTCGTCTTTAACTTCTACTTTGCCTTTGGCTTTTACAGTATCGGCGTGTGTGATCAGTTTCTCAGTTGCTTCATTATTATCGTTGCCACGGTTTAGTATCACATCTTCGCAAAGCTGGCGTAGTGTTGGTTCTATTTCATCATAAACAACCAACTGGCCTGCATTTACAATACCCATATCCATACCCGCTTTAATGGCGTGGTAAAGGAATACGGCATGTATGGCTTCGCGAACGTGATCGTTACCGCGGAATGAAAAAGAAACATTGGATACACCACCACTCACTTTTGTAAGAGGCATCAAATGTTTGATTTCACGGGTAGCTTCAATAAAATCAACCGCATAATTATTATGTTCTTCAATACCGGTTGCAATGGCAAAAATGTTGGGGTCGAAAATAATATCCTGCGGATCAAAACCAACTTTCTCAGTTAATATTTTATAGGCGCGTTTGCAGATCTCTATTTTTCGTTGTTTGGTATCTGCCTGTCCTATTTCGTCAAATGCCATTACAATTACCGCTGCGCCATAAGCTTTGCAGGTAAAAGCCTGGTCAATAAATTTTTCTTCTCCTTCCTTCATGGAGATGGAGTTCACAATACATCGCCCCTGTACACATTTCAAACCTGCTTCAATGATCTCAAATTTTGAGCTGTCAATCATAATAGGGATCCGGGCAATATCGGGCTCGCTCTGGATAAGGTTCATGAAGGTTGTCATGGCAGCAACCCCATCCAGCATGGCATCATCCATATTTACATCCAGTACCTGCGCACCGCTTTCTACCTGCTGGCGGGCAACAGATAAGGCTTCTTCGTATTGATTATCCCTGATGAGACGTGCAAATTTTTTAGAACCGGTAACATTTGTCCGTTCACCTACGTTCACAAAATTTGTTTCAGGCCTCACCACCAATGGTTCAAGGCCCGATAAGCGTAAGTAAGGTTTGATTATTTGACTCATAATATATTTTTTTGAACCACCTATACACTAAGGCACCAGGGGGCACGAAGGGTATAGAATGATTCTTTTAATTCTGTCTTTCATTAAGGGTATATGAAAATTGATTAGAAAATCTACTCTCTTTCCAGTCAATTTTAAATAATTTATTATTCCTGCTGCTTTGTGACTTAATAGTTTAAAATAATTTACAAGCTGGTTTCCAATACCGGAAGTTCCCTCGGCTTAATCTTTCTCACATTATCCGCAATATGTTTAATATGATCGGGTGTGGTGCCGCAGCAACCGCCTACAATATTTACAAACCCCTGTTTGGCCCATTCTTCAATAAAATGGGCAGTTTCATGCGGCTGTTCATCATATTCGCCCATCGCATTTGGTAATCCTGCGTTAGGATAGGCAGAGGTATAACAGCCTGCTATTTCTGATAACTCTTCAATATGACTTCTCATTTCTGCCGCACCCAATGCGCAATTTAGTCCTACACTTAATGGTTTGGCATGCATAACTGAAGTATAAAAAGCTTCCAGTGTTTGTCCGCTCAATGTTCTGCCGGATGCATCGGTGATGGTGCCACTGATCATAACGGGCAGTTCTGCTTTGTTATGATCTCTGAAATATTTTTTGGCAGCGAAGATGGCTCCTTTGGCATTAAGGGTATCGAAGATGGTTTCAATCAGCAATACATCTACACCGCCATCAACCAGTCCTTTGATCTGCTCATAATAGGCAGCTACTACTTCATCAAAAGTAACGGCACGGTAGCCCGGGTTATTCACGTCGGGAGATAAACTAAGTGTTTTATTTAATGGCCCGATGGCACCTGCTACAAATTTTGGAGGAGTGCCGGGGTTGTCTGCCATAAATTCTTTCACAGCGTCTTTGGCGCATTTGGCAGCCGCTACATTGAGTTCATAAGCCAGTGACTGCATATCATAATCTGCCATGGCAATAACGGTACTGCTGAAGGTGTTGGTTTCAATAATATCTGCACCGGCGGCAAGGTATTGTTTGTGTATTCCCTTAATAATTTCCGGTTGTGTAATACAGAGAAGGTCGTTGTTGCCCTTTACATCGGTGTGCCAGTTTGCAAAACGTTCGCCACGGTAATCGGCTTCTGTAAGTTTATGGCGTTGTATCATGGTGCCCATAGCTCCATCTATCACCAATATTCTTTTCAACAGTTCATTCCTGATATCCATGCAGTTCTGTTTTATTCCTGTAAGGATAAGCCTTACAGGATAGTCAATTAATACCGAACTGTAAAACGCTTTAGAAGAGTGTTGAAAGGGGCACTTCAAAACGTTTATTAGTTCGATTGGTCCCGGCTTAGCCGGGATTACAGGCCGAACAATAAACAAATCCGCCTGCTGTAGTAACTGCAAAGATAAAGGGCTATGAGCTTATAACAAAATATAAGCCCACAGCCCTTTTAAGCGAATACCAGGGGATAAATTACTTCGGTTTCCTGCCGAGATTGAATATACGGGAGATATTGAAACCCCAGCGTACATCGCCATTACCCCATGAACCCGTGGTTTCATGTATGAAAGAATGCTCATTCATACCGGTAGAATTGGTGAAATGCAATTGAAACACGTGGCCTCCGGTGTTGATATCCACCCCAACCGATAAAGGATCATGTGTGCCATCAAAACGGGAAGTTTGGAGAAAATACTCAGCATTAATACTGATACGCTTACTTACTTTCTGCCTGGCAAGGAAGCCAATAGCAAACATGTCTGTGCTGCCACCGGTTAAAAACAGTAATCTGTTGTAATGGGTATAAGTGGGCGATACCTGTAATGAGGTATGCTCATTCAGTTTTCTTGCAATCAATAACTGTGTACTGAAAAAAGTACGGTCTGAGCCCGTTACTTTCAGCGCAGGGTCCATGTCAATATTTTTGTAGGCCAATGAACCAACCCAGGTAATAGATAGTGGTGCCCCACCCGATCTGTTTTTCTGGTGCATTAACCGGTATTTGATAAAGCCATCATATTCCTTGTTAAAAGTAGAACGGCCAATACCCACCATCAGATTTTTTGAAAGACCGAAATCAAAACCCATACGCATGGATGCATAATCGAGACCGAACATATCATAAAAACCCATGTTCAGTGGTGAAAAACGGTGATTGATCCTGAAATCCATACTTCCCTTGCCGGTTATTTCAACGGTATGGCTGTTTACCAGGCGGGTAGAGTAAAAAGTATTGATCACAGGTTCTGAGCGGTTAGCGCCTTCTGATGCATTGGTACTATCCTGCATTTTAAACAGGTCAACCTGCTGCGAAAAACTTATTTGTGTAATGAGGCACAGGCATAGTATGGCCAGTAACCTTTTTGAAAAGATCATCATAAATTTAATTTTTAATATATGGGATGATTATTGGTATTGACAGCTAACCTCTACCGTTACTTTAGAAGTAACTTTTGCTGCGTCTACATTAAAATCTTTCATACTCACCTCAAACTCGCAAGTGACAACAGGTTTACCGGCTTTGATGTCTATTTTACCATTAGCGGTAATGCTTTTGGTAATGCCATGCATGGTAAGATCTCCTTTCACAATTACTTTATAAGATCCGTCTTTAGTGAAATTTACCTCTTTCAGGTTCACAATATTTCCTTTGAAATCTGCACGTGGAAATTTGTTGCTCTCAAGGTACTGGTCGTTAAAATGTTCCTGCATTTCTGCATATTTGAACCGGAACCCTTTTATTAATAAACTAAAAGTGACCTGGCCATTATCGGCTATACGGCTGGTTACTTCATTGTTCACTGCTTTCACATCATCATCAGTAGGGGCACTAAAAACGATCTTGCCATTGCGTGTGGCAAATATTTTTTGCGCATCTGCATTTGATACGATAAACAGGCTTGCTATTAAAAGAGACAGAAATACTTTCATGCGATTTGCTTAATTTATTTTTACCAGTACTCCCTCATTGATCACCACATTAAAATCGGGAATATACCCTGTACAGATACCTTTGAATGTAATATTCTGTCCGGCCTTTAATTCTCCGGGTTGGATTTTAAAAGTACAGTTGATCACAAACATCAGGTCATTCGTTTTAATGTTCACTACTGTATTGCCATCCTGGTTAGTAGTTACTTCTGCTACTTCACCGTTCAATTCAATGGCCTTGTTCAGGTATTTTGCGTTTGCCGCCGTTTCATTGGTTTTGAATGCATCGTACAGGCTTTGCGCAGAAAGCTGAACACCCTGTTCCCTGGTTACATCCCTGTGTGGTTTGGTATATATCCTGTAAACAATAATGCCCCCGGTAATGATACCCACCACTGTAAAGGCCAACACATACTTTATCCATTTTTTCATACCAGTATAATTTGCTTATATAAACGCAAATTATTCAATGTTATTGATAGAAAAATATACGGAGAGATATAAATAATGGTTGCCTGACGGTAAAAAATGGTTGAATGGATGAGTATGAGCCGGGCCGGCATGAAAGGGCGGCTATTTTACATATTGCTGAACAGGCAGGCGGTTGGCGATGCTGCGCGATAGTGTCATCTCATCAGCATATTCCAGCTCGCCGCCAAAGGCAATGCCCCGGGCAATGGTGGTAATGCGGCAGGGTAAGTGCGCTATTTTCTTTTGTATGTAATAAATGGTGGTATCGCCCTGTATATTCGGACTTAAAGCAAAAACCAGTTCTTCTGTTTCTTCTTTTGCAATACGGTTAACCAGCGATTCTATGTTTAACTGATCAGGGCCAATGCCATCCAGGGGCGAGATCACCCCACCCAGTACATGGTAAGTGCCGCTTAACTGTTGCGTGCTTTCTATCGCAATTACATCGCGGATATTTTCTACCACACAGATCATCCGCTGGTTGCGCATCGAGTTGGAGCAGATAGAACAGATATCTCCATCGCTCACATTATGGCAGCGCTGGCAAAATTTGATATCCCTGCGCATTTTGGCAATGGTTTCGCCAAAATGCTGCACTTCGTTCACTTCCTGTTTTAATAAATGCAATACCAAACGCAAAGCCGTTTTCTTTCCGATACCCGGAAGCCTGGTAAACTGTGCTACCGCATTTTCTAATAGCGAAGAAGGTAGTTGCATGTTAATTGATAGGTTACGGGTGCAAAGTTAGTATTCTGGCGTGAATCGTGAGACGTGAATCGTCAGTCGTCAGTCGTCAGTGGTGAATTGTGAGTCGTGAGTCGTGAGTAGTTTCACGTCTCACGTCTCACGTCTCACGTCAAGAGCATTTTACAAAGATACATTCACCTCATTATCCCAATTTCCACGGATGTTTAGCTGGCGTGGGATGCGTTGAACGATCTCGGGTTGCTGCTTTGTTCCAAAATGACCTGTGTCCCAGATGCCGTTCTTATTGGCATCGTACAGGATACGGAGATCGTATGATCCGGGCTTAAAGAGTTTGCGGATGAAATCAGCTTGTGTTAATGGAACAGACTCAACTATTTTTTCGCCTGAAACAATCTGTAATACCGGGTTCTTTGAAAGATCAAGATTACTAAAACGGATGCGGATACTTCCGTAATCAGATTCACGCTTGGTAATAAAACGAACGGTATCTGCTTTAGCAAGTGTGGTACCTGCCGAATCTGCTACTGCTGTTTTGGCTATCCATACACGGAGTGCGGTATTCTCTTTCCATTTGTATTTCAGTGTCACCTTCGTTTTACTTGTGTCTAAACTAAACCCGTACCCGCTTAGTTTTTGAAAACCTGTATCATATAAAATAAACCCGGTACTGTCAAAGGATGTGAGTTTACGATTGAATGTAAAGCTGAGCGGGGAAAGTATATCCTGCTGTCCGTTTTCAAGATCGGTTGAATATTTTAAACGTTTATCTTCTTTGCTTACAGGAGAGGGTCTTTGTTGCGACGAAGTAGTTGTTTTTTCCTTCGGCTTAAATTCCTGGAAGGCATATAATGTGTCGGGAATAGTGTTGCCATTGATGATTACAGGGTTATTTCTGAAAGCAAACAGCCTGGTGCTGTCATTATACCTTCTGGAATAATTCCCCTGCCCTTCAATAACATAAACAGCGAACCTGCCTTCGGGCAGATTGCGGAAAGCAAAATCTCCTTTGCCATTAAGACGGGTATAATAGCGTGGTCTTTCTTTAACGATTGCTGTGTCTGCCAGGTTTTTGTGCAGCACCACTAATAAGGTACTGTCTGTTTTACCGGTTTCGGCAACAATAACCCTGCCTGAATAATTATTGACATCTACCTTGTTACCCGTTGAAAAAACATAGGTTAGGTTTTGGGCGATATTACTTTCGTTTACATCCCTGATTGCATCGCCAAAGTTGAATGAATAAGTGGTATTTGCTTCAAGAGAATCTTTGAGTTTGATAGTTACATTTCTCAGTTTATAATCTACCAGCGGGGTGTGTTCTACCGTTGGCGAAATGATCAGATTTTCCTGTGCATTCTGCAGGGTAACGTATTCATCGAAAGTAAGGGTGATATTTTTAGAGGTCACATTAACAGCCGAATCTTTAGGAACCGTCATTACCAATCTTGGTGGTAAACTGTCTCTTGGTCCGCCACCGGGCGGAATGATATTGGCGCAGGAAGAGAATGCCGCCATTCCGGAAACAATAAAAACAAATAGGCAAAGTTGTGTAAGTGAATGTTTCATTAAAACCCGGGTTTGTGCGCTTATCAAAAAATCAGCCTGTTACGGCAAATATAGAACTCCGGCGTACTATATGGTGAAAAGGATTGTGAAGGGAAACGTAAATTCCGGTTTTGGGTATTCCATTTCCTGTCGGATCTGCGGCTACATTTAATTAAGTCAATCTGCCATCTCTTCTTCACTCAGATCGTGCAAGGCAACTGCCATATGATTGGTTTTTACAAAATTGCACCAATGACAATCGGGTTTGCCACAGCCAGTATAAAAATCCCTGTCCTGTATTTTCTGCCAAACAGTTTTTATCTGTTGGGTAACCGTTGTAATATCTTCCGGGCTGATCACGATCTTTTCTTTCCGGTATTGTTTCTTCCTGTCGGGCTCAATAAAATCAAATTCTGTACTGGTAACTTTCCAGTTTTTCTGTTCATAATGATCTACCAGTATTTTGTAAAAAACAGCCTGCCTCCAGTAATCGCCACCATTGGGATTCTCTTCATGCGGTGGTTTTAATTTGTCTTTTGCCTTATCTATATCGCCCGATTTATAATCTACCACATTCACAGCTTTACCATCAAATTCAAGCTTATCTAATTTGCCTTTTAATGGCACGCCTTCTACCACTACATTCCTGATATTCCGTTCAACAGCCACAATGGTATTCCATGTGTTGATGTATTGATCATAATAATTACCCAGTACTTCCTGCCCGTATTCCATTCTTCTGGCAAATTGTTCTTTGGTAAAGCTTTCGCGGTGACGGTTCATATACCAGTTAAAATCCTGGATAAATTCGGGTTTGGGCAGAAATTTTTCGGTCTGCTGCATTTTTTCAAACAGGCGCTGTAGGGCATAGTGAACAGCAGAACCAAATTCGGTAGCTTCTGATTTGCCTGAGGGAACACGCACCAGGTTTTGGAAATAAAACTGCAGCGGACATTTGAGATAGTTATTCAATGCCGTAACATTCATTACAAATTTGTCCAGTATCTGCGTAACAAAATCTGCTTCTGCTTTTTCAATTTCAGGCGATTGAACAGCCGTAAAACGGATCATAGAAAACTCGCTGATCACTTCTGTATCTAATATCACTTTTTCAACAGGCAATGCGTGTTCATCCTGTATCTCAGCAATAAACATAGACGGTTCCAGTTGTTTTCCGTCATTCTTAAAATTGCTGTACGAAATATGCAAATGCTGTTTGGCCCTTGTTAGCGCCACATAAAACAAGCGGCGCAGTTCTTCTTCGTCTTTATGTTTGGGTTGTGAGGCAAACATGGTATCCGGCAAACTGTATCCGCCACCGGGCTTTTTCTTTTTTTCCCAATTGGCTGCGTTGCATCCCACCAGAAAAACATGGTCAAACTCCAGACCCTTCGAACCGTGCGCTGTTAAAAGATTTACGCCTTTATCACTTCCACTCACCTGCACAAGCGGGAGGCTTAAACCTTCTTTTTCCATCAACATGAAAATATTGACCATCTGCTCCAGCGACAAGGAAGGGTTTCTTCTGGTTTCTTCTTTTACAAAATCAAACAGCCCCGTAATTACCTGGAGGTTCTGGTGTTTGTCTGCACTTTGCATTACCCAGCTTAATACACCTGCATCGCGGAGGCAGTTCTCAAACAAATTCACCAAAGTAATATTGGAAACATCTGCAATTAATTTTTCAATTGCCTGTGTGGCCATCTTCATACCTGCAGGGGCAGCTTTACTAAAAAGATCTGCAGCAGGCGCAGTTGCTTTTTCGCTTAATAATCTGCGGAGCGATGTTTTATTCTCTCCAAACCTTCTGTCAGCAACGGTTGTACTAAGTTGTGCAATATCTATTGGAGGGATATTGAACCAGTTGAAATGCAATATCTCAAATAACATTTCATCGCCGCCATAAGGAATATCATGTTCAGCAGCAAGGTATTCGAGCAGCAGGATAATTTTTTTTGCGAGTGGGATCTCAAGAATATTAAGATTACGCTTACTAAAAACAGGAATATTTCTTTGTGCTAAATATTGCGATAGTTCTTCCCCGTATTTATTCTCTTTATAAATGATGCCGATTAAACCCGGTACCATTCCCTGGTTCAACAGTTTTTCAACTTCAAGCGTAATATGGATCATCTCCTGCCGCTGCGTTTCGTATTCCTTTACAAGTGGTTTATTTGTCAGGTGGATTTTGTCTTTGTGCGAGGCGGTCAATTCCTTACTTAGTCCCTCGATCTGCTTGATCAAACGTTCTTCGTTTCTGTTGATCAGTGTTTTTGAAACATCCAGAATAGGCTGTGTTGAGCGGTAGTTATCTGTTAATACAATGGTGAGCAGGTCTTTTGCATAATCGGTTGCAAAGTCGAGCATGTTCTCCACATTCGCTCCCTGAAAACGATAGATACTCTGGTCATCATCGCCCACCACAAATACATTGGGTTGCTCCCAATAACTGATCAGTAATTCTACCAACCTGTTTTGCGTTCCGCTGGTATCCTGGTATTCATCAACAAGTATGTAGAGGAACTGTTCCTGGTAACGTGCCAGTAATAATTTATTTTCTTCAAACGCTTTGATCACCCAGTTGATCATATCGTCAAAGTCGTAGCAGTTACGGCTTCGCATAAGTTTTTGATAACGATCAAACTCATTAACGGCCGCGCGGAGCTTTTCCATTTTCTCCTTTGCTTCTTCAATTTTATTTTCTTTCCGGTCGCCCGCTTTGAACTGTTTGTAGGCACGTTTGTAAACAAACTCTTCCCTGTTGGGTATATCGGCAAGGTATTCATCAATTTTTTGGTTGATGAAAGCCGGCGTCCATCCTTCCCGCTTCATTGAGCTGAATAATTGCTGCAGGTTTTTGATCTCAAAATACACATCACCACGGTATCTTTTTAATGGATGATTTTTCGGAAAGCTATCGATGAGCTGTTTGAAAAGGTCAATTTTTTCAAGGTCTGAAATCGGGTCCAGCACCGTTTTTTCAAACAGCGATAAGTTTTCCTGGATGATATCATTGCAAAAAGCGTGAAAGGTATAGATGTTTACTTTATAAGCATCAGGCCCGATAAAACTGAGCAGGCGTTTGCGCATGGCAACAGCTCCGGCATCGGTATATGTAAGACAAAGAATATTTTCCGGTTGTGTATCCGTATCCTGTAAAATTCTGCCGATACGTGCACCAAGAATTTGTGTTTTTCCGGTGCCCGGGCCGGCTATAACCATTACAGGGCCTTCAATAGTATCAACAGCAAGCTTTTGCTGCTCGTTAAGATTGGTATAGATTTTTTCGAACTGCTCTTTCTGTTGCCGGGTGTTTAGCATTGAATAAAGATAATCAACATAAAAATCTGAAGGTAATGAAACCGTAACCACCCCTGTTGTAAATTTTTTTGCAAAAAAAATTACAACGCCCCCTCCTTCCCAAGGAGGGGATACCTTTTTTATTTCAGTTCTGTCATGGGACTCACATTGTTATCAAGGTCTACAGATACAACGAAGATCCGTTTGTTTTTGACCTCGGGAATTTTAGCCGGATCAATAACGGCTACTTTATCTGCTACTATTAACTGCACTAATTGTGCCAGTGCAAATTTTACTTCGGTATTTTGTGTCAGTGTTAAAATGCCAAATGCTTTAATTTTTTCATCGCCTTTGTACACCAGTTTAAACTGATTGTCTGCCTGCTTTTCAATCAGTGGCTGTGCAGGTGCAGAATTTTCAATCCACGGCATAGGTGGTACCAGTGCAGGATAGTGATAATAATGGTTTCGCAGACTATCACTCCAGCCCAGCGGATTTTTTTCAAATGTTTTACTGCTGAAATAAACACTTCCCTGCGTAGTGGAGTAGCTTCTTAATGCCGCTATCTGCTTAGGAATTTCATTTGGGTCTCTCCATGCGGGATTGCTTCCTCCCCTGTAAATACCCTGGCCAATGTAGAGGTGTTTGCCATAGCTATGCTCATTCCACCAATCAAGCAGTATATCATAGTCTGCCAGCTTATGGCCACGCTCCCAGTAAAGTTGCGGAACCACATAATCTATCCAGCCTTTCTGTAACCATAAAAGAATATCGGCATACAGGTCATCATAATTGGTTTGTCCGGCCCTGGTATCGCTCCCCATTGCATCCTGGCTTTTGTTACGCCAAACACCAAACGGACTAATGCCAAACTTTATATGAGGATTAGTGCTTCTAACGATGTTGTGTATGAGCAGTATCACACTGTCGCAATTGCTTCGGCGCCAAACTTCTTTGTTTAAACCTTTGCCATATTTTTCGAAATCTTTCTGATCCGGAAATTCTTTTCCGGCAATGCGGTAAGGATAAAAATAGTCATCCATGTGAATGCCGTCCAGTTCATAACGGCTTACAAGATCTTTCACCACATGCGCAAGATGTTCTCTTACCTGGGGTAAACCGGGATTAAAATATTTTTTATCTCCATAGATCAAAAACCATTCGGGATGTGTTTTGGTAAGATGCGCCGGCGAAACAGACGATCTGAGAATATTAAACACTGCGCGGTAAGGATTTAACCAGGCATGAAATTCCATACCACGTTTATGCGTTTCACTGATCATGAACTCGAGCGGATCATAAAAAGGTGAAGGAGGTAAACCCTGTTTACCTGTCAGAAATTCACTCCATGGTTCATACTGCGATGGGTATAAAGCATCACCCGCAGGTCGTACCTGAACCACTACCGCATTCATGCCATTGCGTTGATGCATATCCAGCAAACGGATAAATTCTGCTTTCTGCTCAGCAATGGTTAAGGTCTTCTTGCTGGGCCAGTCTATATTATCAACAGTAGCTACCCAAACACCACGAAATTCATAATTCGGAGATGCCGGTTGTGCATCGGTTTTTGCAACAGAAAAACAGGCCAGCAGGCCCAAACAAAAACTAAGGAAATTCTTCATTTAGCGAAGATAAAACTACATGGGCTGGATTTTGCTAATTGTGGATGAATGATTGACCGGAAATTGATAATTCACAAAGCAGCTTAACTATGATCCCGCATTTTGTCCAAAAGGGCATTCAATGTATGGGTCTCTTCGGGCGATAATGCCTGTAAAATATTGTCCAGCTCTGTGTTTTTCTTATCTAATCGTTCTAAAAGGCCATAGCCGCGTTTCGACAGGACCACATCCACCAGGCGTTTATCTTTTGAGCACACTTTTTTCTCTACCAGACCTTTTTTAAGCATTCTTTCTACAATGCGGCTGGTATCGCTCATCTTATCCAACATGCGCTCACGTATCTGCAGGGTACTCAGGGGTTGTTTGCTGCCGCGTAGTATGCGCAGGATATTGTATTGTTGCGGGGTAATATCCTCCGTTTCTAAAAAAGCTTTGATCTTTTCGTTCAACCAGTTGGCAGAAAATATAAGGTTAACAGTTGCTTTCTGGTAATCGTTTCGGAATGTTTGCTGCTGTATGTCTCTTTCAATGCCCATGAAAACAGTTTGGGGTTTGGAGTTTGGGGTTTGGAGTTGTTCGATGTTGAAGGTATTCAAAATTTATAACCAACCCCAAACTCCAAACTGTCTCAGTCTTCCCAAACACTAAGCCCTTCGCTGCAATTGGCGCAGATATCGATATTCTTTCTGCTTGAAAGCAATTCCCTGCGAAACTGCCTGTAGTTATCATTATGCCAGGTTTCTCTAAAGCTTTGGGTTTTCAGGTTACCCAGTTGGTGTGTGGCATCCTTATCAAAACAACAGGGTACTACCAGGCCGTCCCATGTAATCACATTGGCATGCCAGAGCCTCCAGCAATGGTTACTCAGGCCACTTTTTACTTTCATTCTACCGGATGCATCCTTTTTATAACGGCTGTATTTGGTATTGTTGGGAATCAGTTGATGAGGGTCATTTTCATAATCATACACCTGCGCTGTTTTAAACCGAACCTGATCTACCCCTATTTCTTTTCCTAATTTTTTTACTTCTTCAATCTGGTGTTCGTTGGGTTTAACCACGAGGAACTGAAAAAAGATAAAAGGTGTTTTGCTGTTCAGGGCTTTTTTCCATTTCACAATATTGCGTGCGCCCTCCAGCACTTTTTCTAATTTACCGCCAATACGGTACTGCTGGTATACATCCTGTGTAGTGCCGTCAATGGAAATGATGAGCCGGTCCAGGCCACTCTCAATGGTCTGTTTGGCTTTTTCATCGGTTAGATAATGTGCATTGGTAGAGGTAGCTGTATAGATGCCTTTGTCATGCGCATATTTCACCATCGTTAAAAAATCGGGGTTCAGATAAGGTTCTCCCTGGAAATAAAAGATCAGGTATAACAGGTCTTTATGGATATCATCGATGGTTTGTTTAAAAAAGCTGTTTTCCAGCATACCCGTTGGCCGGGTAAATGCCCGCTGGCCGCTCGGACATTCAGGGCAACGGAGATTACAGGAGGTAGTTGGCTCAAAAGAAATGGAGATAGGGTAACCCCACTGGATGGGTTTGCCGGTTAATCTGGTTAGCTGGTAACTGCTGAATACTTTGGCGGCATTCCATAACCTTCTGAAACTGAGCTTTGTCAAAAAGTTATTACTATCGTTCCAATTAAAATAGGCCATATATGATGTAAAAATAAGTTCCCAAGTGGTATAAATGGCTGTTTATAAAAGAAGTTATATATACAGCCCCGGATGTTCTATTTTACATTATAAAGGTTATTTTTGTACTATAATTTATTTATGCCGCACCTATACGATCACCAGACCTGTCAAGCATGCTCTCAGCGCTTTAATTCTGTTTTCTGTAAAGCGAAAGAGGAATTTGTGAATATGATCAATGAGCAAAAGGTCTGTAATATTTATAAAAAAGGCCAAACCCTCTTTAACGAGGGTTCTAACCCTTTTGGCGTTTTTTGTATCAATGATGGTAAAGTAAAGCTCTCTCATCAGGGCGATGATGGCAAAGAACAAATTACCCGACTGCTTAAGCAGGGAGATGTACTTGGTTACCGTGCCTTATTAAGTGGGGAAAGATATAGCGCCAGTGCCGTTGCTTTGGAAGACACACAAATTTGCTTTATACCTAAAGATTTGTTTATCAACGTGTTAAAGCAAGATGCAGGCCTTGCTTTTGAAATGATGAAACTACTGAGTGATGAATTGCACAAAGCAGAACTGAAAATTACCCACCTGGCCCAAAAGCCCATCAGGGAACGTTTGGCCGAAACCCTTCTTTTCATCAAAGAAACCTACGGTTTTGAAGATGACGGGATAACCCTGAATGTTCGTTTATCACGCGAAGAAATAGCCAACCTGGTAGGAACCGCTACCGAATCTGCCATACGCCTGCTGTCAGAATTTAAAAAAGATGGCATGGTGGAACTGGATGGGAAAAAGATCAAAATACTGCAACATAAAGACCTGGTTCGCACAGCCAATTTACAGGACTAAAACATTGTGTTCCAACCCCTTTTTACAAAACATGATAAAAATCATGTATTAGCTTGAGTATCATCATATATGCCCTCCTTTTGTAAGAATATCTTGCATTAAAATTAAGAATGCATGTTGCTTAATGAGTGGGATATAGAACTTCAGGAAAAAGGTAGCCCGGTGGGTTTATGCGATATTATCGAAAAAAAGTGTCAGCCAGAAATCAATACCTCCATAAAGGGGATTGAATATTATTTTGCCGAATTACCCACTAATGAGATACCGGATTCCGTTATGGAGTTGGTTCAATTACTTTTCTACAAATTGCAGGATGAGGTACAGCATATCTTTCTCAAAGAATCCGGCCTCATATACCCCGGTATTAAAAAAGCGAATGCTGCGTTTTTTATTGAAAAAAGGGCTTCAGAAACAATTACCCACACACAGCAGGTAATTACAAATCTTCTCCTTAAATTACGTCAACTGCTCAATAACTATGTTGTGCCTCCCGAGAGCAGCCAGGAGTGGAAAGATTGCGTGCATGAGTTTTACCAGTTGGAGAACAAGATTCATCGCTGGATATACATCGAACAGAGCCTGCTTTACCCGGCCATTACACATAAAAAATAAGTCAGTCTAAAAGAAGCACATGGCAAAAACGATTACATCGCCAACAGCTTTGCAATGCTATCATTGTGGAGAAGATTGTAAAGCCGACGTTATACAGGCGTACGACAAATCCTTTTGTTGCAGCGGTTGTAAAATGGTGTATGAGATACTTGATCAGAATGGTATGTGCGATTATTACAGCATTAGCCAGAACCCGGGTACTACTCAGAAATTTAAAGTAAGGGAAGATAAATTCAGTTTTCTGGATGACGAAAAGATTGCAGGCTCCCTCATCCAATTCAGGGATGAAGAACGAACCCATGTAAACTTCTATCTGCCACAGATACATTGCAGCAGTTGTTTATGGCTGCTCGAAAACCTGCACCGCCTGGCAGATGCGGTAATCAGCAGTAAAGTTGATTTTGAAAGAAAGGAAGTAGATATTGTTTTTGACCACCGCAGCATATCCTTAAGAAAAGTGGCCGAACTGCTTACTGCTATTGGATATGAACCCTATCTCAGTTTTAACGATATGGGCAAACAGATGCCAGGGTTTAACCTGTCTAAGATTTATAAACTGGGCGTAGCGGGATTTTGTTTTGCCAATATCATGCTCATGAGTTTTCCCGAATATTTGGGGATCGATGCAAAAGAACGTGACCTGCTGATGCTTTTTCGTTATGCCAATCTGTTATTAAGCCTGCCGGTATTTTTCTACAGCGCCACCGAGTTTTATGCCAGTGCATGGAAAAGTCTGAAACATCGTTTCCTGAATATTGATGCACCTATTGTGCTGGCTGTTTGGGTAACTTTTGCCCGGAGTTTATACGAGGTGCTGAGTGGTACAGGCGGCGGCTATTTTGATTCGATGAGCGGCATTGTTTTTTTTATGCTTGCCGGAAGGGTGCTGCAGGATACCACTTACCGCCAGTTAAGTTTTGAGCGCGATTACACATCTTATTTCCCGATAGCAGTTACTAAAATTGAAGCGCAAACGCAACAGGCAGTTGCGTTGCCTGATATCAGGCTGAACGATACTTTGCTTATTCATAATGAAGAGCTGATCCCCGCAGATGGTATTCTCACAAGAGGTAAGGCAGTGATCGATTACAGTTTTGTAACCGGCGAAAGTGTGCCGGTTGAAAAAGAGATGGGCGAGATCGTATATGCAGGCGGTAAACAGATAGGCAGTAATATTGAGATCCTTGTTATTAAAGAAGTTGCTCAGAGCTATTTAACCAAACTCTGGAACAAAGAAGAGCAGGGGCCGCAAAAAACATGGGAGAACTCTTTTGTTCACCTGCTCAGCCGCTATTTTACCTGGATTGTTTTTGCGATTGCACTGTTGGGTGCAGCTTATTGGTATGTTAACGATGTTACCCGTATCTGGAATGTGATCACCGCAGTTCTCATCATTGCCTGCCCCTGCGCCCTGTTGCTGAGTAATACTTTTACAAACGGGAATATTCTCAGGCGCCTGGGAAGGAATCATTTTTATCTCCGGAACGCACAGGTAATAGAAGACATTGCTTCCTCTGATTGTATTGTGTTTGATAAAACCGGCACATTAACAACAGGCCGGTACAATAATATCCAATACGAAGGAGATGCGTTAACCGATGAGCAGAAATACCAGTTGGGGGTATTGGCATCACAATCAACCCACCCGTTAAGCAAGGCTATTGCTTTGTGGGCAGGGAATACCACCAACCGGAAAGTACTGAACTATAAAGAAGTGCCGGGATATGGCATTGAAGGGATAGTGGATGGTGTAATGATTTTGCTTGGTTCGCATTCGTTTGTGAAACATGAAAAATCAAAATCGCAGGATAATTCAGTTGTGTACATTGCTTTTGAAGATGAAGTAACAGGGAGGTTCAGTTTCCGCAACCAATATAGGGAAGAGGTGCCCGGGCTCCTGAAGTTTCTTGGTACAAAATATCATTTGGCAGTACTCAGCGGCGATAATGCCGGTGAGAAAAATTTCCTCCGGAACTTACTGGGGTCCGAGACCACCTTACTGTTTAACCAGGATCCGGCAGATAAACTGAATGCGATCAAATTATTACAGGGCAGCGGAAAAAAAGTGATAATGGTGGGCGATGGGCTGAATGATGCCGGTGCCCTGCAACAGGCCAATGTGGGTATTGCCATCTCAGAAAACAACAATCATTTTACCCCCGCAAGTGATGCTATTCTGTCGGCGGAGGAACTTCCAAAACTGTATCGGTACATAAAACTGTGTAAGGCTAATAAAAAAGTGGTACTTGCCGCTTTCGTTATATCAATTTTATATAATCTGATCGGGATATTTTTTGCTGTGCAGGGAGTATTGTCGCCCATGATCGCGGCCATTTTAATGCCCTGCAGCAGCATCAGTATCCTGTTAATCACGTTTGGTTTGAGTAATTATTGTAGTTATCGGTTACGTTTAAAATAAGGCTATAAAAAAAACATGACAAAAGTCATATAACCCATTGAATATTATCATAGTCGGGGGCTAATGGGATAGCTATTTTTACGCATCAAAATTGTAAACTGCCATGAGTGTGATCATCATATTATTAATTGCCAGTATATCTGTTGCGGCTGTTTTCCTCTTCGCATTTATCTGGAGCGTTAAGAACGGGCAATTCCATGATGAGATCTCCCCTGCGGTAAGAATATTATTTGAGGACAAGCCCGCTATAAAAAAAGAACCTTTTATATCCGAACAGGCAGAAATCAAATAGCACCATTTTTTTTATTTATAACATAGTCAATAAACCCAAATTTCTATACTTCAAACCGATCTGATGCAAGTAGAAAAATTTTATTACGACAACAAGATTGTTAAGATGTTCGCCTATGCAACCATACTATGGGGTGTAGTAGGTATGTTGGTTGGCCTTTTGGCGGCCATTCAAATTTATCTGCCGGCGGCTAACTTCGGCTTGCCAATGACAACATTTGGCAGGGTAAGGCCATTGCACACCAATGCGGTCATTTTTGCTTTTGTGGGTAATGGTATTTTCATGGGTGTGTATTATTCGTTGCAACGCCTGTGTAAAGCCAGAATGTTCAGCGATGCGTTGAGCAAGGTACATTTCTGGGGCTGGCAACTGATCATCGTATCTGCGGCAGTAACCTTATTGTTAGGTTACACTACCGGTAAGGAATATGCCGAACTGGAATGGCCCATTGATATTGCCATCACATTAGTGTGGGTAGTATTTGGTATCAATATGTTTGGCACCATCCTCAAAAGGAGGGAGAGCCACCTGTATGTTGCCATTTGGTTTTTCATCGCCACCTGGATTACAGTAGCCATGCTGCATATTGTAAACTCATTTGAAATTCCTTTCTCTTTCCTGAAAAGTTATAGCTGGTATGCCGGTGTACAGGATGCGTTGGTACAGTGGTGGTACGGACACAATGCGGTTGCATTCTTCCTTACTACGCCTTACCTGGGTATCATGTATTATTTTCTTCCTAAAGCGGCCAACCGCCCGGTATATAGTTACCGGTTATCTATCATACACTTCTGGGCGCTAATATTTATATATATCTGGGCCGGCCCTCACCACCTGTTATACACTGCTTTACCCGATTGGGCGCAGAGTTTGGGTACCGTGTTCAGCATTATGCTGATTGCACCATCATGGGGTGGTATGCTGAATGGTCTGTTCACATTGCGTGGGGCGTGGGATAAAGTAAGAGAAGATCCTATTCTTAAATTCATGGTGGTAGCAGTAACCTGTTATGGTATGGCCACATTTGAAGGGCCTATGCTGAGTTTGAAAAGTGTAAATGCTATTTCACACTTTACCGACTGGACCATTGCCCACGTACACATTGGTGCATTGGGATGGAATGGATTCCTCACATTTGGTATTCTTTACTGGATCATTCCTAAAATCTTCAATACCCCGTTATATTCTAAAAAGTTAGCTACAACGCATTTCTGGATCGGTACAGTAGGTATTGTATTGTATGCAGTTCCTATGTATTGGGCAGGATTTGAACAGGCTATGATGTGGAAACAATTCACAGATGATGGTACACTCAAATACCAGTTTCTTGAAACAGTAACACATATCATCCCGCTCTATGTTATCCGTAGTATGGGTGGGGTGCTTTACCTGTCGGGCGTTTTCATCATGGTATACAATATTGTGAAAACCGTAAAATCTGGAAGCCTTGTTGCCAATGAAGCTGCTGAAGCTCCTGCCTTATCTAAAAATATTGAAACACATGGTGAGCAATACTGGCACAGATGGATTGAGAGAAGACCAATTCAAATGCTTGTATTCAGCCTGATTGCTGTTGCTATTGGCGGTGCGATAGAAATGATCCCTACTTTCCTGGTAAAAAGCAATATACCTACCATTGCTGCTGTAAAACCTTACACACCGCTGGAGTTGCAGGGAAGGGATATTTATATCCGTGAAGGCTGTTACCTGTGTCACTCACAAATGGTTCGTCCTTTCCGCGATGAAGTTGCCCGATATGGCGAATACAGTAAAGCCGGTGAGTTTGTATACGATCACCCATTCCAATGGGGTAGTAAAAGAACCGGACCAGACCTGGCCAGGATTGGCGGTAAATATCCCGATAGCTGGCATTACAACCACATGCTTGATCCACGAAGCATGAGCCCGGGTTCTATTATGCCTACATATCCATGGTTGCTGGATAACCCGATTGATACGGCTATAACGCCAGCTAAGATCAGGGCCATGCAAACGCTGGGCGTGCCTTATCCAAAAGGATACGACCAACAGGCAAATGCCGACCTGATGGCACAAGCCAACGCAGTACGCATCAACCTGAAAATTGATAAGATCACCACTCCGGCAAACAGAGAGATCGTTGCCTTGATCGCTTACCTGCAAAGAGTAGGAACAGATATCAAATTGCAGCGTGCTATCGAATCGCTTCAGTCAAATAAATAAACTCAGGAAAACCAACGAAAATGAAATTCATCAACTATTTAGAAAAGATAACCGACGTTGATATATACGCGCTTAGTTCTTTTTTCATTTTTTTTGTTGTGTTCCTGGCTATGGGTTTCTGGGCCTGGAAGGCAGATAAAAAAATGATCGAAGAGATCAGCCGTTTACCATTAGAAAATTGATCATCCTGTTTTCAGCATAAAAAACCTGATATGAAAATAGCCTCCTTGAAAAAATATAATGGATTACTGATGGCAGTAATCACAACAGTTATTTGCTCGTTCCCCGTGGGAGCTTTTGCAGCCGGTCCGCCCGTGCCTTCCGAAATGTCAAATACCCTGGCACAGATGCTGGTAATGATTATCGTTGTCCTGTTACTGGCAATTGTTTTATTGGCCAATGTAGTGATAGGTGCTGCACAGATTTATACACAGCGATACAAAGAAGCCAAAAAGAATGCGGCTTCAGGCGATGGTGTTAAAGCGCTGTCTGTTTTGTTCTTTTGCCTGCTGGGCACTGTAGCATTTGCTGCTGACGCACCGGCAGTCGCTGCTGCAGCCGCACCTGCTGCCGATTTTGGCGGACTATCTGCTACGTCTTTTTATACTTTGGTATCTGTTATTGGCCTGGAACTGCTCATCATACTTGTGCTGCTTTTCAATTTAAAATCGTTATTGGCTAAAGAAGCAGCTGTAACTGCTTCACCAGAAGCGAAACCGGCTAAAAAGTTCGACTGGACCAAATGGTGGTGGGAGAAAGTGAACAGCTTACGCCCGGTACACGAAGAATCAAATATTGATCTGGGCCACGATTACGATGGTATTCGTGAACTGGATAACCGTTTACCACCATGGTGGCTGTATGGATTTTACCTGTGTATTATTTTTGCAGGTATTTATCTGTATCGTTTTCACGTGGCACATTCAGCTCCTTTAAGTAAGGAAGAGTTGCAGATATCATTAAATGAAGCAGCTATTGCCAAAGAAGAGTACCTGAAGAAAAGTGCGAACAAAGTAGATGAGAACACTGTTACTTATCTGAGTGATGCAGCTTCTCTTGACGCCGGTAAAAAAATATTTACTACTATCTGTATGGCCTGTCACCTGGCAGACGGAGGCGGATCTGTTGGTCCTAACCTCACAGATAAATACTGGATTCATGGTGGCGGTATCAAAGACATTTTTAAAACCATCAAATATGGCTGGCCTGAAAAAGGGATGAAGAGCTGGAAGGATGATTATTCTCCCGTTCAGATAGCACAATTGGCCAGCTATGTAAAATCGCTACAGGGAACCAAGCCTGCCAAAGCAAAAGAACCGCAGGGAGTATTATATGAAGAAAATGCTGCTCCGGCCGCTGCCGCTGCAGACTCGACAAAAACTGTTGACGCAGGGAAAGCCCCTGCAGCTGACGTGAAAAAATAAATATGAGCGAGATCAGGCATACCAATGAACCGCTGACAGAGAAATTTCGTGACAGGATTGCTACGGTCGATGAAACAGGAAAACGAAAATGGGTATACGCGTATAAGCCCCACGGCAGATTTTATAATATACGTACCTGGTTAAGTGTAGGATATTTTATTCTGTTCTTTGGCATGCCATTTATTCTTATAGATGGCAGGCCTTTGTTTATGTTTAACCTGCCTAACGGCAAATTCATTCTTTTTACTAAGGTATTCTGGCCGCAGGACTTTTTCATTTTCGGGGTAACGATGATCACTTTTGTGTTCTTCATTATCCTGTTCACCGCAGCATTTGGCCGTTTATTTTGCGGATGGGCATGCCCCCAAACAAACTTTATGGAAATGATGTTCCGTAAAGTAGAGTATTGGGTTCTTGGCGATGGTCCGGCACAGCGGCAATTAAAAAATGCACCCTGGACCACCGGAAAAATAACCAAGGTAACAGCCAAGCATCTTCTCTTTTATCTGCTCTCTTTTATCATCGCCAATTTCTTTCTCGCTTATATCATCGGTATTAAGGAGCTAGAAAAAATTATTGTAGAACCCGTTTCGCAGCATATTGTAGGGTTTAGTTCTATTCTTCTTTTCAGTGCAGTATTTTATGCGGTGTATGCTTTTTTCAGGGAACAGGCCTGTACAGTGGTATGCCCTTACGGACGTTTACAGAGTGTACTACTGGATAAGAACTCCATGATTGTTGCCTACGATTACAAACGTGGTGAACCACGTGGCAATGCAAAAAAAGAACAGGGAGAAATACCATTGGGCGATTGTATTGATTGCAATTTTTGTGTTAGAGTTTGTCCTACAGGTATTGATATCCGCAATGGCGTTCAGATGGAATGTGTAGGGTGCACTGCCTGTATTGATGCCTGTAACCATATTATGGACTCACTCGATCGCCCACGCGGACTGATCAGGTATGCTTCAGAAGACTCGATAGCAAAAGGAGAGCGGTTACATTACACCACCCGTATGAAATTTTATACCGGTTTGTGTGCACTGGTTCTTACAATTTTAACTTTTTTACTGCTTTCAAGAAAAGATATTGATGCAACTATTATGCGTACACCCGGTATCTTGTACCAGGAGCGTGGCACGGATAGTGTGTCAAACCTGTATAATATTAAACTGGTGAACAAAACAGTTGACACGCAGAAGCTCTCTGTAAGGCTGAAAGATGGCAACGGAAAAGTAGAGATCATAGGTAAACAATTCATTAATGTTGAAAAAGAAGGGCTGGGTGCTGGATCTTTCTTTGTTGTGTTACCTAAAAGCAGGATACACAGCCGTAAAACAGAACTTACCATGGATCTGTATAGTAATGAGAAATTCATCACTACGCTTAAAACCAATTTCCTGGGGCCGGTAGAATAATAGCATTGTTAACCGCTAAATCAAAATGAATGAGCTGGGGCAATAAATTAGTAGTTGTATTTCTTCTTTTTGCAGGACTGATGTTTACATTGGTGTACAAAGCTGTAAATACAAAGTATGAATTGGTAAGCAAGGATTATTATAAAGACGAATTAAGGTACCAGGATAAAATTGATGGCGTAAACAATGCCAATAAACTCAGCAGTGTTTCTATCACACAGAACGATAGCCAATTGATACTGGATTTGCCCAAAGAAATAAAAGGCATCAGGTCTGAAGGGGAGATATGGCTCTATTGCAGTAACGATGAAGGCAAAGACAGAAAAATCCCTTTACAGGTAGATGAGGCCGGCCGGCAGCTCATCATGAAAAACACATTGGCCAAAGGCAACTACCAGCTCAAACTCAACTGGAAGGCCGGCGGAAGCAGTTATTATACAGAGAAAAATCTCACTGTAAATTAATCGCATGTACTGGCAAATGATCATAGCAGGATTTTTACTGGGCACGGTGAGTAGCTTTCACTGCGTGGGTATGTGTGGTCCTATTGCTTTATCGCTGCCTGTTCATTATCTGCCACCAAAACAAAAAGCATTCGGCATTTTTCTGTACAATACCGGGCGCGTAGCTGTTTACGCTTTACTTGGTTTGCTCTTTGGTTTTGTGGGAAGACAGGTTTACCTGGGCGGATTACAAAAAGGCTTCTCCATCATATTAGGCAGTTTGTTGCTGGTCATCCTGCTGCAATCACTGTTCAATAAAAAATTATTTACCGATAAATGGCTGCAAAAACCCACACGTAAACTGCAGGGATTTATGATGAAATACATGCAGCAAAAAAAATTATATGGACTGTTCTTATTAGGTGCAGCCAACGGGTTGCTGCCTTGCGGGATGGTGTATTTTGCAATTACAGGCGCCATGGCGGCAGGTTCTGTAGCGGGAGGCGTATTATTTATGGCGGCTTTCGGGGCGGGTACTTTTCCTGCCATGTTTGCACTCACATTTTTTGGATCAATGATCAGCCTGCAGGCAAGAAATATGATGAAAAAAGCAGTGCCTTTTGTGATGCTGACAATGGGTGTATTGCTTATTCTGCGTGGATTGAGCCTTAACATACCTTATGTCAGCCCGATATTACCCGGCTCGTCAGGAAACCTGATACCTTGTCATTAAGGCTTTAACAATTCATTGGTAAACCGTTGACATTTTTTTCTATCTATTCAAAAGATCTTTGCATCAGGCAACGCAAAAAAAAGATTCTGTATCTATTTAGAAAGGTTTAACAGAATTAATGAAACCAGTGGCATAGGGTTTGCGTTTATATAAGAGTAAGACGGTTAAAAATTTTCTCATAAGCAGTTAGTTTTGGTTGCGGTCCCGATTTCCATCGGGACCAATTTTTTTATAACCCTTTCTGTAGAAATTTTCTCAACGCATACAGATATGCCAGTAAACAGCCGGTGCTGTCTGCCACAATATCTCCCACTTCAAACGACCGGTTCGGTATCCATCGTTCCTGCACAAATTCCATAATAATCCCATATGCAATACCAATCAGGGTAATCACAACAAGCCATCTTTTCCTGACCTGATTTTTTACAGCAGACTTTTTCAGGGGCCAGGCAAACAAATAACATGCTATAAAGAAAAGGATAATATGTATCCATTTGTCGGCATGGATAACAGCCAGCCAGGGATATTTAGGGATGGTAGACCCTGGTAAACAAAGCAGAACCAAACTTGCTATAAACCAGGCAATGGCGGGAATAAAACGGGTAACTGACAAGCGAAAAAGAATTAGGAGGGAAATGTACGGTGATTTTCTGCAAATACCGTTCGATAGCGATGGTTGACGTATTTATAAAGCCGCAGATTCGCTGATTATAAACTAATCAGTGAATCTGCGGCTTAAATGATCTTATATGTCTGAATCTCAGGTATAGGGCAATTTCCATTTGCAGGAAACACCAGGAATATTATCCAACCAACGAAGCATAGGCCTCACTGTTCATCAAAGCATCTACAGAAGCAGGATCTGCTACTGAGAGTTTGATCATCCAGCCATCGCCATAAGGATCAGTATTTACCAGTTCTGGTTGTTTTTCAAGCAAAGGATTTAATTCCGTGATTGTTCCGGCAACGGGCAAAAACAGGTCGCTAACGGTTTTAACAGCTTCTACAGTGCCAAAAACTTCTTCGGCAGCAAGGGTTTTCCCGTTTGTGTTGATATCAACATAAACAATATCGCCCAGTTCATGCTGTGCAAAATCTGTGATACCAATGGTGGCTACGTTACCTTCTAAACGGATCCATTCGTGGTCTTTGGTGTAGCGTACATCTGCGGGAAAATTCATATAGTGTAGATTTTAGTTTTGCAAATATTAGACAAAAAACGATTGAGCGGAATTAAATATGCAGGTGATTTTTATTGTTTAAGTCAAAAGTCAAAATTAAAAGTAAAAAGCTCCCAACAATTCTAAAACCCCTGTAGTTCAAAATATAGCAATACATGGTCTTTGATGAAGTTCTCCTGTTCGGGTAAAACCATTACGGGCAGCTCTTTCAACTGGCGGTAATGTGGCCATCCTTCCGCATCATTCCCTTCCAGGGCATAATAACCGCTTGGGCTCAGCACTTTGCAAACTGCCACATGCATCAGGTCCTGCTTTTGCTCTTTTGATATATTTTCCTGCATAAACCCTGTTTCCTGCATGCCTATCAAGAAAAGAACGGCTTCCAAATCGGGTTTTTTACCAAAACGCTCCATCAATTTGGCCTCAAGCCCCCACCATCTCTGTTGTAAATCGTCTGAAATGAACATAATACTGCAAAGGTAAACGGCAGAAGCATGCTATCATCACCCCGCAAAAGTTATCTTTGCCGAAAATAGAACTGATATGTTACAGGTGAGTGTATTGCGCAACAATACAGAAGACGTTAAAAAAAGACTGGCCGTAAAGCATTTTAATCAACCCGAACTGGTTGATACAATCATTGCATTGGATGACGACAGGAAACGATTACAGGCAGAGTTTGATAATATCCAGGCAAAAGTAAATGCCGCATCCAAAGAGATAGGCAAATTGATGGGACAAGGGCAAAAGGAAGCCGCAGAAACCATGAAATTAGATGTGGCTAACTGGAAATCCAGCCTTGAACCATTAAAAGACCAAACAGCACAGGTAGAAAAGCAATTGCTGGATACATTGGTAGTATTACCCAATCTGCCCAGTACGCAAGTACCCGAGGGAAGAACACCGGAGGATAATACCGTTGTGCGGGAAGGCGGCCGGAAACCCAACCTACCCGAAGGCGCTGTACCACACTGGGACCTGATTAAACAATACGACCTGGTAGATTTTGAAACCGGAGCTAAAATAACCGGTAGCGGTTTCCCATTGTATAAAGGCAAGGGGGCCAAACTGCAAAGAGCATTGGTTTCTTATTTTCTGGATTATAACACGGCTGCGGGATACACAGAATACATTCCGCCCTATATGGTAAACGAGGCCAGTGCTTTTGCTACCGGGCAGCTACCGGATAAAGAGGGACAGATGTACCATGCTACCGCTGATAATTATTATCTCATACCCACTGCAGAAGTGCCCGTTACCAATATTTACCGCGACACCATTGTTAAGCTGGAAGAGTTGCCAATTAAAATGACAGCCTATTCTCCCTGTTTCCGAAGAGAGGCGGGCAGTTTTGGAAAAGATGTTCGCGGCCTGAACCGTGTGCACCAGTTTGAGAAAGTGGAAATCATACAGATTGTTGAACCGGAAACCAGTTATGAAGTGCTGGATGGCATGATACTGCACGTAGAAAAATTATTGCAAAGCCTGGAACTGCCTTACCGCATCTTACGTTTGTGTGGTGGTGATATGAGCTTTACCAGTGCCATTACCTATGATTTTGAAGTATTCAGCGCCGCCCAGGAGCGTTGGTTAGAAGTAAGCAGTGTAAGTAATTTTGAAGGTTACCAGACCAACAGAATGAAATGCCGCTATAAAGATGCTGCGGGTAAAACACAATTACTGCATTCATTAAACGGCAGCTCATTGGCTTTGCCAAGAATTGTTGCCTGCTTGCTGGAGAATAACCAGACTGCAGATGGTATTTTACTTCCTGAAATATTGCACAAATATTTCGGAGCAGATAAAATAAGCAAATAAAAATCTCTGTGTAACTCTTCCCCTCCGTCTCTGTGTTGAAAAAAATGTTTGTTAGCCGGATATTTTTTTCAACACAGAGGCAACAAAGTTGTACTGAGAAGTTATAAGTGAATTATCTTCTGATCTCTACACTTGTTCCTACGGGTAATAACCGGAACAGTTCTTCGATGTATTTATTTTTAGTACTGATACAGCCTTCTGTCCAGTTGCGATACTGATCAATGGCAAAATCCTCATGGGGCCAGGTGCCGTGGATGCCGATATCCCCGCCAATCTTTGCATCAACCGGAATGATGCCTTTGGCTTTCCTCAGGTTGAATTTTTTATAGCTCTCTTCGTTGGGATAATCGATCAGCATAAAAGAATCCCATTTTTCATGTTTTCTTTTATAGGCGATATGAAAACTGCCTTCGGGCGTTTTTTTGTCGCCCTGCATCATTTTATCGCCAATATCTGAACTGCCAAATACCACAGGATAAGTGGCCAGCCATTCACCGGTTGAATCGTACAACTGTAATTCGTATTTACTTTTTACAATCAATACTGCATAGGTATTTCTGCCGGCCGCACGCAGGTTAACTTTTACAGGTTTTTTGAAAGAAGTATTTGCGAGTGCTATCAAACAAAGGACCGACAGATACAAAGGCGCTTTCATGGGGATGGGTTTATTTGAAAGCAAACTATGTAAACTGAATGTTGTGGTGTGGTTAATTCACCAAAAATTAAGTTAATGCCGCCACTGCGAGGCACGAAGACGTCATTGCGAGGCACGAAGCAATCTGTGTCCCGGAAATCAGAAAAACTGGATTATATAAGCAACCCCGGAAATTGGTTATTAATTATCGATAAGTTTAGTTGATATTTTCCAGGCTACACACATCGAAATATTTATTACTAATTGAGCAGATTAAGATTCGATCTATAAATTGTTTTGGTCCTCGCAATGATAAAGCTACCAGCGAGAAACTTCTTTCTCCCATAAATCCTCCCAATGCGGGTTCATCGAATTAATCAAATCCATCTTTTGTTTCCGGCTTCCTGCTTTAATTCTTTTTTCTTCCAAAATAGCTTCAATAATAGTTGGATAGAACTGGTAATAAACCACTAACGATGCATTATACCTCGCAGTAAAACTATCAGGATAAAATTTATTTCTGTGTTGTTTTACCCTTACAATAAGATTTGAAGTTACTCCAGTGTATAAAACAGAGCGCAAGCTATTTGTCATGATATAAACTGTTCCACCTCTTTGCATGGAGTAAACTTATATATGTTACTATTATCCAGGATAGGTATTAATACTGGTAGTTTTTACGTAGTGCAGGAGGGTGAGTTGGCTGATGGGCATGGTAGCGTTTTTTCTTTTGGCTAGATGAAGTTTGATACACAGATTGCTTCGTACCTCGCAATGACGGAAAACGCCCCTTAGAAAAGGGGCGCGTAGAATATAACATGAGAAAAAAACAAAAGGGTATCCTACCAGTTACTGAAGCGGATGCCAACCGTATAAGGGTATTGCTCTACACGTGTAACATCTTTCTGCAAACGGTTCAGGCTGTAGCTGCCGTATAATCTTACCGGGCCAAGACCAACCTCGGCAACAGTTGCTATGCGCCATGGTTCAAAATTAAAATCGCCCTTAATTTTTTGTTTACCTCTTTCGCCACTTACCTGTTTATTGCGGCTGTTAAGCAGGTATCCTGCACTGATGCCGGCACTGAAACTCAAACCCCTGCGGCTATCGGGTGTAGTGTTAATATTGATCATTAAGGGGATTGTCAGGTATTCTACATACAATTTGTTCTTGGTAAAAGCAATTGAATCGTTGAATACAAAAGGTTCCGGGTCTTTACGGAAACTAAGGCGGGTGTCAAAACGATAATTGTACATCTCCAGTCCCAATCCGTATTTTAAATTTATTACGTGTTTTACCACATTCAGTTTTTGCATGAAGAACCAGATATTTACATTACTGGATTTGCCATTGATCAGCTTAAAACTGTTTTGGTTAACCGGCCCGTCTGCAGGGCGTAAAACTTTGAAGTAATTGCCTGCCTGTGCAGATGCATAATCAGTCTGGTCGCGCCAATTGGCAAAGCCAAGATCCATGATCCACCAATTGGTGCTGATATTACTCCTTCTTCTTGGGCGGCGTTCTACCCTCAGTTCATAACTGTTGTTGCGTGACTTCTCATAATCTTCTGAAGGTGTGTTCCCTTTATTCTTTTTGATGATAATAAAGTTGCCCACTTTTACGGTATCCGTATTGGTTGTACTGCTGTCTTTTTGTGCTAAGGCGGAATTTCCAAGCCACACAAGGGCTAATAAACATACTATGCGTTTCATATCTTTCTTTTACTTGTTATTTTAATGACCGTGTATCCAACGGTGAAGTGGTTCTTTCCTCTTCTTCCTGTTTAGCCTTTCCGCGCAAAAGGCTGCTGGCTTTCCGGAAAAAACCACGGAGTTTATCTTTATTGATCTCAATAGAGCCGAGGTATAAACTCTTCTTTTCGTCGTCTGTATCAAGCTCTTTGTAAACTGTTTGTTGTACCAAATGGTCAGAAGGCGATACCTCATTTGTATTGTTCACTTTCACCATCTCTGTATTGGCAAGCGTATTATTATTGGCTGGCAGATATTGACCAAGGTGTGTATTTTCAGCCTCACCCGAAACGGTATTTGTTCTTTTCGATTCAACTGGTTGTGCATTGGTAATATTCTGCGTCAGTAAATCATCTTGCTTATTCTGAATGATCTCCTTTTTTTCAACCCTGGTATTCTTCGTTGTATTCATGTTGCCATCAATTGGCAGTTGACGGGCAACGGTCTGATTTGCAGCAACAACATCTTCACGGCTGTTTTTTTGTAAAGCAAGCGGGTTGTTATTGTTTTGACTGGCAACAGCAGTTGTATTTTTTTGTGTAACGGTAGTATTTACCGGCTCCAGTTTGGCTACAGGTTGCGTAACAGCGTTAGTTGCGTTATTTCCGGGAAACAGGGTCCATGTTAACACGGCAACACCTATCAACGCGGCAGCAACAGCTATTCTCTGCCAGTACAGGTAAAATACCGGTTTTTCTTTTTCTTCTTTTCTGTAAAGTGATTCTTTCTTTGGAAAAACAATGGTTTCGGGCTCTAAACGGGTTTGTTTTAATTGTGTAAAAGGATCCTGTAAAGCAGGGTGCTGTAATACAAAGGTTTCTACTTTCTCTTTCGAAACAGTATCCAGCTCATTGTCTACATATAAGAGAAACCGTTCTTCATAATTAGTCAAACTAATCTCTGCAGATTCATTTCTGAAGAGACTGATCTTATCATCAAACAATACCGGTTCTTCGGTAAGGCGTGTTTGCAGCAGCATATCCAACTCATCAGCGAAGCCGGGATTTGCCTGCGCAAACTGCTCAACAGTATGCATGTCTGCAGCAGACAGTTCCCCGTCTACATACAGCAGGAAAAACTCCTCGTAATTATGTTGATTAATACTTATCACTGATTTTTATGATTGGGGTATGATTTATATGATTTTTATGCGGCATGCTATCTCACATTTTCGGGACTCACTAAATAATTTCTCAATGTTAATCTTGCACGGTGAAGATATACTTTAACCTGGCTTTCGTTCAGTTCCATAATCTCACCTATCTCCTCGTAACTATAGCCTTCATAGTCTTTCAGCATTACCAGGCTTTTTTGTGTTTCGTTTAGCCGGTTCAGGGCCTCCATCAGTGTTTTTTTCAGGTTGCCGGTAACCGGGTTTTGCATCCGGCTGTTTTCTGAAAATTCATCTTTTAACTGAATGCGTTTTACTTTTCTGATATGATCGATCATCTGGTTATAAGCCACCGTAAAAAGATAAGATTTCGACTTCTCATTTTCAACGGCCTCCCTGTTGCGCCATAATTTCTCAAAAGCAGTTTGTACAATATCCCTGGCATCTTCTTCATGGCGAAGATTCTTCACAATGAAGCGATACACATTGTCTGCGTATTGATTAACACATTGATTGTACTCTTTCTCCGTCATAAGCAGCAGTAATGCTTCAGAATGGTTGTCTTGATAAAGTAGTGATACGGCGTAAGAAGGAATTTGTTACAGCACAAAGAAAAAAAATCCTGCGTTGATCAGCGCAGGATTCGGTTATTTTCTGGTAAATGCGATTAAATGATTGAAGGATCCTACCGGTATTCCATCAGTATTTTGGACCGGTTCCTGTTCTTTCTGGCAGCGTTGGGTATCCTTTCCGCCCATTTTTAATAAAAAAGCAAGGAAAACAGCAGATCCCAGCACCAAAAATAGCAGCAGTACAGCAGGTTTCGGTTTCATACAGGTTGGTTAATTTGTATACGAAAATACTTTTATTTGTTCCTTCCGGCTGCATGAAAACGTTAAAATCAGCCTAATAATCAATTACCTGCTCCTGAATGGCCTCCGGAATCTCTCTCCATTCATATTGCTGGTTACGCAGTTGTGGTTCAAAGCCCGCTTCGCGTATGGCATCCTGCATGGTTTTATAGGTAAACCGGTGAGGGGCACCCGCCGCACTAACTACGTTTTCCTCAATCATAATACTTCCAAAATCATTGGCACCGGCATGTAAGCAGATCTGTGCTGTTTGTTTGCCCACCGTTAACCAGCTTGCCTGTATGTTTTTAATGTTGGGCAGCATGATTCGGCTGATAGCAATCATGCGGATATATTCATCCGGCGTGGTAAGGTTATGTACACCGCGTATGCGTGCCAGTAAAGTATCTACATCCTGGAAGGTCCATGGAATAAAGGCCAGAAAACCTTTGGCACCGGCTGGTTTACGGCTCTGTACCTCGCGTATGCGGGTAAGATGTATAAAACGTTCTTCCAGTGTTTCTACATGACCAAACATCATGGTGCCACTGGTAGTAATATCAAGCATATGTGCTTCGTGCATAATATCCAGCCATTCATCAGCACCACATTTGCCTTTCGAGATCAGCCGGCGTACACGGTCAACCAATATTTCGGCACCTGCACCGGGTAATGAATCCATTCCGGCTTCTTTCAGTGCTTTCAGTACATCGTGATGGCTCATTTTTTCAAGCTTACTGATATGCGCTACTTCGGGTGGCCCCAGTGTATGGAGTTTAATAGCAGGGAATTCCTGTTTTATGGCACGGAAAGTTTTGGTATAAAAATCCAAACCCAGTTCGGGGTGATGGCCTCCCTGCAGCAATAACTGGTCGCCACCATATTTCAGGGTTTCCTCAATCTTTGTTCTGTAAACGGGCATATCGGTAATATAGGCTTCGGCATGGCCGGGGATCCTGTAAAAATTGCAGAACTTACAGTTAGCTACGCATACATTGGTGGTGTTCACGTTACGGTCTATCTGCCAGGTTACCTTACCATGAGGCACCTGCTTTTTTCGCAGTTCATCGGCTACATACATTAACTCTGCCAAAGGAGCCTGTTCAAATAAAAACATTCCTTCTTCAATACTTAAGAACTCAAACTGTAAAGCTTTTTGATATAGATCCGCTAATTGCATATTTAGTCAGTTAGGTAAGTGAGCAAAGGTAGGAGGATAAGATTGATTGCGGGTGTATCTATAACCGATTATTTATTATCCTGTAAGAGAACCGTTTATCTATGCTTAGGCAACTTGGTACATATTCAGGACGTATTAATTAAAATTTCGGCGTATTTTCAAACAGCATGAAACGATCCTGTTTTGTTATCATATTGCTTTGCCTTTGTTTTGCAGGCATGGCCCAGGAAGAATTTATTCCACCCCAGGCCAGATTGCTGACCCGCTTCCCTTTTACCCAACTTAGCGGGGGTATTGTGATTGTGAAAGCACAGATAGACAATCATCCTGATAGCCTGAATTTTGTTTTTGATACCGGCAGTGGCGGTATTTCTATCGATTCGGCAACCGCAGATTACATGAAGCTGACTTTGATAAAAACCGAAAAAACCATTCGTGGTATCGGGGGGATTAAAACGGTTGACTTTTCCAATAACCACACCATTAAGTTCCCGGGTTTACAAACAGACCATCTCGATTTTCATATCAATGATTATGATCTTCTTACCAGCGTGTATGGTGTTAAGATTGATGGTATCATCGGGTATAGTTTTCTGAGAAGGTATATTGTCAGGCTCGACTATGATAACCTGATGATTGAAGTGTTTAGTCCGGGCAGCTTTAAATACCCAAGAGGCGGTTATTTGCTCAAACCTAATTTTTCTACCCTTCCATTACAGACCGCTACGGTTAATGATGACCACCCCGTGTATAGTCGTTTTATTTTTGATACAGGTGCCGGGTTGAGTTTTCTTTTGTCAAAAGATTTTGTAGACGACAGCCTGATTTTTAAAAAGAACAGGAAATTTTATCCAACACAGGCAGAGGGGATTGGCGGTAAAAGGCAAATGAACCTTGCTGTAGCCAAAGAAGTGAAAATAGGACCCTACAAATTCAGAAAGGTACCGGTACATATTTTTGAGGATGAATACAATGTTACTTCCTACCCATTGTTGGGCGGATTAATTGGCAATGATATCCTGCGCCGTTTTAACGTGATCATCAATTATCCCGAACAGAGTATTTATATAAAACCCAATACCCATTACTCAGAGCAGTTTGATTATGCCTATACCGGGCTGGGTATTTACCTGATTGAAGGAGAGATAAGGGTGATAGATATCATGCCGGGCTCTCCCGGTGAAAAAGCCGGGTTTCAGATGGGAGACATTATATTTTCTGTGGAAACAAACGCTTCTAAAAATATACAGGCATATAAGAACCTCTTTCAAAACAGCCTCGGAAGGGTACGGATAGTAGTGTTCCGCGATCAAAAGCCAGTTATTTTAACTATGGATGTAAAAGACATACGCCGCTAAGTTGTATAAACATTCCTCCGGCTATTTTTGGGCAATGACCTAATTTGCATCTTCTTTTAACTGTAGCTATGATCCTGTATAATCGATTTGTGTTAGATAACGGTTTGCGTGTATTGGTTCATGAGGACCATTCCACCCCGATGGCGGTATTGAATATTTTGTATGATGTAGGCGCAAGAGATGAAAGTCCCGCTAAAACGGGATTTGCGCATTTGTTTGAACACCTGATGTTTGGAGGAAGTATCAACATTCCTGATTACGACGAACCATTGCAGAGAGCCGGTGGAGAAAACAATGCCTATACCACCAACGACCTTACCAACTATTATTGCCAGCTTCCTGCCGAAAATATTGAAACTGCTTTCTGGCTGGAAAGCGACCGTATGTTAAGCCTTGCTTTTAGCGGGAAAAGTCTTGCCGTTCAAAAAAAAGTAGTGTGCGAGGAATTTAAGGAGCATTACATCAATAAACCCTATGGCGATGTATGGCACAAAATGCGCGAACTGGCTTATACCAAACATCCGTATCGATGGATGACGATTGGCAAAGAATTAAGTCATGTAGAGGACGCAAATATTGATGATGTAAAACAGTTTTTCTTCAAACATTATCGTCCTGTTAATGCGATCCTGGTGGTGGCGGGTAATGTGGAACCGGAAAATATTAAGCGGCTAACAGAGAAATGGTTTGGCGCCATACCAATGGGTGATAAATATGTTCGCAACCTTCCGCAGGAACCGCGACAAACTGAAGCAAGAAAGGCTGAAGTGTATGCCAATGTGCCACTTGACGCATTTATCAAAACATGGCATATGGATGCGCGACTGGATAAAGGCTATTATGTTATGGATCTGGCTACCGAAATTCTTGGTGGTGGTGGATCTGCAAGATTATATCAGTCGCTGGTAAAAGAAAAACAACTGTTTTCCGGTTTAGACTGCTACCATTTTGGCAGCACCGATAAAGGCCTTGTAGCAGTAGAAGGGAAATTAGTGAAAGGTGTTAAAATGGAAGACGCCGCCAAAGCAGTGGATGAGGAGATTGAGAAAATTCAATCAACACCGGTTACAGAGAGCGAGTTGCAGAAAGTAAAAAACAAAACAGAAAGTGTGATTGCTTTTGAAGACATGGGTTTGATGAGCCGCGCCAACAGCCTGGCCATGTACGAGCTGTTAGGTGATGCAGAGATGATGAATACAGAGCTGGAAAAGTATCATGAGATAACTGTTGCAGATATACAGCAATACAGCAAAGAGGTATTCCGGAATGATAACAGCAATACATTATTTTATCACAGCAAGTAATTTATGATGATTAACAGAAAGAGTGCGCCGGATATTGTTGATGCAGTGAACATGCATCTCCATTTAAAACCCTACGAACATTTTACGCTTGATAATGGTGTTCCGGTGTATAGTATTGATGCCGGTGCGCAGGATGTGCTGCTGATTGAATGGGTTTTTTATGCGGGCAACTGGTACGAAGAAAAAAATATTGTAGCCGCTACCACCAACTTCATGTTGAAGAATGGCACAGAAAAAAGAAAGGCTTTTGCCATTAATGAACATTTCGAATTCTATGGCGCGTATCTGAACCGGAGCTGTTATAATGAAACAGCCACTATCACACTGCACTGCCTGGCCAAACATTTAACTGAATTATTACCTGTAGTGGCAGACCTGATGACGGAATGTATTTTTCCGCAGGAAGAACTGGCTATCTATAAACAAAACCAAAAACAGCGGCTGGAAGTAAACCTGAAGAAATGCGATTTTGTGGCTAACAGGTTAATTGATGAATATGTATACGGCTTTCATCACCCATATGGCAGGTATACTTCTACGCTTGATTACGACCAGTTACAACGGGATGACCTGGTTGCATTTTACAAACGTTTTTACGCTGAAGGCAAATGCCTGGTATTTGTAGCAGGTAAACCACCGGCAGATATTGCACAACAATTAAACAACCATTTTGGAAAGCTGAACCTGAATAACCCATTGCCTGAAAAACAGTTTAACAGCCAGCATGCCGATACAAAAAAATATAATATCATCAATGATGCGGATGGTGTGCAGGGTGCTATCCGTATTGCGCGACCTTTCTTTAACAGGCACCATCCTGATTTTCAGAAAGTGCAGGTGCTGAATAATATTTTTGGAGGGTTTTTCGGGTCGAGACTGATGAGCAATATCCGCGAAGATAAAGGATACACTTATGGCATTCACAGCTACCTGCAGAACCATATTCACGACAGCGCCTGGATGATCAGCACAGAAGCAGGACGTGATGTGTGTGATGCAACCATTGAAGAAGTATATAAAGAAATGGTGATACTGAATAATGAGCTGGTAGATCAAGAAGAACTGGCCCTTGTACGTAATTACATGATCGGTTCACTGCTGGGAGACCTGGATGGCCCTTTCCAGATTATTGCGAGATGGAAAAATTATATCCTCAACAATTTAACAGATGCCTATTTCTACGAAAGCATCCAAACCGTGCAATCCATCACTGCAGAAGAGTTACAATCCCTTGCCAAAAAATACCTCAATCCGGAGGAGTTTTATGAAGTGGTGGTGGTATAAATATTGAATGCTAAACACGGAATATTGAATATCGAAGTTGTTGTTACTTCATAATTTTAAATTCTGTGTTTAGTATTCAATATTCGCCCGGGATCAGACGAAAAATAAATGGTAACTTGAAGCATAAATAAAACCCTATGGGAAAGTTCTTCGCAAAAACCGTTGCTACTGCCCTGGCAGTATTGTTTGCCGCCTATGTTTTAAAAGGCGTTAGTGTAGACAGCACCGTAACAGCCTTACTGGTGGCCCTTGTTTTAGGTTTGCTGAACAGTTTTATCAAACCCATCCTGATCATTCTTACCATTCCCATTACCATTGTTACACTCGGCCTTTTTTTACTGGTCATCAATATCATCATCGTAAAATGGGCCGCCGAAATTGTTCCGGGGTTTGTAGTAACAGGCTGGTTTACCGCACTACTTTTCAGCCTTCTCGTAAGTTTTGTTTCATCCATCATCGAAGCGATCATCGGAACAGACGACGACAGGAAGAAGCGCCGGTCATAATTCTTTTAATAACTGCTTCACTTTCTCACTGATAAAATCACGCACCTGGTTAAACTCAGCGGGCTCCATATGTTTGGGATCAGGTATTTGCCAATCAATAAATTTCTTTGCAGGCATCCACGGGCACGCATCACCACAACCCATCGTTACCACGGCATCAAATGGGGCGTATTTCTCTACTTCCTGTAATGATTTGCTGTCGTGTGTACTAAGGTCATAACCCAGCTCACGCATAGCAGCAATGGCTTTGGGGTTCACAATACCGCTGGGGTTGCTTCCGGCGCTGTAGGCTTCTACATTGTCTCCGCCATGTATCAACGCAAATGCCTGACTCATCTGGCTACGGTTACTGTTTTCTACACAAACAAATAAGAGTTTCTTTTTTTGTAACATAAATGATAAACTTAAAGTAGTTTTTATTTTCTTGTTGATGATACACTGTTTGCATCAGCGTAATATTTTCTTTTTAACCAAAATGCTACATTAACCAATGCGATCAAAGCCGGCACTTCTACCAATGGCCCGATCACACCTGCAAAAGCCTGCCCTGAATTGATGCCGAATACACCAATAGCAACCGCAATAGCCAGCTCAAAATTATTGCCGGTAGCAGTAAAAGCAATCGCAGCATTTTTTGAATAATCAGCGCCAAGATATTTGCCGATAAAAAAACTGGCAAGGAACATGATCACAAAATAAATAACCAGTGGAAGTGCTATGCGCAATACATCAAAAGGAATATTTACAATTAACTGTCCTTTTAAACTGAACATGATCACAATTGTAAACAACAGTGCAATTAAAGTGACAGGTGATATTAATGGCACAAATTTTTTCTGAAACCAGTCTTCCCCTTTTATGCGGATCAATGCATAGCGGCTGATAATGCCCGCCGCAAAAGGAATACCCAGATATATGCCAACTGTTTTGGCAATTTCGGCAATGGTAATATTTACTTCCAGTCCTTTAATACCAAACAACGGGGGCAGCACTGTAATAAATAAATAAGCATACACGCTATATAGTAATACCTGGAAGATACTGTTAAGCGCCACCAAACCTGCCGCATATTCCCTGTTGCCTTCTGCCAGTTCGTTCCAAACAACAACCATGGCAATACAACGCGCCAGGCCTATCAGAATAAGTCCGATCATGTATTCCGGATATCCCTGTAATAAAGTGATGGCAAGAAAGAACATTAGTATCGGGCCAATGATCCAGTTCAGAAAAAGCGAAGCACCCAGTACTTTAATGTTTTTAAATACCTCGGGCATTTTTTCATAACGAACTTTTGCAAGGGGTGGATACATCATACAGATGAGCCCAATGGCCAATGGGATATTAGTGGTGCCACTGGAAAATGAATTGATAAAACCGGAGGAGGAAGGGAAAAAATAACCAAGCCCTACACCCAGCAGCATGGCTAAAAAAATCCACAACGTTAAATAATGGTCGAGAAAACTTAATTTTTTTCGTTCGTGTGCTGGTGCGCAATTGTTGGCAGACATAGCAGGTAGTTAGGATTAAAATTTATTGCTTCTTCTTTCTAATAATAAAGTGTTGCGCCAAACGCCATTCATCTTACCGATCTTTTCTCTTGCGCCAATCACGCGGAAACCGCAGCTTTCATGTAACCGCACGCTTGCTATGTTCTCGGGAAAAATACCAGCCTGCAATGTCCAGAATCCGTTTGCTTCGCTTGATTCAATTAATGCATTTAATAAAGCCTTGCCCACCCCTTTACCTTGCGATGCGGGCAACACATACACACTCACTTCTGCCACACCTGCATAAACACAGCGTCCGCTAACAGGGGTGAGTGCGGCCCAGCCAAGTACCGCCCCATTTTCAACGGCAACAAATCTTGATTTAGTAATATGATCACTGTTCCATTCTTCCCAGGAAGGGGCGGAGGTTTGAAAAGTAGCATTACCTGTTGCAATACCCTCTTCATAAATAGTTTTTACAGCATCCCAGTGTTGAGGAAGCAGACTTATCATTTTCATAAGCTGGTTATGTTTTGGTTTACCTACGCCTTAGCGCCTTAGCGTGCAGATAAAAATCTCGCAAAGGCGCTAAGGCGCAATGTATTAGTTGCAGCAGCCCGATCCCGGTGTGCAGCATGCTGCTGCAACTGCAGGTTTTTCTGCGTACACAGTTACACTATAAATTCCCAGCTTACTGTTTTTGAACACAGCAATCTCTTCTTTGCTGATATAATTTATCAGAATATCATCGGGGATAGTGATCGCTTTTTCTTTCTGCACAGTTATGTTTTTAAAACCTGTTGCTTCAATCAGTTCTAAATAAACCTGTTTCTGAATGGCGCCAGATACACAACCGGCATACATTTCTGCAGCCTGTTTAAGTTGTGCAGGTAATTCGCCTTCCAGCACAATATCAGAGATACTGAAATGTCCGCCGGGTTTTAACACACGGAATACATCTTTTAATACATTTAATTTGTTGGGAACAAGATTGAGAACGCAGTTGCTCACCACCACATCGGCCACATCAGCAGATACAGGCATTTTTTCAATATCGCCAAAACGGAACTCAACATTATGATAGCCTAGTTTCTCCGCGTTGATCCTTGCTTTCTCAATCATCTTGTCTGTAAAATCGATGCCGATTACTTTACCTGTTTCACCGGCAATGGCGCGTGCAACAAAGCAATCATTACCTGCTCCGCTGCCAAGGTCAATAACGGTATCGCCTTTTTTGATCTTAGCAAATTCGGTAGGTAAGCCACAGCCTAAGCCAAGATCTGCATCCGGATTGTAGCCTTTCAGTTGGGTGTAATCATCGGCCATCAGGTTATACACTTCATCACTACAGCAGCCGGAACCGCAGCAGGAGGCAGCATTTTGTGTGCGTGATTGGCCTGCAATCTCGCCGTATTTTTCTTTTACGAGCTCTTTTAGTTGATTGTCTGTTTGCATATAATTTAATTTTTTGTTTTCATTTTATCCGCGCCCTTGCGTCTTTGCGTGATTTTTTTGCACGCCAGGGCGCAAAGGCGCTATTTGTCAATGGTTAGCAACACAATTTTGCATTTTGTGTTTTTAAGGATGAGAAAAGAAAATTGAATTCACCATTGATCTTTTCAAACGCTTTCCAGTTGATGCAGTAACAGCTCTTTGGCCCATCTACTGTTCCCCTGATCAATCCTGCATTCAATAATTCTTTCAGGTGCTGCGATACGGTTGATTGTGCCAGTGGTAATACATCCACGATCTTTCCGCAAACGCATTCATGCTGTTTTGCCAGTATTTTAAGGATAGCGATCCGTGCCGGGTGCGACAGTGCTTTGGCAAATGCTGCCAGGTCCTGTTCTGCTTTGGTAAATGCTTCCGTTTTAGGTGTAGCCATTGGTTTATCGCTTTTATACGATAATGCAAAGGAAGGGAGATTTTTTGAATAATCGTATAAATACGATAAATATTTTTTAAAAAGAATTTGTATCTTAAGCCTTGTACCCACCCTTTGTAGCTTTCCCGGCAAACTGAATCCACCTTATTTGATCATTTCATCAAAAAACTTCGCTTTTTGTGAACTTTTGATATTTTTGCACTGGCTGATGAGAGTACATCTTATTAAAGAGAAGACAATCAGGCTGTTTGTTGCGCGATATCCCGGCAGCAAACTTTCTTTTGAAGAGTGGCTAACCAAAATAAAACTGGCCGACTGGGAATTGCCGGGTGATATCAGGCAAACTTTCCCAAGCGCTGATCTACTTGGTAATGGGTCATCACGGGTAATATTTGATATATCAGGTAACCGCTATCGTGTGATTGGTAAATATGCATTTGGCGAAACAGAAGTGCATCTTTTTGTTTGCTGGATAGGCACACATGCGGATTATGATAAATTATGCATAGAAGAAAAGCAATATACAGTTAACATTTATTAAATAGAATTTATGGAAACCCTTAAATATAAAGTGATCACTACTGATAAACAATACGATCACTATTGCAAGGCCCTTGAAGAACTTGTCTTCTCATCACACAAAACACAAGTTATAAAAGATGAGATTGCATTGCTTACACTGCTTATTGAAAAGTATGATGAGCAACATAACAAGCTTGCACCTGTGGATCCGATTACGTTATTAAAATCATTAATGAAAGAACACAAACTAAAAGCCGTTGACCTGGCCAGGTTATTACAGGTCAGTGAAGGCTTGGTTTCTGATATGCTGAATTATAAAAAAGGATTATCAAAAGAAACGATTCGGATTCTTGCAGAAAGGTTTAAACTGGGGCAGGAGGCGTTTAACAGATTATATGAATTAAGTATTTCGCCTGAGCACAAGATGAAAAGTAAAGCAAATAAAAATAAGCGCAAGAAGCTTGCAACAGCTTAAAGCAATCAAATAGCTTTATCGTTTTATACGGTCATACAACGAAAAGAAGAATTTTGACTACTCATTTTACATAAATATTTTTTTGCTCCATCAGAGCAGCAGGTGGGCAGATCAAAAAAATGGCGAATGCATATTCGTGCCGTAGGTACGATGGATGCTACAGGCACGTTGCCCACCTAAGGCACACGTGATTCCGTGTTCAATTTTGTGTCTACCGGCCTGTCGTGCCTGTCAGTATAGTGGATGATCAGGAAATTGCTGCTCAATAAACCCCGGTAATTGCTTGCATTTGGCCAGTTGAATGAGTAATATAGCAAAAACTGAATATGAAAAAGTTACCCGCCTTCCTCTTGCTCACCATCTTTTCGCTTACCTGCTTATCTGCTAATGTACCCGTTAAAAATGCTACCTGTACGGGATCAAAAAGTTGTAAGGCATGCAAGAACTGTAAATACTGCAAACATTGCGCTAAGGATGGTGGTAAATGTGGCGTTTGTAAATAATAGGTTTCTATAATTGTGTTGGGGTTGAACTATGTGTTTACGGAGAATGCCTTTAATACTCGACCTGTAAAAGAGGTAATTAATAAATGTGCTCAAGTTCTTTCAGGAATTCCTATCCTGCTCAAATAAAAAGCATAACGTTGAGATAAACTCTCTCGATAGATTTCACATATTGAAGCCAAATATTTTTCATTTATACTCTTATATAAAACGTCTCGGTTAATCGAATAAAGGTGTTTAAAATCTATTATTAATTCGGGAATCTGAAAATCTTCATTTGGTTGAATTACATGAAGTCTAGCATTATTGTTTTGCCTAACAGTTCTCCATTGGTCAGAATTCCAGACCATTCCTTTTAGAGATTCTCCTCTGTGACTTCCCTCTCTGAATTTCGAAGATAAATAAGCAGGTAAAAGTAGAATATTTGGTAAATACTTGTCTTGGTTAGTCGATCCGTTTACTCGTGTGTTAAAATCTACATCTAAATCACATTCTTGGTTTATAACAACCGCATACTCCAATGTTATCTCCGAGATAACAGCACTCCCTTCGACAAAATCAGTTTGTACTATTAGAGATATATCTTTAAGAATATCTCCTTGATTAATTTTTATTTTAGGGTATGTCTTTGTAAACTCATTGATAATTTGGCTTTGCAATTTCTCAAAGTTTTATTGTGGCAATCACTCTTTCAAAAGGTTTTTGTTCAATATTATAAATACTGACTCCTTCTATATAAGAAGGATAATTACTAACAATTTCTGTAGTTTCAATTGGTTGAATAGGAGAAGAAGAATAGTCCTTTGATATAATATCAATTTCTTCTTTTACAGATTTAATATAAGATTCGATTTTTTCCATGATCATTTCATTTTTTCTCTAAGACCGTCTAGAATTGATTTTTCAAATAAAGAATTTACCTTGTTCCGTAGCTTCATTAATATTGGTTTTATTGTATCAATCTGCGTAGGATTAACAAGAAAAGCATCAAAATCTAAGACAAACTCCCGCTTTATTATTTTCCCAGGGAATTGCGAATTATAAAACCCATAAACAAAGTTTGTAGTTACATTCTCTTCTTCATCAAGAATAGTCATATTTCCCATTGATCGAGTTAGACCAAATGCTTTATATTCTTGAGTAGCATTCAGCAAAGATGGATTAATGAGGCCATCAAAATCATAGGTTGACCCCTCTGTAAAAATGATTTGATTGATATACCGCAATGCTACCCTCGAAAAAACTGGATTATACACCTCTTTTAGTTTCGAAATGATTTCATTTACCGTAGAATGAAAAGATTCGTGAGTTGTATATTTCAAGCTAGTAATATGAATTGAATCATGTTGTATTACTACCTGCAATTCACTTCCGATAAACGTCCATCTAAAAGTATTAGTTGTTTCAACATTCCCTTTTGCACTCGTAACAATAACATTGAAATTAATATTGTTGTCTGCCTTTTTTTCCGCTCCGGTCAAATCAGCGCATATTTTAGATAATGAGTCGTCGACCGTAGTTTTTAAAGCATCAATTGTATAGTTTGCCTGAAATATAACCCGCGTTAAAAAATGTTTTTTGTATTCCATTTTTCTCTTCTATCGAATATGAAATTGTGAACAATTATAGTTCATGTTAAGTATTAAATGAAAACATCTTAAGTAAATACACAAAATTTTATACTTATTATTCGACTATTGTTTCCATTATAATTCTTTTTATTGCTAAGGTATTGATTATCAATCAGAATTTCAAATTATTTAATAAATAACTGATAACCAAGCCCTTATTTTGTGGTCTTTACAATATAGTCGCCGTTCATCAAGAATTATTACCGATTACCATATTGTATGAAACCTGGAAATTCGTAAATATTTGATAATCAAATGTTTAAACAAAGCCAGTTACATCCTTCTGCCTATTACTGAAAAAAACATGGTACTGTGTGTTGCATAGTACCAAATAAATTCACATCTTTGTGTTGTCAAAGGAGATGAAGAGAGGAAAAGAAAAAGACAAGCTCAGCAACCTTTAAAAAATTATTCTAAAACATTTAATACAAAAGATCATGAAAACGGAAAACAGAACCTTCTTTCAGGCATTGGGAAAAAACCAATTGGAAAACCTGGTAAAAGAAGTAAAAGAAACCATTGCTGTAGATGCACCTTCTGCAAATCACAAAACCGCTTTTGGTGTGGTAGATTTATGGAACCTGGAACGTAACAGGAGAAACAGAATTGCGAGAAGACATTTGGCATAAATGAGTTGTAAGTTATAGGTTAAAGCAAATTCAAAGCGATGATCCCTTACTTAAAACCTATCACTTATTACTTACTACTTTCTTCATCGCAGCATTCATTCAATAACAGGCCGTCGGAACATAAACAGTTGCAAGGCGGCTCCAAAAAATCGGGTTATGGACATTCAGAACACACAAAGTCAGATGCGGAAGGGTGTATTGGAGTTTTGTATCTTATCCATCATTCGCCAGGGAGAAGTGTATCCCAGTGACCTCGTTGAAAGGATGAAATCGGCCAACCTCCACATCCTGGAGGGTACGTTGTATCCTTTGCTTACCAGATTAAAAAATGCAGGGTTACTCACCTACCGCTGGGTAGAAAGCAATAGTGGCCCGCCCCGCAAATATTTCGTGATGACAGAAAAGGGTCTTACGTTCTATGGTGAGCTTGAACGCACATGGCAGGAACTGGCAGATGCTGTTCATGCACTAACCCAGCCGCCGGCTGATCAATCATCCGAAGAAACCCAACCCCAACCTTAACCAACCATAAAATTGACAGACCATGAAAAAGGTAATTAATATAAACTTCCAGGGCAGAGTGATTCCCATTGAGGAATCTGCTTACGACATGCTGAAGCAGTATGTGGAAAGTTTGCGCAGGTTCTTTGCCAATGAGGAGGGACGAGATGAGATCATCAATGATATTGAAGGCCGTATAGCCGAACTGTTTGGTGAGAGCCTGAAAAAAGGCAGCACCTGCATTACAGAAGAGGATGTAAATAAGATCATAGAAAGTATGGGACGCCCGGAAGACTTTGAAGGCGAAGAAGGAAAAGTACATTCACAATTAGGTGGGGATGATAAACAGGAGCATGGCTCATCAGCTTATGAAGCTGCCGGTGCTCCGCCACGCGGCCGTTTATACCGTGATGAATCTGATAAAATACTCGGTGGTGTGTGCGGTGGGTTGGCCAACTACCTGCGTGTAGACCCTACCATTGTTAGGTTGGTATTTGCATTGATCAGTTTTGGAGCGGGCACAGGTATCTTACTCTATATTCTTTTATGGATAATCCTTCCTTCCAAATCTTTACAGCATACCTCTTCTACCAAACGCCTGTATCGTAACCCGGAAGAAAAAGTGATCGCTGGTGTAGCCAGTGGTATTGCTTCTTATTTCAATATCGCCGTATGGATACCCCGCCTCATATTTGCTTTCCCTTTAGTGATAGGCATTATCACCTCTATATTTAAAAGTGCATTCTGGTTTGATGTAGATCCTTTCCCCGGTATTGTATTCGGTTCATTTGGCGGTACGCTGTTTGTAGTGTATGCTGTATTGTGGGCAGTCATCCCGGAGGCAAAAAGCGCATCTGAAAAATTAGAGATGCGCGGAGAAAAAGTAGACCTGAATACCATTAAAAATACCATACAGGAAGACCTGGAAGGTTTTAAAACCCGCGCAGAAAAATGGGGCGGTGAATTTAAAGACAAGGCACAGCAATTTGGCCAGGAGTTTGGACAAACGGTAGGACAAAAAGGCCAGCAGTTTGGCAGCGAAGCTGGGTCTGCCATTAAAAGAGGCGGTAGCCGCATCGGTCGCGCCATAGGTATCCTGTTCAAAGCTTTCTTTCTCTTTATAGCCGGTATTATTGCATTTGCCCTGCTGGTAGCTTTACTGGCAATGATAGTAGCCGGTGTGGGTGTGTTCCCTTTAAAGAATTTCTTTTTAGAAGGTTTCTGGCAGAGTTTCCTGGCATGGTCTACCCTCCTGTTATTCCTTGGTGTACCGGTAGTGGCTTTCATTACATGGGTTATCCGCAGAATCATGGGTGTTAAATCGGGTAACAGATACCTTGGTTTTACGTTTGGCGGACTGTGGTTTATTGGCCTTGTTTGCGGTGGTTTACTGGCCGCATCCATTGCACGTAATTTTGATGCGAGGGCAAGAGATAAACAGGATTATACCATTGTGCAACCCGCTTCAGGAAAACTGATCGTGAATGTGCCAGATTCGAAGGTGAAAGTATACGGCCGCTGGTTTAAAATGGATGGTATCCTCAATATCAGTGATGACAGCCTGTTTCTGAACAATGTGCGTTTGCGTATTGTAAAAAGCAGTGATTCGCTTTTCCATATCAGCTCTTATAAATACAGCAATGGCGCTGATGAAGTATCAGCACTGCATAATGTAAAAGAGATCAACTATGGTATTAATCAGCAGGACAGCCTGATTTATCTGGACCGTGGTTTCTCTTTACAGCGCGGTACAAAATTCCGTAACCAGAGTGTAACTGTGAACCTGCAGGTACCCGTGGGTAAACGTATTGTGATCAAAGAAGCGGTATCACGCAGGTTAAATTCATTTCATATCAGTACCGGCCGTAACGACTGGGATTTTGATGAAGACTGGAATAACGACTATGGCTGGAGCTCTGATGTGGAATACATTATGACTGTTGGCGGATTGGAGAGGGTAAATAAAAATGATGCAATAGATAATAACGATGACGGTGAAAACAGCGCAGTAGAAAAATACAAGAAGAGTAAAGAAGAATTACAAAAAGAGTACGATAAAAAACAGAAAGAAGCCGAAGACCTGAAAAAAGAACTGGATAAGCCTGTAGATAGTACAAAGTATCATTATCAAAAAACAGTTAGTTATAGCCAGGCACCAAATGCGCCAAAGGCGCCTGCAGAAGAAGTAAGCGCTTCTTCAGAAGCATCCCGGATAATTTTTATGCAAATGGTATTATAAACTCGGTTGAAGTTGGGAATACAAGAACCCTGTCTTGATCACAGGATGGGGTTCTCCCTTTTTTTAGTTTTCAATTTGTTACATGACTAACTCACTAACCCGCTTATTGCTCGTATTTTTTTTGCTTTTTTCGCTGGTTGTAAAAAGCACTGCTCAGTCAAATAATAACGGAACGGGAAAAGAAACACTCTACCATGAAATTGCAACAATAGACAGCCTGCTCTTCCAGGCATTCAATTCCCGCGATCTGGAAAGTTTAAAGCATTTTTTTACTACAGACCTTGAATTGTACCAGGATAATACCGGTGTTCGCAACTACCAGCAAACGGTAGATGCCTTTGGGGAGCTTTTTAAAAAAGATTATGTACTAGTCAGGCAGCTAATAAAGGGCACTATGGAAGTGTATCCCATCAAAGATTTTGGCGCTATCCAATCAGGCTTACACCAGTTTTGCCATACCGAGAACGGTAAAAAAGAGTGCGCTGTTTTTAAATTTATGCATGTCTGGCAAAACACAAAAGATGGCTGGAAGATCAGCCGGTTGATCACGTACGATCATTAATTATAAATACAGTTGGAAAAAGCAGCGACCACAGTCGCTGCTTTTTATTTTTTCAGCACTCCTGCTTCGCTTATTTTTGCGGCACGTTTCAATCAAACTACTACTAAATGAAATCAACTCCTTTTACCAGTAAGCACATCGCGCTTGGCGCAAAAATGGCTGAATTCGCCGGTTACAATATGCCTATCAGTTACAGCGGTATTAATGATGAACATGCGGCAGTTCGCAAAAATGCAGGCATATTTGATGTTAGCCATATGGGCGAATTTATGCTGAAGGGAGAGAATGCACTGGACCTGATTCAACGCGTTACCTCAAATGATGTTTCTAAAATAACCGATGGCCAGGCCCAGTATGGCTGCCTGCCTAATGAACAGGGAGGTATTGTAGACGACCTGATTGTGTATTGTATCGAATACAATAAAGTATATATGTTGGTAGTAAATGCTTCCAATATTGAAAAAGACTGGAACTGGATAAGCAAGTACAATACCAAAGGTGTTGAAATGCATAATATCAGCGATAAAACCTGTTTGCTGGCTATTCAGGGGCCTAACGCCACCAAAATTTTACAGCCATTGGTTGATACAGATATCCTGAACCTGAAATATTACACTTTTACCAAAGGCAAATTTGCCGGCGTAGATAATGTGCTGGTTAGTGCAACAGGTTATACAGGATCGGGTGGTGTAGAGATCTATTTTGAAGATAAAGACGGAGCGGCCGATAAGATATGGGATGCTATTTTTGAAATAGGTACTCCCCAGGGCTTAAAACCAATAGGTTTGGGAGCAAGAGATACACTGCGCCTGGAAATGGGCTATTGTTTATACGGTAATGATATTGATGATACCACCTCTCCGCTGGAAGCAGGGTTGGGATGGGTTACCAAATTCAATAAAGAGTTTACAGCAAAAGCCATACTGGAAAAACAGAAAGCTGCCGGCGTAACCCGCAAATTAGTTGGTTTTGAAATGATCGATCGCGGAATTCCCCGCCATGATTACCTGATCAAAGATGCATCAGGCAACATTATCGGGAAAGTAACCAGCGGCACCCAGGCGCCTTCATTGGGTAAGGCTGTTGGATTGGGTTATGTTGCTGCAGCATTTGCACCGGTTGACAGTGAAATCTACATCGACATCCGCAATACACTGGTAAAAGCCAAAGTGGTAAAAGCGCCTTTCGCATAATTTTTATCGCCACAGATTACACAGATCTGCACAGATTTTCTCTGTGTTAATCTGTGCTGTCTGTGGCTTTTTTATTCCCTTTTATCAACAATAAATACGTTTTGTTGAAAACAAGTGCTATGTTCCGGTAACAACAGGAGATAGATTTGTTCTATGATGAAAAACGTATTGGTATTTCTTCTCCTGGTGATACTCATGAGTTCCTGTCACCGCAAATCAGTTCCTTCCTCAGAGAAAGTAAGCGGTACTGAAACGGGCCTGGCTTCTTTCTATTCAGAATCATACAATGGGAAGAAAACAGCTAATGGAGAAATCTATCAATCATCTGCCTTTACGGCTGCGCACAAAAAATTACCCTTTAATACAAAGGTTAAAGTAACCAATCTCGCCAACGGCAAAACAGTAAAAGTGCGCATTAACGATCGTGGTCCTTTTGTAGCCGGTCGTATCATCGACCTTACAAGAGCGGCGGCTAAAAAAATAGATATGATGGATGCAGGGGTGGTAAAAGTGAAAATCCGTTATTAAGAAGGAGACTTGTTTTAAGCCAGATACCAAACCGTGCCTTTGTGCCCTTGTGTGCAAATTAAATCTCACACAAGGGCACAAAGGCACGGTTAATTGTCTGCATTTCTTTGCTTTACTACCAGTATCCGGTCTCCTTTCAAATGCATGTATCCGTATTCGTAACAAAATTGATAGGTATTCCCTTTCTTATTGGTTTGGGTATGGGTAAAATAGCTAAAAGCAAATCCCTTACTGTGTAATAATTGTTTGGTGCATTTGGTAATGGTTTGTGAGGCAGGTAATAGTAACTCAAGTATCCGCCGGTTTTTTCGCAGGCTGTTGTTGATATTGCGCACATAGTTATTCCCATCACTATTTAGATGATTGTTATAGGTGTTGCGACAATAATCGTTACAGAACTTTTTATCGGCCCGCCCATGAAGCCCTCTTTTACAGCTAAGACAAATTTTTGTTTCTGCGATCATGTACCTGAATTTGAAGCGGGTTGCAAACAACGGCTAATGTAGGTGGGTTGTTCGACACGTGATAGCGTAGAAATACGTTTCGGCCCTGTTGTTTACCACGTATTTTTTAGGTGAACGAGGATATTATATTGAAAGAATGAATCAGAAAAATACAATGCATTGATTCATAGTCAATTGATTGACTATCTCTATTAGTTTCTTTGATATAGTATTAATAGAGGATTTCCTCTCTCTATTAATACCCTTGAAAACCGTATAAAAACTGAGATCATATCCGGTTTATTTCTTAAGTGAACTTAACAATCAGTTGTCTTCGCGGTTTATTTCTAACCGGCTGAATAATAAAAGATTAGAGTGTATCAAATCAGTCTGATACCTGATGATGGTTACCCGTTTTGTTATAGCGTATTTGCTGAATTTTTGCTTTTTAATGCAGCATATAAGGGCAAACACGTTAATGATTCATGATTAAAATCATATTTAAGAGTGATGACTGTCATACGAGAGTAAAAAATTAAAATCAACATTTGTGGAATAAGTAAACAGATTGCTTAAACTAAACTTCAAGATATGAAACCGCTACAAAGTAAAATGTTCTGGGTAACCGCTACAATTGTGTTGACCTTGGGTTATCTGGTAAGCTGTACCAAAAATAACCAGGTACTGAATACTGCCGGTTCGGTAACCGTGAATGGTTCGGAACTGCTTTCTTATAAAACAGCTACTGCTCCAACAATAGATGGAACAATAGATGGCATCTGGGATAACGCAGCAAAACTATCAGTTACCGCCACCGTGCCGGATCCGGGTAATAACCTGTTTACAGGCTATATTGGTGAAACCTATCCTGTAACACTCCGTTCAATGTATGACGACAAATACATTTATTTTTTAGCAGAAGTGGTAGATAAGAACAAAGATGTTAAATCAGCTCCATGGTATTTTAATCCAACTACCCAACTATGGGCACAGGAATCTACTGCAAGAACCTACGATGCAAGTGGTGTATTGATCAGAGAAGGCTTTGGTGAAGATAAAATAGCGATGCTCTGGAATGTTGATAATTCAACTGCAAAATTTGCAACACAAACCTGCTATGCCAGTTGCCATATTTTCACCCCATACCTGAATTATGCAGTAACACCTCCGGCCATGAAATCTAATGCCAGCAGTGGTAACCACTACACAAACGGTATGAACGAAAAAATAGATATGTGGTGGGCGCATCCAAACAGGGGACTGCAATATGGCATTATGGATGATAACTACCAGGATTGGGCCGGCGGACCAAATATTACCAGTTTAGTGGGTGGATCAGGCAATGGCCGTCACTTTGATGATTTAGTAGTGAATGGTACCTCTTCAACATGGCCCAATGGTCCAACTTACTCTGCTGATGCCACACAAGGTTCATTTACCAACAGGCAATCTTTGAAACTGGACGGTACAGGCGCTTCTGTTAATGTTCCGATGTATGTTATTCCAAACGGCACCGGCGATTTTATTTTTATTGCTGATACAACAGCCAATGGCACAGCCAAAAAAATTACCGGTGTAAGCTCTACAGGTGTATTAACTTATAGTGGTGGTTCTATTGATCCAAATGTTGGTACAGATTATCAGCGTATTGGTAATCCGGTAACTGGTGGTATTGGTGCCAAATGTATTCCAAGTGCCATCCTTTCTCCTGTAATCAATGGTCGTGCAGATATTCAGATGAAGGCCGTTTACACTGGCGCCGGCTGGATCTATGAATACAAACGTTTATTAAAAACAGCAGATGTTTTGAAACAGGATATTGATTTTACAAGCCTGGATGATCAGCCATTTGGTGTAGCAATCTGGAATAAATCAAACTATCAACACGGTATCAAACCCAACTTATTGCTGAAATTTCAGAAATAACCGGTAGCTGTTCCTTCAATTAATAAAAACAGAAGATCATGTTTACCAAACGAAATATAATAATAGCAATAGCGGTTTTCGGAGTTATATTCCTGATACAATCCTGTACCAAAAATTCTACCGTGTACATAGATAATTCTGCGGAAGTAACTACCGATGTAAGCTTTGCAAAAGACATAATACCCATTTTTGCGGGTAAGTGTAGTGCATCCGGCTGTCATAATACCGGCGGCCATATTCCCGATCTAACCGCTGATAAAGCATATAATGCCATCATCAATGGCAACTATGCCGATAAAGCCACACCGGCCAATAGTTCATTGTACCTGTGGCTTACAGGGAAAAAACCTACTCCGATGCCGGTGGGCGGACCAGTTAATCCTTCAAACCTGAACCAGTTGGTGCTGGCATGGGTAAAACAAGGCGCTAAAAACAATTAAAACCAGACGAAATGAAAACGTTTAAAATCATATTACGCAATACAGGACTCATGTTACTGGTATTGTTTTGTTCGGGCATTCAGCTGCTGCTGGCACAGGATGCAGCCCCTGTAAAAGAGGCTCCTGCCAAAGCAGTATCAAAACCCGTTAAAAACACTTTCGAAAGTAACTGGATCTTTGATAACCAGACTGTAATGGTATCCAAGAAAGGTACTTTTGAAATGGTTATCCAGCACAGGTTCGGTACAGTGAATAATGGTTATTCAGATTTCTTTGGTCTATATGCGCCTTCCAATATCCGCATTGGCCTGAGTTATGTAGTTAAAAATAACCTGCAATTGGGATTTGGCTTTACTAAAGAAAGGGTGCAGTGGGATGCCAATCTCAAGTACGCCCTTCTCAAACAAAAAACAAGTGGTGGTTCTCCGGTTAGTGTAACCTATTTTGGAAATATTGCGATAGACACCAGGAGCAGCAGCAATTTTGTTACAGGTACCGACAGACTGTCTTTCTTTAACCAGTTGATCATTGCCCGTAAAGTTTGCGATAAGTTTTCTGTACAGGTATCACCCAGTTTATCCTACTTTAATAATGTACCGGGGTACATTGATATCAAAGGAGATCCGCAACCAACCATGAACAATACACATTTTGCTGTGGGCTTCATGGGCAGGTATAAAATTTCATCCGGAATGGCCGTGGTGGTTAACTACGACCAACCTCTTACACAACACCTTAGTAATAACCCGCATCCTAATATTTGTGCGGGACTGGAGATGAATACCAGCAACCACTCATTCCAGGTTTTTGCGGGTAATTATAACAGCATTCTTCCCCAGAGCAATAACGTATTCAACCAGAACGACTTTACAAAAGGTCAATTTTTAATTGGCTTTAACATTACCCGTTTATGGAATTTCTGATTTAACTTTAAGACACACTAAAACATAAACTATGAAATCAAGAATTATCAGGCTTTCTCTTCTTTTCGCAGGAGTTGCTGCAATTGTTACTTTCACTGCTTTCAGGCAGGCTTCAAAACCATGGCCTGTACCAGACAAATTTCAAAAAATGGTTAGTCCGGTAAAAGCTGATGCCGCTTCTTTAAAAGAAGGGAAAGAATTATGGACAAAACATTGTACATCCTGTCATGGTAAATCCGGACTGGGTGATGGATCAAAAGCTGCGCAATTAAAAACAGAGCCAGGTGATTTCTCAGTAGCAGATTTTCAAAAACAATCCAATGGTGTATTGTTCTACAAAATTTCTGAAGGCAGAAACGATATGCCAAACTTTAAAAAGAAACTGGAAGGTGACGAAGATATCTGGAACCTGATAAATTATGTACGTACGTTTAAAAAGTAAACAGTATGCTGTTAAGCTGATCTGACAAATCAGTAAATCGTAATGAAAGCCTGGTTTTAGAAATCCTTTTTTTCGGACCGGGCTTTTTTTATATCTCCTCATTAGTTATCAATCCTGGTTTATGACAAACAATACCGAACAAACAAACAATGTTGATCAACAGGCATTGCGCAGAAAACTATTGCGATGGGGTAGTCTTGGCTCTATAGCCTTGTTATTTGCCGGATTCAAACTCCGCAATCCTTTTTCGTCCAAAAAAGATGTAATAGCCTGTGCGCCTGAACAGAAAACCATCAAAATGCTTACACAGGATGGAAGATTAGTAGAAGTGGATGTCTCAAAAATATTGAATGGTAACGGGAAAAAGATTACCGATGACCAGTTGAAAAACTGGGTCAGCACAAAGCAGAGCTAATCCCCGTGTTAATTTAAAATAACAGCATGAAAAATAAAAACACATCGCGAAGAGAGTTCCTGGCTGCCGGTATGCTTGCTGCCGGTGCTGTTGCAGGTTGTTCTTCCAAAAAAAATCCATTTGATGGTTATGCGGGAGATGAAGTGAAGGCGTCAGGAGAAAAAGTAAAACTACTATCAGTTGATGGTGAGGTTATTGAAATAGATAAAGCATTTCTGAAACCTGTTCCTGACATGCCACCGGTATCTAATAGTGAAGCAAGAAAAGGTATTGCAGGTAAGAAATTTGTGATGGTGATAGATCTTTCCAGGTGCAAAAATGTAGGTGCCTGTAAAAGTGCCTGTAATCATGCACATGCGTTGGGGCCCGGACAGAACTGGATTAAAGTTCTTCCTATGAAGGATGCAGATCATACTGCACCATACTGGGAGCCTACTACCTGTATGCATTGCGACGAGCCACCCTGTGTTAAGGTTTGCCCGGTAGATGCCACATTTAAACGCCAGGATGGGATTGTGTTGATTGATAGTGATCGTTGCATCGGCTGCCGTTTTTGTATGGCTGCCTGCCCTTATTCAACCAGGGTCTTCAACTGGCAGGAACCTGTTCTTGAAAAAGAAGTGGCAGCTCAGCCCTATTCATGCGAAACCAGTATGCCGCAAAAGAAAGGCACAGTTAGTAAATGCGATTTCTGCGCCGATATGTCGCGCATGGGCAAATTGCCACACTGTGTATCAGCCTGCCCAAATGGTGTTTTTGCTTTTGGCGATATGAACGAAGATTCTGTAACCAACGGCTCAGAAACATTCCGGTTTAGTGAATTGATTAAGAGTAAAGCCGGATATAGATTGATGGAAGACCTTGGTACAAAACCAAATGTTTATTACCTGCCACCGGTTAACCGCAATTTCCCTTTTGAATCCGGAGAGGAAAATGAAAATGAAGTTGATAAAAAATATAACTCAAAATAACTGACCGTGGAAAATTCTACATCTTCAACACAAGAACAAATCACAAAGGATCTGCTTCCTCAGAAATTTGGTAAAAGGGGAATGATCTGGACAGGTGTATTGATAGTAATAGCCCTGATAGGTGCTTTTGCATATTATCGCCAGTTAAGATATGGGCTGGTAGTAACCAATATGCGCGATTATGTATCATGGGGTATTTATATTTCAAACTTCGTATTTTTTGTTGCCATTAGCCTGGTGGGGTCATTGATCACAGCCGTGTTCCGTCTGTCTGATGTACACTGGAGCACCCCGCTTACCCGTATTGCAGAAATTATTGCTGTTTCGGCCATCGTCTTTGCATCCCTGATCATTATCGTTGATATGGGGCGCCCCGAAAGATTTGTAAACCTGTTCATCTATGGCCGTATCCAATCACCCATTATGTGGGATGTAATTGTGATCAGCACCTATTTTGTGATCAGCCTGCTGCTGCTGTATCTTCCATTGCTTCCGGATTTAAAGATATTGATCGGCAGAAAAGAAGAAGGGGTAAGCGGTTTTCAAAAGTTCTATCGTTTCCTGGGCTCTTTCTGGAAAGGACTTGCCGTACAGGAAAAAATAAACAATAAGGCAGTAACCATTTTGTGTATCACCATTATTCCGGTTGCGTTTAGCATACACACAGTAACCTCATGGTTGTTTGCAACTACTTACCGGCCCGGTTGGGACAGTACCAATTTTGGTGCTTACTTCATATCAGGGGCATTCCTGGTGGGTGCCGGTGGCGTGGTGGTTGCTATGTATGTTTTCAGAAAAGTGTATAAACTCGAAAAATATATTACAGAAAAGCATTTCGACCATATGGGTAAAATTGTGGTAATGCTTGCATTGCTGTATTTGTATTTTAATGTGAACGAATACTTAGTTCCTGCATTTAAAATGAAGAAACCGGAGGAAGCACATCTGACACAGCTTTTTGCAGGAGAGTTTGCGCCGTTGTTCTGGTTTGCCATATCTGTGGGCATGCTGATCCCTATTGCCATACTGCTGTTTAAAAAAGGCCGTAAGCCATTACCCATGTTTATTGCAGGTGTAATGGTGGTGGTGGGTGCATGGTTTAAGCGTTACCTGATTGTTACGCCAACATTATTGCATCCATTCCTGCCAATGTACAATGTGCCGGATAATTACCATCACTATTTTCCCAGTTGGGAAGAGTGGGCAATTGCCATGGGTTCATTGGCCGGTGCATTACTGGTGATCACTTTCTTTGCAAGAATTTTCCCTATCATACCTATTCATGAAACCATAACTGAACAACATGAAACTGCTGAATAATTATAAACTGTTTTTTGTTTTTATTGCCGGCATTTGCTGCAATGCAGTTATTGCCCAGGAAGCAAAACCAAGGTTGCTGGTAGAGGTTGGTTACCACCTTACCAATAATCAATTCCCTTTTGTTTCTGTTTTTACCAAAGCTAAAATAGAAAAGAAATTTGTTGCTGTTCCCAATATAACCGTTAATGTATACCTGGGGCAGGAAGCAGATTCTAACCTGTTGGGTACTATTAAAACCAATAAAGAAGGAAGAGGTGAAATTAATTTTCCGGTAAGTGCAAAATTACTTTGGGACACTGTTTCACAGTTTACTTTACTTGCTTCAACAGTGGCCGATAAGAACTACAAATCTGCCAGCGGTGAAGTATCCGCAACAAAAGCAAAGATCTTCATAGACACTGTTAATGTAGACGGAACCAGGAGCATTACTGCCACAGTAAAAGCAAAAAAAGGTAACGACTGGGTGCCGGTTAAAGATGTTGAAACCAAAATAATTGTAAAACGAAGTGTAGGGAACCTTTCTGTTGGAGATGAGGAAACCTTTACTACCGATTCAACCGGGCAGGTAACTGCCGAGTTCAAAAAAACAACGATACCCGGCGATAAGGATGGCAATATTGTGATTGTTGCCAAAACAGAAGATAATGAGTTATACGGCAGTATTTCAATTGAGCAAAAAGCAAAATGGGGTGTGCCTTTTAATGGCGAAAATGCATTTAACAGAAGAACCTTATTTGCCACCAGGGATAAAGCGCCGTTTTGGTTGCTGTTACTGGCAGGATCTATTTTTATTTCAGTATGGTCTGTAATTGTTTACCTGATCAGGCAGATCATTAAGATCAGGAAGCTGGGCATTGAAAGTTCAGCAGGTGTTGATTAAATCAGATAATTGTCCCCCGTTTAATAATTCGGTTGTAGCCTCTATAATGGCATCCTGCCTGGCAGGATGCCATTTTTTATAATTCCGTGTCAGATCAAAGTGTTCCATGGTTTTACAATGATGCCATTACTTCTTTTTTGTTCCTCCTTACCCCCATACACTAATATTCGTTGTTCAGTTTGGGTATTTAGCGAAGAGAAATATTGTATCCCTTTAAAGAAATCTGATGCAATGGTTTCTCCCGCTTTTAATTCCATGATAGTCAGTTTACCTGCAGTATCAGATAAAATATCTATCTCGTTACCGGTTTTGTCACGCCAGTAATAAATATTGTCTGTAGATCCTGTATTGAACCTTGCTTTAAGCAGTTCGCTTACTATCATATTTTCGAATAAGGGGCCTTTGGCAGTATGGGTTGCAATTTGTTTTGTATCGGTGATACCCAGTAATGAACAGGCAACGCCTGTATCATAAAAATAGAGTTTGGGCGTCTTCAGAATCCGTTTATTGAAGTTTGTGTGGTAAGGTTTTAAAAGATAAATAATATAACTGCTTTGCAGAATGCCAAGCCAGGCAGCAACTGTTTTTTGATCAATGCCGCAATCGTTTGAAAGCGAAGAAAGGTTAAGTATCTGGCCTGTTCGCCCGGCACATAAGCGCAGTAATTTTGTGAACAGGGAAAGATTATTGATATTTTTCAATTGTCTCACATCTCTTTCTATATAAGTATTTATATAACCCGAATACCAGTCAGTTGGATTTAATTTTTTGGAGATCACTTCCGGGTATCCGCCATTAAGTATATGCCAGCTATACTCTTTTTTTATTTTTTTGCTTTCTTTCAGCTCCTGCAGAGATAGGGGTAAAAGCTGTAAATAAGCAACCCTGCCGGATAGTGTTTGTGATATATTTTCCTGCAACAAAAAATGATTGGAACCTGTAAGTATAAATAGCCCTCTTTTTTTTGTTTCGTCTAATATTTGTTGCAGATACGAAAATAGTATCGGCGCTCTTTGTATTTCGTCCAGAATAGCTCCATTTTTATATTGCGACAAAAAACCTCTTGGGTCGGTATTGGCAAATTCCAGTATATCCGGGTTCTCCAGAGAGACATACGGTTTCCGGGGGAAGATATTTCTGCAAAGAGTTGTTTTGCCACTTTGGCGCGGCCCAACAACTGCTACACTTCGGAATGTTTTTGCCAGCTTTACCAGTTTGGCTGCTGCGGTACGGTTTATCATGAAATAAAGATAAGCCATTATGGACAAATCCGGAATTTAATTCCGGATTTGTCCATAATGGCCTACTGCTGAACAAGTGGCAAACTGCTTATTTTCTGATTGATAGAGGGAGAATATGCCAAAGAAACTGTTAGGCAAAGTATAAGGGGTATAATAATTCCTATAATGAACACTACTACCCGTTTACAAACACTTACATCCGAAAGTAAACGAATAAAAACCGTTTGCTGCATTGTTCGGTTTACATATTTGCATGGTTAACGGCAGTACCATTTCTGCCAGTATTTAATCAAAACATATTTATACCGAACCGTTATGAACGCGATCAAAAACAAAGTGCAGCTCATTGGTAACCTGGGCCAGGCGCCGGATGTAAAAATTATTGGTGATGGCAAAAAAGTAGCCCACCTCAGCCTCGCCACCAACGAGAACTACAAAAATGCCAAAGGTGAGAAAGTAACTGAAACACAATGGCACAATGTAATAGTCTGGGGTAAACTGGCCGAGATAGCCGAAAAATACCTTGTAAAAGGCACTGAAATAGCCGTTGAAGGTAAACTGGTTAATAAGAACTACACCGACAAACAGGGCATTAAACGGTATGTAACCGAAGTGCAGGCGAATGAATTGCTGATATTGACAAAGAAGGCTTGAGTGGTGAATGGGCAATGGTGAATTGTGAATGGTGAATCAGATTTGCAAAATTGGATGATCTGATCACAAAATCATATACCGTCTCCCCCTATACTAACTCACTACTCACCATTCACTATTCACCATTGCCCATTCACAATTCACCATTCACAATTGCCATTTCCCCCGCAGGGATTATCTTTGCCGCTTTATGAGCAATAAGCCTTCCCTGCATACTATACTCTCGCCGCGGTTGATAGATATCTATGATATCAGTAACAGTGTAGTGGTGGTGATAGATGTATTTCGTGCCACTTCTACCATTGCCACAGCACTTTATAACGGTGCCGCGCGGGTAATACCGGTAGATTCGGTTGACCTGTGTATTGAAATAGGTAAAAAAACAGGCGGTATTACAGCAGGTGAAAGAGATGGCAAAGTGATTGAAGGACTGCAATATGGTAACTCTCCTGCAGAGTATCCCCGCTCATTTATTGAAGGGAAAACCCTTGTACTCACCACTACCAATGGTACACGCTTATTGCATCTTGCACTTAATAGCGGGGCATCAGAAGTGATCACGGGTTCGTTCCCAAATTTATCTGCTGTTTGTAATCACCTGGTGGCTCAAAACAAAAATGTGATCCTTGGCTGTTCGGCATGGAAAGACCGCTTTAATCTGGAGGATACTTTATTTGCCGGTGCTGTCATCAACCGGATAAAAGATCATTTTACCATACACTGCGATAGCAGCCTGATGGCCGCCGATATGTATACACTGCATAAAAATGATATGTTCCGTTTTATACGTCACACAACCCATTGGCACCGACTGGCATCATATGGCCTGGAGAACGATCTGGAATATTGCGTTACTCCCGATAAAGCCAATGTTCTTCCATTTTACAATAATGGCGATCTGATTATCTAAGCAGGCATTATAGTGAATTGTAATACAAAACAATGTATTCTCCTGTTTGCTGTTAACAGAATATTATCAATTCAGCTATTCAAAAACCGGCCTGTTTGCCGGTTTCTGTTTTAAAATATTCCCAAACTTTCACTTTTTTCCACTTTTCTTTCAATTCTCTTCGCAAACCCGTTTGCTTTCCTTTACTTTTGCAAATTGCCCTTTTTGAAGTCTGAGGCAGGGAATCCAGCGCTTGAATTTAGTTGTAATAGCGCTCAAATTCTTCTTACCCCAGACTCCAGACTCCAAACTCCAAACTTTCCATGGCTTTACCTTATTTGGTTAAACATATTTATAACAGCGGAACGGAGGAAGTGATCCGCCGTGGAAAAAAGATACATGCCCTCGGCAATGTAGAACTGGTTGAGTACGATGATCTGATGGCCGCCGTCATCTTCCGCGTGAAGGATGATGGGTATGCAACTTTTTATAAAGTGCACATCAACCAGTTTAAAGATCCTAAAACACTTTCGCTGCGTTGCAGTTGTCCGTATAATCTTTCTGAGATCTGCCGCCATAAAGCAGGGGCCCTGTTTCATTTACAGGATATGCTCGACAAGAACTTATTGGGTGATAAAGAAACGGTTTATGATCAGCGGCATACAGTAGTGAAGATGAAACAACTGGAGCTTAAACTGATCCGGATGTTATCAGAAAAGACCCAATTTGAAGCCGCTGAAAATTATCTCCGCAGCACCCGAAGCAATATCTTAGACGCGAAGGATGAACGTGTGTTGGCTGAGCTGGAATATGAAGGAGAGAAATTTAAAGTGGTGATTCAAAAAAACGAAGAACGCAATTTCGATACCAGTTGTACCTGCCAAAGCGATACCGAACACCCGCTTTGCATTCATAAGAATATTGTATTGCTGCAACTGCTGCATAATTACGGCCCGAATTATTTTGACAGTATCCGCAACTGGGACAAGGAAAAAAATAAACTCCTTGCACTCTATGGCTATTCGCTCAGTGATGATCTGAAAGGGAAATTTGAATTTACCTATACAGATGGCAAACCTTTCCTGAGGGTTTTGGATAGTTCTATCAAACGCGTATCATTAAATCCGGCTGATACAAAACCCAGGCCCGCAGAATCAGGACTGGCACCTGTAGTAACAGTTGTTGAAGAAGAAACACCCAAAACAATACAGAAACTGGGTGTGGTGATCACATCCAATGAACTGCAATACCCTTATGTACAACTGGATGCTGTGCAGGGAGAAGCGGATGAGGAGCAGACAAAATATGTTAGCAAAGCAGTAAAATTAGATCTCGCCAAATTCATCAACACCGAAGTATTTAGCGAAGATGATAAGATGCTGCTGCAGCAATTACGTAAACTGATGCCAGGTGAAGTTGGTCGCTACCTGAACCGGAACTCACCATTCAGCGGCATCTGGGAAAATATTATACAGCAACACAACGATGAACTTCCGGAAGAAACCAGGCACCTCATAAACGAGTACCTGCATCCCAAGATCAGGAAATTATTTACCGACCTTTCAACGAGTCATTTTATATTCTATCTGCCTGCAAAGAAAACTTTTACCACGGCCAACCTGTTACAGGCCGAACTGATGGAACAATTCATCAGTCCTGAGTTTGAAGTAAATTATTCAAACGGCCAATACGAAGTGGATTGCCGCGTAAAATTACCACTGGCAGATCTGAACATATCAGACAATGAAAGCGATTCTGCCCTGATGTTCCGTTATCATAACCAGTTTTATACCTGGCAGCGTTCAGAAGATATTATGTTGGCAGAAAAATTTCTGCCTGCCGGTAAAATCAGCATTGCTGCTGAGGATTGGGCGGTGCAACTGCAACAGTTTATCCTCCCTTTGTCTAAAGAATATAATGTGCATTTTACCAATGTGCAGAAAGAAGAGGTAAAAGATATCAGGCCCGAAGTAAAGATCATGCTGAAAGAAAAAGGCGATTATCTTTTGTTTCAACCTGTATTTAGTTACAGGGGGTATGATGTGCGGAGTTCAGACAAAGAAAAGATCATACTGCCTGTTGCCGATAAATTGCTGGTGATACAGCGTAACCTGGAAGCAGAGAAAGAGTTTGTGCAAAAAATTGAATCGTTGCATTCTGCCTTTATCCGTCCGGTGGAAGGACATGTATTGGCGCTGAAAGGAACGGATGTGTTGCGCAACAATTGGTTCTTCCTTTTTGTAGATGCGGTTAAAGACATGAATATTCCGGTATTTGGCTTTGAAGCGTTAAAGAATTTCCGTTTTAATACCGCCAAGCCCACTACCAAAATATTCATCAGCAGCAATACCGATTGGTTTGATGCGAAAGTTGAGATATTGTTTGGTGAGCAGAAAGTAACAGTAGAAGAAGTTAAAAAAGCACTGGGTAATAAACAACAGTTTGTGCAACTGGAAGATGGAACGCTTGGTATTCTGCCCGAAGAATGGATTAAGAAATATTCATTGTTATTCAGGGTGGGCGATGGCAAAACGGGCAGCATGAAGCTGAGCAAGTACCATTTCAGTGTAATTGAAGAATTGTACCTGCAGCGCGATGAAGAAGAACTGTTTTTTAAGCTGGAAGAGAAGTATGAAAATTTAAAAGGCAATCATTCTATCAAACCGGTTCCTGCACCCGCGCACCTTAAAGAGGTGTTACGCCCTTACCAGGAAAGCGGTTTCCAATGGCTCAATTATTTGCGTGAAGTACAGTGGGGTGGAATATTGGCAGATGATATGGGTTTGGGTAAAACCATACAGGCACTGAGTTTTATTCATCACCTGAAAGAAGAAAGCGGCAGCTTAAAAGCACTTGTTGTTTGCCCAACCACACTGATGTTTAACTGGCAGAATGAGATAAAGAAATTTACACCATCACTCACTTTTTCAATACACCATGGCGGCAACCGCTCACGGGAAGCATTGGGCAATGGAGAGTTTGACGTAATTATCACTACCTACGGAACATTGCGCAGCGATATTAAACAGTTTGTTGATGTTGATTTTGACTATGTGATTCTTGATGAGAGCCAGGCAATTAAAAACCCGGGCAGTAAAGTAACCAAGGCTGCAGGCCTGTTAAAAGCCAAAAACCGCCTGTGTTTAAGTGGTACGCCGTTGCAGAATAACACCTTTGATATTTTTGCCCAGATGAACTTCCTCAACCCGGGAATGCTGGGTAGTGTGGAATTTTTTAAACAGGAATTTTCTGTACCTATTGATAAGTTTGGTGAGAAAGAGCAAAAAGATCACCTGCGTAAATTATTATATCCTTTCATACTCAGGCGTACCAAAGAACAGGTTGCCAAAGACCTTCCTGAAAAACAGGAGATGGTCCTTTTCTGCGAAATGGGCGATGAGCAACGCAGGATATATGAAGCATACAGAAATGATTACCGCGATAAAATATTAGGTGTGGTTGAAAACCAGGGTATCCAGAAATCGCAGCTCACCATCCTGCAGGGATTGATGAAACTGAGGCAGATCTGCGATAGTCCGGCCATTGTAAAAGAAGAAGAACGTTTTCCGAATGTATCGGTTAAGCTGGAAGAGATAGGCAGGGAGATAACCGAAAACATTAGTAATCACAAGGCTTTGATCTTCTCACAATTCCTTGGCATGTTGGCCCTGATCAAAGAAAAAATGAAAGAGTTGGGCGTGGATTATGAATACTTTGATGGCAGCAGCACGGTAGCAGAAAGAGAAAAAGCCATTCACCGTTTTCAGAACGATGAAAACTGCCGTGTGTTCCTGATCTCTTTAAAAGCGGGTGGTGTAGGTTTGAATCTTACAGCGGCAGATTATGTGTACATCGTAGACCCATGGTGGAACCCTGCGGTAGAGCAACAGGCTATTGACCGTACACACCGTATTGGCCAGACAAAAAATATTTTTGCGTACCGAATGATCTGTACCGATACGGTAGAAGATAAGATATTAAAACTGCAGGAGCGCAAGCGTAATCTTGCTAAAGACCTGATCACCGATGATGAAGGATTTGTGAAGAGCCTGACGAAGGAAGACGTAGAATACCTCTTCAGCTAAATCTGAGTATCTATGGCGTTTTAACCTTTCGCCAGGGAAAAACAGGTTCAATAAAAACAGCCACTTCAAATACCCGAAGTGGCTGTTTTATTTTAAGAAAACGGTTTGTTATTCGCTTTTCTTACATTCTTTTACTACTGTATGAAATGTTTCATGCGCCTCTTTGATCATCGCTGTTAATGCAGCATCATCTTTTTTTGCTTTAACGGCAGATTGGATAGCCGCACATTGCTTAACTAATTTAGCTAATTGTTCAGCAGTTTCTTTTGGTTTGAAATCAGATGGTATGGCAGATGCCTTCCACTGCTTTGCACTCCATACCAGGCTATCTGCTTTTGCTTTTAAAGGCTTCAGGTTGCCATTTTCAGACGGATGAAAAGTATGACTCATCAGGTCGTGAAAAACATTCTGTTCTTTCCAGTCAGATGTTCCCTGGGCGCTTAAGGCAAACGGCAGAGCCATTACCAGGCAGATAAGTAATTTTTTCATTTTGTATAGTTTAATTTTTGCCACAGATTTCACAGATTAACACAGATAAAATTAGTATCCGTGTTAATCCGTGAAATCAGCGCTTATTTTTTCAGATCCACTGCAGCAATATTTGCATCAGGATTTTTCAGGAATTCATCTTTACATTCTTTGGAACAAAATCCTAAAACCTTGTCTTTATAATGTGCAGTATCAGCAATACCTGCTGTAGTAGGCATACCGCAACTGGGATCTTTTTTGTTGTCTACCAGCAGGTGCTCAAATATATTGGCAGATGTATCACTCTGCATGGCGGTGGTGTCTTTTAACGGTTTTTCTTCTGTTTTGGCAGGGCCTGATTGGCATGCGATTATTGCAACACAAACGGCCGTAAATAAGCCAAGTGTAAGTTTTAATGTTTTCATGTAAAAATTGATTAGTTGTTTGATGTAAAATCTGAATAAAATTAGGATGTAAATTTTACAATGCAAAGCTAATATGTACCACACCGCGGATTTGTGATGTGGTTTGCCCTTCTGCAAAACTTTGTTTGATTGGTAATTGTGCGTTTATACCTGCTGTTATCTTATTAAAATTGAACTCTGCTCCCACAGAAGCATTTAAAAGATAGCCGCCACTTTGGTCAACAATCTCCTTTTCGAAATGATTAACTGCAGCATGCTCATACAACAAACCTGCATTAGGTGCAACGGCCACACCTGCAAACGGAATGCGGTAATAGGCAAGACTGTTAATGGTAACCCTGTTTCCAAAACGGTATTGATCGGTGTTTGCTGTATTTATTTTGTAATTCACTGTTGTATTAACACCAAATTTCTGAATACTGATCTGGTACATGGCATTCAGTAAAAAATCTGTGCTGCCGGTGCCGGACTGCGAATTGGCATCCCCGATATTTATATCAGGATTACGCAGGTCTACATGATACGTGCCTGTTGGCAATTTAATTCCTCCGCCAACTGAAAGCTGTTGATCAATTGTTTTATTCTGCCTGTTTATTTTCCGGGTATGCAATAGCTGGTAATTAGCCAATACACTAATATCGCCTAATCCGTCATTTTTTTTAATACCATCATCAGATACTTTTTTGTTGAAACGATAAGGGATAAAACTTAATACCTGCCACTTCCGGCCGATATTCCAGCCACTCCAGATCTCAGTTGTTTTGTAAAAATCATTGCTGTATTGGCTATGGTCCATTGCCATTTCAGAATGATACTTCATGTAACTGTACCGGATACCAATAAACCTTGATTTAAAGTTTGGGAGTAATCCCATATAAAAATTACCTACGCCACAACCACAGATCTCGCAGGAAAATAAAGCAGTAGATGAAATAAACAGGAATGCGAATATTAAAAAAGTTCTTTTCATAAATGTGTTTTTCAAAATAAATAATAGCATAGCAGCGCTCACAAAAGAAGCGACACGACTGAATACATGTTTCAATAAAGTAAATGAGAATGCGATACAGCAAAGCTGTATCTGCTGCAATAAGAGAGGATCTTATGCTCCCGGAGGATGGAAAATATCGTGAGTCCTGCCAATCGCAAATGAAGGTTGGTGATCAAAATATTGAACAGGGGTGATGATTTTTATAGAATGAACGGAGGCAAAATGTGATTTGGAAGAAAGTACTTCATCTTTGCTGTTACTTCTTCTTTCTGGGTTTTGCGCATCTTTTTTTTCTTCCTGTTTCAGTTTCTTCATCATCTGGCAGCGACCGTTACAGTGCAGTTTGGGTTTTGCTTTATTGATACAATTTTTGGCATACCCGGCTGTGTTCACATAATAACTGCTCACAATAGCTGCCCGGCTAAAGGTTTGTGCCATAAAGCACAATAGTAATAATGAAGCAGCTATTTGTTTGAACATAGTTGAAGATTCCTCTTACAAGGTGCAAAATAACAGAAATTACTTTTCAGTTTCATGAGTTAAATCATAAATCATTTTTGTTGAACATATTGTAACGAAATAAAACTGTACCAAGTGGTTTATTTTTTTGGTTAAAAAAATCAGTTATACCTGCCTTATCACTGAAGCAAGCTTATGACTGATTTCGACGAAATGAAGTTTTTGACAGGCTAAGCAGGGATACCTGAAAACCCTACCTATCGCTTCTGAGTTTTCACCGATTTTCCGGAGATGATATCCAACTATCATGGTAGTTTTCCGTTAATCTTTTAGCCCCGGATCGATTAAAGAGTAGAACTACATTCGCTTTTTGTAAATCGCCCGATTGAGTATGTTCAAAACCCTCGTAATACTAACCTGTATACTATTATCATTTGCAGCATCGGCGCAAACAACCGGTTCTGTAAAAGGTAAACTGGTTGACACACTCAGTAAACAATCCCTGAAAGATGCTTCTGTTACTATTCTTGATGCAAGAGATTCTTCATTAGAAGTATTCACACTTGCCAAAGCCGACGGATCTTTTTCAATACTCAATATTCCTTTTGGTGACATGATCCTGCAGGTGAAATTTCAGGGATACGAACCTTATGCAAAAAAAATCAATTTCTCTAAAACCAATGCAACTGTTGATGCAGGAACCATCTTTTTGCAAACAGCTTCTCATGATCTGGGAAATGTTACTGTTACAGAGTCTTTGGTGAGGATGAAGAAAGATACGATAGAAGTTAGCGCCGCCGCTTTTAAAACAAAACCCAATGCAGTTGCAGAAGATCTGATCAAAAAGATACCGGGCATGGAGGTGGCAAAAGACGGCACTATTAAATCTCAGGGAGAAGCCGTGCAACGTGTGTTGGTAAATGGCAAACGTTTTTTTGGTGATGATCCTAAAATGGCCACCAAAAACCTTCCCCCTGATGTAATAGATAAGATACAGGTATTTGATGACCAGAGCGATCAGAGTAAGTTTACCGGTTTTGATGATGGCAACCGTGTTAAAACGATCAACATTACTACCAAAAAAGATATGCGCAAAGGCGTATTTGGAAAAGCAGTAGCAGGAATAGGCGACAATGGGAATTTTGATGAAAGCTTTAATTTCAGCAAAGTAAACGGCGATCGGCAACTTACTTTTCTGGGTCAGGCCAATGATATTAATAAGCAAAACTTCACCCAGCAGAATTTGGGTGGCGGTCGCGGCTTTGGAGGAAATTTTGGAGGCGGTGGCTCTGGTGGAAATGGTATCACCACCATTTGGGCGGGAGGATTAAATTATCGTGATGCCTGGAGCAAGAATATAGATGCCTATGGCAGCTATTTTTATAATGCGCCTCATATCGCGTCTGAACAATCGAGCAATGCAGAAACTATTCTTAACCAGGATTCTTCCAACTTCAGAAATGCGGTGTCTTCGTCTGTTTCACGGAATGCCAACCACCGGCTCACTTTCAATTTTGAAGACAGGATAGATTCCAACAATTCACTCATCTTCCGCCCGAATATTGTTTTTCAAAACAGCAATCCAAATTCAGAATCATCCAGTATCACAACAGGTGGTAAGAATGGCACATTAATCAATCAGTCGGTAAGTAAAAATTCCAATTTCAACCGCGGCTATACTATCAGCGGTGCCAATTTGCAGTTGCGGCATAAGTTTGCTAAAAAGGGCAGGACTGTTTCGCTGGATATGAATTTTTCTGCGAGTGAAAACAATGGAGATGGCAACAATTATGCTGTCAATACTTTTTACAAACCGTTTATTAAAAAGGATACCATCAACCAGCATTATGTTGATTCTTCCCGTTCTATTACACTTAATCCAACCATTTCCTATACAGAGCCGGTTGGGAAGAACCAGTTGATTGAATTACGATATTCCTATTCTTATACCAACAGTAATTCTATCAATAACACGTACAGGTTTGATAATGTGGGGCAAAAATTTTCTCAGTTTGACAGCCTGTATAGCAACTCGTACAAATACACTTCAACATCCAATACCACCAACTTAAGTTACCGGATACAGCAAACAAAGTTTAACCTGAATATAGGAACGAGTTTGCAGTTTATGAACATCAACAGTAACAATACCACCAAGAACGTGCTGGTGGCCCGGAGTTTTGTGAACCTTACGCCTACCGTTAATTTTACGTATAATTATTCGCGTACTAAAAGCCTTCGTGTATTTTATAACGGCAGAACCGGTCAGCCGGGTACTGCGCAGTTACAGCCTATCATTACCACATCCGATTCTATCAACTTCCAAAAAGGTAATCCTGATCTGAAACCACAGTTCACACACAGCTTACGGGTGTTGTATACTTCTTTTGATCCTGTTACTAATCGCATCATTTTTGCCACTGTAAATGCCAGTATGGTAGCCAATGATATTCAGAGCGCTATTATACAGAACCCCAATGGAGGTAAAACCACCACTTACGTAAACCTGGGGGGTACGTATAATGTATCAGGTTATTTTAACTATGGATTTCCGATAAAAAAACCAAAATCAAACCTGAACCTGCAAACAAATATCAATTACACACAGTACCAGTCATTGGTGAATTTGATAAGCAATTATACACGCAGCACGTCAATGTCTGAAACAGTAAAATGGACCACCAACCTGAAGAATAATTTTGACATGAACCTGAGTTATTCGTTCATGTATAACCCGATCAGAAGTACACTTTCCACTAATTCGAATACCAATTATACAACGCAAAGCCTGTCGGCAGATTTTACGCTCTACTCCAATAATGGATGGTTGGTGGCCAGCGATTTTGATTACACGCATTATGGCAACCGCCCGGTAGGATACAACACTACTGTTTTCCTGGTAACACCTTCTATTGCCAAACAGTTCCTGAAAAATAAGGCCGGAGAGATCAGGCTGAGTTGCTTTGATGTTCTGAAACAGAACCAGTCTATCAGCAGCACCGCTACAGCCAACCAGTTTACCACCAGTCGTACCAATAACCTTACCCGTTATTTTATGCTGACGTTTACTTACAACCTGCGGAATTTTGCTCTTCAGAACCAGCAACGCACGCCTGGTATGATGAGATTTGGCCCGGGCGATGGTATGCGTCCGCCGGGTATGAGTGGCTTTGGTGGTGGCGGGCGCAGGAATAATAACTAAGCTATTGTCTAAAAAAGGCTCAAACTATCCCTCTACGGGTGGCCGCTCCGGTTAATCGGGGCGGCATTTTTATAACTTCAAACACCAGTTTCTAACCAAACTTTTGCAAAAAAATGACCCCAATTCATGCAAACTGTTTTACTTTTACAAAAAATTGAGGGTAACTCATAAATATATCAGTGAAACAATTGTTTACATATATTAATTTTTCGCAGGTTGTTGCTGCCGAACCGTTGGTTTCAGCAAATCCTCCGTGTAACTCCCCTTTGCGACCACGACGTGGTTGCTGATAGGACGAGCAACTGGCACTTGCCCCTATCAGTGAACTTTCTCCCGGAACTGATCTAAAAACACATAGGTGTTTTCTTTTTCACTCTATTAATCATGACAAGTTGGAAGATAAGATTATTGTTCGTGTAGCGAATAGTGGCGACACTCATTACGCACAAACCATAACAGACGAAATGGAGTCTTCAGCGAAGGCCCGTGGCACCGGTATTGCCAAACGCAGTCCCGAATATGTTGCCAAAAAAATGGAAGAAGGCAAAGCAGTAATAGCTGTAATGCCCGATGGCAGGTGGGTAGGCTTTTGTTATATAGAAGTATGGGGTCATGAAGAGTTTGTAGCCAACAGCGGTTTGATCGTATCTCCCGAATTCAGGAAGAGCGGTATCGCGAAAAAGATCAAGCAGACCATCTTTAATTTATCAAGACAAAAATATCCGAAAGCTAAAATATTCGGCCTTACAACAGGACTTGCTGTGATGAAGATCAACAGCGACCTGGGTTATGAGCCGGTAACTTACAGCGAATTAACGGATGATGAAGAATTCTGGGCAGGTTGTAAAAGCTGCGTTAACTATGATATCCTGATGAGCAAAGACAGGAAGAATTGTATGTGCACCGCTATGCTCTACGATCCTGCTGATCATTATGAGCCACAGGAAACTTCAGAAGAGTTCAAACAAAATTCAAAACTGTACGAACGTTTTATGAAAATAAAACAGAGTAAGTTATTGCGATGGTTCAGGAAAAAAGAGAACGGGGGCGGAAATGGAAATGTAACAAAAACAAAATCATTGTTTCATTCCGTTTTTAATTTGTAATACCCTGGCCCTCCCGCCCAGGCGGGACAAGCTCTTAGGGGGGAAGTATAAAATATTTTTTTAGAGAAAATTTGGAATACCATGAGCACAGATCAGACAAAACAAGATAATAACAAATCCTCTTTAGGACCCGGAGCCAAAGTAGTGCTTGGTTTTAGCGGGGGATTAGATACTTCTTATTGTGTAAAATACCTTACCGATGATAAGGGATATGAAGTACACAGTGTGATTGTAAATACCGGCGGATTTAATCAGGAAGAGCTGGCGCAGATAGAAAAACATGCGTATACACTTGGTGTAAAAACACATACCACTGTTGATGCAGTAAAGAGCTATTACAACAGTATTATCAAATACCTTATTTATGGAAACGTGTTAAAGAACAACACTTATCCGTTAAGCGTAAGTGCTGAAAGATTGAGTCAGGCATTGCATATTGCAGAACATGCCAAAAAATTAAATGCAGCAGCAGTGGTACACGGCAGTACCGGTGCTGGTAACGATCAGGTAAGGTTTGATATGATCTTCAATATCATGATCCCGGGTGTAGAAATTATTACGCCGATACGCGATATGAAGCTCAGCCGTGAAGAAGAGATCAGCTACCTGAAAGGGAAAGGCGTATCAATGAATTTTGAGAAAGCCGCATACTCTATCAACAAAGGCTTGTGGGGAACCAGCGTGGGAGGTAAAGAAACATTACAGTCGAAAGGTATACTGCCCGAAGAAGCATGGCCTACGCAGGTAACCAAAACAGGCAGTGAAGAGGTAAAACTGCATTTTGAAAAAGGAGAACTTACTGCTATTAACGATCAAACATTTGATCATCCGTCAAAAGCGATCCAGTATTTACAAACTCTGGCCGGACCTTATGGGCTGGGACGTGATATACATGTAGGCGATACCATTATTGGCATTAAAGGCCGCGTAGGTTTTGAAGCTGCTGCACCGATGGTTATTTTAAAAGGCCACCACGCATTAGAGAAACACGTATTAACCAAATGGCAGCTTGGCTGGAAAGACCAACTGGCGCAGTTCTACGGCAACTGGCTGCATGAGGGACAAATATTGGATCCGGTGATGAGAGATATTGAAGCGTACCTTGAAAGCTCGCAGGCCCATGTTACAGGAGATGTGTTTGTACAGTTGTTGCCTTATCGTTTCCAGGTTATAGGTATCGAATCTAAGTACGACCTGATGAGCAGCAAGTTTGGAAAATATGGCGAGATGAATACCGGCTGGAGTGGTGAAGATGTAAGAGGGTTCTCTAAAATATTTGGTAACCAGACTGCGATCTATCATAACATCAACGAGTCGAATAAATGAAAAAAGTATCCATACAGGAACCTTTAAAACATTACCAATGGGGTGATGCCTGTGATGGATGGAACCTGGTGGATGAACCATCGCTTTCTGTAAAACAGGAGCGGATGCCGGCAGGAACTGCGGAAGAATTGCATTATCACCGGCATGCGCGGCAATTCTTTTTTATATTGAAAGGAAGCGCCACATTTGAAATAGACAATGCAACAATTATTGTAAACGAACAGGAAGGCATTCATATTCAGCCAGGACAAAAGCACCGGATCATCAATCAGACATCATCGGATCTGGAATTTATACTTTCATCGCAGCCATCAACGGCTGGGGATAGGTATCTTACCCCCTAACCCCCTAAAGGAGGGATCGAAAACATTTCAAAAGAAAAATGTTGTATCAAATGAAAACAAATCAAACAAACGATAAAATAAGCAACTCCCCTTTAGGGGTTGGGGGTATAAAAGCCGGTATCGTTGGAGGCGCAGGCTACACAGGTGGTGAGATGATACGTTTATTGCTCAATCACCCGGCCGTAACTATTTCCTTTATTCACAGCACCAGTAATGCTGGAAACAAGTTGAGCAAAATACATGCAGACCTTGTTGGAGAAACTGATCTGGTATTTACCGATTCATTACATAATGATATAGATGTTTTATTTCTCTGTGTGGGTCATGGCGATGCCGGTAAATTTTTAGCGGCCAATAAAATAGCTGATACAGTAAAACTGATCGACCTGTCGCAGGATTTTCGTCTCGCTTCAAAAGCGCAGATCGATAACCGCAAATTTGTATACGGCCTGCCTGAGTTGAATAAAGAGGCCATCAAATCGGCAAATAATATTGCAAACCCAGGCTGTTTTGCTACTGCTATTCAATTGGGATTATTACCATTGGCAAAAGCGGGGGTGTTGGGCGATGTATATACAACGGGCATTACAGGCTCAACAGGAGCCGGACAGGGTTTAAGTGCCACCTCGCATTTTAGCTGGAGGGCCAATAATATCCAGGCATATAAATCGCTGCAACATCAGCATATCAACGAAATACATCAAAGCCTTCAGCAATTACAGGGGAATGATGGCATGTATGTGAACTTTGTGCCATGGCGGGGCGATTTTACCCGGGGTATTTATGTTAGTTCCATCATTGATTGCGGGCTGCCTTTGGAAGAAATTAAACAGCTATACAAAACCTATTACAGCGGTCAGCCCTTTACACATGTAAGTGATAGTATGATTGACCTGAAGCAGGTGGTGAACACCAATAAATGTTTACTCAATATTGAAAAACAAGGCAGCAAAATAGTAGTACATTCAGCCATCGACAATTTATTGAAAGGCGCCTGCGGACAAGCGGTACAGAATATGAATTTATTATTCAACCTGGAAGAAACATTGGGCCTAAAATTGAAAGCTGCCGGGTTTTAAGTTTTAAGTAATAAATTTTAAGTGAGATAGTATGCAAAACTATAAAGACCTAAAAGTTTGGGAGAAAGCACATTCATTTACGTTGAATGTGTATGAGGGAACCAGGTTTTTTCCTAAGGAGGAGTTGTATAGTTTAACCAATCAATTGCGACGATCCGCCTCATCAATTCCGGCAAATATTGCGGAAGGATGTGGCAAAAGCAGTAAACAGAAACTTGCGCATTATTTAAATATTGCCCCGGGCTCTTCAAATGAATCAGAATATTTGCTGCTTTTAGCAAAAGATCTGAAGTATCTGGCAATAGAAAAATTTGAAACACAACATAAATTAATCAACGAAGTAAAAGGTATGCTGATTGCTTTAATCACTAAAGTAAGAGCATAACTTACTACTTATAACTTATAACCTATGACTTTATTTGACGTATATCCCTTAAACAACATCGCCATCACAAGCGCCAAAGGTTCTTATGTATGGGATGATAACGGTGTTCAGTATTTAGATATGTATGGTGGGCATGCCGTAATCAGCATTGGCCATACAAATCCGCACTGGGTAAAAAGGATTGAAGATCAGTTAGAAAAAATTGCATTTTATTCCAACTCAGTAATTATCCCTATCCAGCGCGAACTGGCAACCAGACTGGGTAAACTGAGCGGTAAAGAAGATTACCAGTTATTTCTTTGTAACAGCGGCGCCGAAGCCAATGAAAATGCTTTGAAGCTGGCTTCTTTTTTTAATGGCCGTAAAAAAATCATCGCTTTTACAAAATCTTTTCACGGCAGAACATCACTGGCGGTAGCTGCAACAGATAATCCTGCCATTGTAGCGCCGGTGAACGAAACAGATAATGTGATCTTTCTTCCTTTTAATGATGAGCAGGCATTGAAAGCATGCTTTGCAGAAAATGGCAAAGAAATTTCTTCTGTGATCATAGAAGGCATACAGGGTGTAGGCGGCATTAATATTGCCAACGAATCGTTCCTGCAACTGATCAGGCAATTATGCGATGAGCATGGTGCAGTGTATATTGCAGATAGTGTACAATGCGGTTATGGAAGAACTGGCCGTTTCTTTGCGCATGATTACGCCGGGGTAAATGCAGATATTTACACTATGGCAAAAGGCATGGGTAATGGATTTCCTGTTGCCGGTATTTTAATTGCACCGCATATTCAACCAAAATATGGAATGCTGGGTACCACATTTGGCGGTAACCAACTGGCCTGCGCTGCTGCATTAGCTGTACTGGAAGTGATGGAAGAAGAAAATCTGATTGCCAACGCAAAAGAAAACGGCGATTACCTGATCAATAAACTGAAATCCATTGAAGCGCTTAAAAATGTGCGCGGCCGTGGTTTAATGATAGGCTTTGATGTGCCCGAAGAGCTGAAAGACCTGAAGAAAAAATTATTGTTCGATTTTAAAATATTCACCGGTGAGGCAAAGCCCAATGTGATCCGTTTACTGCCCTCATTGGCTTTAAGCAAAAAGCAGATTGATGATTTTCTTGAGTCGCTGGAAGAAGCAATAGAAGAGCTGAAAGGAGCGAAGAAAGCTGAAGTGAGTGACACAACGAAGTAGCATAGTAATTCAATAGTTGATAACCATAAAATTCCCCTTTAGGGGTTAGGGGTATGAAACAATTTATTTCCGTTCACGATGTAACCGATATTAATGCGCTGGCGGCTAAAGCCCTTGCATATAAAGCCAGCCCTTTTGCCGACAGGAACCTGGGCGCTGATAAACGTGTGGGCCTGCTGTTCCTGAACCCGAGCCTGCGTACCCGGTTAAGTACACAGATAGCTGCAAGGAACCTTGGCATGGAAGCTATTGTTTTTAATGTAGATAAAGAAGGCTGGGCGCTGGAGTTCGAAGAGGGCGCCATTATGAGCGGCAATACTGTTGAACACGTAAAAGATGCAGCTCCAATTCTTGGTCAGTATTTCGATATTCTTTGTATGAGAACTTTCCCGTCTTTAAAAAACAGGGAAGAAGATTACAGCGAAATGCTGATCAAACAATTTATCAAATATGCCGGTGTACCGGTTGTGAGCCTGGAAAGCGGAACGCTGCATCCATTACAATCATTAACAGATATTGTTACTATAAAAGAAAGCATGCTCAAATCTCCTTTAGGGGCTGGGCGTAAACCCAAAATTGTTTTAACCTGGGCACCGCATATCAAACCATTACCCCAGTGCGTAGCTAATAGTTTTGCGCAATGGATCAATGCATGGGGAGAGGCTGAATTTGTGATCACGCACCCTCACGAATATGAATTGGCAGAAGAATTTACCAAAGGCGCCACCATTACACACAACCAGGATGCCGCATTAAAAGACGCCGATTTTGTATACGTGAAAAACTGGAGCACTTATACAGACTATGGTAAAGTGTATGAGAATGATCCGGCATGGATGTTAACCGAAGAAAAACTAAAAGCCACACGCAATGCAAAAGTGATGCATTGCTTGCCTGTAAGAAGAAATGTAGAACTGAGTGATGAAGTACTGGATAGCTCACACAGCTTAGTATCTACGCAGGCAGGCAACAGGGTATGGGCAGCACAGGCGGTTTTATCTGAAATACTAAGGTCTAACGCGTAAAAGCAAATGGATACATTACTTGTTATAAAGATTGGAGGAAATATTATTGATGATGAGGCCAAGCTTTCATCATTCCTGCAATCTTTTGCGGCTGTTAAAGCTAAGAAAGTGCTGGTGCATGGTGGCGGTAAACTGGCTACCAAACTGGCTGCCCAATTAGGCGTTGAACAGCAGATGGTGGATGGAAGAAGAATTACCGATGCAGAAACGCTGAAAATTGTAACCATGGTGTACGCCGGTTACATTAATAAGAACATTGTGGCGCAATTGCAGGCCAATGGTTGTAATACCATCGGGTTAAGCGGTGCAGACGGGAACCTGATTGTTGCCCATAAACGCCCGCCTTTAAATAACGGAATTGATTATGGGTTTGTGGGCGATGTAGACAGTGTTAATACCGGCCTGTTGCAAAATTTACTGGATAGTAATCTGACAGTTGTTGCAGCACCCATTACCCAGGATGGACGCGGGCAGCTATTAAATACCAATGCCGATACCATTGCCCAGGAAATAGCTAAATCTTTGAGCAAAATATATAGGGTACAACTGATCTATTCTTTTGAGAAAAGCGGGGTTTTGCTGGATGTAAATGACGAATCTTCCGTAATTCCACAGATTAATCCGGCATATTATGAAGAGCTGAAAGAAAAGAGTTTGATATTTGCAGGGATGCTGCCTAAATTAGATAACGCCTTTTCTGCCCTGCAGAATGGTGTACATAAAGTGATCATTGGTAAAGCCGAACAACTTGATCAATTAATTTCAGGAAAAGCAGGCACAACTATTTTATATGAATGATCAATTATTAAAAAAAGTTTCCGGTGAAGCGGTTAACCTGCTAAAACAGCTTGTTGCTATACCGTCATTCAGTAAAGAAGAAGACAAAACAGCCACACTGATCGAAAACTTTTTACAGCAAAACGGTGTGCCCTGTAACCGCCTTCAGAACAATGTTTGGGCTACTAATAAATACTTCGATGATAGTAAGCCCTGTTTATTGCTCAACTCGCATCACGACACGGTGCAACCGAATAAAGCCTATACATTAGACCCGTTTTCTCCCATTGAAAAAGACGGAAAAATATTCGGCCTTGGCAGTAACGATGCCGGTGGGCCATTGGTTGCGCTAATGGCGGTGTTCCTGTATTTCTATGAAGAAAAAAACCTTGCCTATAATCTTGTTTTTGCTGCAACAGCCGAAGAAGAAATTTCGGGCAAGAACGGAATTGAAATATTATTGCCCGAAATGCCGATGATAGAATGCGGTATAGTTGGAGAACCTACACAAATGCAGATGGCTATTGCAGAGAGAGGTTTACTGGTATTGGATATAGTTGCCAAAGGAGTGGCAGGTCACGCAGCAAGAGATGAGGGTGAGAATGCCATATACAAAGCATTGCCCGACCTGGAATGGTTCAGGAACTATTCATTCAGAAAAGTATCGCCTTTACTTGGGGCAGTGAAAATGACAGTAACCGTAATTGAAACAGACAACAAAGCACACAACGTAGTACCTTCTCAATGCCGTTTTGTGGTAGATATACGGGTTAATGAATTGTACACTTTTGAAGAGATCATCACAACCGTTCAGGCAAATGTGAAGAGTGAAATATCGCCCCGCAGCATGCGCATGCGCTCTACCGCTATCTCTCAAAATCATCCTTTGGTAAAAGCAGGGCTGAGCCTGGAAAGCACATGCTATGGCTCACCCACCACCAGTGATAAAGCATTGATGCCATTTCAAACACTGAAGATCGGGCCGGGCGACAGTGCAAGGAGCCATACGGCAGATGAATATATCTATGTGGATGAAATACAAAATGGTATTGAAATGTACATCCAACTGCTTAACCAGGTAATATAAAAAAAATCAGTTTCCTGTCGCGCTGCTGATGGGAGGTCAGAATAAAAATAAAAATAGTTACATGAAACTGTGGAGCAAAGACAATACAGATACTTCAAAACAGATAGAACAATTTACGGTTGGCAAAGACAGGGAAATGGATGCCTACCTGGCTGCTTTTGATGTATTGGGTTCTCTTGCACACACTACCATGCTGGAAAGTGTTGGACTGCTTACAAAAGATGAACTGTCTGTTTTAAAAGCAGAATTGAAAAAAATATACCAGCAGGTAATTAACGGCGAGTTTCATTTGCAGGATGATGTAGAAGATATTCACTCACAGGTAGAGCTCCTGCTTACCCAAAAACTGGGGGATACCGGAAAAAAAATCCACTCGGCACGCAGCCGTAACGACCAGGTGCTGGTTGATGTAAAATTATTTCTGCGCAACGAAATAGAAGAACTGGTGCACGCTGTGCAACCATTTTTTCAGTTATTGATTCAGCAAAGCGAAAAATACAGGCAACATTTATTTCCGGGATACACGCACCTGCAATTAGCTATGCCATCTTCTTTTGGTTTATGGTTTGGCGCTTATGCAGAAAGCCTGGTAGATGATATGACCACATTGCAGGCCGCCTATGAGGTGGTGAACAAAAATCCTTTGGGTTCTGCAGCCGGTTATGGTTCTTCATTCCCGATCAACCGTACATTAACCACACAGTTACTGGGTTTTGCAGACCTTAATTATAATGTGGTGTATGCGCAGATGGGGCGCGGCAAAGCAGAACGGATAACAGCAATGGCATTGGCCAATCTGGCAGATACGCTGGCTAAAATGAGTATGGATGCCTGTTTGTACCTGAACCAGAATTTTGATTTTGTAAGTTTTCCTGCTTCCTTAACAACAGGTTCAAGCATTATGCCGCACAAAAAGAACCCGGATGTGTTTGAACTCATCCGTTCTCATTGTAACCGCATCAAAGCATTGCCGAACGAGATCACTATGATGACCACTAATCTCCCTTCCGGTTATCATCGCGATCTGCAGTTGTTGAAAGAACATCTTTTCCCTGCATTTCAAACACTGAAAGATTGTTTGAGTATGGCAGAGCTGATGCTGAGCAATATTTCCATCAAAGAAAACATTCTCAACAACGATAAATACAAATACCTGTTCAGTGTTGAAGAAGTAAATAAGTTGGTTGTAAAAGGTGTTCCTTTCAGAGATGCTTACAAGCAGGTAGGTATGGCTATTGAAGAAGGCAAATTTACACACACATCAGAAGTTCATCATGTGCACGAAGGCAGTATTGGTAATTTATGCAATGATAAAATAGAGGGCATGATGCAGAAAACCCTGAACAAATTTGCATTCGAAAACGTACACACTGCTATTCGTCAATTACTCGGCAGTTAAGCTTTAACTTTTTGGAGAGACAGGTTTATCCTAAATGTCTTTTCTTTGAATTACAAACTATATAAAATGAACAGATCGATCTTAGTTTTCTCTCTATGCCTGGTTACTATTGGCAGCTTTGCCCAGGTAAAAAAAGCAGCAGGTACTGCTAAGCCTGCAGCAAAACCAGTGGCAGCAAAACCGAATCCTTTTAAAAATAATACAGACAGCATCAGTTATGCAGTGGGTTTGCGAATTGCCCAAAGCCTGAAATCTCAGGGGTTAGATAATCTCAACATGTCTTTATTTCAGAAGGCGATGGCTGATCTGAAGCAAAATAAACCGCTTCTGCTTACTGATGCTGCCATCAACGAATGTTTCAGCAAATTTCAGCAAAAAACAAGCGAAGCAAAAGCCAGCGCTTCTAAAGCGGAAGGTGTTGCTTTTCTGGCAAAGAATGGCAAACGTGCAGGTGTGATAACCCTGCCCAGCGGCTTACAATATGAGGTTATCAAAGCTGGTAAAGATACTGTTAAACCCATATTGGCAAGCAAAGTAAAATGTCATTATACCGGTACGCTGATTAATGGCACTAAATTCGATAGCTCTGTAGACAGGGGCGAACCCGCCACCTTCTCACTCGGCAACGTGATCAGGGGTTGGCAGGAAGGTTTGCAACTGATGACGGTTGGAAGCAAATGGAAATTTTTTATTCCGGCCAATCTTGCTTACGGCGATAATGCACCACCCAATATCGGTCCAGGTGCTACATTGATCTTTGATATAGAACTGCTGGGTATAGAAAACTAAATAACAAAAACATTAAACAAGCCGCAGATGCACAGATTAGTAAACAATCTGCGGATCTGCGGCTTTCTTATTTCAATCAGCAAATTCCTTTAACCTTCATTAACCTTTCACCAAAGTTGATTAACCGTAACTGCAGGCATGGACATATACTTTTGAGCTTTCAATAAATATGTTTAGCTATGTTCAGAATAATTACACTGCTTTCTGTTATATGTTTCCCTTTGCTTTTGCAGGCACAAAAAATACAATCTGGCGTTAAAGGTGTTGTTTACGATACTGCTACCAGGCGGGGATTGGCATATGCAACTATTTCAATCGTGAATGCCAAAGACTCTACACTTGTAAGTTTTGCCCGTGCCGATTCTACCGGTAAATTCAGGTTGTCGTCCCTTGATAAAGGGAAATACCTGCTTTCTTCTTCTTATGTTGGCTATGTGCCTGTTTGGAGATCTGTTGAATTAAAAGAAGGCCAGGAGTTGAATATAGGAACTATTAATATGACCGACCTGATTTCAGCAGGCAATGTTACTGTAACCGCCCGCCGTGCACCGGTAACCATTAACAAGGATACTGTTGAATTTAATACCGAAAATTTTAAAACGCAGCCCAATGCAGTAGTAGAAGATCTGTTGAAAAAATTACCGGGTGTTACAGTAGACAACGATGGAACGGTGCGGGTAAACGGGCAGCGTGTTAACAGGGTATTGGTTAACGGCAAAGAGTTCTTTACAGGCGATCCTAAAATGGCCACCAAAAACCTGGATGCAGATGCAGTAGATAAAGTACAGGTCTTTGATAAAAAAAGCGACCGCTCAGAATTTACCGGTGTGGAAGATGGACAGAGCGAAAAAGCCATTAACCTGAATTTAAAAAAAGACCGCAACAATTCACTTTTCGGAAAACTGAGCGCAGGTTCCGGAACTGATAAACGATATGATGTGCAGGCCAATATCAATAAATTTAAAGGTGATCAGCAATTGTCGTTTATTGGAATGAATAATAATACCAACAGACAGGGATTTTCCATCACAGATGTTTTGAATTTCACCGGTGAATTATCAAGAGGAATGCGCAATGGCGGAGGTATCTCTATCAGAACAGGCGGGCCGGATGATAATGGGTTACCTGTATCAGGCCAGGGTCAAAACCAACAGGGAGTGGCAACTACAGTAGCAGGCGGTATTAATTATAATGATACATGGAATAAGAAAACAGATATTAATGTAAGTGGAATGGGTAGCAATATTGACCTGCATACAGACAGGAGTACGGTTCGTCAAAACCTGTTGCCGGGAAATAATTTTGATTACCTCTCTAACAGCAGTACCACACGTAATAACAAACAACAGCGGATCAATTTTTCGATAGATCATAAGATAGACAGTTTTACCTCAATCAAATTCACGCCACAGTTTACAACCCAACAAACGGATATGCATGCCATCAGTAATTATGTATCGCAGGACGGGAAAGGTGTAAAACTGAACGATGGATCAACCGACAGTAAAACACATGCTGATGCGTTTAATTTTGGCGGCAATGCATTGTTCAGAAAAAGATTGAAGAAAAAAGGCAGAACGATCTCCAGTACCGTTAACCTTGTTTATAACGATAGCAAACAAAGCGGCGACCTGTATACAAGGAATACTTTTTATGCGGCGGGTGTAGGATTAAAAGATTCCATCACCAATCAAAAGAACAGGCGTGAGGCTGTTAGCTGGAGTTTTGGCGGGAACATCGTGTACACGGAACCGATTGGAAAAAGATCATTACTTGAATTCAGCAGTTTCTATAATTCCAGTGTAGGTGAAAGTAAACGGATAACATACGATTATGGAAATGCTACCGGCAAATATGATCAGCTAAATCTGTTACAGAGCAATGATTTTAAAAGTGATTATGCTTATACCGGGGGAAGCATCAATTTCCGCACCAATCAAAAGAAAATGAATTTTACGGTAGGAAGTTCTTTGCAGGCTGCAAACCTTACCAGTACTAATAATACCAACGGTGTTGTGATCAAACAAACATTTACAGATGTTTTACCGAATGCCCAGTTTCAGTACCGCTTTAACAGTACACGTACCCTGAACCTGAATTATGCAACTTCCACAACACAACCGGCTACAACCCAATTACAGCCTGTTACAGATGTAAGCGATCCATTAAATACCTATACCGGTAACCCTGATCTGAAGCGCAGCTATGCACAATCGCTGAGTTTGAATTATTTCTCTACCAATATTTTTACACAAAGAAATTTCTTTGCTTTTTTATCAGCTACCAGAACAGACAATGCCATCGTTAATTCAGATCAGATCCAATTAAATGGTGCACGTGTAAGTATGCCAGTGAATGCAAACGGCACCTATGCGGTATTTGGCAGTGTGAACGCAGGCTTCCCTCTGAAGAAAATAAAATCAAGGGTTGATCTTGGTATTGGAAGCAATATTCTGCATAATATCAGTTTTGTGAACGGTTTGAAGAATGAGATAGATAATTTCAGCATCAGCCCTAATATCAGTTATAGCTTTTCTCTGGAAAATAAAATTGATATCACAGCCACCGGCAGGCTTAATATCAGCAAAGCCAAATACTCACTACAAACGCAGTTAAACAGCAATTATTTGCAGCAGGTATATGGTTTTGGAATGACAAACTACCTGCCATTCGGTCTGGTGTTGAACAATGATTTCAATTATACCATCAATACCGGCCGTGCCGATGGATACAATACCAAAGTGCCTTTCTGGAATGCATCGGTAGCCAAAAGTTTCCTCAAAAACAAACGTGCCGAAATTAAGCTGAGTGTGTACGACCTGCTTAACCAGAATATTGGTGTTAGCCGCACGGCAAACCAAAACTATCTTGAGGATACACGCTACAATGTATTGCAACGCTATTTCCAGTTGGGCTTTACATTCAGTTTAAATAAAGCAGGAAATACAGGTACCGGCCCACGAGTGATGGTGCGTTCTTTTGGTGGATAAGCCAGTAATCAATTTCTAAATGATCATCAGGTCCCGTTTAAAAAAAACCGGACCTTTTTTGTTGTGATGCAAACGGGAATGGGTGAATGACTTATAAAGCTTGTATTACTTATTTGATGAATAATTTTGTAAACGCTGTAACCCCATTCCCGGTAATAATCGCAAACAATAAAGCCCGCCACAAATTGCAGCGGGCTTTAGCAAATAAATAATAATGGATTAACGTGTTGTGCTAAACACATGGCTGGCTACTGGTTTCAATAAGAGGTAAACGGAGAAAAGAAGAAAAAGAGTGTGTTCCCGAATTTCAAAGGCGCTCTTTTTCTTCTGTCTTTCTCTTATTGAAATATCTTTTATCGTGCTGTGTTTAATAGTATAACACGTTAATTAGAAGAATTAAATCTGAAACTACCCGGCCCCTGGCTATTCATCATGTCAGAAAGCATTTTTTGAAACTCCTGGCGGGTTACAAGCTTGCCCTTTTTAGGTTCTTTCAGTTCTTTACTGTCAACTGATTTTTTTACTTCCGTAGCAGTGTAAACGGTGGTTGCATTGTCAACATCCAATTGTAAAATAACGCCGGGTAGTTGACCATAATTTTCGGGGCCTGCAGGACTGATGATATCATCAGCATACCATGCCACTACTTCTACTTCTTTACCCAATGGCTTTGTTTGTGTAGTGTCTTGTGTGGGTGCACCGCCACCTCCCATCACCATCCTCCGTATTACCCCGGAAGCCTGGGTAATTTTGCGGGTGGCTTTATGGCAGGTATAACCCAATAGCTGTTTTGTTTCTGTTCCTAGTTTCCATGGCTGTTGTTTAATGCTGTCTGTAATGAGAAAATTCTTCCCACCCATTTCTGATGTTTGAATTGATTTGGATTGGGAAAGGTTTTTATACAGGTCTCCGCCATCGCTTCCCCCGCGGATAAACATCCGCACACCACCACCTCCGCCGCTAAACGGATCAGGGGCTTCATCTTCAGGCACTGCTTTATAAATTGATACACTGTCGCTGAACAACAGCATATGCTTACTGGTGCGGAACTCAGGTAGCATAGCTTTCATCTGCTCATCCTGGATGGTTTTATGCATGTTGATCCTGCGTTCGTAAAAAATAGTGCCTTCTTTTACCTGTGCCTTTAACGAAACAAGGCTTAACAGACCTGCTGTTAAGAGAAATACTTTTTTCATTTAGTTTAGTTTTAATGCTTCAAAACTAATCCGGGCCAGTGTTAAGCATTCTTGCTTAAAGGTTAATTTAGGTTAATAAAAACGCCGGCTTTTTGCCCGCCTGTTTATATTTGTATCAGCAGAAACAAAATGAGCAGATTACAACAGTCACGCATATTCCTGATTGCCGCTATCCTGCTGATAGTGGCCTTCCAATCGTATTGGCTTAACCGTCTGTACAAAGAGGAGTATGTGCGGCTGGAAAAAGAAACCGGTACTCTTTTCAGAGAAGTGGTATATAACCTGCAGGTAGACAGGTTTAAAGCAGATACGCTGATCTTTAAACCCAAAAACGGCCCCAACCTTTTTGTTTATAATGCCATCAATGCTTTAAAACGGCAGACAGAGAGCACGAAGAAACAAATTTCCCCACGCGGGAAAGCGGATACGGAACATGCTTCTAATGCAGGCATTGTGATCATCGGAAAAAAAGACAGTTTTTTTTCAAAAAATCCTGCGCATATTAAGATCGGGCATGATGGTTTGCCGCCAAACATGGACACTGCTTTGCTAAACCGTATAGCTCGCTCAGGAATGAATGTGATAGTACGTTATGGTGATAAGAAGAACGATTCATTAACCGTATTTGAAAAAAGAGTACCACGTGCAATAAAAACAGCGCCGGATTCAAAAACGATAAAAATTTTCAGAGATACAAATAATCATACGAGCACTGTAAGAAATGAATTTAAAATTGATCTGCCGCAACCGGAAAGGGCCTTTATCAGGATGATCACAGAAGGGAAGGCATTCGAGGATACTATCTCAAGACACAAAGTTGATTCAGCCTATAAAAAAGAACTGGATAAAACCGGTGTATCAATACATTTTATCATTCAAAAAGCCAATAACGATTCTTTGCATTGGCTACAGGATACTTTAACCGGTAAGTCGTTGAAAACAACGGCAGTGGCTGTTGGGCTTATTCATCCGGCATGGTATCGTGCAGAATTTGATAATCCATTCCCTTATCTTATAAAAAAGATCTCGCCACAGATCCTGTTTTCTTTTTTCCTGGTAGCTTTTACCTCGCTTGCCTTTCTTTTCCTGTATCGCAACCTGCTGGCGCAACGTAAACTTACTGAGATCAAAAATGAATTTATCAGTAATGTAACCCATGAGTTAAAAACGCCGATCGCTACCGTAAATGTTGCTATAGAAGCTCTGCGGAATTTTGGGGGCTTACAAAGCCCTGAACGTACCAAAGAGTATCTTGATATCTCTGCATCCGAATTACAGCGGCTGAGTTTACTGGTAGATAAAGTACTTAAATTATCCATGTTCGAAAATCATGAAATAGCCCTGCAAAAAGAATCTTTTGATCTGTTGCACCTGATTGAAGAAGTGATGTTTTCTATGAAACTGCAGTTTGAAAAACAAAAAGCAGCAATAACCATTTCTTCCGAAGGAGATAACTTTATGATTGATGCAGATAAACTGCATATCACCAGTGTGATCTATAATTTACTGGATAATGCATTAAAATACTGTAAGGAATACCCGGTTATTGACGCGAAACTGATCAGGCGCAAAGAATATTTTGAGCTAAGGGTAAAAGACAATGGTATTGGTATTGACGACGCGTATCAAAACAAAATATTTGAAAAATTTTTCCGTGTGCCAAGTGGTAACAGACATAATACAAAAGGGTATGGACTTGGATTGAGTTATGTAAGTTATATAGTTAGCCGCCACAATGGATCGATTGAAGTAGAGAGTGAACCGGGTAAAGGCAGCACTTTTATAGTAAAACTTCCATTTACTGAAAAACTGAAAATAAGCTAATGGCAATAAAGATTTTATATGTAGAGGATGAATTATTTTTGGGTAAGATCGTAAAAGAGACCCTGGAAACGCGCGGCTTTGAAGTGGTGATGGAAACTGATGGTGCAGATGTGGTGCGTACATTTGAAGACGAACACCCCGACATCTGCATACTGGATATAATGCTGCCTAATAAAAGCGGTTTCGAAATTGCAGAAGATATCCGCAAACTAAACGATGATATCCCTGTTATTTTTCTTACTGCCAAAACACAAACCGAGGATGTGGTTTATGGTTTCAAAATAGGTGGAAACGATTATATCCGAAAGCCCTTCAGCATGGAAGAACTTATCGTTAGAATTGAGAATGCATTGAGGGTGAAGAAAGAAGAACCCATCCTCCTTTCCGGCGACACGATCACCGTTGGTAAATACCAGTTTCATTTAAACAAACAGATATTGGCCATCGGAAAAGAAGAACGCAAACTATCTTATCGCGAAAGTGAACTTTTGAAATATTTATACAGCCATCGCGATAAAGTTATTGACCGCCGCGATCTGCTAAACCATATCTGGGGCAACGATTCTTTTTTTAACAGCCGTAACCTGGATGTATATATCACCAAGATCCGTGGATATCTTAAAGAAGACAACTCGCTGGAGATTATTACCATCAAAGGGGTAGGGTACCGTTTTGTATTGTAACCACCCGGCAGCGAAAGTAAATAAGGCGTTTTGAATACCCGCAGCATTCCCATATTGCCATTCAAAATTCCGTGTTCGATATTCAACATTCCCTCTCTACCTTTGCCTTTCAAATTGCTTCTGATATGAACGAAAATTTTGTCAACCGCATAAAAGACGAACTGACTGAGATTGAGTCTGCCGGCCTGTTTAAAAAAGAACGCATTATTACCAGTGCCCAGGGCCCCGAAATTGTTGTGAACGGGAAAAAAGTATTGAACTTTTGTGCTAATAATTATCTCGGTCTCTCTTCTCATCCTAAAGTGATTGAAGCCGCTCATAAAGCCATCGACTCACATGGATATGGTATGAGCAGTGTGCGTTTTATCTGCGGTACACAGGATATCCATAAAGAACTGGAACAAAAGATCTCTGCATTTCTCGGAACAGAAGATACCATTTTATACGCCGCTGCATTTGATGCAAACGGCGGTGTATTTGAGCCTTTGTTTGGTGAGCAGGATGCGATCATCAGCGATGCATTAAACCATGCTTCTATTATTGATGGTGTTCGCTTGTGTAAAGCACAGCGTTTCCGCTATGAGCATAATAATATGTATGATCTTGAAGAAAGATTAAAAGAAAGTGCAGGATGCCGGAACCGTGTTATTGTTACAGACGGCTCTTTCAGTATGGATGGCACTATTGCCCAGCTTGATAAGATCTGTGAGCTGGCCGATAAATATAATGCCGCAGTAATGGTTGATGAATGCCACTCATCAGGCTTCATCGGTAAAACCGGCCGCGGCACACACGAGTACCGCAATGTGATGGGACGAATTGATATCATTACCGGCACATTAGGCAAAGCACTCGGCGGGGCCAGTGGTGGCTTTACATCAGGCAGGAAAGAAGTTATCGAGATGTTGCGCCAGCGCAGCCGCCCATACTTATTCTCCAATACACTGGCACCAAGCATTGTAGGCGGTTCTATTGCCGTGCTGGATATGCTCACAGAAACTACCGAACTGCGCGACAGGCTGGAAAGCAATACAAAATATTTCCGTAGTAAAATGACAGAGGCCGGGTTCGACATTAAGCCCGGCGATCACCCCATTGTACCCATTATGCTGTACGATGCAGTAGTGGCGCAAAATTTTGCGGCTAAACTGCTTGATGAAGGTGTGTATGTGATCGGTTTCTTCTTTCCCGTAGTGGCAAAAGGGCAGGCAAGAATTCGTGTACAGTTAAGTGCCGCACACAAACAGGAACATCTTGATAAAGCAATTGCTGCATTTACCAAAGTGGGTAAGGAATTGGGGGTGGTTAGGTAATTAGGAATTAAAAATTAGTAATTAGGAATTTTGATTAAATAGGTGATAACTATTCGGGATGACTTCTGAAGTAAATACATTCCCTCACTATCGTTTTGATGTTGTAATAAGAAGTTCTTTGAAAGTATTGTTAGTATTGAGTTTGCGGGGATTTTTATTTGGAAACGATTTGAATTATTGAAATTTTTGAATTTTACAATTCATTGATTTTCAATAAGTATGAATCAAGGCAAGTATATTTTCTCCCAAGTGATTGGATTAATTTCGCACAAACAGTTTCAAACCCTTGTTACACGCTATAAAGGCGACCATAAGGTGAAAGGTTTTAGTTGTTGGAAACAGTATCTATGCATGGTTTTTGGACAACTCACTCACCGGGAAAGTTTAAGCGATACCATTTTGTGTTTAAAAGCAAATGCTAATAAAACCTATCACTTAGGGATAGGTGAAGTAGTTGCTAAAAGCACCCTGTCGACTGCAAATGAAAACCGTTCCTACCTGATATATTATGATCTGGCGATGCTCTTAATAAAGCAGGCCAAACAATTGTATTTGGGTCACAGTGATCTGGAAGTAGACCTTGAGAACAATGTGTTTGCGATAGATGCCACTACGATAGATTTATGCTTGTCGACATTTTATTGGGCGATCTTTCGTAGTACAAAAGGCGGTATAAAGTTGCACACGCAGTTAGATCTAAAAACTTCTATTCCCGAGTTCATCCATTTCTCTACGGCTTCTGTTCACGATGTAAATGCGTTAGACTTTATTTCTTTTGAAGCCAATAGTTTTTATATAATGGACAGAGGATATGTAGACTATGAGCGGCTTTACCGGATTCACAGCTGTGATGCTTTCTATATCACCAGAGCGAAGGACAACATGAATTGTCGTCGTATTAAATCATATCCGCCGGATAAAGCCAATGGGGTTCTTTGCGACCAATCTGTTTTCCTGAACAACCACTATGCTGCCATAGATTACCCAGAAAAGATCCGCAGAATCAAGTACCACGATCAGGAAACTGAGAAGACATTTATTTTCCTCACAAACAATTTTCATCTTAAAGCAACTGAAGTGGCTCAACTGTATAAACACCGATGGAAAATTGAATTATTTTTCAAATGGATCAAACAGCATTTAAAAATAAAATCTTTCTGGGGACAATCAGAAAATGCTGTGAAAACACAGGTATGGATTGCCGTGTCTGCATATGTCCTGGTGGCTATTGCCAAGAAGAAATTCATGCTTCAGCAATCGTTGTACGAAATACTACAGATTTTAAGCATCTCCATTTTTGAAAGAATGCCCATAAATCAACTGTTTCAGCAAACTCAAAAACAATATTTCAAAGAACTAAATCATAACCAATTGAATATCTTCGACTAATATCAAAACGCTAATGACATTCCCTATTAAATATTTTAAAAGCAATTTAATGAAAGTAAGTGTAATCACAACTGGCAAATGGCTGCAATTAGTAATGATCATTTTTTCATTTTTAATTGTCTCCTGCTCTCCAAACAATGTAAAAACAGACGATAGCCTGAAAAAATATTTTGATGAGAAACAGGTATCCGGAACATTTGGTTTGTATGATAATGGTACCGGACAATTTGTTGTGTATAATCTTTCGCGCTTTAAAGATTCTGCTTATACACCCGCCTCAACATTTAAGATCGTTAATTCATTGATAGGTATAGAAACCGGCCGCATTGTAAATGAAAAGATGGTGATTAAATGGGACGGCGTTGTTCGCATGTTCCCGGGTGGAGATACTGCTGTTTCATGGAACAAAGATCTTACAATGGAAGAAGCGTTTAAAGCATCTGCAATACCTTATTACCAGGAAGTGGCCCGCCGCATAGGAAAAGATACCATGCAGCATTGGCTGGATAGTTTAAAATATGGCAATCATTTGATAGGTAGAAAAGTAGATACTTTCTGGTTAGATAATTCCTTAAAAATAACGCCTGACGAAGAAATGGGCCTTGTTAAACGATTATACTTCGGACAACTCCCCTTCCAAAAAAGAACACAGGATATTGTAAAGAAAATGATGTTGCAGGAGTCAAATGCCAATTATAAATTAAGCTATAAATCGGGCTGGGGCTTTAGAGAAAATGGCAATGCCCTTGGTTGGATAACAGGCTGGATCGAAGAAAATAACCACCCATATTTCTTTGTGTTGAATGTGGAAGCGCCACCACACACCCAGTTATCGCCCTTACGAATGGATATCCTCAAAGCCATCCTCAAACAACAAGGCTTTCTTGAAGGGAAAAGATAACCCTCTGCGCAACTTAGCGCCCCCCGCGTCTTCGCGGTTAAATAGCGCTTTACCGCGAAGACACTAAGGTGCAATAGATCACAAGGATGTAGGGCATCCCCAATTTGGATTTGTTCTTTTGCATCCTTTCTCCTTCATAACTGCTAATTTTGCATAACATTTACCAGATATGCAATTGTACTGTAATTCGCTTACCCAATATAGCCGTTTAAGAACCCGTGAAGTAAAGGTTGGCGACCTCCTATTGGGTAATGGCCATCCTATCCGTTTGCAAACCATGACCACTACCGATACAATGGATACACTTGCCACTGTTGAGCAAAGTATCCGTTGTATTCAGGCAGGCGCCGAATTGGTTAGGATAACTGCACCCAGTAAAAAAGAAGCAGAGAATTTACAGAACATAAAAGATGAATTGCGCAAAAGAGGCTATAATACGCCATTGATAGCTGATATCCATTTTACTCCCAATGCTGCAGAGATAGCTGCAAGAATAGTGGAGAAAGTGAGAGTGAACCCCGGCAATTATGTTGACAAGAAAAAGTTTGAACAGATCGATTATACCGATGCGGAATACCAGGAAGAGATAGACCGCATTCGCGAACGATTTACGCCTTTGGTACTGATCTGTAAAGAACATGGTACCGCAATGCGGATAGGCACCAATCATGGGTCGCTCAGCGATCGGATTATGAGCCGTTATGGTGATACACCCATGGGTATGGTTGAAAGCGCCATGGAATTTTTACGGATTGCGCGTGGAGAGAATTACCACAATATTGTGCTTAGTATGAAAGCCAGCAACCCGCAGGTAATGGTGCAGGCATACCGTTTGTTTATTCAGCAGATGGAGTTGGAGTTTGGAGAATGCTATCCATTGCATTTAGGTGTTACAGAAGCCGGTGATGGCGAAGATGGCAGGGTAAAAAGCGCCGCAGGTATCGGTACTTTACTGGAAGACGGCATTGGCGATACCATCCGCGTTAGCTTAACAGAAGATCCTGAATTTGAAATTCCTGTTTGCCGCGACCTTGTAAAAAGATATTCGGCTACCAACCGCCCCGCTATAGCTATTGGTATTCCTGCAATTGATAAGATTCCGTATAGCCCATTTAAATACCAGCGCAGAGAAACATTTGCGGTGCAGCATATTGGTGCTAAACATGTTCCTGTTGTTGTGGCCGATCTGAGTAAGCTAACTGACATCACTCCCAAACATTTGGAAAGCATCGGTTATAAATATGACGAAGCCACCGATAAATGGAATATCAGCGATACTGCTGCCGACTATATTTTTACAGGGCACCAGTTACTCAATTTTGCCTTACCAGGCACATTAAAAGTAATTACCTATCCGGCAGCATGGGCTAATGCTGCAGAAAAAGAAAAGTATTATCCCATTTTTGAAGGATCGGGATATGTGCAGGCAGAGCTAAAAAACAACACACTAAATTTTGTGATGATCGATTGTTTCAGCGATGAAACATCTATCAATGATTTTACCAACCTGGATGAACTGGCCAACGATAAAACCGTTGTACTATGCTTAAGTAGCACACAAAAACATGCCATGCCCGCTGTTCGCAGGATGTTTATGGAACTGATGAACAGGAAAATTCAGAATCCGGTTATTCTGATGACCGATAGCAACTGGCAAACGGCCGATGAACATCTCATTCATTATTCAACCGAATGCGGCGCTTTGTTTTTAGATGGATTTGGTGATGGCATTTGTTTAGGCATGACGAAAGCAAGCTACCAACTGCAATCATCAGGCACACAGGATACCAGCGGTCGTAACTATAGCAGTAATACAACAGTTGAACAGTTCATCAACTCCACTGCCTTCAGTATTCTGCAGGCAACCAGAACGCGTATATCCAAAACAGAATACATCAGTTGCCCAAGTTGCGGCAGAACCTTGTTCGACCTCCAGGAAACAACTGCCAGGATCAGGAGTGTAACCAATCACTTAAAAGGCGTTAAGATCGCTATCATGGGTTGTATTGTAAATGGCCCGGGAGAAATGGCCGATGCTGATTTTGGTTATGTAGGCAGTGGTGTAGGAAAGATCACTTTATACAAAGGCAAAGAAATTATGAAAAAAAATATCGACAGCGATATCGCTGTCGCAGAATTAATTAACTTATTAAAAGAAAGTGATGCCTGGGTAGAACCGGCGTAATTACCGGAAATGCCGGAGAAAGTTAACCGCAGATCCGCAGATTAGATTGATTTAGATTTTAATGATCTGCGAATCTGCGGCTAAAAAAATCAGAACTTAAATGTTATTGTTCTGATAAGCAACAAAAAAATTATTCAATAAATAAATCCTTTTACAGGGACAGGCATATGCAAACAGATTTTTTAGTTATCGGATCGGGCATTGCAGGGCTTACGTATGCTTTAAAAACAGCCAAAGCATTTCCGGATAAAAAAGTAACCATCATCACTAAAACAAATGCCGATGAAACAAACACCAAATATGCGCAAGGCGGTGTTGCCGGTGTTTGGGATGAAGCAAACGACAGTTACAACAAACACATAGAAGATACACTGATCTCCGGTGATGGTTTATGCAATAAAAGTATTGTGGAAATTGTTGTGAAAGAAGGTCCGGAACGTATTAAAGAGATCATTGCCTATGGCGCCGAGTTTGATAAAAACGACAAAGGCGAATACAGTCTTGGCAAAGAAGGCGGGCATAGCGAAAACCGCATCCTGCATCATAAAGATGTAACAGGCAAAGAAATGGAACGGGCATTGCTGGAAGAACTGGATGCCACCAAAAATATCGAACTGATCAATCACTGCTTTGTAATCGATATCATCACGCAACACCATCTTGGTTTCCTGGTTACTAAATCAACCTTGGATATAACCTGTTTTGGCGTTTATGTATTGAACCTCCATAATCAACAGATAGAAAAAATACTTGCCAAGATTACCCTGCTGGCAACAGGTGGCTGCGGACAGGCTTACCGTACCACTACCAACCCGGTAATTGCTACAGGAGATGGTGTGGCAATGGTGTACAGGGCAAAAGGAAAGATCGAGAACATGGAATTTATCCAGTTCCATCCAACTGCTTTATATGAGCCCGGTGTATCGCCATCTTTTCTGATCACAGAAGCTGTTCGTGGCGATGGTGGTATCCTGCGCAACAAAAACGGTGAGGCTTTTATGGAGAAATACGATGCACGTAAAGACCTCGCTCCGCGCGATATAGTTGCACGTGCCATCGATAACGAAATGAAACGGGCAGGTACCGAGCATGTGTACCTTGATTGCCGCCATATGGATAAAGAAAAATTCATCCATCACTTCCCCAATATTTATGAACGCTGCTTAAGCATTGGAATTGATGTGATGCAACAAATGATCCCCGTTGCACCTGCAGCACACTATTCGTGCGGCGGTATTAAAACAGATGAGTGGGGAAGAACATCCATAAAACATTTGTATGCCTGCGGCGAATGCGCCAGCACCGGTTTACATGGTGCCAACCGCCTTGCAAGCAACAGTTTGCTGGAAGCGATGGTGTTTGGTCACCGTTGCTATCTCAACAGTATTAAAGAGATAGATAATTTATTGTTTGAAGAAAGGATCCCCAACTGGAATGCCACCGGCACCACAGATCCAAGTGAGATGATCCTGATCACACAAAGTCAGAAAGAATTACGGCAGATCATGAGCGATTATGTGGGCATTGTTCGCACAGACGTGCGTTTGGAGAGAGCTATGAAACGGCTTGACCTGTTGTTTTCAGAAACAGAAGCACTGTATAAATCAACCAAAGTGTCGCCGCAATTGTGCGAGCTGCGAAACGTGATAACCGTGGGATACCTGATTGTTAAAGGCGCAGAATTCAGGAAGGAGAGCAGGGGACTGCATTACAATACAGACCATCCGCAGAAGAGCGAATTGTTGCAGAATATTATTTTATAAAAAGGTGTAATTGATGCATTCTTAAAAACGCGTTCATGTATTACAGGCACAGAATAATATAGAACAGTTACTTTTACATCTTTATCTGCTGAACCATTTATAGAAATCCAATGTATTATATTATCTACCCTTTATTTTATCTTTTATCACTACTGCCATGGCGGGTATTGTATTTATTGAGTGATGCTGTATATGGGTTAGTTTATTATGTAATAGGCTATCGCAAAGAAGTGGTAATGAAAAATCTGCTGATCGCTTTTCCTGAAAAAACAGAAAAGGAAAGGATACAAATTGCCAAAGAATTCTACCATAATTTCACGGACACATTTATTGAAACCATTAAGCTGTTATCTGTAAGTGATAAAACCTTCAATAAAAGATACTCCTCCAATATTGAACTAGTTAATGCACTCTATGATTCTGGTGTGAATGTGCAATTGCAGGCGGGACATTTTTTTAACTGGGAGTATGTCAATTTTGGCGTAGCACGCGATAGCCGTATTCCTTTTGTAGCAGTATATATGCCCATCTCCAATAAGGCATTTGATAAAATTATTTATAATCTGCGCAGTCGTTACGGAACCATTTTGGTTCCTGCAGTAGATTTTAAAACCAAGTTTCATCAATATGTGCGCGGCAGGTATGCATTGGGCCTGGCTGCCGATCAAAACCCCGGATCGCCGCTGGCCGCGCATTGGGTAAAATTTTTCGGCAGGTTAACTCCGTTTGTTACAGGACCGGAGAAAGGAGCCAGGCTGAATAATACACCTGTTTTCTTTGGACATTTTTATAAGGTGAAGAGAGGATATTATCATATCCAATTTGAACTACTGACAGATAAGCCACGCGATTTTGAAAACGGAAAACTTACGCAATTATTTGCTTCACGCGTTGAGGCAGCGATACGTTTAAAACCCGCCAATTATTTATGGAGTCACCGCAGATGGAAATGGGAATTTGATCCGGAGAAACATGGGCACCTGGTTGTTAAATAAAAAAGCGGTCAGGTGGCTTTAGCCCCCCGACCGCTTTTTTATTTAATTCAATACTTCTGCATTTTTTTCAATCTCAAACTTATCAGGTAATTCTTTGATCTTTCCCCATCCACCTACTACATTGTATAGATTGTGGATTCCCTGGCGTTTGATCAATGAACAGGCAATCACACTACGATATCCTGCTGCACAATGTACATAGATATTATCAGTGTCTTCTAAATTGGCCATACTTGCGGGGTCGGCCAGATCTAAAAGTGGTATGTTAACTGAGTCTTTAACATGTCCTTCTGCAAACTCCGTAGACTTTCTCACATCAACAATCAGCAGCTTCGGATCAAACGGAATATCCATTGCAAGTTCATCTGCTTCCACATCAACAACCATATCAATCTTCTCGCCTGCTGCAAGCCAACCTTCGTAACCAGCTTCAAGATACCCTTCTATTTTATCGTACCCCACTCTTGCTAAACGGATAATGGTTTCTCTTTCTTTACCATTTTCGGTTACCAGTATCAATGTTTTATCAAACGGTAACAGGCTGCCTGCCCATTCTGCAAAACGGCCATCCAGGCCAATGCTGATCGAACCGGGTACAAATCCCTGTGTAAACACATTTGATATTCTTGTATCAAGAATGATCACATCATCCTCTTTTGCTTTTGCTTTAAATGCTGCAATGCTTAAAGGTTTCAGGCTTTTTTTCAATACCGCATCCAAACTCTCATATCCTTCTTTATTGATCCTGGCATTGATCGGGAAATATTGTGGCGGTGCTGTTAACCCTTCTGTTACTGCAGTAATAAAATCCTGCTTTGTTTGTTGTTGCAATGCATAGTTGGTGGCTTTCTGCTCGCCAATGGTACTCTGTGTTTCAGGCCCAAGATTTTTACCGCAACTGCTGCCTGCACCGTGACCGGGATACACAATTACATCATCTGCCAACACCACGATCTTTTTTTGCAGACTTTCATACATCATGCCTGCCAGATCTTCCATTGTGATCTCGTTTGCTTTTTGTGCAAGATCTGGCCGGCCAACATCTCCAATAAATAAAGTGTCACCTGTAAAAACGGCGTGGTCTTTACCACTTTCATCTTTTAATAAAAAACAACTGCTTTCAAGTGTATGACCGGGAGTGTGTAACACTTCAATTTTAACTTTTCCTAACTCAAACAGTTCTCCATCTTTGGCAACATGTACGGGAAGTTTTGTAACTGTATCAGGACCGTATACAATAGTGGCGCCCGTTGCAGCAGCAAGATCAAGATGGCCACTTACAAAATCCGCATGAAAATGTGTTTCAAAAATATATTTGATACTGGCCTTTCTTTCATTGGCCAGATCAAGATATTCTTCAATATCACGCAATGGGTCTATGATAGCAGCCATACCATCACTTTCGATATAATATGCAGCTTCACTGATACACCCGGTATATAGTTGCTTTATAAACATGTCTGTTTCTATTTTATTAGCTAAAATAATGACAAGCTTCAGGCCAAAGATTGGTCTAAGTTATAGAATGGACAGGAATGTCACAAAGTCTGTCAAACTAACCTACCAGTGTTTCCACAAACTGAACAACTTCTGCCAGCCGGTTATAGTTAACTGAGTAGAAGATGAACTTGCCATCCCTGGAGGTACTAACAATACCCGCTCGTCTTAAAATGGCTAAGTGTTGAGACGCAACCGACTGCTCTAATCTTAGTTTCACATAGATTTCAGTAACGGTCATTTTCTGGTGTTCATCAAGAAGTTTGATGATCTGTTGACGGAGTTTGTGGTTAATAGACCGAAGAATTAATGAGGCTTTCTTTGTGTGAAGAAAATCAACCTTAATGGGACTTTTACCATTCAAAAGGACAACTGCTTGTAATGACTGGCTCATGGCGATGAGTTTTTTTGGGGGGTGAAAAAACTTAATCTCGTTGGCATAAAGTTACGAAAATGTTTGCGGTTTCATAGTATAAATTTTATGAATATTTTTTTATTGCCCTATTTAGCCCGCTTGCTGGTATCGAAAAACGCTTTAACATACAAAGGTTCGGCATAGGCAAGATTGGCGAAACGGCCTGACTGATAACTGATTAGTGCCCTGGTAGCTAGCTGAGTGGCATTATGCTGTATGTTCAGAAACGAAAATGATGATTTTTTGACCAGTTCTTTTAGTTTCTGATGGCCGCTTCCGCTGAAAATGATGGGATAAGGGTATTTATCAGAACTAAAAGCCTGTTCATCAATGATTAGCGCGTGTGGTGCTTCTATTTCCTGCAGGGAATTGCTGTATAAAGCAGTAAATACTTCCATTCTCCGCGCATCTATCATAGGGCATAAAACAGTAGACGGATCCGGTGTGGTCTTTGTTGATGCCAGGTGATCAAGCATAGCCAGCGCCATAACTTCCAGTGTATTTACCATGATCAATGGTTTGTTCAAAGCAAAACAGATCCCTTTGGCCGATGCAAGTCCAACCCTTAATCCGGTATAGCTGCCGGGGCCCGCGGTAACAGCAACTGCGTCAATATCGTTCAAAGAATAATTACTGTCTGCCATCAGATCCTGTATGACAGGTTGTAAAAACGAAGCATGGTTCTTTTGATCGGTGCTTTCAATCAAACCCAGAATAGTGCTTCCTTTACTGAGGCAAACACTGGCATGTTCTGTAGCGGTATCAATATTCAGAAGAATGGGCATCTATGGTTTGATTGAACAATTAAAACAATACAGCAGCATATTTATTGCATGATTTCTTTTTCCAAAGCAGGTGCAACTGCATACCTGCTGTCGCTTTCGCTTAATTTTTTCAGTAAGGCGTAAATTTTTGTAAGGCCAATTTTTTCACTCCATTCAAAAGGGCCCGATGGGTAATTGGTGCCCAGTTTCATGGCTGTATCAATTCCAGCACGGGTGCTGATCCCATCGCCTAATCCAAAATACGCCTCATTCACAATCATGGCAATTATTCTTACTGCAATCATACCGGGTATATCAGGCACCTGTTGGTATTTCCGGTTCAGTGTTTGCAAAACATGATCAGCTTCCTTCAAATTATGCAAATTTGCAGTTGCAATTTCTATCGTATCTCTTTCCAGAAACCCATTCCATGCATTAATGCGGATGCAGTTAGCAGGCAGATCTTGACCTGTTTTGATTACAGCATTTATAAAAACAGGCTTGTCTTTAATTGCTGTAAATGACGGCCCATTTTCTTCAAAAAGCAGGTCGAAATAAGCATCTGCTTCGGGCACAGGCGCTTCATCAGTAAGCCAGGTTAGCTGCACTTCTGCCGGTACTCCTTTTGCAAGGAAAGTCGCTTTTTGTAGGGTATCTGCCTTTAGTACTATTTGCATGGCAAAACGTTAGAGCGCAAATTTAGGTTGGCAGGTTGATAGAAATGCAGCAAATTGCTGCCGATTAATACAATTTTTATGGCAAAACTGATTATTAAAACAGATAAGGCACCTGCGCCAATTGGTCCTTATAACCAGGCAATCAAGGCAAATGGGCTGATATTTATTAGCGGACAGGTAGCAATCGTTCCTGCAACAGGTGAGCTTGAAACAAGTTCTATACAGGCCGAAACCCACCAGGTGATGAAGAACCTGCAGGCAGTATTGGATGAAGCAAAGATTACTTTCGCGCATATTGTAAAGACTACGATCTTTTTGAGCGATATGAGTCTTTTTGCCCAGGTAAATGAAATTTATGGTTCTTATTTTACCGGCGATTATCCTGCCCGCGAAACAGTAGCGGTTAAAGGACTTCCCCGTGGCGTAAATGTAGAGATCAGCGTGATTGCAGTGGTAGATCTGTAAGAATATTAAATATTGAACGCAGAATGTAGGATTACGTAGAATAAGCTCAAACTATTACTCTTGGTGATTCTTACATTGGCCTCTGAAAAAAAGCGTTAAGAAATTTACGGAATGAAGCGTTAAGAAATGAACGATGCCTGGCTTTGACTAAGCGTTGAAAGACACATTTGTCCAATTGATGCTTTAAAGTCCGGCTTTAGACTTCGTTCATTTTAGCGTAATGCAGTAAATTTTAGCTTTTTTTCAGCAGCCTTGATTTTTTTTGTTACTTTTTTGTATCTGTCCAGCCGAAGGCAGGATCAAGACAAAAAAGTAAATAGCGTAAACGCTATCTGGGAACAGATTTGCGCTAATTCTATATCGAATAATGAAGAGAAGGATAATCTTCGGAATGCTATATTCTGTGTTCTCTATTCACCATTGCCCATTCACCATTCACAACTAATCCAATTACTTAGTTAAAGCAAGCCGGTAACTCGTAGTAAATGTTTTCTGCTCATCGGGAGGCAGTAGAACCAGTCCCATTTTATTATTGAAATTATCAGGAGCGCCACTCAGGTTTTCAATAGCTATCCTTTTGCGATCGTCAGGTATGTATAATTGCAATAAAGGATAGCTACTGTCTGGCTCTATTGTTAATTGCATCGTATCATTGCTTAACACGCACCTTGCCTGTGTATTGAATTCTTCAAACTCAAAAGAATTATCCAGTTCAATATTTTGCAAAGAGCAGCCATGCACAAACCGGGTATCTTTTATTTTTTTCCCGGATGGCAATAAGTCGGCATCATATTCCAATTGTGTACTGCTGTTAAACCGGATGTTCCACTCGTCTACTTTGCCGCCGAGTGTAAAATACGGGTGCCACCCATCTGCTATAGGGATGGGGCCTGCGTTATGGTGTGATACAGTTGTGGCAACGGTTAATTTATTCCCCGCTTCTAATTTCCAGTTAAGATTGATGTTGTAAGGGAATGGATAGCCCTCATCATCTCCTTTGTATTCGTACCTGAGTGTAACACTTGCTTTTGTATTGTCTGCTTCTGTTTGCACAACGGTATACACCGCATCATATATCAAACCATGAATGGCATGTTCGTTTAGAAAAAATTTATGAACCTGATACTCCCGGTTGTTTAAATGGTAACGGCCTTTGTACATGCGGCAAACAAATGGACTAAGCTTGGCACTTTTAAAACCATTGGTAATATTGTTGCTGATGTCTTCTTTTCCGGCATATCCATCCACAATATTAAATAGCTTATCTGCAACCGGAACCCTGAAAGCATTCAGCAAACCGCCAAAAGCATAGATCTCGGCTTCTGTTCCCAGATTTTTATCTGTTAAAAGGATAATGGGAAAACCTTTCTCTTCGTTGATATGTATAGTAAATGACATAGTGTTTATTAAAGGATTGAAAATAAGAACAATTGAAGATACTCAGCCTGGTTAATCAAAAGCTAACATTTGTTAACTTTTGATCCCAATACTGTAAATTTGCCCTTGCGATTAACATAAAAACATGGCATATACTCCCAAAAATAAAATCAGAATTGTTACAGCAGCCAGTTTATTTGATGGCCACGATGCAGCCATCAATATTATGCGGCGCATATTACAGGCGCAGGGTGCAGAGATCATACACCTGGGGCATAACAGGAGCGTGGCTGAAATTGTAGAATGTGCCATTGAGGAAGATGCACAGGGTATTGCCATTACCAGTTACCAGGGCGGACATGTTGAGTTTTTTAAATACATGAAAGACCTGCTGGATCAGAATGGATGTGGGCATATCAAAATATTTGGTGGTGGCGGCGGTACCATTTTACCAGAAGAAATTCGTGAGCTTCAGTTATATGGCATAACCAAAATTTATAGTCCTGATGATGGCAGAAAAATGGGCCTTGAAGGCATGATTGAAGAGGTGATCAGGCAATGCGATTTTTCGCTCAATGGCAACGGTAGTTATAAAAAAGCGATGACACTTGGCGAAGTAAAAGATGTTAGAACAGTTGCAAGGCTGATCACCAATGCAGAAAACGGACAGCAAAACACAGAACATCAACAACAGGTTGCAGAAAATAAAATTCCGGTATTGGGAATAACCGGTACCGGAGGTGCAGGTAAAAGTTCAGTTACAGACGAAATTGTGCGGAGGTACCTGCACGATTTTACAGATAAGACTATTGCAGTTATATCGGTTGATCCATCTAAAAAGAAAACCGGAGGTGCTCTGCTTGGCGACAGGATTCGGATGAACGCCATCTCCCACGGCCGTGCTTACATGCGCAGCCTGGCAACCCGGGATGATAATACAGCATTGAGTGCTCATGTGCAGGAAGCTATTGATATATGTAAGTTGACAGGTTTTGATTTTATTATTCTTGAATCGGCGGGCGTAGGACAAAGTGATGCCTCTATCCTTGATTATTGTGATGTGAGTTTGTATGTAATGACTCCTGAATATGGCGCTGCATCCCAGTTAGAGAAGATCAATATGCTGGATTATGCAGACCTGGTATGCATTAATAAGTTTGATAAAGCAGGCGCTTTGGATGCTTTGCATGATGTGCGTAAACAATACAAACGCAACCACAACCTGTGGAATGCAAAAGATGAAGACTTACCAATTATAGGAACAATAGCTGCCCAGTTCAATGATTCAGGCGTTAATGAATTGTTTGAACAGATCATTGAAACGATCGAAAAAAAATGCCATGTTGTTTTTTCAAAAACGGATTCGTTACACGGCAGTAAACACCTGACCGAATCAACCACTACAAAATCGCAGATCATTCCTCCAAAGCGTGTACGCTACCTGTCGGAAATAGCCGAAAACAACCGCAGTTATGATGCATGGGCAAACGGGCAGAGTGCGGTTGCAACAAAGCTCTACCAGATCAATGGTGTTATTGAAACATTACATGCAACTGCTTCTTTACATAAAAGTGAAAAGAAAGGTGAATCGTCTCTTGCAGAAATGAAAGAACATTTTGAAAGGCAACTTCATCCCGAATGCAAAAAACTGATTGATCAATGGCCGGCCCTTATTAAGAAGTACAACGCTGATTTTTTTGAATACGAAGTGCGCGGCAAAAAAATCAAACAACCCTTAACCATTCAATCGCTCAGTGGTACACGCATACCAAAATTGGTATTGCCACGATACAAAGATTGGGGCGATATACTTCGCTGGCAATTACAGGAAAATGTTCCCGGAGAATTTCCTTATACATCCGGCGTGTTTGAATTAAAAAGACAAGGTGAAGATCCTACCAGGATGTTCGCGGGTGAAGGTGGCCCTGAAAGAACCAACAAACGGTTTCACTATGTTTCACTCGGGCAGCCCGCCATCCGCTTGTCTACAGCATTTGACAGTGTTACTTTATATGGGGAAGACCCTGCGCCGCGCCCCGATATCTACGGAAAAATCGGCAACAGCGGTGTTAGCATCGCTACATTGGATGATGCCAAAAAACTATACAGCGGTTTTGATCTCTGTGATCCAAAGACTTCGGTTAGTATGACCATCAACGGCCCTGCACCTATGCTACTTGCATTTTTCATGAATGCTGCTATTGATCAGTTATGCGAGAAATGGATCGATGCAAACGGTAAATGGCCGGAAGTAGATGCGTACATGCAGAAGAAGTTCGCCCATCTGCCTAAACCGTTGTATTATAATCCAACTTCACCGGAGCGTTTACCGGAAGGTAATAATGGATTGGGTTTAAGATTACTGGGTATTACAGGCGATGAAGTATTACCAAAAGATGCTTATGAAAAGATCAAAGCAGAAGCCTTATCACAAGTGCGGGGAACAGTGCAGGCAGATATTTTAAAAGAAGACCAGGCTCAGAACACCTGCATTTTTTCAACCGAGTTTGCACTGAAACTGATGGGTGATGTGCAGTCGTATTTTATTGATCAGAAAGTACGAAATTTTTACAGCGTAAGTATCAGTGGGTATCATATTGCAGAAGCCGGCGCAAACCCGATTACACAGTTGGCATTTACTTTATCAAACGGGTTTACTTATGTAGAATATTACCTTAGCCGGGGAATGTATATTGATGATTTTGCACCGAACCTTTCTTTCTTCTTCAGTAATGGAATGGATCCGGAATACAGTGTAATAGGCCGTGTGGCGCGCCGCATCTGGGCAAAAGCCATGAAACAGAAATACAAAGGCAATGATCGTTCTCAAAAACTGAAATATCATATTCAAACCAGTGGCCGCAGTTTGCATGCGCAGGAAATTGATTTTAATGATATCCGCACCACGCTGCAGGCACTGTATGCAATCTATGATAACTGCAACAGTCTTCACACCAATGCCTACGATGAAGCCATTACTACGCCTACTGAAGAAAGCGTGAGAAGGGCCATGGCCATACAACTTATTATTAACCGTGAGCTGGGAACTGCCGTAACAGAGAATTTTATGCAGGGCAGTTTTGCCATAGAAGAGCTTACCGACCTGGTAGAAGAAGCTGTTTTGGCAGAGTTTGACCGCATTACCGACCGCGGCGGCGTATTGGGTGCCATGGAACGTATGTATCAGCGCAACAAAATACAGGAAGAAAGCCTGCAGTACGAAACACTGAAACATACGGGTGAGCTGCCTTTGATAGGTGTGAATACCTTCCTCAATAAAAAAGGAAGTCCAACCATTTTACCGGGTGAAGTGATCAGAAGTACAACAGAAGAGAAAGATCAGCAGATACAGAATCTGGATGCTTTCCAGAAAAGAAACACCCCGAAAACTGCGGAAGCCCTCAGGAAACTGAAGCAAACAGCCATCAATAATGAAAACCTGTTTGCAGAACTGATGGAATCTGTTAAATACTGCTCACTTGGCCAGATAACGAGGGCTTTATATGAGGTGGGGGGGCAATACAGAAGAAATATGTGAGCCGGAATTTTGCTTATCTTGACAACCTCTTTTATTAATACAAAATGAACATGCATACCAAGCCCCTCTTTTTGCTAACATTATGTTTTTTGTGTGGAATTGTAATTGTAAATGCTCAGGCCACCGCAAGACGGATAGATACAACTATGAAAGTTGGAAGAGTAGGATACAGGTTAGTGTGTAATAACAAAAGCCCCGAAAAAAATTCTACAACAGTAAATCCAATTGGTTTTGGTAAAGATGTACGGGATTTTTCTTTTGACATAAAAGGAAGAATTACCAAAGCAGAAGTAGATGATATTAACCGCGATAGCTATCCCGATTTGGTGTTCTATGTTTATAATAACGATTCAATACCCAAGGGAAATGTGATAGCCATCAGCTCAGAAAAAAATGAAACTGTAGCACCTATCCTTTTTCCTGATATATTCGATGATCCCAAACTTCGTGTTGGTTATAAAGGAAATGATGTGTTCTTTCTGATGGAAGGATATCTTATTCGTCGTTTCCCTGTATACCCTGCAGATGGGGCTCCGGCAACTACAGGCACTTTGATGCGGCAGATCCAATACCAGGTAATATCCGATGATCGTGGCGGTTATAGGTTTAAGCCAATGAGGAGTTATGATTTTACCAAATAGGCAATAAGATTAATTGGTTTTATCAATAGATAGTCTTGTTATCTTATTGTTGCCTCCGGCTATTCAGTTGCGTGGATTGTATCTTTACTTATCCGATAAAACATTCTTATATGAAAAAGGCGATTTTCGTTACGGCAGGACTTGTATTTTCTGCCATTTGTTTTTCCCAAACGATACAGGAAGTCGAGTCAAAAAAAGTCACACTCCCCAATGGATGGAGTTTAACGCCTGTTGGTCGTAGTTTTCCGCTTGGTGATCTTCCTTTGAATATTGCGGTAAGTAAATCAAAAAAATTAATGGCCGTAACAAACAATGGCCAAAGTGTACAAACTATTCAACTGATCGATCCTGAAACAGAAAAAGTACTGGATAATGTGATAGTGCCTAAAAGCTGGTATGGTTTACAGTTTAGCAGCAACGGGAAAAAACTATATGTTTCCGGTGGCCATGATAACTGGATATTGGAATATGCAGTAGAAGACAAAAAACTGCAACTGACAGACAGTATTATTTTAGGAAAGAGGTGGCCCAACAAGATCGCTCCGGCAGGTATTGCGATAGATGATGCAAAGCAGGTGCTGTATGTTGTAACCAAAGATGATAAATCACTTTACCTGGTAGATCTGCAAACAAAAAAAGTAAGTCAGCAATTTTCATTAGGCGGAGAAGCCTACGCCTGTATCTTATCCCCCAATCAGAAAGAACTATACATCAGTTGCTGGGGTTGTGATAAAGTATATGTCTTTGACACAGAGAAAAAGAATATCATTTCGGAGATCCAGGTGGGCGATAATCCTAATGAGTTGTGCCTATCTAAAAACGGGAAATACCTGTACGTAGCTAATTCAAACGATAACTCCGTATCTGTTATCAATGTGCCCGGAAGAAAACTGATTGAAACATTGAATGCGGCACTTTACCCTGATGCACCTAATGGTTCTACAACCAATGGATTGGCTTTGAGCAAAGATGAGAAAACATTATACATAGCCAACGCCGATAATAATTGCCTCACTGTTTTTGATGTATCCACACCAGCTAAAAGTAAAAGCAAGGGGTTTATTCCGGTAGGATGGTATCCAACAAATGTAAAAGTGGTTGGTAAAAAAATATTTGTCTCAAATGGTAAAGGATTCACTTCAATGGCCAATCCTTACGGTCCCAATCCATTCGGTAATAAACAGGAAGTAATCTATCAGCAAGGCGATCCTAATCGCCCCAAAGAAGTGCAATATATTGCCGGTCTCTTCAAAGGCACTATGAGTGTCATTGATGAACCTACAGAACAGCAACTAAGTGTGTACTCTCAGGTTGTTTACAGAAATACGCCTTATAACAAACTGAAAGAGCAACTGGCATTAGGAGAAGCAGGTAATCCTATCCCAAGAAAGGTGGGAGAGCAAAGCCCTATCAAATATGTTTTCTATGTGATTAAAGAAAACAGAACATACGACCAGGTTTTAGGCGATATAAAAGAAGGAAATGGAGATCCAAGATTGGTGTTGTTTGGCGAAAAGGTTACCCCCAATCAACATGCATTGGCAAAAGAATTTGTATTGCTCGATAATTTTTATGTTGATGGAGAAGTAAGTGCTGATGGGCATAACTGGAGTACCGGCGCCTATGCAACAGATTTCCTGGAAAAGAACTGGGTAAACAGTTATGGAGGAAGAGGCGGTGGATATGATGCAGAGGGCAACCGAGCAGTAGCCAATAACAAAGGCGGTTTTATCTGGGATCATTGTAAAAAAGCCGGAGTGAGTTACAGAACCTATGGCGAGTTTGCTGATAATTATAAACCCAATATTCCTGTTTTAAAAGATCATCTCTGCCCTTATTTCACAGGCTATGATAATAAGGTTCAGGATACTACCCGTTTCTATCAATGGCAGCGTGAATTTGATTCTTTGTTAGCTGTTAATGCAGTGCCAAGGTTTAATAGTGTTCGTTTTGTAAATGATCATACAGAAGGGTTGCGTAAAGGAAGACCTACCCCTTATGCGCATGTTGCTGATAATGACCTGGCTGTGGGACTCTTCGTGGAGTATTTAAGCAAAAGCCCTATCTGGAAAGAAACGGCCATATTTATACTGGAAGATGATGCACAAAATGGTGCCGACCATGTGGATGCACATAGAAGTCCTGCCTACCTCGCAGGCGGTTTTGTAAAACGTGGTTTTGTAGATCATACCATGTACTCTACTTCTTCTATGCTACGCACTATCGAACTGATTTTAGGAATACCTCCTATGAGCCAGTACGATGCTGCTGCACAACCCATGTGGCGAAGCTTCACCAATACAACGAATCTTACTCCTTTTACTGTGCGTTCAGCTAATATTGATTTGCGTGACAGGAATACAGCAATGAATGAATGGCAACGCCGTTCAGAAAAATTCAATCTGGCAAAAGAAGACGCTGTGCCTGATCTGGAATTCAATATTGTATTGTGGCATGGTTTGAAAGGAGATAATGTACCGTTTCCGGGCCCGAAGCGTGCTGCATTTTTCAAGCCAACTAAAAAAGCAGATAAGGATGATGATTAATGTTTGATCACCTTCCGGAAGTAATTACTATTTTGGCAACTATTTTTTCGTTACCTGTATCATCCCTGATGATAACGAGATAAATACCACTGGCTATTTTCCCGCCGCTGTAATTGCGGCCATCCCAAATGGCTTGTCCGCCCAATGCTCTTGTTTGAAATACCAGTCTGCCATTCATTTCGGCAATCTTAACCAGTGCATTCTCAACAAGACCCCTAATGGCAATAGTGCCGTTATATCCGGGAGGAACGGGGTTCGGAAAAACCAAAACATTACTATTCGTTTCGCCACCTTCGGTAGCTGTGCTTCTGAAACTGCAGATACCGTTGAAAGTAGCAATGAATACTTCGCCTGTTGCCGGATCAACTGCAACACGTTTTACATCGTTGCTGAGTAGCGGACTGTTTTCTTCTGTAAAACGATAAATGATTTTATCCCCGTCTGGTGAGATCAACCACAAACCATTTTTGGTGCCGATCCATTTTCGGTTGGCGCCATCCACTGCCATACATTGAACGGTCTCGTCTTTGAATAATAGGCCCGCAAACCGGTCCTGCTGAACGATAGGTAAAACTGCATCGCAACCTTGAGCGCTGAACGCATCTGATGCGCACTGAATAATTCCGATGCCACGGTCTGTTCCAACCCAGATAAATCCATTTTTATCCTTCAGTAAACAGAGAACAGTATTGCCTGGCAGATTGCCATTGCCGCTACCCTGCCTGTAAAACTTCCATTGATCATCTGTGGTATTATCAACGCTGGCGCCATAATTATAGCAGAATACGCCGTTATCTTTCGGACTAACAATCCATAACTGATTGGTCTCATCAATCAAAATCTGACTTACAGCATTTTCCAGGTGAGTGAATGGAATACTGAAGGCTTTCCAGGTTCCATCTGCTTTTCTCACATGCAGGTTTTGAGCGGCACCATAATTACTTACCCATAAATTAGTATTTTGATCAAATGCAAGACCACTAACACGATAACTACCAGGGTCACCTATGGCTGCCTGTAAAGTGCTGTTGTTTTTTTTATAGATTGTAGGTTGTGACCCTTCTATAAAATTTACTAAACCGCCACCATAACTACCAGCCCAAACAGTTGCATTAGCCGGATCAATAGCAAGTGAAATAAAATCCAAAACAGAATCCAGAACAGGCGTATTATAATAGCCTTTATAACTCCATTTGTCCTGTTGAAAATCGAAAACACCATCTCTGTTATACTGATAATTCCACGCACTGTTTACACTACCTGCGGCAACATGAAGTATATTGTTTTGTATCACCATTTCTCCGTCAGCCGATCCCGGTGGGCCATTGGGAATGAACTGTTCAACATCAGACGTAAATTTTGACAAACCACCAAACTGATCAGCAACCCATAAAGCTCCATTATCCCAAATAGCCGAGCGGGGAGAAGAGATTACGCCACTTTGTGCGGTTGTCTTTTCAATAGTGCCATTTGTATTAAGTACTATTACCCTGGCATTACCAGTATTTGTCCGTTGGCAGATTAGCAGCCTGTTGTCTGAAGCAGTAGTATTTACAATTGGCCAGGAGGCATCAGTATACAAAAGATTCCATGTGTTCCCGGTTAAAATAAAAAGCGAATCATTCTTTTCTGCAATGATCTTATTGTTGGCGTATACAATATTTTTTACAATACCGGCACTTAGTCCATTCGATCCGCTAATGGTTTTCCAGTTAGCATAGTTAGAGATATCCGGTGAGTTAGATGAGATGCTTTTTACTCCTTCCTCTGTTGCAGTATAGAAATTATTTCCATCACTTGTAAACCCATTAATTTTTACCTGACCTCCGTTGTTTCCAATAAACCATGTGTCTTTAATTTCATATTTGGCAAGATTAACTACAATAATACCCAGCCCACTGCACAGGTAGGCCAATCCATCTTTACAATAAATAGAATAGACGGTTTTATTACCTGCGATCGTACTTCTTTTGATATCGCCAATGTTCTTAATAGAGCTATTCTTTAAAACATCGAGGTTACTGTTGTTATACGCTATTATTAATTGTTGCGTAGCAACATCCCATCCTATACAGGAAACACCAATATCATTCAGTCCTGTAACCTTACTATATCTTTCAATATCGCTTTTGCTATCTACAGAAAAAAGATTGGTAGTTGTAGCGCAATAGATCTGATTGCCATTTACAACCTGTATAGTATGCTGGTAATTTAAATGCTCGCGCCATTGGCCGATAGGAGGAATGGGATTTTGGGCAATAAGTGTATAACCTGAACTAAGATAGCAGGTGATGAAAACAAAACTGAATAGCGTTCTTTGAATTGATTTCTTTTGTATGATAGATAAGCTCATCATTGATTGCTTCAAACAAGGGTTGACAGGTTAGTGTGAAGCATATCTGCTGATATATACACTAATCAATCGGTAGATGATCATATATTCACAATGCTGTTTTTGATGGCAAAAATAGCAAGCCCAACCCGCGTTTTAACATCCAGTTTTTTAAAAAGATTATCGCGGTAGGTATCGATGGTTCTCGGACTAAGGCACATTTCGTCTGCAATTTCTTTATAGGTTTTTTCTGTGCAGATCCATTTCAGAAAAGTAGTTTCATTTTCACTCAGGTTATTAAGTACCAGTGCATCACCTTCAAAAACTTCTTCATGGTTAATGTAGTGCATGAGTTTATTGCTAACCAGGTCGTTAATGAAATAGCCACTGTCGCGGATATTGTCCAAAGCGTCTTTAAATACTTTTGGTTTACTGTCTTTAAGAATATACCCTCTTGCCCCGTTTTTCAGCATGCGTATGATGGCAGTATCATTTTCAAGCATACTTAGAACAAGAACTTTGGTCTGGGGCAAATTTGCTTTGATCCAGATGGAGGTTTCGTAACCATCCATAACAGGCATGGTAATATCTAACAACACAATATCAGGTGGCGTTTTCCCTTTTACTTTTTCAATAAACTGTTTGCCATTATTGGCTTCCATAACAACCTTGAATCCTTCGAATGAGTTAATAATGGAGGCAAGTCCGGTTCGGAGTAATTCATGGTCGTCAACTAATGCAACAGAGGTCATATCAGGGATGATTTTGGGTTGATATTCAAAGTTATGGTAGTTCCGTTACCTGGCTCACTTTTTACATCCACACTTGCATCAATTGTTTTGGCACGGTTGATAATGTTCTGTAGCCCAATGCCGGATCTTTCCTGCTGCAGCAGGCGGGTGTCAAACCCAACGCCATTATCGCTGATTCGGATGATGGTCGTATCCTGTTCATTTTTAATCTCTACATCAATTGTACTTGCAGAAGCATGTTTGATAATATTATTAATAATTTCCTGGATCATCCGGTAAAGAATGATATCGGTACTGGGATCCAATATGTGAAAATTATCGGATGCCAGGAAGGATGTCTGATACTGCCCGGTTTTCTCAATGGAAATCAGCAACTGGCGGATCGACTCTACAATTCCAATATCGTAAATACGGTTTTTTTGGAGATTGTGGCTCAGATCCCGAAGGTCTTTAATTGCCTTGCCTAAGAGCTCATCTGTCTGGTTCAGTTTTTCTTCAGAAACAACCGTGTCAAAAGTATTAAGATTAAGGCGCACAAGGCTTAATATCTGCCCGATATTGTCATGAATTTCCTGGCTGATATATGAAAAAGCCTGTTCCTGAATTTCAAGCTGTGTTTTCAGCAATGTTCGTTCAAAGCGGTTTTTCATCTCCTCCTTTTCCTCCCTGTTTTTCCGCTGACGGCGCAGAAAGACAAATACAATCAACAATAGAAAACTACCAAGAAGCACAAAAAAAACCGATGCTACAACGATGGTAATGAGGATATCTTCTTGTTGTCGGGGCATAGAAAAAATGAAATAATAAAAGAGGTATATAAAATTACATTTAGGCTGTTATTTATAATTCCATAAATACGCACTCCTTCTATTTTCATGTCGTTGGTTGTAAGATAGTCAAATAACGCATTAATTATAACAGAGCCTAAATAGTAAATTAAAAGTCCACTTGATATCCAAAAAAAAGGTTGTTTTGATAGTTGCTCGTCAATTCTTTCAGGGAGAACAGACTCGTAAAAGAAACAACAACAAAAAACTACAATAAAAAACGAGCCAAGTAAAAAAGTGTATGTATGAAATGTTTTGTTTAATCCTTGGAGAAAGGTCAAATTCGCAATAACAAGAAGTGTAAAAACCGGTATAAATAGTACAACAATTTTTTTGAAATACGCCTTTCGGAATTGACTATAAAATACTAAGGAATAGAATATAAACTCAATAGTTGTGAAGATGTTGTAAATGGCATACCTATAAATAGAGAACCAATCAGTAAATAACCAGCCGCTTCCAGTTATCTCTATGACTACGGTTAAAAAAAGAAAAGGAATAAAGTACAAAAGCAAATTATTCCTTTTCTTATAATATAAAGATGTAGAAGTTAAGAAACTTAGTATTTCAAAATACAAGTAAAATTTCATTATCTATTAAGGTACCAGACCACCATGGTTCAAAAACTCATCAACAACATCAGTAACAATGCCATCGTTTCTACGACCTGTTGTAGGAGCAGGAATTTTATCGCCTGTAAAAAATACAGTTAAACGTCCATTGTCTTTACTATTTACAGCCGGGGCACCTTTGCCGTATACACCAAAATTTACATAAATTTTGGTTGATCCATATTTACTTTGAAGGTTGGCAATGAATTTACTGAGTGTAGCTGCGTCGAAAACTACATATTGAGCCTGGTTATCTTCATTATATTTTTTTGCGTAGTTATAAGCTAAAGCTCCGGCATAGGAAGGAGTTACTCCCTGTCCTTCGGTGCCGGCTACGCCAACAACTACATTTTCTGAAGAAGCAGCGGCGGTCTCCTTCGAAACTGCACCTTGATCTTTTTGGCAGGCGGCAAGGAAAACCATTGCCATTATAGCCGACAGTATGATGCTACTGGTTGAGAAAATCTTTTTCATAACATTTTTTTTAACATTAAGCAGTTCGCTATTGAATTTCAAGCGACTATATAAGGATTGCAAGTTAACAATTCCCTTTTTTTCTGAAAAACTAATTTTTGGACATTAAATCAAAAAATAGTCAATTAACTAATAATCAATAACTTAGATATTTCCTGTTGATAAAAAAACGGTGTTTTTACGTAGACTGAACGGTGTTTTCACCGTTTTTGATGCAAAGTTCATTGGTTTTGTTATGACTGGTGAAATTGAGCCAGCGTGTCTGATAGGCGTTTATTGAATAGAATCCTTTTCGCCAGATCCTGAATTATTTCTTAGCAGATAAAGAAATATATTGACTTATATATTTTCGGTTTACCCCCCAGATTAAAAGCAAAACAGCCAGTGCGGTAATAAGAATATTAAGTGATGGATAAGAGCTAACGAAAATGTGTTGGCGGAAAAGAATTTGATGTGTGCCCAATTGCAAAACCGTTATGATAATGATCGATACAGCAATAATTAAAATATTAACGGGGAAAAATTGCTGCATTAAAAATTTACGTAGCTGTTTGGGAGAGGCCCCCAGCGTAATCAATAAAATAATCTCTTCTTTACAGGAAGCTATGGTTAACTGAATGAACAGGGAGAAAATTAATAAAGCAAATATCAACATGATAATGCCCGTAATACCTGAAATGGTCACAACCATATCTACCACTTGCCTGTACCTGCTGAAACGTGTTTTATCTGCATCAGTACCCAGCCCTTTCTCTTTCAGGTATTGAACCAACTCGGGATTTCCTGGATCTTTGGTTCTGATGATTACACGAGATGGTTTTGTATCATGGTTTTTTCCGAAATGACTATTGCCCCAATTCATGAATTCCTCGGGTACGAGTAACGAGGATATCCGATCGCTGAACCCTACAACGTGTGCATTAAAACTTATTATCCCATTTGGGCCATATACATTGATTTTGAAAACAATCATCTTTACAACCTGCTGTGTTAGTTGCGGAAGATTTTGCGAAAAAGAGAACTGGAAATTGTAAAAATCAAGGAACATGTTTGGTACAATGATCGGTACAAGTTGTGTGCTGGGATCCCATTTCCAGTCTTTGCCTGCAACATCAATAAAATCGCCGGGTACGCTTTCAAATGCGATGTCTGTATAAAAAGGGAAGCGTTCACTGTTACTTTGAATAGATGCTTTGAAACGGCTTGGACTTAATAATCCTATCGATTCTACAAATGGCTGTTTTTTCAGATCAGTTATCTCACTGTCTGATAATGCAGTTGCACCTATATTTTTATCGTTCAATATTTTATTCAAAACTAAAAAATTGGCGATACTGTCCTGGTTCGTTTTGCTGTGTAATAAATCGTTATAGTTGGACTGTATCTGAACCGAAGCCAAAATCAATAACATAGCTACCGATAAACCTACTATCGCCAACGCAAAACGGCTGCGGCCGGCACCAGTCCGGATAAGCTTTTTCAATAACAGATGCAATCCATCCATTTGGTTAGGTTATCCTGTTTATAGTGTTAATTGTCTTGTATACTTAAAATGATCATCGTCATCAAGATCTGTTATGATCATTCCTGCACTTCTTTTTCTGCATTCCGCTTCTATAAGTCTGGCCGCTTTATAAGTGTTGTCTGCATCTAAATGACTGAATGGTTCATCCATGATCAACCATGTAAAAGGCTGTACCAGTGCGCGGATAATAGCGATGCGCTGTTGTTCCCCATAGCTGCAAAGGCTTGCTTTTTGCTCTAATATATGACTCACCCCAAGCGCCTGTGCCATAGTATCAATAACAATTGCATTATAATAAGGAACCTGTAATACTCTTTTGAGTTCGATATTTTCCCGTGCTGTAAGATTTGGGAATAGCCGGAGATCCTGAAAGATGATACTAAACTGCTGCTGCCGTATTTCAGATAATGCATCTTCTTTCAATCCACTTAATTCAGTATTGTTGATGCGAACGGATCCTTCATAATCATGTCTGAGCTTATAAAGAATATGTACCAGCGTTGTTTTACCGGTTCCACTGGGTGCTTTGATTTTTATGAATTCGCCTTGCTTTAGAAGAACGGAGTTATTCCAGATTTCAGAAGCTCTTTGTAAGAACCTGTCTTTGAGCGGTGTGGGAACTATATGATCAAATTCGATCGTCATATATCTGATAATATTTCCGAAAATACAATGATTCTGAATGAGAAAGTCCTGCTTCATAGTGAGGAAACAGGACTTTCTTAAAATCTGTGGTATTAATTCTAATTGGTCCGGATGATAGCCGGAATGCCTGCGGGGAACATTTTGTCTTCCATTTCTCTTTCTTTCTTTGCCTGTACACGCATGTCTACAGCAATATCAGTAAGCAAACTTGTTAAGATAACCAGACTATTCTGTTTCTCATTCTGCATTCTTAATTCAAACCGGGTCTTAATATTTTTACCATCAAAATTATCAGATGTTGCAATCACGTCTTTAAAAGTTGCTTTCGCATTTTTGATAGAGTGATAAAAACTGCTGGTGGAATCTTTGCCTACACCATTCAATGTGCCGGCAATATCTACATAAAAAACTGATGCTTTCCCTTTGAATCTGTCAAGCGCTTCTTTGTTGATAACGGATTTGCTTGTTTTGGCCATGTATTGCGTATAAGTAACAGAATCGCTTGCTACCACCAGGTTCTGTTCATCTGCTGCAATATATAATCCCATAAAAGATAAGAGATTGCCAGCTTTATAAGTTTTACCCTGTTTCTGTAAAAAACCTTTCTCTACTGCTTTGTCCATGATCTTTATAAAAGCTGCTTTGTCGCCAACAGGTGCAGTCAGTATCATTTTTACCGAAGGCTTTTTCTTCATCATATTTTTTTCATCGGTCTTAAATTCAGGGTCTCTTGGACCAAGATCAAAATCTGATATTACTAAAGCTATATCTCCTTTTAATGATTTGTAAAGATCCTGACTGGTAAAACCGCTTTTTTCCAGAAAGTTATTTGCCAGACCTTCTACTTCCAGTTGTTTTAGCAGGCCACCAATTATTTCCGGATTAAATGCTGCCAGCATAATGGCATTGATATTCTGTGAGGGATAATTCTCGATCAATGAAAGGTTCACTGTTGGTCCTGCATATTGTTTCAGTACACTTCCCAGCAACTCGTTGGTGTAGCTGGTTGATTTTGCAACAACTTTCCCGTCGTCAAAACTAAGTGTGGCGGCCATGTAATTGTCTTTCAGCAATTCTTCCAGTTTGGGTATTTGGAATGGCATCATACTAAGACCAGCTAATGAACTGTTGGTGCTGGTAAATACATAACCATCTGCCTTTTCTTTAAACATGTTGGTGAAGATCTTAACATCAGCCAGCGATTCATTTACTTTTTGGGTAAAGTAATGAGTAACCTCGCTCTTCATTTCTGCTTCTGTATTGGCGGGAGCAGGCCTTTTGAATGTCATGGTAGTTGTGTCGAAAACCGCTTTTAGAGGATGGGTATACATAGTTGCTATCACTTGCTGATCGTTCCATGCAAGCATTGAACCGGATCCCGTAACGAGGTAGCTGTAGTCTTTTTCTTTTTTGATCTCTTTACCTTTCAGGTCTTCCTGCGATTTTAAATAGGTCTCCAGTTTAGCGGGATCTTTTAAACTTCCCATCAGGCTGAAAGTATTTGAGATGCTGTTATCTGTATTTGTTTTCTGAAGTGCGAAAACAAATACCTTACTGTCCCAGTCAATACCGGCATTATCTTTCAATTCATAGAACTTAGCCTTGTCTTTAGTATCAATGGAGTCATTTTTAAAAACACGCTTCATTAACGTATCAATACTGATGCCGCCTTTTAGTAGTTTGTCTTCCATCAACTTCAGGTCGAGCGATAACACAAAACCTGCTTCTTTTGGAATGTATTTGGCTTCTTTGGGAATTTTGCTTTTGCAGGATGATAATGAAACTGCAACTAACAATATCAGCAAAGAAGAATGTAATAGCTGCTTCATAAAATTGCTTTGATTTTTATAAAGTATAAAGGTAGACTTTGCTTTTAATATGTGGTGTTAATGAGCTTTTACCGCATTAGAGCCTGATAAATGGCCTCCTGGATATTAGGACGTACGTTTAACTGGCTTAATTTGTTGTTATTACGGGTGGGCGTTACCCTGTTTGACAGGAAAATGTATACCAGGTTGTATTTGGGGTCTACCCAAACACAGGTTCCTGTAAAGCCGGTATGACCAAAAGTTTCCGGTGACACGCTTTTAGATGGGTATGGCTCTTTCCGGGTGGCATTGTCTTTTTCAGGTTTATCAAATCCCAGGCCCCGGCGGCTTACGTTGCTATTGTAGGCTGTGAATTGATCGATGGTTTCTTTTTTCAGAAGGCGTACCCCGTTTAATTCGCCACCATTCAGGAGCATCTGGTATAACTGGGCCAGGTCGTAAGCGTTGCTGAATAAACCCGCATGGCCTGCCACGCCGCCAAACATAGCTGCACCCTCATCATGCACATCGCCGCGGATGAGTTGTTGACGAAAATGTTTTTCTTCTTCAGTAGGCACGATCATATCAAGCGGCATCAGTTCGCGTGGCCTGAATGTGGTGGTGGTCATCCGGAGTGGGATGTAAAAGGTTTCTCTTGCGTATTCATTTAATGGGTTGCCACTAACGGCTTCTACAATCTTTCCGAGGAAAATAAAATCATTGTCACTGTATATATAATGATCCGGTGCAGTGAGTTTGCTTTGAAGAATACGGTTGTATAAAGTATCCTGCCAGTCGTTACGCACATACAAATCTTCTGCAGCGCGGAATTGATGTTGTGCATCTTTTACAGTTGAAAAATATTCGGGCAATGGGTTACCTGTATCCGTATCAATTACTTCACGGTAAAAAGGAATAAATGGATTAAGGCCAGCCTGGTGCAAAAGAATATCAACCAGTTTAAGCGGTGCTTTATCGGAGCCTTTTACCCATGGCAGGTAATCACCTATAGTTTTATTAAGATCAATCTTCCCTTCTTCATACAATTTCATAATAGAAACTGTTGTGGCCGAGACTTTGGTAACAGAAGCAAGGTCATAAGCCATATCAATAGTAACAGGCTCTTTTTTATCGAAGTTGGTGTAGCCAAATGCTTTGTTGTAAGCAATTTTGCCATTCTTTGCTACCAATACCACACAGCCCGGTGCAGCACCTTTTGCAATAGCATCATTGGCAATAGTTTCAATCTTATTCAGTGCGCCTGAGTTGAGGCCAATTGACTCGGGTATACTTACGGGGAAATAACTGTTATACACTATGCCATCACCATATTTTAGGTTTTCGGCAACGGTTACAGGTAGTTTTCCTTTTGCCTGAAGTTTGCCCTGTAATAATTCAAATGCGGCCTGCTGGGTTACTTCATCATCTTCATAACAGGCAATAAGATTAGGCGCATCAGCAATGTTCTTAATGGCATATGGATTACCAAAGACCATAGTAATGGTTTGTTGTTGCTGTATGCCATTCAGCAGATAAAGTGAAGGGTTACTTAAGCCAAAATTATTGGCAGGCCTGCGACTGAAATTGTGAAGCCCTACAACCACCACATCATAATTTTTTTGTTTGATGGTGTTAATGAGCTGTAATGCAGAAGCACTGTCGCTTTTATCGGTTATAATAATATTGGTCTTATCATCCATCAACTGCTTGCCAATTTCTTTTTTACTGCCAAACAGGTAAATATCTGCATTGTAATTATTGCGAAACCTGGATGCAATAGTATTTTCGGCAGGCGCTCCAATGGAGAGGTAAGCTACTTTTTTGCCCGGGGCAATTGGATAAACAGCGTCATTCTGTTTGCGTAATAATGTTAGTGCGCTGGCGCAGAGTAATGTTTTGATACGAAGCGTTTGGGCATTCAGATCGTTTACCAGGCCTTCAGTTTCAATTGGTGTTATATTGTTCAGACCTAAATGATATTTTACCAGCAGTACTTTTTTTACCCTTGCATTAATATCATCCCAGTTGAGCCTTCCATCTTTAATTGCTTTTCTTATTTGGGCAATGCTTCCGGGAATATCTCCTGGTAAACAAAGCAGGTCATTGCCGGCAATGAGTGATTGTACAGACGCTTCTCCTTTTGGAAAAAACTTGGCAACTCCCTGCATCTCCAGTGCATCGGTAAATGAAATGCCCTGGTAGCCCAGTTCATTTTTCAAAAGCTCTGTTACATTTTTATAAGATAGTGAACTTGGTAAATTAGCAGTAGTATCGATAGAAGGAATAGAAAGATGACCTATCATGATGCTGCCAACGCCCGCTTTAATCATTGCACGGAACGGATAAAGCTCAAGATCATCAAGCTGTGCACGGGTTTTGGTAATGATGGGAAGATCTTTGTGCGAGTCAACAGCCACATCTCCATGGCCCGGAAAATGTTTGGCAGAAGCAAGCACGCCCACATCCTGCATGCCTTTCATATATTCCACGCCATAGAGCGCCACTTTGTATTTGTCTTCACCAAAACTTCTGTCGTTGATCACTGGGTTCATGGGGTTATTGTTCACATCCACATCGGGCGCAAAATTTACCTGCACGCCAACGCGTTTGCATTGTTCGCCTACGGCTTTGCCAAACTCATAAATCAGTTTTGCGTCCGGGGTGGCGCCCATCATTAATTGGCGGGGGTAATTGATCACACTATCCAACCGCATACCCAAACCCCATTCTCCGTCAATAGAGATCATTAGTGGCGTTTTGGCAATAGATTGGTATGTGTTTGTAAGCATTGCCTGCCTTACCGGTCCGCCCTGGAAAAAACACAAACCGCCAACATTATATTTTTTGATAAGATCAGTAACTTCTGCCACATGTTCGGGCCCAAGATTACTGTGGGCACGGATGATCATCAATTGGGCAATGCGTTGATCTTTACTCAGTTTCCTGAATTTTTTATTTACCCATTTTTCTGCAGCAGGTGTTTTGTCATAAAAATTCTGTGCATACAAAGAGGCATTAAATAAAACGGGTAACAAGCCTGCGAGGGCCAGGTATATTATTTTTTTCATACTAAAATCTTGAGGATGCACAAGTTAGTAATTATCGCTTATCGGGAAACAGAGTTTGACAGGTGGTAGAGGCAACAAAAAAGCCGGCGCATACGGTGCGCCGGCTTTCTATTTAGTCAGAGATATTTTATGGCTGTTCTTCTACGTCTTCTTCAGTTTCTTCAGTCAATACAGGATCAATATCATTCGCTTTCAGGATGCCGAACCATTTAACCATTTTTTTCATATCGCTGCTGTACACACGGGCAAAGTCCATGTCGGGGTATACTTTCTGAAAATAGGCTTTTACTGCTGCGGCATCTTTGTCGGATGGTAATGCCTCCTTGCTTTTGCCCATAGCCTGAAAAACTTCAACCAGGTTCACATTCTCGCGAATGGTATAAACCTCTATACTTTCCAGGTGTGAAAAGTTATGTACGCGGCTGCTTACAAATTTGGTTGTTTTATCGTCTAGCGATTTTACGATGGCTCCATCTGTTTTGCTGCCTACCAGCTCAAACAAACCGTTTAAGCCTGAGATTGATATTAATTTACTGTATTCCATGTTTTTTATTATTAGGAGGTGCAAAGTAAGGGGAAAATGAAGAAATCTATCTGCAATGGGCTTGCTAAGCCATAATTTATCGTCATTCTAACAGGTTTTTGACCGGAAAACAAGCTAAAATCAATGTTGCGCACGCATTTATCCTTCCATTTCTTTTAGTGCAGCGTCTAATCGCGCAGCAAGTGTATCATAATCCGTATAACCACGTGCCAGCAAAGTAAAACGTGTTTCTGAATTTTGCAGCAGTACACATGGATAACCCGTTACCTGCAATTGCTTGCACAATTGAAACTCATAATAAGCCTGTTCTTTGTATTCTTCGCTTTTGAGCTTGCTGTAAAATGTTTCAGGTTGTATACTGTATTTCTCTAATAAATGGCGATAAGCCTCATCATCAGTAAGGTCGCGGCCTTCATAGTGCAGTGCATATTGCAGATCGGCAGCAAATGCTACCTGCCTGTCGGGATAAAATTCTTTAAAAATACACATAGCAATAGCCGGTTTTTCTGAATGCGGGAACCAATCACTCAGATCCGGGTTATTGATATGCCAGAGATAATCGGCGCCAAACTTAATGCCGGTATATTCCTCTACAGTTGGGTAAGCTTTTTGTATATATCCAGCCGTAGCAGCAATGGGCACCGGCTTGTCGGCAATGATCATCCCTCCTGACAGCACTTCTATTTGTAAATCAGGATAATCCTCTGCAATTTTTTTCATTACCGGACTAAACCCGTAGCACCAGCCGCAATAAGCATCGTAGCAATAAAAAAGAATAGGTTTCATACGGTAAAGTTAAAAGTTAAGAGCGAAGTGCCCGGGGTAATAACAGATGATTCTTTTATATCTTTGTTTCCTGAGTTGATTTTTAACTACAAACCATAAACCACAAACTCCAAACTTAAATCTATGCCCGGTTACGAATTATTTGGCGCTGAAGAAAGAAAAGAAGTAAATGATGTGCTTGAAACAGGCATTATGATGCGGTATGGTTTTGATGGCCCGCGCAGAGGTGTATGGAAAGCCAAAGAACTTGAAAAAGCGATTACAGAAATATTTGGTTGCGAATATGCACAGCTTGTATCAAGCGGCACAGCAGCATTAACTACTGCCCTGACATCGTTGAATATTGGTGCCGGTGATGAAGTGATCATGCCCACTTTTACTTTTGTTGCCAGTTTTGAAGCGGTTCTGAGTGTGGGAGCTATTCCGGTATTAGTGGATATTGACGAAACCCTCACATTAAACCCAAAAGCTGTACGCGCTGCCATTACGCCTAAAACAAAATGTATCATGCCAGTGCATATGTGCGGAAGTATGGCTGATCTTGATGCTTTAAAACAGATATGTGAAGAGCATAAACTTGTTTTACTGGAAGATGCCTGCCAAAGTATTGGGGCATCTTATAAAGGCAAATCAATAGGTACAATAGGTGATGCAGGCGCTTTCTCTTTTGATTTTGTAAAAACAATTACCTGCGCGGAAGGTGGTGTGGTGATGACGAATAGTAAAGACGTTTACATCAAAGCGGATGGCTATACCGATCATGGACACGACCATGCCGGTGTTGACCGTGGTGCCGACCTGCATCCGTTTATCGGCTACAATTACCGTATCAGCGAATTGCATGCAGCAGTAGGCCTGGCGCAGATAAGAAAACTGGGTACCTTCCTCTCATTGCAAAAAAATAATAACAAAGCATTGCGTGCTTATCTTGAACAAATACCTGAGGTAAGTTTCAGGATTGTACCTGAAGGTGGTGATGATAGCTGCAGTTTCCTGAGCTGGTTTCTTCCAACTGAAGAGATCACCAAAGCGGTTGTTGCAGAACTGAGACAACAGAATATTCTGGCAGGCAATTTTTATTGGTTTGTAAACAACTGGCATTACATCAGTAAATGGGATCACCTGAAAAATGCCACAACGCTGAACGCCTTAGGTGAAGCGCAAAAGACTGCTTTGCTGAAACTTAAAGAAACTGCATTCCCTGCCAGTGATGCTATTATGAACCGTTGTATTTCTACTGCTATTGGTTTATTGTGGACAGAAGAACAAATCAAAGAAAAAGGAGAGAGGCTGGTTGCTGCTATCCGTAAGGTTTTGCGGGAGCAGGTATAGCGAGCGTAATGGCCAGATTCATTTTATATACAAATGCCCAAAAGAAGCGCAACGCGCTGCTACTTTCGTATTTCTTAATAGTGGCAGGTACTTTCTTTTTGATTTTTACCATCTTTACTGACGGTTATCAATTGCCGGGTATTATAGATAGTATCATTGCAATTAACCTGGTGTGGCTGGGGATAAGACGATTGCGTAAAAAGAACAGAGACTTCTTTATTGATATTAATGAAATAGCTATTGAATGGGTAGTAGATGAACGATTGGAGAATACATTTCTTGTTGAATGGAGGGATATCCGATGGATAAAGAAAGAAAATGATGGCAGTATTACTGTTTTTCAGGACAGCAGTTTCAGTAAAAATTTTTCTATGGAAAAATTTACGAAAGAAGATAAAACGGGTATACTTCAATTATTGCAGGAAACAGCTATCAAAAAGCAGGTGAGGCTAATCAATTTTTCGGACGTTGCTTCTGCGGTTGCCTGATATCTTTTCCCTTTCCTTCCAACGCATTTACATAATCAAGACTGCCTAACCGTATCCTGAAGGGTACTTTGGTTAATTTTTCTACCTGCAATTCTTTCCTGCAAAAAAAAGAGAGGTTGTTGCTATAATAATTTTCAGGCAATATTCTTAGCGGGATATTTCTCAGGCTGTCTGTATTTTTGGGGCTTGCGGGATGGTATGGCCATAACTGTTGCGCCCGCCCTGTAACGGCCGTAATTAGCAATAAATTCACAAACAAACAAATTGCTTTCACAGTTGGGTTGCTTTCATTTGTGCGTAAATTTACAGCATTAAACCAAAGCAGGGTTTACGAAGTGCGGAAGTACAATTTTTTTTGTTCGTACTTCGTACGTAAGATTTCAAACTTGTTATGTCTCTAAGTCAATCGTTACAGCAGAAATTATTACAAAAACTGTCGCCACAGCAGATTCAGTTAATGAAGCTGTTGCAGGTGCCTACTGCCAACCTGGAAGAGCGCATCAAAGAAGAACTGGAAGAGAACCCTGCACTGGAACTTGATGAGGAAGGCCACGAAGATGAGTTTGGAGATGATATACAGGACGAGTTTGATACGCCGGGCGATGATGAGGGGGATATGGACGGAAGTGAGGAAGAATATGATAATGTAGACATCAGCGAGTATGTGGTGGATGATGATGGTGAGATCGCTGATTATAAAATGAAGGATGATAACTATCCTGAAATGGATGATCAGAAAGTGATCCCTATTAAGGTAGAATCCAGTTTTCATGATCTGTTGCTGGATCAGTTGGGTATGCTGGAACTGGACGAGCGGAATTATAAAATTGCAGAACAGATTGTAGGCAGTTTGGATGATGACGGATACCTGCGCCGGGAATTATCATCTATCTCCGATGACCTTGCGTTCAGGCAGAGCCTGGTGGTGGAAGAAAAAGAGATCGAGGCATTGATACAGCAGATACAACAATTTGATCCTGCCGGGATTTGTGCCCGCGACCTGCAGGAATGTTTACTGTTGCAGTTAAAACGCAAACTGAATGAAGGTAAAAGTGTGGCACTGGCCATGCAGATACTGAGTAAATATTTTGATGAGTTTACCAAGAAGCACTACGAAAAAATTCAACGGAGCCTGAACCTTACTGATGAACAGATCAAAGAAGTGATCAACCAGATCATCAAATTAAACCCCAAGCCCGGTGGCAATATTGGCGAGGTGAATAAGGCGGAGAGTTATATCGTGCCTGATTTTTTTGTTCTCAATAATGCCGGTAAACTGGAGCTTACCCTTAATTCGAAAAATGCGCCGGATCTGCGTATCAGCGAAGAATACCGCGATTTGCTGAAGGATTATGATAAGGGCAGCAAGAAAGATAAAAGGCAAAAAGAGGCCGTGCTGTTTATCAAGCAGAAGATCGATTCGGCCAAATGGTTTATTGATATGATCAAGCAGCGGCAGGATACCCTGGTGGGCACCATGAGCGCTATTATGAGGCACCAGCAGGAATTCTTTCTTACCGGTGATGAAACCACTATGCGGCCAATGATCTTAAAAGATATTGCCGAACTTACCGGGCTGGATATATCAACCGTTAGCCGTGTTGCAAACAGTAAATTTGTGCAAACAGAATTTGGAACCTATCGCCTCAAATTCTTTTTTAGCGAATCGCTTAGTACCGATAGCGGGGAAGAAGTAAGTACAAGGGAGGTAAAGAAAATTTTGAGCGATATGATTGATGCAGAAGATAAGCGCAAACCCCTGAGCGATGAAGTACTTACCGATATGCTGCAGGAAAAAGGATATAATATTGCACGCAGAACAGTTGCCAAATACCGGGAACAGTTAAATGTGCCTGTGGCGAGACTGCGTAAGGAATTATAATTGTTTGCACCTAAGGCGCGAATAGATTACTTACTGAATAATAATTACGAATGGAATCAGCTACAATGGCTACAGGATCAAAAACACCGGTATTACTAACAATACCGGCAAAGCTTATATCGTACCTGTTTCATCCATTGTTTATTCCAACCTATGTATTCATTTTCCTCATCTTCCAGTTCCCGTATGAGTTTGCGGGGATCACAGAATACCAGTTAAAACTGCGTCTGTTTAGTATATTCTGGTTAACGGCATTCTTTCCTGCCTTTGCTGTTTTTCTTTTGTGGCGACTGAAGTTCAGCGATAGTATTTTTTTACGTACACAGAAAGAACGGATCGTTCCTTATATCATCACCATGTTCTTTTACTGGTGGATGTATTACCTGAGCCGCAATTTTACCGACCAGCCTGCGGTGCTGAAATTTTTCTACATGGGCATTTTTATGGCAACCGTTTTTGGGTTGGTGCTGAATAATTATTTTAAGATAAGTCTGCATGCAATGGGTGTAGGCGGCGCTATGGCAGCCATCATCTTATTTGCCATGCATTACCAGATGCCATTAGGGGTTTCAATAAGTGCGGCTACGCTGATTGCCGGTATTGTTTGTACTTCCCGCTTTTTAGTAAGCGATCATACCAATAAAGAAATTTACACCGGTCTTTTTGTGGGCATCGGCTGCCAGATGGCAGCTTATTATTTTGTTATGTGATCTGATCCAGGCCAACCATCAGCCTTTCTGTTCAAGCTTGCTGAAATCGGCTGGAATAAGTACAGCAATATGGCCTCATTTCTATTTTTCTTTATCTCCGATTTTCTATATCTTCATAATCGTTTTACGGCTGGTACATATATCCTATTAATAAACCATTGTGAAGAAAAAGAATTTACATCTTGTTTCTTTATTGTCCATTCTTATATCCATACAGGTGCTGCCTGTATTTGGCCAGTCTTCAGGTTGCACACCTTTTATCCGTCAAAATGATACTGTTATTTGCTCAGGCATAAGCGTTACACTTGATCTGGTAAGCCCTCCTGTTAAAGATTCTTTGTTGCCCGGCGTTTGGAAACTGTTGATCGCGGGCAGCTCTATCGATTCAAATCTTTTTAATATTAAACCATTTGGCTACGACAAAGCCAACCAATTTCTGTATTCCATTATCCATAAAAAAATTATCAGGTTTGATTTAAAAACCGGTACTGTGTCTTCCCTTACTACCAATAACTGGCCCGGTGATTATACTGAATTTACTTACGACTTTACCAATAAACGTTTGCTATGCTGGCGCGGTGGCCGCGATTCGGTATATGCCATTCCTGACGCGGGTGGCAACTGGGCTGCTATTGGCCCGGGAGCAATTGATCGGGAGTCTAATGGATCTTCTGTTTACTGGAATCCCCTTAATCAGCAGGCAGGACTTTATGGCGGATATGGCTTTAACCAGGTAAAAAGCTGGATATATGAAAATGACGGAACAGGATGGCAGCAACGGAAAAGCAATCCGGCAATTGATTCTGTTCCACCCAAAGGCGGTAATATAGTAAGTGTTAATGGTGATGGTAGCAAACTTTATTTATTCTCGGGTCAGGGAAATTATTCGGGCGATGAGTTAACAGGAACCTGTACACTGGGCAGCCCATGGGCCACAGCCGGTGGTATGTTCTGCTGGCTGAAAGATTTGTGGGAGCTTGACCTTGCAACATACCAGTTTAAAAACATCCTGCCCGTAAATAATGCATCTATTCAATACGAAGGGGCATTGGTGAATTATTACGATAAATCGCGGTTTTATTTGTTTGGCGGATTTCAGCCAACAGGTAATTATGCAACCAATCAAAACTTAGTTAATACCGATAAAACATTTTATTTCCGCCCCGGTACCGATAGTGGTTTTGTAGAGTTTAAAGGAGAAGGAACCATTCCTCCGGCCATGCCTAAAACAGCTTTAAACAATTATGCCTATTATGATCCTGTTGGTAAAAGAATGATTTGGGCGCGGTACGATGGTATATGGGCCTACTATCCCGATTCAACAACTGCCCCGCCTGTTTCTAAATCTACCGTGTGGTCTACCGGCGATACTGCAGCTTCCATTACTGTAAAACCTGCACTAACCACTCTTTACAGCGTAACCCGTACCATTGGCAGCACTGTTTGTAAAGACAGTATTACCATTACAGTTAACAATACAAAGACAACGCTTCCGTTTAATGTAAATGTGTGCGGCGATTCTACTGTATTAGATGCAGGAACAGGCTTTAATTCTTATTTATGGAATACAGGTGAAACTACCCAAACAATCCTTGTTAAACAGAATGGCACTTACTATGCAGATGTGAGCAAAGGTGTTTGTTCTGAAAGAGACACCAGCATGGTTTTATTTGCGATACCTGTTGCCGGTTTCAGTATTGGTGTACAGAAAGATTCAATCTGTGCGGGAGAATCAGATTCGCTCTTTATAATTTCTCCGCAGGTGGGTATTAATTACTCATGGGCTGTTTCGGGTAGCCCCGCCGTTGTTAATACCGGAATTAATTATCCGGTTAAAAATATTGCAAATAATATTAGCTACATCGTTACTGCAACAAGTAACCCATCAATCTGTACTTCAAAAACAAATAGTGCGGGTATCATTGTAAGAACCAAATTAACCAGACCTGTTGTGAGTACTCAAACAATCGGTTTGTATGAAATTATTTTCAAGTGGGATCCGGTACCGAATGCAATGGGCTACGTGGTAAGTCTTGATAAAGGGAATAGCTATACTGCTCCGGGTAGCGGAACGCTTGGTTTAACACAAACTATTCCGGGATTGCAACCCAATCAAAATGCTGAACTGTTGGTGAAGGCCATAGGGCCTTATGCATGCCAGACAAGTGATTCGGCTTATGCTAAAGCTACCACACTTAATCCGTTTGGAGATGGTATTTATATTCCCAATGCATTTACGCCTAATGGAGATGGTGTTAATGATATGCTTTTAGTATATGGTACTGCCATCGCATCAGTAAAATTAACCATCTATAATCAATGGGGTAAATCATTATTCATGTCAACAGATATAAAAAAGGGATGGGATGGGAATGCAGGCGGACAAAAAGTGCCTGCGGGTTTGTACACTTATGCGTTGGAAGCAATTATGCAGGATGGAATCAGAATAACGAAGGGCGGAACATTTAATTTAATAAGATAGTGCGTCTAAAATAATCTATGCGTAAACTATTTTTTATATTGATGATTGGGATGTTTGGCTCAACCCAGGTGTGGGCCCAGGTAGATCCGCATTTTACGCAGTATTATGCTTATCCATTATGGTTAAACCCGGCATTAACCGGTGTGGTGGATGGCGATTATCGTGTAACAGCTAATTACAGGAAACAATTGCCGGGCCTCTATTCGCCCATGATCTCAAAAGGTATTTCGGCAGATTTTGTAATGCCGCATCATTTGGGATTAGGTGTTACAGTGTTTAATCAAAGTTCTTCAGATGCGGGGTATGCTTATACCAGTGGATACCTGTCTCTTTCTTACCGCGTGCAGCTTTCAAAATATAAAGTGTTAAGTGCAGGATTTCAGTTTGGTTTGTTGAACAGAAAAATTGATCCCGGAAAATTACAGTTTGGCAGCCAGTTTAATCCGGCGATAGGATATGATGCCTCCATCCCATCAAATGAAGTATTTACGCATCAGTCTGCCACCTCACCCGATGGAAGTTTAGGGCTTATGTATTTTGATGGGGACCCTTCAAAATCGGTTAATCCGTTTATAGGTGTTAGCCTCTATCATCCCACAGAACCCAATAACCGTTTTCTTACAGGGGCCAATGATAACAAGGTGCCGCTGCGGTATGCAGTGCACGGAGGTGCTCGTTTTCAGTTGGGAAGAAGGGCCGAAGTAATTCCGCATCTTGTTTATTTAAGTCAGGGTGGTGCCAATGAAATAACCGGTGGCATGGTGTGCAATCTGACTATTGAAGACGGGAAAGACCTGATACTTGGTGGCACGTATCGTATAGATGATGCTGTGGCGCCAAATATCGGTTTGCGTTTTAACGGACTCACCATCGGATTCAGTTATGATATCAATATCTCACAACTAAAAACAGCTTCTTCTTCCAATGGCGGGTATGAACTGTCTATCAGTTTTACCAAACAAAAGAAGCTCCCGGAGACCAGGTTTATATGCCCAAGATTATAAAAGCAAAATACGCATCTATTGTTATTGCACTGTTTGTAACACTGTGTACGATGAGCCACGGGCATGCCCAAAGCACCAGAAAATTAGAACGCAGGGCCGATGCTGCTTTTCAGAATAAGGAATATTACAGTGCGGCAAAATTGTATGCTGCTATTTTGTATGATAGTCCGCTGGTAAGCAGAACGGAAGGCTGGGTATATCCTTTTCAGCCGTATAACCGTAAACATGCCCGGAGAATCAAACAGGCGGAGAGGAATTATATTGTATATCAGCTTGCCGAATCTTATCGCTTATACGGTCATCACAAAGAGGCATTGCCGCAATATGAGCAATACCTCTCATCACAGGATACAAGATTTTCATTAGCGCGTTTATGGTATGCCACCTGTTTGCTTGCCAATGATCAGCCGGAGAAAGCGCTTACTGCGTTTACAGCTTTTCTGCAGAAATATAAAACCAAAGATGCGTTTACACAGAAAGCAAAGTTGGGAATAGCTGATTGCAATTTTGCCATCGCCAATAAATTGTTATCACCTAAAGCAATAGTTGCAAAACTTACGCAAAGAGATATAGCAGACGGCTCTGATTTTGCGATGGAGAAGATCAGCGACAGTATTTACTGGTTCACCACCTCGCGCCATGAGATCAATAAAAGAAAAGAAACGATATACCCGGTAAGACTTTATTCCGGTAGTTTCAGAAACCATACTGTTGAAAAAATTACCGGGTTTACCGATACTGTAATGAATATGGGTACATCATCTTTATCGGCTGATGGGTTAACACTTTATTTTACAGGATGGAAAGAGGATGCAAAGTCTTCGTCCATCAACTATCACTTATTTACTGCAACACGTAATTCGGTTAATGATAAATGGGATGCGGCTGCAGCACTTCCCGATCCGGTAAATATTTCCGGTTTTAATTCCAAACAACCCTTTATTACAAAGGATAATCAATTCCTGTTCTTTGTGTCTGACCGCTCAGGAGGATTAGGCAAATACGATATATGGAAAGTGGCGATGGCGAATGGAAAACCTGCGGGACTTGCTGTTAACCTTGGTAATAAGGTAAATACGGATGCTGATGATGCAGCCCCTTTTTATGATGCTGCATCGGGCGTGTTATATTATAGTTCAGAAGGAAAAACAGGAATGGGTGGAATGGATATATATAAAATACATGGCAGCCTCAATGCTGATGAATGGCAGGACACGGCAGTTAATCTTGGATTCCCTTTTAATTCTTCTAAAGATGACCTGTATTATACAAAAGACAGCAATACTGATACCGCTTATTTAAGTTCAGACAGGATTTCCTCCTGCTGCCTGGAATTGTTTACAGCCGTGCATTTGCCAAATAAAGATACTATCCGTAAAAAAACACTTGTGGCCCTGCCTGTGAAACCTGCAGACACAGTTGTTGCAAAAACAACAGACAAACAACTGATGGATTCTATCAATACTGTTACAGTTAACAGAATGCACGTGAACTATCGTTTTGCCAGTTCAAAAATCAGGAAGGTTGATTATCTGCAGTTGAACACAGTAATACAAATGCTGCAGAACGACAACGCATTAAATATACTGGTTGCGTCTTTTACAGATTGTTTCGGATCAAAATCGGCCAATGTGCGTTTATCGAGAAAAAGATCTGAATCGGTTAGGGCTTACCTGATCCATAAAGGAATTGACCCGGCAAGGATCAATATTGATTTCTTTGGGAAGAAGCATTTTGTTATGGCCTGTTTAGAAGACACTTCTTACAACCAGGAAAAGCAAATGGCTAACAGGCGATCCGACCTGATAGTAACAACCGAAAAAAATCCTAAATGGCGGCCGTCCGGTAAAGAGCTGGATATCAGTAAAGCTGTTGCAGATTCTATCAATGAGCTGGTTTATAAAGAAGCAGCTATTGCAGGTAAAAACGGGTATGATAATGCTAAACAGGGAGCGGACAATAGCAAACTGCAAAGTGAAATAAAGAATAACAGTAAACAGAAACTACTTCAGGACAGGATCTTTGATGGAAAGAATAAGCCAGACAGCAACAATTTTAGCCGAAGTAACAATAGCGGGAAAAAAGTATCAGCGTATGCAAAATTGTTGAGTGGTAAGAACAAAGCAGACAGTAATAACAATAACCGATACCAGAATATTGATATCAAACAACCGGATGCTACCAATACCAAAGTAAAGAAAGCAGATGGAGCTGATGCTATCGGGAAAAAGAAGAAGGCTATACCTACTAATGAAGTGTTGCCTGTAAGGAAAACCAAACAGGCAGTTACAGAAGCATACAGGGGATCTGTTTCAAAAACAAGTGTAGACAGCCAGTATAAGAAAATGCAAATAACAGAACTGCTGGATCTGAGACCACGTTTGAAAAGGCCGGATATTATTGAAGAGATGACCGCAAGAACGCCAAGGAAATCATTTGAAATATATTCAGAATCTGACTCGGTAAGGGTTGATCTGTATGATAACGGCGTGTTTGATTATGATTCAGTTTCGGTGATCTATAATAAAAACCTGGTTATCTATAAACAGATCTTGCAAACTGCCAGGCCGATCAGTTTCTACGTAAAACTAAATCCCGACATCCGTAGAAATGAAATGATATTCTTTGCAGAGAACCTTGGGTTAACACCGCCCAACTCCGCATTAATGATCATTACAGATGGAGATAACAAAAGGACAGAAGTCAATGTATCAAGCGACCTGGAACATAATGCGGTTATCTACTTTATCAAGGTGAAGAAGAAATGATGAATATTGTATCATTGATGGAATATACTAATCTATAAGAAACTCCTCTGCGCTTTCTCTGCAGCTCTTGTTCTCTGCGGTGAAAGAATCATGAGAATAAAGATGCAGGCTCTAATGTAGAATTTTTTCACCGCAAAGCCGCAGAGTAGCAGAGTTTGCGCAGAGAATTGAGAATTTCAATAGCAGATTAATTAACAGGCAGGCATAACTAAGGTGTACTTTAATAATCAGAAGCGGGTACATCTTAATCTGTCTAAAGTAGAACTGCGGATCTTTAAAAAATCACGATAAACGATTGAAAGCTCCAGGCCGCCACGCCAGTTTGAAACAACTTTCAGTTTTGAAATATTGATATCATAACTAACTCCAACGCTGAAATGGTTAAATCCGATTTTCACCACAGGTATCAACGCATCGTCCCATCGCATAAAACTACCTACATACAAAATATCCGGGTCGCCGTTGTCATATTCAATAATATCAATGCCATATAAAACACCGCCTAAAAGTTGTGTGTTGCCATTCTGCACAAAATAATCTGTGAAAGCCATGATATGGCCCCTTTCTCCTGAAGGTGCATTAATGCCAATATTGAAAGCTAATTTAGGTTTAAGCAATCCGGGTGCATTGCCGGTTACAGATTTGATAACGGGATTAGTGATATGCGTTAAGCCAACAGCTACATAAAAATTGGTTTTGTTTTTTAATGAACTGCTGAAGGCAAGCCCTGCATTCAGGTCCCAGTAAGAGTAGCCCGTATTTGTGATGGGTTGTGAACTTGGATTGGAGGGATCATACGAGCCGCCGCGAAACTGATCGCCCATTTTTAATTGTGTGGCATCAAACTGACTTGATACAAACCCACCCTGAAAAGCGCCGGTGAGATAGGTATCATATTCTTCACTGAGCGATTTATGAAAACTGATAGAAGGCAGGAACTGCGTTCTTTTCAGCCTGATATCACCTGCCGCATCAACACTCATTTGTGAAGCAAGTGTGATCAGGTCGTGCTGACTGCCGATGGGTAATTTGTGTTCAATATTTAATGAGGTGGTTCGGTAAGGTACGGTAACACTTCCCCATTGATCGCGGTGTGAAGTAGATACACGAAGGTCGCCCGTAAACAAGCCTGCCAAAGCCGGGTTGCGCAAAAGTGGCTGTTCATAAAACTGGGAAAAAGTAAAATCCTGGGCATGGCATAGCTGCGTAGCTAAAACGATAGTCAGCAACAAAACTGTGTGTAAAAATCGTTTCATAAAAATTTCATTTAATTATTTTAAAATGGCCACATTTCCTTTAAAGATTGTTGGCAATCCTTTCTCGCAGATCACTTCGGATACATACACAAAAACATCGGGTGGTGCGGGTTTGCCTTTTATTCTGCCATCCCATCCGTAAGCCGGATCGCCGGGAAGGAAATTTGATTTTTCGAAAACAATTTCACCCCAGCGGTTAAATATTCTGAAGCTCTTGATCATTTTAATTCCCCTGCCCTGTACAATCAGCAGATCATTAATGCCATCACCATCCGGCGTAAAGGCATTTGGAATAAATATTTCTGTTGCAGGACAGAATGTTTTGATAGCAACCGTATCCTTACTGCTACAGCCATATATGTTAATGGCAGTGCAGTAGATAGATATATCATCCGAAATTTTAACCTGTGGTGTTGCACAGTTTCTGCACGAGAGTTCAACCGGGCTGTACCAGATCCATTTGCGTATATCCTGTACATCAGGTTTGGCGGCCAACTGGTAGATGCTTCCTACTGTGATAACAGTATCTTTCCCGATGTTGATGGGTGTTGGCTTGCCCACTACCACATTCACTTCGGCGGTATCTGTAAAACAGTTGTAGTTATCTTTTCCGATAACATGATAAGAGGTAGTGGCTAAAGGTTGGGCGATAGGTGATGAAGCATTTTTATTACTCAAACCGGTTTCAGGATACCATGTGTAGCTGGAAGCCCCTGATGCAAACAATTGTTTTGACTGGCCCACACAAAGGGTATCTCCTTTGGCGGCAATCATTTTCAATGGTTGTACTACCCGCAGATCTGTTGTTTGTATCTGGCTGCAACCGTACTCACTGTAGCCAATTACTTTGTAACGACTGTTATAAGCCGGGTTTACCCTTGTTGTAACACAGCCATCGCAGATGACTTTATTATTATCATCGGTCCAGATATAATTCATAGCCCCGCTGGCTTTCAGCTCTATAGATCCACCTTTACAAACAACCGGGCTGCTGGTAATAGAAATAGCAGGTATTGGGTGAACAGCGATTTGTTTGAAGGTAGAGTCCAAACAACGGTTTATTGTAGCAACGGTTAACTTAACTGTATAATTACCATCATTCACATATTGTACAGTAACCACAGAATCTTTTGCTCTAACACCATTGCCCAGGTTCCAGAGCATGTATGCAATGGAATCTTTTGAACTTACATCTGAAGAAACCTGCAGGAACTGGCTCTTACAAACACTGGCGATGGCATTGATATTGGCTTTCGGAAATTCATACACAATTACTTTGTATAAAGCTTCTATCGTATTGGTGCAACCGGTTATACTTTGAACAGTAAGACTCATATCCCTCAAGCCTTCGGTTGTAAATACCATACTATGATTCTTGGTGTTGATGGTATCACCCGATTTAGTGTACCATTTCCAGCTTTGTATTCCAAAGGCTGACTGACTGGTATTGATGAACTGGTAAGTTGTTTTTCCGCAATCGTTGATGCTGGAAAGATTGAATCCGGAAACAACTTTATCAACCCGGATCGTTACTGTATCTGTGGAATTGCTGCAGATACCATTTGAGATGGTCCATGCAAACCGGTAAGTACCTATGCGTAATCCGGTAACAGTTGTGTTAGGTAATGCCGGGTTGGCAAAAGAAACTGTTGAAGAACCGGAAACGAAGGTCCATTTACCGGCGCCCGACTCTGGTGTATTGGCATCCAGTGTTGTAGTATAATTTGCTTCGCACAAAACCTGGTCGGCACCTGCATTTGCTTTAGTAACCGGCTCTATAGCGGTAATGCTTATTGTATTTGAATATTGCGTTGCGCAAGCGCCATGTTTAACCAATGCACGGAATTGGGTGGTGACAGTAAGGTTGGTGTAAGAAAGCGTGTCTGACGTGCTGGTTATAATCGTCCATGAACTGCCATTGTCTGTAGAAGCTTCCCAATGCAACAGTGCACCCGTTCTGCCTGATAAGATAAGACTGCCGCTATTTTCGCCGTTACAAACGATTGCTGTACCTGAAAGTAAACCAGCTACAGTTGGTGAATCAATAGTAATGATGGCGGTATCAGAATAGGTTGCAGAACAATTGCCACTTTGTATCAACACACGATACCATGTAGTGGCAGTTAAACTGGTGTAAGTGTAAGTACTATCGGTAGTCTTGATGATTGTCCAGCTGCTTCCTTTATCTGTTGAAAATTCCCAATGCATAATGGTTCCTGTAAAACCATTCAGTAACAGGCTGCCTTTGTTGGAAGTGGCACATGCTGTATCAGATGCAGGCGATAATTTTCCCCCAACTGAAGCAGGATACACATGAACTGTAACCTCGTTCGTATAAATACTATTACAATTACCACTTTGCACCAATGCCCTGTATAAAGTAGTTGCAATAATGTTTGTATAAGTAAGTGTGGCAGATGTTTGATTGATGATAATCCAGGTTGCACCATTATCTATTGATGATTCCCAATGCCGAATGCCACCAGTGTATCCGGTAAGTGCCAGCGTGCCATTGTTAGCGGTAACGCAAACAAACGCGTCAGCGGCAAGTGTTCCGGCAACAGTAGGCGGATGAACAACAACCTGCACGGTATCTTTCGAATCGGCACAAAGCGCATTGGAGATGGTCCATACAAACTGGTAAGTTCCTGCAATCAATCCATTCACAGTTGTTGCAGGATCAACAGGATTGGTGAAACTAACAGCAGAAGGGTTGCCGGCAAGAGAAGACCATAAGCCGGTACCTGAACTTGGTGTATTGCCACTAAGTGCCACAGCCGTTACATTACAAAGTGATTGATCAGTACCTGCATTGGCAATGGTAACAGGTTGAACCACATTGATGGTAACATTATTAGAATAGATGGCCGGACAAACCGCATTCTGTACATAAGCCCTGTACAAAGTAGTGGCAGTAAGATTGTTATAAACAAAGTTGTTGGTGGTATTAGCGATATTGTTCCATGAACCACCATTATCAACAGAAGCTTCCCACCTGAGAATACTGCCCACAAAACCGGAGAGGGCGAGTGTGCCGTTATTGGCAGTTGCACAAACAGTAGCATCAGCGGCAAGTGTTCCGGCAACAGTAGGCGGATGAACAACAACCTGCACGGTAT
>DAIOVU010000002.1:170718-173370 GCA_036758845.1 Sediminibacterium sp.
AAGGGTTGCCGGCAAGAGAAGACCATAAGCCGGTACCTGAACTTGGTGTATTGCCGCTAAGAGCCACAGCCGTTACATTACAGAGAGATTGATCAGTACCTGCATTGGCAATACTTGCTTCGGGTAATACAAAAATTGTAACGATGTTGGTATACAATGCAGGACAAACACTGTTCTGAACCACCGCCCTGAATTGTGATGTAGTGCCCAGGTTGTTATAAGTGTAAGATGTTTTGTTAGCTGTATTGGGTATTACAGTCCAGGTAGCACCGTTATCAATCGAAACTTCTCCATTTACAATGCTACCCCTGAAACCAGAAATGTTTAACGTACCGGTATTGGAGGTAACACATACCGTAGCATCGGCTGCTATGCTTCCGGCAATGGTTGGTAATTGAATGGTAATACTAACCGTATCTTTCGAGTCATCACAGATGCCATTTGAAATACTCCATACAAAATTATATGTGCCATTGGTCATGCCATTAACAACAGTGGCTGGATCTGCGGCGTTGCTAAAACTGGTTGCTGTTGGGTTACCAGCAAGTGCAGACCATGTGCCAGTACCTGAAGTTGGCGTATTGCCTGCCAATGTTGTGGAGCTTGAGTTACAAAGATTCTGATCAGGTCCTGCATTGGCTGGCGTAACCAGTTGTAACACCGTAACGGTGGCGGCTATTCCGGAATATAAAGATAAACCAACACCATTTTTTACAAGTGCCCTGAAGAGTGTAGTGGTAGTAAGGTTATCATAAACCAACGTATCCTGGTTGGTGCCAACAGTTCTTGGTATAACACTCCAGGTAGCACCATAATCTATAGAAGATTCCCATTGAAGTATGTTGCCCAGATAATCACTCAGTGCAAGTGAACCATGATTGTTATTAGTACAAACAACTGCATCAGGACCGATCACGCCCGGATTGGTAGGTGGCTGAACAGTGATCTGCATGGTATCTCTTGAGATGGCACAGTAGCCATTTGAAACGGTCCATACTAATTTATAAATACCATCTGTAGGTGGTGTGCCAGGATTAAAAGCTAATCCACCCACAGTTGTTTTAGGATCCGACACGTTGATAAAGCTAAGTGCTGAAGGCCCACCCGGTATAACAGACCATGTACCGGTTCCTGATACAGGGATATTCGCATTGAGCTTATAACTGGTGATACCATTGATGACAGTAGTATCTGATCCGGCATAGGCAATTGTAACAGGTTGAAGAATATTAATGGTAACTAAATTTGAATATAAGGCCGGACAAACAGCATGCTGCACGTACGCCCTATACTTTGTTGTAGCGGAAAGATTGTTATAAGTGAAGGTATTATTGGTGTTGGCGATATTACTCCATGTGGCGCCATTATCTATGGAAGATTCCCAACGTACAATACTGCTTACATAACTGCTGAGAGATAATGTTCCGGTATTTGAAGTGGCACAGGCTGTTGCATCTGCGGCCAGCACACCGGGTACTGTTGCAGGATATACAGTTACCTGCACGGTGTCTTTTGAATCTGCGCAAAGTCCATTAGAAACTGTCCATACAAACTGGTATGTACCTGCAATTAATCCATTAACAGTTGTTCCGGGATTGTTAGGGTTAGTGAATGTTACTGCTGAAGGATTACCTGCCAGTGCTGTCCACGTGCCGGCACCTGATCCCGGCACATTACCCGCCAATGTGGTAGCCCCTACATTACAAAGGGCCTGGTCAATACCTGCATTGGCTATTGTTACAGCCTGCAAAACAGTAATGGTAACAATATTGGAATAAAGCGGAGCACAAACCCCACTCTGTACCGCTACCCTGTATTGCGTAGTTGCAGAGAGATTATTAAAAGTTAATGCACTGGTAGTATTAATGATATTGCTCCATATAGTGCCATTGTCAACAGAAGATTCCCATTTAACAATAATACCCGTATAACCACTGAGTGAAAGTGTTCCTGTATTAGAAACAGCACAAACAGTGGCACTGGTTGCAAGTGTACCCGGTACAGTTTGCGGATTAACGGTGATCCGTACAGTGTCTTTTGAATCAGCACAGAGTCCATTGGAGGTGGTCCATACAAACTGATAGACACCTGTAGTTAAGCCATTAACAGTTGATGTAGGATCATTGGCATTGGTGAAAGCAGCAACAGTAGGATTACCTGCAAGATTGGTCCATGTGCCGGTACCGGAAACAGCCGTATTGGCATTAAGCGAAGCAGAAGTAGTACTGCACAATACCTGGTCAATACCTGCATTGGCAACCGTTACAGCCTGTAAAACAGTAATGGTAACAATATTGGAATAGAGCGGAGCACAAACCCCACTCTGTACCGCTACCCTGTATTGTGTGGTTGCAGAGAGATTATTAAACGTTAATGCACTGGTGGTGTTAATGATATTGCTCCATGTAGTGCCATTGTCAACAGAAGATTCCCATTTAACAATAGTACCCGTATAACCACTGAGTGAAAGAGTTCCTGTATTAGCAACAGCACAAACAGTAGTACTTGATGCAAGTGTACCCGGTACAGTTTGCGGATTAACGGTGATCTGCACAGTGTCTTTTGAATCAGAACAGAGTCCATTGGAGATGGTCCAAACAAACTGATAGACACCTGTAGTTAAGCCATTAACAGTTGATGTAGGATCATTGG
>DAIOVU010000002.1:173470-198138 GCA_036758845.1 Sediminibacterium sp.
TACCTGCAAGATTGGTCCATGTGCCGGTACCGGAAACAGCCGTATTGGCATTAAGTGAAGCAGAAGTAGTACTGCACAATACCTGGTCAATACCTGCATTGGCTATTGTTACAGCCTGCACAACACTGATCATCGCTGTGCCGGAATAAAGAGAAGTACATGCACCGCTTTGAACCAATGCCCTGTAAACTGTTGTAGCAGTAAGATTGGTATAAGTAAGTGAGTTAGTAGTATTGCTGATGGTATTCCATGATGTGCCATTATCAATGGAAGATTCCCAATCCAGAATATTGCCCGTATTACCGCCAAGCGTAAGCGTTCCATTATTAATACCTGCACAAACGGTAGTGCTGGCAGAAACAGTGCCCGCTACTGTTTGCGGACTAACAGTAATTGTAACAGCAGTTGAATTGGCAGCACTGCAATTACCACTTTGTATCACAGCCCTGAATAAAGTGGTAGCAATCAGATTGGTGTATTGGTAAGTATTGGTTGTGTTGTTAATGATAGTTGGCCATGTGCTGCCATTGTCTGTAGATGATTCCCAGCGGATAATACTTCCAGTGTAACCAGACAGTGTTAAGGTACCACTGTTACTTGCTGTACAAACAACTGCGTCAGAAGAAAGAGTGCCGGGTATTGTTACAGGGTTTACTGTGATAACAGCAGGGTTGCTGCTGGCAGAACTACATGCGCCACTTTGTACCACCGCCCTGAATAATGTGGTAACGGTTAGATTAGCATAACTGTAAGTATTGGTTGTGTTATTGATCACAACAGGCCATGTAATGCCACCATCTGTTGATGCTTCCCAGTGAATGATGTTTCCTGTATAACCTGATAAACTAAGGGTGCCGCTATTACTGCCGGAACAAACAGTTGCATTAGCAGAAACACTTCCCCCAACAGTTTGCGGAGCATTAATGATAATAACAGTATCGCGTGATATGCCACAAACTCCGTTGGTAATTGTCCAGCTTAATTGATAAGTGCCGGTAACCAATCCGCTAATACTGCTTGAAGCGGATGAAGGCGATCCAAAAGTTGGGGTAGACGGGCCCGATACCAATGCCCAGTTACCTGTTCCTAAAACAGGACTGTTTGCGGCAAGCAAAGTAGTGGTTACATCACACAAAGCCTGGTCGGGTCCTGCAATGGCGGCAGTTGGTATCGCATAAACTATCACCTCTGTTGAATCGGTTCTGCTGCAGCCAGCAGGCGAAATAGCAGTGATACGGTAGCGCACAGTTGCATTGGCATTAGAACCATTAGTAAGAACATCATTGATCTTATTGGTGGCAGATGGGGTTGCGCTTGCAGAATTGCCGGTTGCTGCTCCGGAACTAATAACAGAACTCCATGTATAGGTTGAACCTGTTATTGAACTGTTAAACAGGATATCGGTACTGCTGCCTGTACAAATACCGGCAGCATTATTGGTAACGCCTACCGCTGGCTTAGGATTAGCAGTTACTGTAAAAGTAAAAGGCGTACCTGTACAGGTTTTATTAGATGGCGTAAAAGCATAAGGCGTGATGGTATAAGTTACAATAGCATTGGTTGTATTAGACAGGTTAACCAATGAGTCAATAATATTTCCTGTACCATTAGTGGTATTACCGGTTAATGTGCCGGCGGTTACGGCAGAGATCCATGAATAAGTACTTCCGGGAATGGCAGAACTTGGTGTAAAATTGATTGCCTGGTTTGAACAGATCACCTGTGTGGCATTGGTGCCGGTATTGTCAGGATAGATCCGCAATATCATTGAATCAATACTGGTACTCGTTCCGCAATTACCGGTAGAATTAAGTGTTGAAGCGCCGGATAAAAAAATAGTGACCATTCCGGCAGCCTTATCAGCAGCGCTTGGGGTATAAGTTGTATTAAGTGTGTTAGGACTTGAAAAAACACCTGACCCCGATGTTGTCCAGCTAAATGTATTGGTTACCGGAGAAGCTTTTCCTGTAAGGGCAATTGGTCCGGTGGTAAAACAAACAGTAGTATCATGCGATTCCTGAATGGTATCGGCGGCAACTGTGTTTTTATAAATCATTTGTGTATCGCTGCACGTTATCCCGTTGGTGGTGAATTGTATAGCCGCCTGAAAAGTTGAACCGGTAAGCAATTGAAGGCTTGGATACTGAGAACTGCTGTTAGAGGCACCCTGGTACGAAAATGAGCCACCGGTTATAGACCATGCATATGTATTACCTGCATTGCTGTTGCTGTAACTAACGCCATAATACAGATCAGTTGAAGTAAAATGTGTGATGCCATTATTACATTCAATCACATCAGGATGTAATGTAACAGATGCAGATGTGATAACTTTTGTAGCAGTAGCAGAACAACTGCCATTGCTAATGGTGTACGAAATAGTTGCAGACCCACCACTCACCAACGTAACAAGTCCGCCTGATGAAACAGTTGCCACTGCTGTGTTATCACTACTCCATGTACCTCCCGGAGTAGCATTGCTTAATGAAATCGTAGTTCCCGCACAGGCACCTGAATTACCTGTTATAGCTGCTACAACAGGCGTTGTTGCTACCGTAACACTGGTTGATGCAGTTGCTGTACAACCTTTGGCGTCAGTTAAAATGAGTGCATACGTTCCTGCGTTAGCAGTAGCTATATTGGCAATGGATGGATTAGCAGATGCTGATGTAAAACTGTTTGGACCTGTCCAGCTATAACTATAAGGTGTAGTGCCACCTGTTACATTGGATGTAATTGAAAATGTATTGCCAGAGCAGATAGCGCTAACACTGGTTACCGTAACAGCAGGACTCGGGTTAACTGTAAGTGTGATGGTATTGGAAGCGCTGGTACAGGTAGAGCTGGATAAACTTGCCACATCCGGTCCAACCACTACCCGGTATAAACCGCCATCACCAACAACTGCAGATGCTATAGAATAGCTGGTAGCGCTGGTGCCCGCAGTACCAATATTATTCCAGGTGGTACCCCCGTCTGTACTTTTCTGCCATTGATAAGCAGGGTTACTGAACGGACTGTTAACAAGCGAGCTGGTAATGCCTGTTGAAGTGCCGCTGCAAATGGAAGAACCCGTACTAAGTGTTATAGTTGTTGTAGGGGTACAGGCCGAAAATAAAATATCGTCAATAGCCAGATCATTGCCACATTGCGGCTTACCTCCATAAAAATCCACCATTTCAAGTATCAGGGATGTTGTACCTGATGGTAAGGCAAACTGAAACCCGTATTGTTTCCAATTAGGTGCAACAGAAGTATTTTTTGTTAACGGTAGAGTATCTGTGGTAAAAGACTGAAGAACAGTACCCGATGTATTTTTAATATTGAAAGTAACCCTTGGCCAAACATAGTCGTCATCACAGATTGGCATGGTTTTAGAAATGGTATTCGCATTCAGTAACCAGGCAGAAAAACTATAAACTGATCCGGGGCATAGGTTATCAACCTGCTGGTAAAAAAAACGCGAAGCACCTGTGCCTGCATTTACAAGAAACATATTACCATTGAGGTTGCCGGTATGGTCGCCACCTACTGCCCAATCACCACGCTGCGCATTCTGTACCAATGGCGTTACAATGTATTCGCCATCAGCAAGCGGATTTTTGTTCTGAAACTTATAATTAGTTACAAAACCAACCGGAACAGTAGTTTTGGTGGTAGAAGATTTGCTGGAATCAAAAGTTTGTTTGAAAACCGGGGCAAGGGCATTACTTGAACAAACTCCCTGTGCGGAAGATTTTATGCCAAAGCATAAACTCGCAGCCAGTAACAGATATGTATACCTGTCAATATTCATGGATATTGGGGGGCTTTCGTGGGATATTGGACATTAAAATTAACGTTTAAATAGCAGTAGAAACAGACGCCGGGAAATCTCAGTGAAAAGAACAGTCAAACACGTGTAAACAACGTGCAGTTCTGCATTTTTATCAGTTTCTTTGTAGTAAATAATCTATCAATAATTCATTGTTCATGTGGTATAAAGCAGGCAAATTCATTTTACAGTACAGATTGTCATTTCTGATCTTATTATTCGCAGCAACGGCCTTTATGGGCTGGCACGCATCAAAAGTTCAGTTGAGTTATGATTTCACAAGGGCATTACCCACCGATAATCCCAAATACCGCGAATACCAGGCCTTTCTTAAAAAATTTGGGGCAGATGGTAATACAATGGTCATCGGTATTGAATCAGACAAAGTATATACAATAGATTTTTTTAATGAGATTGGCCAACTGCACCGGCAATTGAAAAAAATTTCCGGCGTTACTGATATACTCAGCATACCCGAAGTGGTTAATCTAAAAAATGACAGCATCAACCACAAACTGGTTCCTGAAAGGATCTTTCACTATCCTTATACTTCACAACAGGCGCTGGATAGCGATCGAATAGCTTTTGAAAACCTGCCATTCTATCGGCACCTGTTATACAATTTCCCAATTTCCCAATTCCAAAATTCCAAAATTCTTCCCGCTTACCTCATGGCGGTAGGAGTTAATAAAGATACCATCAACAGCAAAAGCCGTACAAGACTGATCAACGATATATTGGCACAGGTAGCTCTGTTTGAAAAGAAAACCGCAACCAGCGTGTATACCAGCGGTCTTCCTTTTATCAGAACAACTATCGGCAACCGTATCAAAGAAGAAATGAAATGGTTTCTTGCAGGATCACTGGTATTATTGGTGGTTACACTGTTCCTGTTTTTCCGTTCGGTAAGCTCAACACTGATGAGCCTGTTTGTGGTAAGCATGGGTGTGATATGGAGTTTGGGAACCATTGTTCTCTTAGGATATAAGATCACACTCTTAACTGCGCTGATACCTCCACTGGTAGTGGTTATCGGTATTCCAAACTGTATCTACTTCTTAAATAAATACCACACCGCTTACCGCGAGATCAACGACAAAGAAAAAGCGCTGATCACCATGGTGGGCCGCATGGGTATTGTAACACTGTTCTGCAATATTGCAGCAGCTATCGGCTTTGCAGTATTCGCTTTAACGCACAGTGATCTGTTAAAAGAATTTGGTGAAGTAGCAGGTATCAACATCATGGCACTGTTTGTTATTTCGTTGATATTTATTCCACCGGTACTTAGTTACCTGCCGCCGCCACAATCAAAACATACCCGTTACCTCGACAATAAATTTTTAGAAAAAGTTTTATTGAAGATTGAAAGATGGGCTTTTCATCATTCCAAATGGGTGTATGGTTTTACGGTTGTAATTACCATACTGGCTGTTGTTGGTATTTTCCGCATAAAAAGCGAAGGATTTATTGTTGATGATCTTCCCAAAAAAGACAAAGTATACACCGACCTGAAATGGTTTGAACAGAATTTTGGTGGCGTATTGCCGCTCGAAATTGTGGTGGATACCAAAAAGAAAAATGGCCTTATCAGAAGCGTTCAGCCTATTGCTAAAATAGATGAGTTCTCTGCTTATATCGCTGCAAACCCTGCAACTGCCCGTCCGCTCTCGTTTGTAGAAGGATTAAAATTTGCCAAACAGGCTTATTTCGATGGCGATAGCCTTAGTTATGCCATACCGTACGAAGCCGATATGGCATTTATGGCGCCCTACCTGCGCAGTAAACCCGATAGTTCGGGCGCTCCTAAAACAGGTGTTGCCAGGCTGATGAACAGCTTTATGGACAGCACCAAACAAATGGCAAGGATCAGCGTAAACATGAAAGATGTGGGCAGCGCCAAACTGCCCCTGTTACTGAATGATTTTCAGAAAAAAGCAGATGAGATATTTGATACAGCAACTTATCATGTAACATTCACCGGCAGCAGCATCAGTTTTCTGGAGGGTTCCAGTTTTATTATCCGCGGGTTAAAAGAAAGTATTTTCTGGGCGTTTTTATTGATCACACTTTGCATGCTGTATCTTTTCCGTTCTTTTCGCATATTGTTATGTTCACTCATCCCTAACCTCATTCCGCTTATTGTTACGGCGGGCGTAATGGGTTGGGCCGGTATAGCATTAAAACCATCAACAGTGCTGGTGTTTAGCGTGGCGCTGGGAATAGCTATTGATGTAACCATCCGGTTCCTCATTAATTACAAACAGGAACTGCCCCATTTTAATAAACAGGTATCACTCACATTGGTGCAAACTATCCGCCACACAGGTATCAGTATCATTTATACATCATTGGTATTGATCGCAGGTTTTATCATTTTCTGCTGGAGCGATTTTGGCGGAACAAAAGCGCTGGGCTGGCTAACATCATTAACATTGATCGTAGGTACACTTACCAACCTGATCCTGTTGCCCGTACTTATTTTGAGTACCTCAAAAAAAGAAAAAAAAGGGTAAAGGAAAATTTTTCTCTATTTCAGGTATTTTTTCAGAAAGAAATTTGAATGTGTCATTTCAACACATTTAAATTTCTTTTTTCGCTTTTCAAAAGCGAAACTGCTCAGATGCAGCCCATTGTATAGAAATACTGTCTAAATTACATCTCCTAAAACTAAAACTACTGCACATGAGAAAATGTATGGCTCTACTTGCGTGCTTTGTCCTTTTGATAGGGCAATTGAATGCACAAAGTACCAGAACTGTTACCGGATCGGTAACAGACGACAAAGGTGCTCCTCTTTCAGGGGTATCTGTAACAGCAATCGGGGCTGACCGAAAAGTTGCCGCAACAACGATCACCGATGCTTCGGGTAAATTTTCAATTAAAGTATCAGACAAAACCCGCAGCCTTCAATTCGCTTATATCGGATTGGAAGAGCAGATTGTATCCATTGCCGGAAAATCCAATGTTACTGTAAGACTCTTATCAGCCTCTGCAAATCTTTCTGAGGTGGTAGTAGTAGGGTATGGTACACAAAAGAAAAAAGAAGCAACAGGTAGTTCAACTACAGTTAGTGGTACTGCCGTTGCAGAAAAACCCGTTCAGAGTTTTGAGTCTGCCCTGGCCGGGCGTGCGGCCGGTGTACAGATCACAGTACCCAATGGGGTGTTAAATACACCTCCTGTGTTTCGCATACGTGGTACCAATTCCATTTCTTTAAGTTCTTATCCATTGGTGGTGGTTGATGGTGTGCCAACTTTTACCGGCGATTTCAGCTCAACCAACTCTGCGGGTAATGCTTTGGCCAGCATTAATCCGAACGATATTGAAAGTGTCGATATCGCCAAAGATGCTGCTGCTACTTCTATTTATGGTAGCCGTGCTGCAAATGGTGTAGTATTCATTACAACTAAAAAAGGTAAATCAGGAAAAGCCAGAGTAACCTATGATGGTTGGGTAGGATTCTCAAAAGCGTATGGACTTCCACAGGTACTGGATGCTTTTCAATACACCGATTTCAAAAACAATGCGGTGAATAATAACCCGGGCCAATTGGCTTTGTTAGGCGCCAACCCTTTTAAATTAACCACGGGTCCTGATGGCAATCCCATCAATACCAATTGGAACGATTATATCTACCGCCAGGGTTTTTCTCACAGTCATACAGTAAATGTGCAGGGCGGAAACGAGAATACAACCTATTATTTTTCTGTTGGATACACAGCACAGGAAGGTATTCTTCGCAAGAACGATTTTAACCGTAAGAATATCCTGTTCAACGTAGACAGTAAGGTAAGTAAAGCCATCACACTGGGTGCAAAGATTTCTTATTCCAATGAATTGAATCTTGCGGCAGGTACATCCGGCTCTCTCAACGGAGAGGCGTTTAATACCGGCGGACTGGGTCGTGTTGCACTTGTCAACTCTCCCAATGTTGCACCATATAAAAATGATGGAACTTATAATATTGCCTCAAATAATGTGGTGGGTTCTATGAATAATAACCTGGCCCAGGTTGGTTTTTACAACCCGGCGCAAATACTTGATCTGAACCGCTCTAACAGCGAGATCAATCACATACAATCAAATGCCTATATTCAGTATAAGCCATTAAACTGGCTCACATTAAAATCATTATACGGAGTTGATTTTATCTATGTTGACAATGATGTTTTCCAGAATCCTTATCATGGGGATGGATTTACCACTGCCGGTAATGCAAGCGCCATCTATGGAAAATATAAAACGTCTCTTTGGACCAACACTGCGCAGTTAGACTATACTTTCGGATCTAAACACAATGTAAGTTTATTGCTGGGTACAGAACAACAGCGGAGAACATCAAATGGTTTTGGTATTAACAGGCAAACCTTATCCGATCCTGCTTATACGGTGATACAGGCTGGTTTTACTATTAACAATCCAACCGGACTTACTTATGGTGAGAACTATCTGCTGTCAGGCTTTGGCAGGCTGAATTATAATTTCGACAGAAAGTACTACCTGAGTGGTAATATCCGCCAGGATGAATATTCTGCCTTAGGTCAGAAAAAAGGCGTTTTCTGGGGAGCTTCTGCAGGTTGGGAAGTGGCACAGGAAAAATTCTGGTCATCAGCTCACCTGGATAATGTTTTCAGCAGTTTTAAGCTGAGAGGTAGTTATGGTAAAGTGGGTAACCTGAATGGTATTAATGATTATAATACTTTCTCTACATTTGGTTCCGGTATCTATGGAGGCCTTGCAACATTGGCATTTAGTTCTGCCGGTAATCCTAACCTTAAATGGGAAACCAGTAAGAAACTTGATCTCGGTTTTTCACTTGGACTTTTCAAGAACAGGTTAACTGCCGAGTTTGCTTACTATAAAAATAATATTGATGAGCTGATCCTGAATGTTCAGCAATCCCCTTCAACAGGTATTGGTACAGTGCCAACCAATGTGGGATCAATGTATAATAAAGGATTTGAGTTAACCCTGAGTGGCTCTCCAATACAGGGCAAAGATTTCAGTTGGAGCAGTTCATTCAATATCACTTCCAATACCAATATGGTAACAGCGCTTGATCCAACCCTCACAGAGATCACTACCTCAACTTCAAATTTGGAAAGCGTAAACAAAAGTAAAGTAGGCTACCCATTAGGTTATCTCTTTGTGGTACGTACTGCCGGCGTAGATCCGGCTACAGGTAAACGGATATTCCTGAACTCTGCCGGTAACCCTGTTTACTACCAGTTTGTGGCACCTACAGGACAGTTTAACTATGCCAATGCAGACGGAACCAAATATGTTGGTCCCGGTGGCGCTACAAGTATCAGTCAGGGTTCCGATGGTGTGTACTACCAGAATACACAACCTAAAGTATATGGCGGATTTGATAATACATTCCATTACAAAGGATTTGACCTGAATATCCTGTTAACCTACCAGGCTGGTTTCTATGTTTATTATGGAACCTATGCAGGCTTGCGCGACCAGCGTTTCTGGAACAACTCAACCGATGTTTTAAGGGCATGGAAAAAAGCGGGTGATGTTACCGATATGCCAAAATCGGTTTACCTCGATAACGTATCAAACGGTTCTGCATCTCCTTTAGACATCAATGTATTTAAAGGCGATTTCATCAAACTGAGGAATGTTACGTTCAGCTATAATGTTCCCAAAAAACTGCTGGAGAAAGTTAAACTCAACAGCATCAGGTTCTATGTAAGTGGCCAGAACCTCGCTATCTGGACAAAATATCCAGGTCCTGATCCGGAAGTTTCTTCTAACGGTAATTCAACTACCGCACAGGGTGTTGACAGAAACACAATTGGTAATGCCCGCACCATTACAGTAGGGTTAAACGTTGGTTTCTAAAAGTGTATTTACAAAATTTTAAAAGTAAAAAAATGAAAAACAATTTAAAATATGTAATAACTCTTGGCCTTTGTACGGTATTCAGCGTTTCATGCCAAAGAGATTTATTATCACCCACACCTCAAACAGTGGTAACAGATGCTTCTGCATTTGATACACCCAGCCGTATCTTAAACCAGGTACAGTCGTTATACGGTGCATTAAAAAGCGGCCAGTTTTATGGTGGCCGTTATATTGTATACGGTGATATCAGGGGAGAAGATTTTATTAATGTAACTACCAACCTGGTTACTTCTTCTGATGTATGGAATAATAACCCCACCAACTCTGCCACTGCAGTAGTTAATTTATGGGCGCAGGCTTATTATACCATCAATATCTGTAATATTTTCCTTGATGGTATGGCTGCAAAAGGAAGTTCGGTAGTAGGTTCTGCATTGGCAGCTAACTACATTGCGGAAGCAAAACTGATCAGGGCATTGTGTTACTATTCCTTACTGCAATACTATGCCCGCCCTTATGCAGATGGTAACGGAAGCAAACCCGGTGTGCCTATGCGTTTAACAGGTATTAAAGGAGCAGGTTTTTCAGATCTGGCAAGAAGCACTGTTGCTGAAGGCTATACGCAGATCTTAAAAGATCTGAACGACGCTGAAGCGGGTCTCCCGTTAAATTACAGCACAGCTACCCTAAATACAACACGTGCGCACCGCAATACAGCCATCGCTTTAAAAACACGGGTTTATTTAAGCATGCAGCAATACGACAAAGTAATTACCGAAGCGAATAAAATTGTAAGTGCCACAGCTCCTTTTACAGCCGCTACCGGCGTTGCACATGCATTGCAGGCTAATATTGCTACGGTGTTTACAAATTACACCACTACAGAATCAATCCTTTCATTACCAATGTCGGCAACATCCGGTGATAACCCCGGTACACAGAACCAGCTTGGTTTTTATTTTTACAATAATGGTTCTGTAGGTTCTGCCGAATTCTCTATGAATGCAAGTGGCATTATTGCAAATACCAACTGGAGTAGTACCGATAAAAGGAGAGGATTTATTTATACAAACAACGCAACCGGCAAAATGTATCTGTCTAAATACGCCAGCCCTTCGCCTTATACCGATTTCCCGATCGTGATCCGTTATGCAGAGGTGTTATTAAATCTTGCCGAAGCTCAAGCGCGTGTTTCCAATACAGTAGATGCCCGGGCCGTTGCTTTATTAAGTGCCGTTCGTAACAGGTCTGATGCAGCTATTACTTACACAACAGCCAGTTTTGCTACAGCGGCCGATTTGCTTAGTGCCATCATGCTCGAAAGAAGGATTGAGTTTGTTGGAGAGGGCGTGCGCAACGGAGATTTGATGCGTTTGTTGCAAACTATCCCTGCCAAAGGCAGTGCCTCCGCAAAAGCACCAAGTGATATCGGCTATATCTGGCCTATTTCAAATACCGAATTATCATTAAATAAATTATGTACAGATAATTAATCTTCAGCTTGTTATCTATTCCGGGCACACTGGAATCGCATAAAATTGAATAGGATTTATAGTAAGAGCCAAGTCAACCGTTCATGGATGATTTGGCTCTTTTTTGGTATACACAGAGTAATGATAATCACCGCTTATAACTTTTGTTTACTGCGTATAACCATGTATTTGATAAAAGTTGCAGCATTAAACAACATTAATATGTCTTTAGGTGTTACGGTAAATATTCCGGATGTATTTTTGCGCTCCCTTATTTAAACTAAAAACTGAATTATGAGAAAATTCGTCACAATGCTATTGTTCGTGGCGTTGGCTGTTACCCAGGTAGCTGCACAAACGCGGACAATAAAAGGAAAAGTTACTGACACAAAAAGTAACCCGATCCCCAACGCTTCTGTTGTTGTAAAAGGTTCCACAACCGGTACAACTACTGATGCCAATGGAGATTTTTCATTCAATGTTCCCGCATCAGCAAAAGTGCTGGTGATCTCTTCCTTAAATTTTACAAAGCAGGAAGTAGCATTGGGTACTAAAACAAATATCAGTGTTGCACTGGTATCCACCACGCAAGACCTCCAGGAGGTTGTGGTTGTAGGTTATGGTACCAAAAAGAAATCTGATCTTACGGGTTCTGTAGCTACTTTAAAGCCTGCTGAGATTGAGAGCCGCCCGTTCTCCTCAGTAGATAAGGCTTTACAGGGTAAAGTTGCCGGTCTGCAATCTGTTGCGGCTTCCGGTCAGCCTGGTGCTGCTCAGAACATTATTATTCGTGGTATCAGTTCTATCAGCGGTAGCAGTAACCCGCTGTGGGTGATAGATGGTGTTCCTGTTAACACAGGTGATGCTTCCCGTCTGCAAACAACTGCGAACCTGTTGAGTACCTTAAACCCTAACGACATCGAGAGCATTTCTGTACTGAAAGATGCGGCTTCACAGTCTATCTATGGTAGCCGTGCTGCTAACGGTGTAATTGTGGTTACTACCAAAAAAGGTAAAGCCGGTAAAACCAAATTCCGTTTTGATACAGAAGTTGGTCAGAGCAATACTGCTTACACCAACTCCCGTTATCGCCCCCTGAATGCGAAAGAATACTTAGACATCACCCGTGAAGGTTTGGTAAATGCAGGTGCTTCACAGGCTACCATTGATGGTACGCTTGCAGCATTGGGTCTGGGTAATGGCATTGATTTTAACTGGTTAGACAATGTTACCCGCAACGGTGCTCAACAACAGTACAACTTTAGTGCGTCCGGCGGTAATGAGAAAACGCAGTTCTTCCTGTCTGGCGGTCAATTTGTTCAGGATGGTACCACTGTTAACTCTCAGTTGACACGTACCAACGGTAACGCCAGTATTGTAAACCAGGCTACCGACAAACTGAAGTTTGGTATTGACCTGAATGTGGGTGTGGTAAACCAGCGTGCTCCGCTGAACGGTGGTGCATTTGGTAACCCTGTTCTTTCTTCTTACTTCCTGCTGCCTACTTATTCGGCCTACAATGCTGATGGTTCATGGAACCTGACCAGTTCTAAACTGGGTGGCCTGCACAATACGCTTGCCCTTACCCAACTGGATAAAAGATTCCTGCGCCAGGCTGGTATTCGTGGAAGTGCTTATGCAGAATATAAGATTCTCGATAACCTGAAATTCAGATCACAGTACGGTATTGATTATAACGTACTGGAAGAAGATCAGTATAACAACCCGTTGCATGGCGATGGTGCCGCTTCTAATGGCCGTGCTTTCTCATTCTACACCCGTTACTTCAACTGGGTATGGACCAACACGCTAGACCTGCAGCAAAACATTACCCGTGGTGGTGATCTGTCTTTAAACGCCCAGATCGGGTATGAATCACAGAAGTCATCCATCTATCAAAACTCAGTGCGTGCTGATCAGTTTCCACCCACCCTTTTGCTGACTTATCCGGCATCTGGTGCAACACCAATCACTGCTGCAGCTACTATTTCTGAGTACTCATTTGCTTCTCAATTTGCTTCAGCATCGCTAAATTACAAGAACCGTTATGTAGTTTCCGGTAGCTTCCGTCGCGACGGATCTTCCAAGTTCAGTGCCACCAACAAGTTCGGTAACTTCTACTCTGTAGGTGCTACCTGGAATGTTGACCGCGAAAGATTTATGGAAGACGTGAAATTTGTTACCCAGTTGAAACTGCGCACCTCTTATGGTGTGAACGGTAGCAATACTGCTATTGGTAATTACGATGCATTGCCTGCTTATGGTTATGGTTTTAACTACAACCAATTGCCAGGTAGCGCACCTACCAACGTAGGTAACCCCAATCTCACATGGGAGTTGAACAAACCTTTCAATATTGGAGTTGATGTGAGTGTTCTGAAGAACCGCATCAGCCTGACTGCTGAATGGTATACCAGGAGATCTTCCAGCCTGCTGCTGTCTGTTCCGGTGTCAAGAACCTCTGGCTTCAATAGCATCACCAAGAATATCGGCGACATGAAGAATGAAGGTGTTGAGCTGGCCCTGAATATTGTTCCCGTTATGGCAAGAAACTTTAAATGGGAAGTAGATTTCAATTTCGCCAACAACAAAAACACAGTAATTTCTCTGCCTGACGGAAATGATATCATTAATACTGCTATTTCTAATAATTTGCTCATCAGGCAAGGTGTGGCACTGAATTCATTCTACGTGCGTGAGTGGGCAGGTGTTGATCCCGCAAATGGTGACCCGCTTTGGTATGCTGATAATACACATGGTGCTACTACCAATGCTTATCCCGGAGCAGCAGCAAGGGTATTGGCTGGCAATCCTCAACCCAAATATTTCGGGTCTTTCACCAATACCATCACTTTCAAAAACTTTACCCTGAGCGCCCAGTTGTATTATAACTACGGTAATATGGTATATGATACATGGGGTGGTTATTACTCAGGTGCAGGATTTGGAGCTACTTTTAATAAAGTTGCCCGTGTATATAACCGCTGGACAACTGCAGGTCAGGTTACCGATATGCCTAAATACGTTTATGGCGGTAACAAGAACTTCCAGAATTCATCCACATACTTCCTGCAGCAAGGCGATTATATCAGGCTGCGTGAGATTCAGGTTGGCTATAACCTGCCTAAAACAGTACTTGCAAAAGTGGGTATCTCCAGTGCTAATTTCTATGTGCGCGGAACGAATCTGTGGACATGGGTTAAAGACAAAAACCTTGCCTTCGACCCCGAGCAGGGCACTAACAGCGCTTCTAACCTGAACGTATTTATACCTAAAACTGTAACTGTAGGTTTAAGCTTGTCATTTTAATTATGTACAGTTTTAAAAAAAATATCAATATGAGACGAATAATAAAATATAAAGCGATACTGGTAATAGTGTTACTGGTATCGATGGCATCATGTAAAAAAAGTTTTGTGGAGCTGACCCCACCTACTTCTTTAACACCTTCTCAGGCACTCGCTACAGAAGCTGATCTGCAGGTTGCTCTTCGTGGGGCATATGCAGGCTTGCGTGGTGTTGGTGCTGATTACTTTGGCCGTTCACTGCCTGTATGGGGCGATATTATGGCTGATAATGTTTATCAGTCAGCGCTGAACACCAACCGTTATACTTTCTTCAACGATTATAACAATACAACTAAAGGTGCTACTGCCACTGATGCTAATGTGTTGAATTTTTGGACCTCTGCTTATAGCGTGATCCTGCGTTGTAACAACATCATCAACGCATCTGTTGCTTCAACTGCAAACGTGGATCAATATAGGGGTGAAGCTTATGCTATTCGTGCACTGAGCTATTTCCAACTGATCCGTTATTTTGCAAAACCTTATACAGAAGATCCTGCTTCTCTGGGTGTGCCTATCGTTACTACCTATGACCCTGAACTGAAACCAGCACGTAATAAAACCTCGGAGGTATATACACTGATGGTTGATGACCTGAATAAGGCCTATACCCTGATGACCAAATACGTCAACTCTTCGCAGTTCAGCAAATACGCTGCAAAAGCGCTTCAGGCAAAAATATACCTGACCATGGGTGATAAGACCAATGCAAAAACTGCTGCATTAGATGTGATCAACAACAGTGGATTCACTTCTCTTACAGCGGCTAACCACGCATCTTACTGGGCTGGTGTAACATTCAGGACAGATAAAGTAGAAACTTTGTTTGAGGTGTCTTCAGATCCAATCAGCAACCTGGGATTTGATGAGTTGGCTTACATCTACAGCCAGGCCGGTAACTACGGTGATCTGCTTTGTGCTGATGACCTGTATGCTTTGTTCAGTACAGCAGATGTGCGCAGGGCTCTGTACCCTACCGGAACAAGAGCGGGTGTACCGGCTGTATTTGTAAACAAATACCCGACTTACAATCCTGATCCAAGTGATAAAAAAGTACTTCGTTTGAGCGAGATGTACCTGATCGCTGCTGAAGCTTCTTTGCCTGCCAACGAAGCAGATGCACTGAACTATGTAAACTACGTTACCAGCAGAAGAGGAGCTAATGCTATCATTTCTACCGGTACACAACTGTTTGAAGATATCATCACCGAAAGAAGAAAAGAACTGGCTTTTGAAGGCGACCGTTTCCTGGATCTGCAGCGTTTGAAGCGCGATATCGTTCGCAGCACAAACTATCCTGCTTCTTCCAGAACTGTTCCTTACACTGTATACAGAAGACTGTTCCCGATTCCGCAGAGCGAAGTGGATGCTAATCCACAGATTAAGTCTCAGCAGAATGCCGGCTACTAATTCAGTTTAACTGAACATATAATTTGCCAATAAGGGCTGCCAAACGGTAGCCCTTATTATTTTAACAGCTTTGGTTTGTGCTACTGTTAAATCAGGATTATATTTGAGAAAGACAATATTTGTATATAATCAGATCTGTATGAAGAAATATAATTTCCTGTTGAGTCTATTGCTGCTTTGTCTGTTTACAAATACATTCTCTCAGAATGTATATTCACTGCAAGACCCTGTAAGCACAAGGAGTTTCAATCCCGAAAAATATTCCGGTATACGCGGCACACCTTTCCTGGTGGATAAATGGTACAAGGGAACAGTAACAACACCCAAAGGCGTATACCAAAACCTTGAGCTAAAATTTGATGTGTACGAAAACACCCTTTTCTTTAACAAGGATGATGAATCGTTTGAGTTGCTGGATGAGATAATTTCATTTACACTAATGCCAAAACCCGGCGATGAGGCGGGTTATCTTGTTTTCAGGAAAGGTATATCCGGAGCCGGTCTTAGCGGTCGCGAATATGTACAGGTATTGCTGGAAGGACCGGTTGGTTTGTATAAACTGCCGTTAAAACAATTGTCAGAAATGAGTGAGATCAATGCAGGAATTGTAAAAACGTTTACAAATAACAGCAAATATTATATCAGCAAAAACAAACAACTCCAGTTTATTAAATTAAGCAAGGCAGAGGTGTTGAATGCATTGAGTGATAAACAGGATAAAATTCAATCGTATATTGATGAAAAGAAATTGTCGTTCAGAAAAGAAACCGACCTGGTTGATGTTTTGAAATATTACAGTTCCTTATAAATTGCGATACAAACAGAAACAAAAAAGCGACCGGATTGGGCCGCCTTTTTAATTGTAATAGTTTGGCGATATTTTATTTTAATACTTCCGTTAATTTTTTATCCAGTAATTCTCCTCTCAGATCAGTTGCAATAATTTTACCGCTGGGGTCAACCAGTACATTAAAAGGAATGGCATCAAACTGGTAAAGCGGAACCATGCTGCTTTCCCATTGTTTCAGGTCGCTTACATGGGTCCATGTCAGTTTATCATTCTTAATAGCTTCTTCCCAGTTTTCTTTTTCTTTATCTAATGATACGCCAAGAATGGTAAAGTTTTTATCCCTGAACTTGTTGTATGCAGCTACCACATTCGGGTTCTCTTTTCTGCAGGGGCCGCACCAGCTTGCCCAGAAATCAATCAGCACATATTTGCCTTTTAAACTGCTTAGCTGGAACGGTTTTCCATTAACATCGGGCAGATTAATTTCTGGCGCCTGTTGATTGAGCAGGGCGTATTTAGGCGCTTCAGGTTTTTGCGCGGCAAGCATGCTTTTAATTTGCGCCAGACCGCTATGCTCTTTAAATTTTTCTGCTGAGGTATTTACTAATTTCAATATTTCTCCCTGACCCATTGTTCTTGATGCCAGTCCTAATGCATAATAACGGGCGGCAGGACTTGGAGACTGGTTGATAAAACTGCTAATCGTTTCGTTCATCTGTTTGATCTGCAGGTCTCTTTTTTCATGCAGCGGTAGTAAAACGCTGTCGCTTTCTTTTTGTTTCTGCAACGAATCTATCTGCATGAAGGTGAGGTATAAAGCAGAATCTTTTTTGCGGTAGTCTTCAAATAATGTGTGCAGGCTTTCACTGGCCGGAGAGCCTTCAATGGTATAAGACCTGTAATTATTTACATCTAATTTTACTTTGATGTTTTTCCCATCATTAACGATGAATACATCGGGCCCGTTCTCTATGGCAAGCCTGTAAATACCTTCTTCTTTACCCATGGCACGTAAAGTGAAGGTGCCGTTTGAGGCAAGCGTGCCCGAATCGAGTACAACAGGTTGCTGCCCACCAAAAGGCAACTCCTGTAAAATAATCCTTTTAGAAGTGGCGTGTTCAATTTTGCCGCTTACGGTAAAGGCACCGAATTTTTTTTCCTGGCAGGCTGCAAGGGCAAGGACTGTTGTAACAAAGAGAATTATTTTTTTCATAATGTTTAACGTGTTGTGTTCCTATTGAAACTATATGTACTAATGTATTTTACTTTTAAAAGTATTCAATAAGGCGGTTATGCTTTATTTCAATTCACTTTTAAAACACATAGGTGCATAGAAAAAAAAGAAACATAGATTTAAACTATATGCCCTACTTCCTGACCTATGCAACTATGTGTTTAATACAACATTACAACCTGCTGATGTTTAGTTACCCCCTCCCGCGAGGGGACTGAAACAGTGCTAATTATTTAAATGTTGTTCTAATAATTGTGTAACCATTTTAGGGTCGGCTTTGCCCTTGCTTCGTTTTTTTACATCACCCACAAATAAACCAATCAGGCCTTTCTTGCCTTTTTTATATTCGGCTACTTTATCAGGCATAGATGCTAATGCTTCAGTGATCCATGTTTCCAGTTCATTGGTATCGCTTACCTGTAGCAGGTTCATTGTTTCGGCAACGGCCAATGGAGAGCTGTTCTCCACCATCACCACCGGTAATATCTTAGAAGACGCAACAGAGAAGTTAACCTTACCGTCTTCTACTAATTTTATCAATTCTGCTAAAATGGCCGGCAAGAGTTTGAGCTCGTCAAAGCCCATAGCTTTTTCGTTCAGGTATTGGCGGATGGGGCCCAAGATCCAGTTGGCGGCAGCTTTGTATTGCTGTGTATGTTTGATTACTGATGTAAAATAATCGGCAGTCTCTTTTTCATCGCAGAGTTGTTTGGCATCATAATCGCTGAGGCCGTATTCAGATACGTATTTTGCAGTTAGCTGATTGGGTAAAGCGGGTAACGATTCACCCACGCGTTGTATAAAATCATTTGTTAAATGAAAAGGCGCCAGGTCGGGGTCGGGGAAGTAACGGTAATCGTTGGCTTCTTCTTTATCGCGTATAGCAAACGTGGTATCGTTTGAAGCATCAAAACTCCTGGTTTGTTGCTGAACACGCCCGCCACCTTCAACTAATTCAATCATCCTGTCAATTTCATACTCAATGGCTTTTTTTACGTTGCGGATAGAGTTCAGGTTCTTCACTTCCACTTTGGTACCCAGTTTTGTTTCTCCTTTTAAACGGATAGACACGTTGGCATCGCAGCGTAAACTGCCTTCTTCCATATTGCCATCACAGATGCCAATCCATCTTACTAACCTGCGAACTTCTGTTACATATTGCCAGGCTTCTTCAGCAGAAAACAGATCGGGTTCGGTAACAATCTCAACCAATGGCGTACCGGCACGGTTCAGGTCGATGCAGGTGTATTGATCATCCAGGTCGTGAATACTTTTTCCCGCATCTTCTTCCATGTGAATGCGGTTTAGTTGCACATTTCTTTCGCCTGCTGCTGTACGGATGGTTACATGGCCGCCCTTACAGATAGGGGTAGTGTGTTGCGATATCTGGTAACCCTTGGGAAGATCGGGGTAGAAATAATTCTTACGCGCAAAATAGTTATCCTTCTCAATTTCGCAGTTACAGGCAATGCCAAGACGGATCGCATACTCCACGGCCTTGCGGTTGGTCTTTGGCAGCGTACCGGGATGGCCCATGGTAATGGGACTGATATGCGTGTTGGGTGCTGCGCCAAAAGAGGTACTGTCGCCACAAAACAATTTGCTTTTGGTTGCGAGTTGCGCGTGCACCTCCAGGCCGATTACTGCTTCATATTTTTCTTTCAAAGCCATATTGCCGCAAAAATAGCTCTAATCATAGATTTTAGCGCGGTTTTCGCAGATTATAGCAGGGCAAACGCATCTATTTTTTTGAATTATTTCAGGTTTTAAAGGAGGAGGTGCAAATGAATCATAGCGCACATTGCGGTTCCCTGCGTTCATTGCGATACAGCTTTACTCTAAAAAATGGTATCAAAGTTTGATTTTTGCTCATCTGAGCTTGTAGAACAGAAAGAAACAAAGCGGTAGCGCAATGAACGCAAAGGATACGCAGAGGTCGCAGGGGATCAAATACAACGTTTAAGAGCAGTAATCAACCTGAACCACCACCAAAAATTTAGATGCGTTTGCCCTGCAGATTATAGGTGTGATTTATGGGTTGTTTACAGGGATAATATTTTTTGAAGTTCTCCGGGAGTTACGGTTAACAGGCCAACGGGGGGAAGGCGGCGGGTGAGCTCTTTCCAGTTCTTATCTTTTATAAAAATCGTTTTCAGCATGGGCAGGGCCTTATTTACCTGTTTGCCATTGGCAAGGGTAATGGCTGTCCAGTACTGCATTTCCAGGTTGGAGGGGAAGAGCTTCATGGCAGTATTATATTCATTCATGGCAAGAACCATATCATTTTTTTCAACAGCCAGGTCGCCACTGTTCATGTGCTGGTAGGCGAGGTGTACGTTGTAAAGCCTTCTTAATTCTTTTAATGGTTGTGGAGAATCATCTACCCGAAGATCAACCGATTTATTATTCCAGCTTTCTGTTGTTGTACCGGGAACTACAATAATGGCAGCAGCCTGCATTCCGCGGATATCGCCGCCGGCTTTTTGTGCCGCTTCCAAAGCAAGCAATACTCTTTCGGCAAGGGGTTTAGGATTGCTTGCATTAAAAGATCTTACCATGTATTCGCAAACACTATCACCCAGCATCATATTACTCTGCACGCTAAAATTTATTCCTTTAATATGTTTGGCCACCTGAATGCAGTTTTTGCCCGTATGTGCTGCCACATTGCCTTTGGTATCTATAATGGCTACCTGCCGAACTTCGCGACCGGCGTCGGCCTTGGTTAAACTGTCGAGCGCCTGTTGCGGGGTAAGGCCCTGTTTTAATAATGCCAATGCTTTTGGGCCGTAAGATTTATCTACAAACGATTGGGTAGCCACTGCACCCACCCCGGCTTCTGCCCAGGGTACGGCTGCGCCTACGCTGAACCAATGACTTTGAACACCAACAGCCATTTCGCCTGTTTGTTCATCGCGGGCTACAATGGAAAAAGTGTGTACAAGGGGCGACCTGGAAGAATATACCTGTGCCTGTAAGCCCAATGAAGAAAAAAGGGCAATGGTGGTGATGATCTTTTTCATGTTGTGGGATTGAGGGTTAAAGTTAATCTACAGGCGGAGTTAATTTGCTAAAGAGTGCTACTATTTAAATGTGCGTCTGAAAGGTCATTGCTGGCAGTGTTTCTCGAACAGTCATTTAATTGCTGATAGTTCTTGTTAGTGATTTTCCCTTTCTCTTTAACGAACAAAACAGCTTTAACCTGTCTGGCATTAAGCCCGAACTTTGTAAGTTGTTTTTCTGTCAATGTATTTTTGAAAAGAGTAATATTAAATCCGCCGTCTAACTCATGCATTTCAGGTTCAGGGAATTCCGCTTTTTTGCAAGTGTCAATAATTTTTATAGTGCCACGACCCCATGCGTCAATATAACCACCTTTAAAAGCAACATCAGCAATGATAGGGTTTCTTGGTCTTGAAGAATGAGAACGTTTCAATGCAGCCAGTGTCAAACCTTCAGGTAATGTTCCTTCATTCCAAATACTTATTTTGTCTTATATACACGGATTTGAATGAGTGCTCCCATATAGTTGCGATGCACCAGTGCATTCAACAACATTTCACGAAGGGAAGGTAAAGGATATTCGCCTTTTTCAATACGATGCATTCCTTCAAATCCTATTGACCGAATCAAAAATTTATGATTGAGTTGATTCAAGACAGCATTGAGTAATACAATTAAATTGCCTTCTTCCATTTCCTGAAATACAATATCTGTATCACTCTCTCCAAACCGTCCGATTTTTACATAAATGCCGGGATAAAATTTACCTGGGTCTTTGCCAAAGAAAATAATGGCTACTTTTTTCAATTGACCGTTTTCGGTTAAACGTAGTTTCTCAAATAATTCAGGAATTGTGAGCCCTTGATTATTTTCTGGAAGGCGACCGGCATTTTCAAAAGCAGTAAGAAATGTTTTTACAGTCTTTTCGTCAATATCATCAAACGTAGCTCTTTGCTCAATCATATCATCCCATGTCTTGCCCGTTGGGCGAAACGAAACCTTAGTTATTGTGTGTAGTTGCTTTTCGTCACACTAAATTAAATGTCAAAAAGTAACGATAACCACCTTGATCTATAATTACCCAAGCTAAAAGTTTATGAGTTTTTAGTTCAAAGAGAAGTGTCCCAATTGGTTCATTTGGTCTTCGTTTGTCAAAATAAGTAAGTGTTAATGGAAGAAGCTCATTTAATTCTCCACCTTTGTCATAATGTTCAAAAAACGTTTTATTGTCTTTGAAAAAAATCGTTGGTTTAGCTTCTAAATTTGCAAGTCCAACTGAATCTACAAAGTGAGTCATTTGATAAAATAAACCATCAAACCATTTAATTCTCTTTTCTATTCTTGTTTTAGAGGTGTCACCCAAAATATTGTCAAAGTATACAAACTCCTTAAATACAAAATCTCTTTGAGTTGTGTCATAAGTCTTACCCTGAAAATGTTCGCAAAGTAATTTCATTTTCGCATAAAATTGTTCTTCGTCCTTTGTCCAGCCTTTTGTTTGAGCAAAAGAGGAAGTTGTCAGAATTAGGAATAGTAAAGTTTTAAATAGTTTCTGAATTGTCATTTTTATACTGGGCTTAATATAGTGCAGTGCAATGTTGTGTGCTTGTGCCTCTTCTCGATTATACTTTTAGTTTTAAAAAATTCAGGTCGTTTATTTTGTCCCATTTAAAAATGTAATCCTGTTTAAGTACTAGGTCAGAGTCATAAGGTTTTGCAGTTTTATATTGTAATACTTTTCCTGCTTTATATTCTTTGTTGTGTCGAAAATCAAAATCCGCTGTGTCAGTTGAATAATTGTCTTGGTCACAATAATGAGAATGATCTGTCGCTAGAATAAAATAACAAAGATCAATGTCGTGGCTTTTGTACATTTCAAGATTTGAAATGTCTTTGAAAACATCGTAACGATTATTGGGTTCTCTATGGTTGTCCTTCTTAAAAAACTTTAACTCAATGGCTGCCTTTGTCAAGCTGTCGTCGTCTTGATATTTTAATAATAGGTCAACTCTTGCTCTGTCAGTTTTGCTTTTAATACTTGTTCCATTTAGTGAAATGTAGGTCTCGAATTCAAGGTGAAATTTATCAGCGAGGCGGAATTCATATAGTTGCCCTATTGTTTTAAGGATGTGTCCAAATTCAAGTTGGAATGCACTTTCATTTCTTGCTGTCAGCCCGCCAAAAGCAAGTTTATGAGTTAACAATTTATACGCTGTCTCAATAATTTCTTCTGTTAGTTTAACTTGATTTTCTTTTAGCATTTGTCAGGATGAATATTGAATAGTGTAAGGTTTATTGACATAGCACACAACTTTTCAATTTACGAAAAAAAAACCTAAAAACATTCGAAAATCCAACCCTACAAAGCAGATATGCGCATTTGTTTTGCGTTTTTTAAGTATCTCAAAATACACCAATCCATCCATCACCCTACCGGGGAAAACCCCGTATTTCACTACTCACTTTGTGCGGCTTGCAAATGTGCCTGACTTGGTGCGCTGGGTGTATGGTTCTGAAATTAGAACAAATGTTTGTTTTATTTTCAAACAAAGTTTATTTTTGCCCTCCTGAACTTTACTAAAAAATTAATATGAACATAAAACTGTCACAAAAGCAAATAGGTCAAAGGATAACTGAACTTCGTAAAATGAAAGGGTTGTCTCAAGAAGATTTGGCGAAAAGTGTTAAGATTTCAAGACCATCTTTGGCTCAAATAGAGTTGGGAAACAGAACGGTTGATGTTCTTGAATTTCAACGATTGTCTATGGTATTAGGATTTTCTTTAGATGATTTTGTATCTAAAGATTTTTCTGCTAATCAAGATTTGGAAGCCAAAGACGAAAAAAAATCAAAGAAGGCGAATGAACGAATTTCTGTACCGTCATTGCAAGTCGGCAAGTTTAAAAATGTGTTGTTGTATATTCTTGAACGCTGTGCCGGCAAACCGAATGTTGGTGAAACGGTGCTTTACAAGCTGCTTTATTTTTCCGACTTCAATTATTATGAATTGTATGAAGAACATTTAACTGGTGCAAAATATCGCAAACTGCCTTATGGACCGGTTCCACAAAAGTTAGATAGTATCGTTTTACAAATGATTGATAAAGGTCAGTTGCAAAGAGTGAAAACAGAATATCATGGCTATCCTCAAATCCGTTACCTGCCTTTGGTGAAAGCCGATTTAACCGAATTGAAAGCAAGTGAGAAAGAAGTAATTGATAGAGTGATTCAACAACTAAGTGATTGGAGTGCTGCTGCCATAAGCAACTATTCTCATAAGGATATGCCTTGGTTAGCTTCAAAAGAAGGAGAGGAAATAAATTACGAATTAGCTTTTTACAGAGATGCTCCTTTCTCGGTGAGAAACTACGGCGACGAAATTGAACAACAATGACCTTTGATGAACTTGTTGAATTTAATAAGGATTTAAAAAACCTATTGAAAAAATACAGAACACTGAACGAAGATTTGGAAGTGGTGAAAAAAGTATTGGAAGTAACACCGCAGGAAAGACCACCGTTTAGTTTTCGTATTGATAATTTGGGTTTGGAAACCTGTGTTATTAAAGTAAAAAAGATTGCCTGTAAAGCATTAAAAGGGCGTGGAGTAAATTCAGGGCTGAGATTAATTTATGCACACTTTGAAGCGGAATCAAAAATAACATTTATTGAACTTTATCATAAGACAATAGTTCGGTAATTTTTTAAGCAGCGATACGTCCAATATCAAGGCATTGGTA
>DAIOVU010000003.1:0-152684 GCA_036758845.1 Sediminibacterium sp.
ACCACAGACCACAGACCACAGACCACAGACCACAGACCACAGACCACAGACCACAAACCACAGACTACTCACCATACTCATAAAACCCCTTCCCCGTTTTCCGGCCCAATTCGCCTGCGGCTACCTTTTGTTTTTGGATGGGAGAAGGTGTAAGCCTTTCAGGTTTGCCCAAAGCTTCCCATACAATATTACTTACGCTGTAATTGATGTCCATGCCAATCAGGTCCATTAACCTGAAAGGGCCCATTTTAAAACCGGTTGCTTCCATTACGGCATCAATGGTTTCGATGGTGGCATAGCCTTCTTCTACCAGTTTCATGGCTTCGAGGTAATAATGGCGGGCTACACGGTTAACAATAAAGCCTGGAGCATCTTTGCAAACTACTGGTGTTTTGCCCATTTGCCTGGCAAGATTAACCACTGTTTTTACCACCACAGCATCGGTCTGTTCGGCTTTTACAACTTCTACCAGTTTCATTAAAGGGGCAGGATTAAAGAAATGCATACCTACTACCCTGGATGGATTGGAAACAGTGGCAGCAATATCGCTTACTGCAATAGAAGATGTATTGGTGGCAAAAACCGTTTTTGTGTTATTGATGGCCGCAAGCTGGTTAAACAGGGATGATTTGGCTTCTTTTTGTTCAACAATCGCTTCAATAAAAAAATCAGCAACGCAATCGTTAATATTATCGGTAAAGCGGATACGATGTAAACATTCATTCTTTTCCTTAACCTCCATTTTTCCCTGTAACACATACCGGTCAAGGCTTTTTGTAATGGCCGAACGGCTTTTGGTTAACATATCCTTACTCAGGTCAAATAATATGGTGTTGTAGCCGGCCATGGCTGCAACCTGTGCAATACCACTACCCATAGTACCCGCGCCGCAAACACCTATGATTTTGATATCATTCATATCAGGTTCACTTTCTTACAAAACTAAGCATTGTATAGTCTGGAGTTAGGAGTTAGGAGTCTGGAGAAAATACTTCTAACTCCTAACTCCTAACTCCAGACTTAAGCAAGATACTTACATCTTTTCCACTTCTGCTCACCGGGTATCGTTCCGGCAATAGAGTTATCGTACTTTTATCCCATGCAAAACAGTCTGCAGCAATTAGACCTTTTTGGTTTCCCGATGGAAACAATGCCTCAGCCTCGCAAAAAGGAGAAGGCGCTTGCTTCACCAAAAGCCAATACTGTGTCAGAAGTGCAGACAGTTACTGTTGCACAGCCAGTGCAGATTGTTGAAGAACCTGTTATTGCAATAGAAAAAACAATTCCGGTACTCACCAAAAAAACCGGCAGCGAAAAGCATGCAGGTAAACGCGGAAGAAAATCTTTTAAAGAGATGGATTCAGAGGCTGACCTGATTGAAATTCCGGAAGATGAGATCCTGAAACAAAAACTCTATTACTCTATCAGCGAAGTGGCAGGCTGGTTTAAAGTAAATACTTCTTTACTCCGATATTGGGAAAATGAATTTGATGTTCTGCAACCCCGCAAAACAAGAAAAGGCGACCGGCTGTTTCGTGTAGAAGATATCAAGAACCTGCAACTGATCTATTTTCTGCTGCGCCAGCGCAAGTTTTCTATTGATGGTGCCAAAAATTATCTCAAGAATAACAAACAGGAAGCCGATAAGCAGGTTCAGTTGATGGACTCGCTTACCAGGTTCAGGTCTTTCCTGCTCGAAATGAAGGCCAACCTGCAGGCCTCATAAATATTTACTGGTTTGATTTGATAATAATATCTGTATTAGCTGCCGCTAATTCTATCCCGCTTTTTTCCAGCAGTTCGATGATCTCCAGGTTCACGGCCTCTCTTAGTAAATTGAACTCTTCCAGAGATTGCTGCATGGTGGTAAAGTAATCAACAGCTACAATATGTGCGTTTTTTCCGGTATCCATCAGGCACACACTGCTGTTTTCTATTTCCGGTTTTTGGAGGAGGATCTTTATCGCAGGCGTTAACTGCCTTAACTGTTGCGAAGTAGCACTCAATCCCAGCTCCAGCCGCAGCTCTGCTTTACGCTGTACCCGCAGGCTGATGTTATCAATAATCGTATCTACCATTTGCTTGTTGGGAACGGTGATATAGGTTTTGTCTGTTGTGCGGATGCGTGTGCTCCGTAAGCCGATCCGCTCTATATGACCGGTAAAATTATTCACTTTAACCAGGTCGCCGGTAACAAAGGGCTTATCAAAAAAGATAATGAAGGATGCGATCAGGTTTTCCATGCTCTCTCTTGTAGCAAGGGCAATGGCCGCACCTACAATACTTAAACCCGTAAGCAGGTTGCCGATATTTTTATTGAATGAAAACCGCAGCACCATTAATATACCAATGATCACCAGGATCACTTTAAAAAAATCTTTAAAGAAAATGATCAGTTGGTTATCGTTCTGGTCAACCGTAAGATTGGCCCTTTCTTCCAGTATCAGGGCTACAAAATCAATCACCCGCAAACACAGCCAGATAAAAACAATAATGAGTGTACCGGCCGCAACAGAATCGAGTATCTGACCAAAACTGATATGATAGATCTTAATATGAAACTGATCAGGTGCATTGAGCTTGTCGAGAGATATGATGGAGATCAGCAACAGCAGAAACATATCCAGCGGTTGAACAACCAGGTCAAGAAAAGACTGCCGGGCAATATTTTTAGCCGCTTTGGCAACCAGTTTATATAAAAGCTTGGCCAGGTATTTTGAAACCAAGCGCTTAATAAGCAGGGCAAGCAGAATAATGCCTGCTACATATAAATAGCTCTCAATGGTATTGTTAAGCAATTCCTGTTGCAAGAATTTTTCCATACAGATAAGTTACAAAACTAAGGTGTTGTGCTATTAAACACATAGTTGCATAGGTCAGGAAAGAGGGCATATAGTTTGAAAGCTATGTTTTCTTTTTGTTTTCCTCTATGCATCTATGTGTTTTAAAAGGATTTGAATAAAGAATAACTGAGCTATTAATTTGAAAAAAATACATCAGTATATAAATCTCAATCGCGTAACACGTTACAAAACTACAAATTGTTAAGGCTCCCATTTGTGCAAATGCACGTCATGGCCGTCAAAAACAGCATAAGTAAAATTGCGGATCCAGTCGCCAAGGTTAATGTACCGGCTGTTATCTTTTAATTTACAATCAAGGGGAAGGTGCCTGTGACCAAAAATAAAATAGTCGTAATGCCTTTGCTGTAGAACTTCTTTGCTGTAAACGATCAGCCACTCATTTTCTTCTCCAAGAAACTGTTCATCAGAAGCACCTGTTTTTTCGCGGCTTTTACGGCTAAAATAATTGGCCAGCCCGATGCCCCATGTAGGGTGCAACTGACCAAACAGCCATTGGCATGCACGGTTACGGAATATTTTTTTAATGAATTTGAAACCATGATCGCCGGGGCCTAATCCATCGCCGTGGGCTATAAAAAATTGTTTGCCGTTTCGCTCAAACACTTTCCCATGGTGATATACGGGAATATTGAGTTCTTTTTCAAAATACCCGCTCATCCACATATCATGGTTGCCAACAAAAACATGTATGGCAATACCACTGTCTGTTAACTCGGCTAATTTACCCAGCAGGCGAACATATCCTTTGGGTACTACTTTGGTGTACTCGTACCAGAAATCAAAAATATCCCCAACAATAAAAATCTCTGCCGCATCGTGCCTTATGCTTTCTAAAAACGCCACTACTTTTTTTTCTCTCACCAGGCTGCTATCGTGATCGGGGGCCCCGAGATGAAAATCAGAGAGGAAATATATTTTTTTGGAGGGACTGTTCATTTAACTAATTATCAGAAAAATTACTGATGAGAGATTTTATCTTTTGCTTTAGCGAAGGAATACTTTGCTGAACAATTTCCCAAAGTATTACATAATCAACACCAAAATATTCATGTATGATTTTATTCCGGAGGTCCCCTATCTCCCTCCACGCTACTTCGGGGGTGTTGTATTTTAAACGATTCAGGTATTTGTTTCGCCGCTTCCCCCATAATTTCAAAATTTCTGACTACTGCATCTTTAGTTTTCCTGTCTCTATAAAAAGCGTCTTCTTCAAAACCCTACAGATATTCTTCAATAGTCTCTATTGCATCAAAGATATCCTTCAGCAGAAGGTAGCTATTTCGTTTTTTAGACATAGATAAGATCAGGCTCTATAGAAGCCAGATAAAGGGGTTTTACACCTCTCTTTGAAACCAGGTCAACTTTTTTATGCAGCAGGTTTTCAATTTCATAATTCAGGTCAAGAAATCTTATGCCGATAGGTCCATTCAGTTCTACCAACAGATCCACATCGCTTTCGGAGGTTTCTTCGCCACGGCTATATGATCCAAATAGCGCCATGCTTTTAAGAGGATACTTCCTAAAAAGCGCCTCTTTATGCTGTTGAAGTATTTGAACCATTTCATTCATGCTGTAAAATTACAATATATTCTTTTGCCGTGCATACTGCAATACATCCCCACTTTCAACAACAGGCTTCCCACTCACGTTTCCATTAAACCAATATACCCATGCCTGCTCTGTTCTGTCAGCAAGATAGACCGTTACTTTTTCTCTCCTGTATATAGCCGGTTCATTGTTCTCTGTATTCAATCCTTCATAATCATCCAACTGCGCCATTGCCCAGTTAAATTCATCCGGGTTATTGATCCGGTATAATTCTCCCACAATAAAACTGTTTGATTGTTCATCAGGAACAGCAGCAGGATATTCGCCCATATCATACAGCTTACCCTTCACTTTACCTTCTGCCATCAATGAAAAATAGCGGCTGATATAAGCATAGGCCGGATGATGGAAGCCACTTCTTAATGAGCCATACACAAATAACTGGTAAAGGTTGGATTGTTCCATAAAACTGAAAGGCGATTAGTTATCCACTAAAAAACAAAATACTTCTTTTGGCCCATGTACCCCCACCACTAATGTTTTTTCAATATCGGCTGTGCGGCTGGGGCCTGTGGCCAGCGTAACCAATGAAGGAAATTGCTGACCGTAGTTCTCGCGCAATTGTTGCAGACCCTCTCCAATATCATACACCAACTGATTAGTATAGGCAACACAAATATGTACCGGTGCATATACGCTGGTGGTTCGGCCACTCAGTTGCGCACTGCTCATAAGCATACTGCCGGTGCGTGCAATTAAAGCTTCGCAGCCGGTGATGGCGGCATCGCAGGTTGCCAGTTCATCTGTATAATCAGCAGTAAATCCGGCGGCTGATAACTTTTCCTGGATAGCCGTTTCGCGGGAATACAGTTTGGTCCACTTACGCAGCAACAGTAATGTTTGCAACTGACTTACCAGTTCTTTTTCATCGGTACAAAAAGAAAAGCGACCCTCCAGTTTGCTGAAGTTTTCGGCAAATTCAATTTCCAGCTCCTGCTGCGATGGTAAGAACACCGATTCATTTCCTTCACTGGCAGGAAATGGCACAGGCACCGGTTGCCCGAGTGCCTGCTTTATTTTCTTCAAGATATTTTCTCTGGCTGTGTCTGACATTATCCAATAACGGTTTTGTCTTCATTATCTGGTGTACCCGGCTCAAAAGTTTTTTCTCCCACTACATGATCATTGCTTAACTCGGGTTCTATTTCTACCAGTTTCTTTTCTTCAAAAGGGCGCTTACCTATCAATATCTCTACATCACTTTTATGCAGTACTTCTTTATCTAACAGTTCTTTTGCCAGCACTTCCACTTCGTGCTTACGGTCTGTTAACAGTTTCAGGGTGCGCTGGTAAGCATCGTCTATAATACCACGCACTTCTTCGTCGATAATTTTTCCTGTTTCTTCGCTGAATGGCTTGGTAAAGGTATTCTCCTGTGCGGGATCATAAAAACTCACATTACCCACTTTGCTGTTCATACCGTATGCTGTAACCATGCTGTACGCAATTTTGGTTATCTGCTGCAGGTCGTTGGCGGCGCCTGTTGATATTTTACCGAAGAAGATCTCTTCTGCTGCACGGCCACCCAGTGTCATACAGATCTGGTCCATCAACTGGTCTGTATTATATAAGTATTGTTCAGTTGGTGTGTATTGCGCATAACCCAATGCTGCGGTACCGCGCGGTACGATTGTTACTTTGAGCAAAGGATAAGCATGTTCCAAAAACCATCCGCAAACTGCGTGGCCGGCTTCGTGGTATGCGATAATTGATTTTTCGTGCGGTGCTATGATCTTGTTTTTCTTTTCCAATCCGCCTATCACCCTGTCTATCGCATCCTGGAAATCGATCATTTCTACAGACTCTTTTCCTTTACGTGCGGCAATCAGCGCAGCTTCATTACAAACATTGGCAATATCTGCCCCGGCAAAACCCGGTGTTTGTTCGGCCAGTTTATGCAGGTCGAGGTTTTGAGAAATTTTTATCGGAAGCAGGTGTACTTTAAAAATCGTTTCACGGCCTTTTACATCCGGTTTGTCGATGGATATCTGACGGTCGAAACGGCCCGGGCGCAATAAAGCGGTATCCAATACATCGGGTCGGTTGGTTGCTGCGAGGATGATGATACCTGTATCTCCGCCAAATCCGTCCATCTCAACCAGTAACTGGTTCAGAGTGTTTTCACGTTCATCGTTACTCATAATGGCGTTACGGCCACGTGCACGGCCAATAGCATCTATCTCATCTATAAAAATGATACAAGGCGCTTTTTCGCGGGCCTGCTTAAACAGGTCGCGTACACGGCTGGCACCAACGCCTACAAACATCTCCACAAAATCACTTCCGCTTAAACTAAAGAACGGAACCTGTGCCTCGCCCGCCATGGCTTTTGCCAACAGGGTTTTACCGGTTCCGGGAGGGCCGATGAGTAAAGCTCCTTTGGGGATCTTACCACCCAGTGCCGTATATTTTTTAGGATTCTTTAAGAAGTCAACAATTTCCATCACTTCTACTTTCGCTTCATCTAATCCGGCCACATCAGCAAAAGTTACATTTACTTTGGCGCCTTTATCAAACAAGGTTGCTTTAGATTTACCGATGCTGAATATACCGCCGGGACCGCCTGCACCACCTTGTCCGCCCATCTTGCGCATTAATAAAACCCATGCACCAATAATGATTAAAAGGGATAATACGGTATTGGCTACAGGACCAAACCATTCACCTTCTGTGATCGATCTTGTAGGAATTTCGCCCAGTGCAGGATTTACTTTATAGGTTTCAGCCAGCCTTTCTTCGAAGCTTTTAATATCATTTACCTCAAATTCAAAAAGAGGTACCCCTTTGGCTTTGTCTTTGGTAATAACTGTTTTGAACTTGCTCCTGTAAAAATCTTTATAAAGACTGTCGGGTTTAATGTAAACACGAACCTTATCCTTGTTCTTTACAAAATCCATTCGTTCCACGTCGCCTTTCAGCAACATATTCTGTTTGAATTCCAGTTCGTAAGTGGGTGTGAGTTCGGGTGCAAATTTCATGAACTGTGCCGAAAGCAGTACAGCCGCTATGATTGCATAAACCCAATAAATGCTGAATTTAGGGCCTTTGCGTGATCCATCACCTTTATCGGGGCTACCTGGTCTTATATTCTTGTTTTCCTGTGCCATATCAAAATCTCTCTGTAATAATTACGGTTTCTATCTACGGTTAAACGATTATATCAAACTGATATTTTAAATACTATTATAAATCATGCACCTGCGATGCAGCATCGCTCCACATCTCTTCAAGCTTATAGAATTTTCGCGCATCGGGGTGCATCACATGAACCACGATGTTGATATAATCTGTAAGCACCCACTGCAAAGATTGGCGGCCTTCGTGTTTATAAGGCCATTCACCACATTCTTTCTGTACCAGGTCTTCTACGTAATCGGCTATGGCTTTTACCTGGGTAGTGCTTGATGCCTCACAAACCACAAAAAAATCGGCAGAAGCCTCGGGAATTTTCCGAAGGTCAAGACTTACTATATTTTCGCCCTTCTTATCTTGTATGGCTTTGATAATCGTTTTGAAAATTTTCGAATTGCGTGTCAGCCTCGTGATCTTGCTTTTCTCACGGCTTTGTAAAACAGAAAGGGGTTCCAATAATCAACCGGGTTTAGATGATGTAAATTTTGTTGTTCATCGCACCAGCTTCTCCCATCACAATTTTTACTGTTATGAAAGAAACTCCGGACCGCTGAACTAACTTCGTCAAAAATAGTAATTCTTTGTCACCCTTAAATGCTAAAAGTGTCATTGGACAACCATTCGTGGAATTAACTACGGTGGATAGTACCAACATCTATGCCATGGACCACCTGCAGGCTAATTTGGCTGCTCACGGAACCGTGTTTTTTGCGCATAATCAAACAGCAGGCAAGGGGCAGCGAAGCAAAAAATGGGTAAGCGAACCCGGGATCAATATTGCCATGTCGGTGATATTGGATTGTTCTTTTCTTCCCCTCACCCGGCAGTTCCCCCTGAGCGTGATGGTTTCTTTGGCCTGTTATGATCTTTTTTCTTCTTATGCGCCAAATGAAACCTGTGTTAAATGGCCCAATGATATTTATTGGCGTGACAGAAAGGCAGGGGGCATTTTGATCGAAAACCTAGTAAGGGGTAATAAATGGCAGTGGGCCGTTGCAGGTATTGGGATTAACCTGAACCAGGTTGCATTTCCCGGGTCTCTAAAAAATGCGGTTTCATTAAAACAAATAACCGGAAAAAACTTCGACCCTGTAGTATTGGCCAAACAATTTTGCGAATGCCTTGAAGCAAGATATCAGCAATTAAAAAAAGGGAAGGTCAAAGAAATGCTTGCAGCGTACAACAGTCATTTATATAAGCGCGGCGAAGAGGTAAAACTGAAAAGCGGGCCCATTGCATTTTCTGCTACCGTAAAAGAAGTGTCTGCTACCGGTGAACTGCTGGTATTAAACGGACTGAAAGAAAGCTTCCGTTTTGGAGAAATAGAATGGCTGGTGGCAAAAGCCTGAAAAGTCGATTGCCTTAAGTAATAACGTGTTGTGCTCCTATTAAACACATAGTTACATAGGTCAGGAAACAGGGCATATAGTTCAAAAGCTATGTTTCTTTTTTGTTTTCCCTATGTATCTATGTGTTTTAAAAGAGGTTTGAAATAAAGAGAAACTGCATTGTAAAATGCCTTTAAAAGTAAAACACATCAGGGTTTAATAGATTTAAAAGCACAACAGGTTAGGTAATAATTTTTTCGAGTAACTGGTTTTTTTTATCCTGCGCGAGGTACACTTCTGCATCATTGTTCATAATAACCAGAAAATTTTTTTTGTCTACTTTTTTTATCTGGTTCAGGTTAACAATAAAACTGCGGTGTGTTCTGAAAAAAGGGCCACTGTCTTCCAGGTATTCAAAATCAATTAATTTTTTGGTGATGGTGAGCACGCCGTGCGAGCTGGTATAAAACCGGGTATAACTTCCCTCGGCCTGCAGGTAAATAATATCATCCATCCTTACCACAAAAATAGTTTCTGCGGTTTGCAGAACGATTTTTTTGTCGGACTGATTGGTGAAATTTTCTTTAAGCACTTTGTACTGCCTGTTTTCGTTAACGGGCTCTTCAATGGATATTTTTTTGAGTGCTCTGGCGATATGCTCAAGCCTTACCGGTTTTAAAATATAATCTACGGCTGATGTTTCAAAAGCGCGCAAAGAGTGCTCACTGTATGCGGTAACAAAAATGATCTTGAAGTTCAGGTTCTGTTCATCAAAAAAATCAAGCAGCTCAAAGCCGCTGTAGCCGGGCATGGCAATATCGAGGAAAACAAGATCGGGTTTAAGTTTATTGATCGTTTTAACAGCTTCAGGTACATTCTTACAATCGGCCAGAATTTCAACCATACTGAAATTCTCTTCCAGCAGTCCGCGCAACGCTCTTCTGGCGTTTGGTTCATCATCTACAATAATTGCCCTGATCTTTTGCATAGGATACCGAAGATAATAGAGTTATCATATTGATAATGATATTTTTATAACGGCTCATAATTGTAACAGGACTATGCCGTATTCTTTCATAAAGCATGCGGATCGCTGCTGTAATCGGGGATGAATAAGATGATCATGGTTCCGTTAGACTTGCCCATTTCGTCTGTTTTATCTACTATTTCGCAACTGATCTTTTGCTTGTATAAGCGGTTAAACAGGTCCATTCTTTCTGTTAAGGCAGCGGTGGCAAAGCTAAAAGGTTTGCCCTGGCTTCGTTTGTTGATCTCCATAGACTGGGCGCGGCCAATACCGTTATCATCAATGATCACACTAAGCCCCTCAGCCATTTGCTCAAATCGTATATTCAGCTTTTTAGCGCCATGTTTATGCATCAGGCCGTGTTTCACTGCATTTTCGGCAAAGGGCTGCAACAATAATGATGGGATAGCTATCTGGGAGAGATCATCAATATTTACTACATCAATATGATACTCGAATCCTTCATCAAACCGGGCTTTTTCCAGTTCAAGGTACAGGCGGATATTTTCAATCTCATCTTTAAGGGGCAATAATTGTTTATCACTTGCCTGCAATGTTTTTCGCATCAGGTCGCTGAAATTACCGAGCAATTCACCGGCTTCGGTTTTCCGGTTTCCGTATACAAGTCCCTGCACCGTATTTAATACATTATATAAAAAGTGGGGATTCATCTGTGCCCGTAAGGCCACCAGTTGACTCTTTAATAATTTTTCTTTGATGGCCTGTCTGTTAATCAGGTTATGTTTCCATCTGCGCAGAAAAAGCCAAAACAATAGTCCGGTAATCAATATAACCGTTATAACAAATCCTGTTTTTTGCCAGAACGGATTGGGCACCGTAAATGAAAAACGCCGCGCAGCGCTTTTGTAGTTCGGTCCTGCCGAGGCCCTTATTTCAAACACATAATTACCGGGAGAAAGGCGGTTAATGGTAAGCTGGTTATTGAGTGTACCAACCGGTCTCCATATTGAATCTATCCCCTGTAACCTATATTGATAAGATAGCGCCGGGATTGAGATGTAATGAAGTGCCTCAAAATAAAAAACAATATCACTGCCATTACCCGGCAAGGTAGTACTGTCGGGTATTTCAATCCCGTTATAGGTAGCTTTCAGCAACGGGAATTTAATTTCAAAATTAGAATACCTGGGCAGGTTATATCTTTCAAGGATACCGGTTGGAGTGGCAAAAAGTATTTTGCCTTTATCTATCGAAAAATCATTGATGATCGTATTGCTGAGTCCATACTCTTCCAGGTAGTTGGTGATTGAACCATCTCTGCTATCTATCCTGTCGAGCCCCTCATCTGTTAACACCCAAATGTATTCATCCTCTTTCAGTACTTTACGAATGTTATTACTACTCAACCCGTTTTTTTCGGTATAGGATTTGATGATCCGGCTATCTCTGAAGATCAGGACCCCGTTAGTAGAAGAGCCTACTACCAGGCTTCCGTTGGATTGTTGCTGAAGTGATTTTGCAATAACCGATCTGCCGTTTCCATCCTTTAATATTTTAACAGCGTCATTGTAATAATATTCGTACAAGCCATCTTCATAACCCACCCAGAAACATTCTTTATTTACAGACCCCAAAACCGACAATCCTCTTTTTTGCCGTAAGATGATCGATGAATGTCTTCCTTCATATACAGCTGTGTCGGTAAGATGTTTTTCATACAATGGGCAATTGATCAACGGAAGCCTGTCCATTTTCCCCACATGGTCGTTCAGAACATAGGCACCATTAAAAACAGCAAAGATCAGGTTACCAAACCTGTCTCTTGAAACCCCCTTACTGTAGTCCAGCAGCTCAACCGGTTCTTTCTGATTTTGTTTGAAAGCACCCCTGTTTGAAAAAATAATATTGGCTGTTGTGTCGTAACTGATAAATTCAATTTCGTTTAGCTTGCCGAGATTATACCGGAAACTTTCGCGTGTCTCAAGATCAATCTTTGACATGAGCCCCTGGCTGTTACCGGCCAGAAGGCTGCCATCGGGCAAAGTAAGAATTTTAGTAAAATTATCTAACAGCGGGTTGTTATATATTTTAAGAAGTGTATTGTGAAGTGAGGGACAGATAAACACGCCATTATCAAGGGTACTAAACCAGTAATTGCCCTGGTAATCTCTTACAACATCTGATACCCTTTCGTTGGGAAGATAGCATTTGGTTTCACCCGTTTCTTTGTTCCATTTATAGGCTCCGTTTTGCGTACACAGCCAGTACTCATTATTACCAATTGCCACACCCTGAAAAACGAATACATCGTTTGAAAGGTCAATAGGAGGCAACACAATGCACTTACCATTAATCATCCCGAAAGGCGGTGTTCTGATTAATCCGGTACTTAAACCTATGATACCTTCGTTTTGGTTAATGAGATGAAGCGTGGGATGGGCTTGTTCTGTATTTATCCAGCCTTTTTCTCTTCGGTATGTTGAAAATAAAAAGCCCGAGCTGGAGTAGGCATAATATTGATCGTTGTGATAAACCGAAGCAACAATCTGGCTATTGGGTTTGGGAGCATCAACAACCTTGACGAGCTCATGCGTTTTTTTATCAAATTCAAATATGTTTTTGAATGAACGAAACCACACATGTTTTGAACCTACCGACACATTATTAAAAGTAGATACGTCTTTAATAATGCTGTTATCTACCCAAAATCTCCTGAGCGTATCATTTCTGTAAGAAAATAACTGGTTATAAAAATTCATGCACCAGATCCTTCCATCCGCATCTTCCTGCAGATAACTCACCGCTATGGAAGAAGTACTGTCGAAAGGCACCTCTATAAAAGCCCGGCCGTTAAACCGGTATAATCCTTTATTTGTTCCCAGCCAGATGTATCCTTTACTGTCGGTAAGCATATCATACACTACCTGGGTTGGTAACTGTTCGGGGTAGTTGAGTTTTTTTACATAGGGAAACTGTCCATACGACTGTATGAAAAAAAATGACAATATAATACCAGTTATGATGCGCATTATAAAACTTGCTGTTCCAAAAAACGTTTTAAAGTTAACAGGTGTTATTGATATATAGCCGTTTTTATATATGGTGAGATTTCTTCATTAACCCAACCAGACAGGTAGACAAATAACAGGCTTTCGTGGGATAAAACAGGTGTTTGGTAAAAAAGCTGCTCCCAAATCTTTTTATTGAGGCAATTTACACTCATTACTTATCAGTAATAATTGGGGGTAAGAGAGCTGCATTAACTGCAGCTTTCTTCATTTATATACCTCCCGGTGTATGTTGTACAAGTATTGATTGTACTTTGCAGACCTCAATTCATATTCTCTTTATACACTGAAAAATGACTTCTGTAAAACTCACCAAATTCTCGCATGGCGCCGGGTGCGGCTGTAAGATAGCCCCTGCTGTTTTAGATACTATCTTAAAAAGTAATACACCTTACGCTGCCGATAAACGGTTGCTGGTAGGTAACAGCAGTAAAGATGATGCGGCTGTGTACGACCTGGAAAATGGCATAGCCCTGATCAGCACCACCGATTTTTTTATGCCTATTGTGGATGACGCTTTTGCTTTTGGAAAAATAGCCGGGGCCAACGCCATCAGCGATGTGTATGCCATGGGTGGTAAACCTATTTTGGCCATTGCCATACTGGGTTGGCCTGTTAATACTTTATCGCCCAACCTGGCGCAACAGGTTCTGGAAGGGGCGCGTTTTATTTGTGCAGAAGCCGGTATTCCTTTAGCCGGCGGGCATAGTATTGATTCGCCGGAACCTATTTTTGGATTATCTGTGAACGGGCTGGTAGCGATCAATCACCTGAAACAAAATAATACAGCTCAAAAAGGCGACCTGTTATTTCTTACCAAACCATTAGGCGTAGGTGTTTTATCTACTGCGCAGAAAAGAGAGGTACTGAAAGAAGAATATTTAGCTCCGTTGATTGAACAACTGGGCCGGTTAAATAAAGTGGGTGAGGCATTGGGGAAAATAGAAGGGGTTCATGCCATGACGGATGTTACGGGGTTTGGTTTATTAGGACATTTAATTGAAATGGCTGAGGGCAGTAATGTAAGTGCAGCCATCAGTTACCAGGCAACACCTATTCTTACAGCCGCAAAAGAGTATGTGGCGCAGAAAGTTGTTCCTGATTCTACTTTCAGAAACTGGAACAGTTACAGCGCTAAAGTAGCTTTTGCACCCGGCGTAAATGTGATGGAAGCATTTAGTATTTTGCCTGACCCTCAAACAAATGGCGGGTTATTAATTGCGGTTGATCCTTCATCAAAAGAGGCCGTACAACAAATATTAGCTGATTACGGATTGGCTGATTTTACTGAACCCATCGGCGTAATGACGGCCCGTGAAGAAAAAACAGTAACGGTAAATATTTAGAAACCCCGCTGTGCAACTCCGTATATTCTGTGACCTGTGTTGAAAAAATTATGCTATTAAAAAGCTCTTCAACACGGAGCGCACAGAGGAACAGAGATTCGCAGAGAGACTATATTAACCCGCTGATCTTTGAAGCCAGTTGATGGTCTTTTTCTGTTATAATATCACCGGCATCATGCGTGCTAAGCCAGATCTCTACCGTGTTCCAGACGTTTGTCCATAATGGATGATGATTCATTTTTTCTGCTTCCATAGCAACCCTTGTCATAAAAGAAAAAGCTTCAGAAAAATCTTTGAAGCTGAATTTTTGGTAAAGGGTATTGTCTTTTTCAACCCAGTTTACAACGTTACCCCCGTTCTTACCCCCGGCCCCTGAAGGGGAGTTTGTATTTTCCATAAATGAAATTTAAATAGTGAAGATTATAAACCTGCAAAACTGAATGATATTTCTATTCTCCCTTCAGGGGGTGAGGGGGTAGGTAGCTAAAACACCATATTCCCCTTGTTTTTTATTTTCTCATTGGTTAGCTCTGCCACCAACTGCACACCGTTGATATTTTTTACGGCCTGCTTTATCCAGTTACATTTATCATCATCTACAAAATCTCCTTTCATCAACCATAAAAAATCCATGTGTTTGAATTCGGGCAGCAGGTATTCACCATCAAACTGGTTATGATAAATATAATGCGTTAAAAAACTATTGGGTTCTGTTGATTGATACACGGAAAAATAATAGCTCCGGTTTTTTTTTCGAAGATGGATCTCTATCTCGGGGTTCAGCCTGAAATCATACCCCAGCATATTATTTAGCTGCAGGCAAAACTGGTAATTTTTTACAGGAGCCGTAATGCCCAATAAACGGGTGTCTTCAAAGAAGTCATCATTCAGTTCATCTACATTCAGGCGTAGCTTCATAGCATTAAATTAAAAAACGATATCGTACACTTTTTCTTCGTTACCTCTTTTAACACGCAGGCGGGTTTTATCGCCTTTATTAAATTTACCAAGCGCCATCATATAACTGCTTACATCTACAAATTTATAGTCGCCCAGTTGCAGCAGTATATCTCCTGCCTGCAGGCCTGTTTTTTCTGCAAGTTTTCCCGGACTAACGCCATCAATGCGCATACCTGTTCCGGTATAGCCATAATCCGGTATCACACCAAGACTTACAGTAAAACTACGTTTACCGGTTTGGGTATCTCTTGTTTTGGTAAATGGCAGTTTGCCTTTGCTGTCTGTGGCTTCAATAATATGGTAAACAAATTTCACAATATCTTTTTCCGCATCGTAATTAACCTTGTCCCAATCATCGGTGGCTTTGTGGTAATCGCTATGGCTGCCGGTAAATAAAAACAATACGGGCATGTCTTTACGGTAAAAAGTAGCATGATCGCTTGGGCCGCTTCCGGTACTGTCGAATTTGACAATGAGGTTATTTTTTTCTTTGGCAAATACCTCTCCCCAAACCGGAGAAGTGCCGTAACCGCCAATGGTAAGTTTATGAGCTGTATCATACCTGCCCACCATATCCATATTGATCATATAGTTGGGTGTAACAGTGATTGAGGGATGATCTGCCCAATATTTACTTCCCAACAAACCCAGTTCTTCGGCTGAAAAATGCAGCAGCAGGTAATTATTATTTACCGGTGCGCTTTTTTTCAGCATGCGGGCCAGTTCAATCAATGCAGCGGTGCCACTGGCATTATCATCAGCGCCGTTATGAATTACATGGCCTGTATCAAGGGCTTTTGCATTATCGCCATAACCCAGGTGGTCGTAATGTGCGCCAAGAATTACGGTATTGGCTGCATGATTATTAATAAAGCCGGCTATGTTTTTCCCGGTAAATATTTTTTCAGACAGACTAACCGACAGCTCTATTGAGAATGTAGCGCCATTATCGTAAAAATGTTTTTGAAACCCGTCTTTAGTAAGATAGATGACGGGGATACCGGCTGTTGCCGTTTTATCGTTTTTGTTAAACTGCACATTATCTGTTATGGAAGAGCTGTTATAAACAAATAATGCGGTTGCACCTTTGGCCTCTACTTTTTTTGCGGTTTTACTGATCTCTTCGTCAATATCAAAATGCGGGTTGTTCTTATTTTCTTCCAGAACCTCTTTAAGATCTTTAAACCAGGGTTGTTTGGCTTCACTTAAAGCAATGGCAGGATTGCCGGTTACTGTTTTTACGGCGCTAAAGGCCAATGGTATATACTCTTCTTTCAGTTTAAGTATTTTATCATCCACTGTTAAGAGCGTGCCGGCGTTGATCTGTTTGCCTTCATTTATTTCAAACTCCTGTACATATCCTTTGGTTCCCTGCGGCTCAATACCCATCTGTTTGTATTGTTCAATAATATATTGCAGCGCCAGTTCTTCGCCACGGGTGCCGGTCATTCTGCCTTCCAGCTTATCATCGGCCAAATACTGAATATGTGCGTTGAGCCTGGTTACTAATTCCGCATTGGCTTTTTCTTCGGCAATGCGTTTTTTTCTTTTGCTTTGCGAAAAAGAGAGTATAGGTATTAACAACAAAAACAATAACAATTTTTTCATACATGGGTACTTTGTGCAGCAAAAATAGGTGGATGGCTGCAACCTTATGGTTATTAGCATATAAAATCATTGTAATTCTGTTCCCAATCTCGTAACTAGCACCCATGGTTTGCAGCTACTTTTGCAGCCATTCATTTAATTTGGCAAAATCTGCATTACATATTGCATTAGTTGGTAACCCAAACAGCGGTAAAACCTCGTTGTTTAATGCACTTACCGGGCTTAACCAGAAAGTGGGCAATTTTCCGGGGGTTACGGTTGATAAAAAAACAGGACATATTCTGCTGGATGATAAGGCGCCTGCAGAACTGATCGATCTTCCGGGTACCTACAGTTTATACCCGCGTAGGGCAGATGAATGGGTGGCTTATAAAGTATTGATGGGAGCCGATGCCGACATTAAACCGGATATTGTGCTGCTGGTAGCCGATGCCAGTAACCTGAAAAGAAACCTCCTGTTTTGCAGCCAGATCATTGATCTGAAGATACCCGTAGTGATGGCGCTTACGATGAATGATATCGCCGCCAAAAAAGATATTAAGATAGATGTAAGCGGACTGGAAGCAGAACTGGGCATACCGGTTGTTGCTGTTAACCCAAGAAAAAACAAGGGACTGGCGGAACTGAAAAAAGCATTATCGCTGGTAGGACAAACAAAATCAGAGGTATCAAAGGATTTCATGGATACCAAACAACTGGCACCGGCTTCTGTTGAAGGTGTTCGTAAATTGTTCCCATCACTGAGCGAGTATGCGGCGGTTCATTATCTCATCAATCACGAAAATTTTCCGCTTACAGAAGCACAGCAGGAAGCCGTAGAACAGGTAGAAATTGATACGGCTTTTAATCCCACCAAAACACAGGCCGAAGAAATTGTGCAGCGGTATACCCATATCAGGCAGATCATGCAGCAACATGTAACCGAGATGGGACCACGTGAGAAAAAAATATTTACAGATTATATTGATAACCTGCTCCTGCACCGAACCTGGGGTTATATCATCCTGGTATCGGTTTTGTTTTTATTGTTTCAGAGTATTTTCTGGCTGGCCAGATTCCCGATGGATGGGATTGAGTGGGGCTTTAAAGAAATAAGTTTCTGGCTTAACCAGCACCTGCCGCAGGCATGGTGGAGCGATCTGCTGATCAACGGGTTTGTTGCCGGGTTAAGCGGGATATTGGTTTTTGTGCCACAGATCATGATCCTGTTTGGATTGATTACCATACTGGAAGATTCTGGCTATATGGCGCGTATCAGTTTTTTAACCGATAAACTGATGCGTAAAGTTGGATTGAACGGTAAAAGCGTAATGCCCATGATCAGTGGTTTTGCGTGCGCCGTGCCCGCCATCATGAGTGCAAGGAATATTGAAAATAAAAAAGAACGCCTGCTTACTATCCTGGTAACACCACTCATGAGTTGCAGTGCCAGGTTGCCTGTGTACACTATATTAATTTCGCTGGTAATTGACGATAAATATTATTTCGGTTTCCTTAGTCTGCAGGGTTTGGTAATGATGGGCCTTTACCTGCTGGGTACTGTAATGGCACTGATTGTTAGTTATGTGATGAAATGGTTCATCCGCATTAAAGAGAAAAGTTTTTTCATTCTCGAATTACCCATTTACAGGGCGCCACGCTGGAAGAATGTAGGCATTACCATGGTTGAAAAAGCAAGGATTTTTGTAACCGATGCAGGTAAAATAATTATGCTCATCAGCCTGCTGCTATGGTTTTTAAGTTCATACGGGCCCGGTAGCCGTACACAAAAAATAGAACAACGATATGCCCTGCTGATGCAGCAAATGCCGGAGAAAAAAGATTCGCTATTAAAACAACAGTCAACAGAAAAATTGGAGAACTCTTATGCAGGCATCCTCGGTAAAACTATTGAACCCGTAATTACACCTTTGGGTTACGACTGGAAAATAGGCATTGCCCTGATTACTTCTTTTGCTGCAAGAGAAGTGTTTGTTGGCACCATGGCTACCTTATATAGTGTGGAAGAAACGAATGATAATTCCTCTCTGCGCCAGAAAATGCATGCCGATACTTATTCGGACGGAAGAAAAGTATACACTTTACCCGCCGCCTTTTCGCTCATGATATTTTATGTACTGGCCATGCAATGTATGAGCACGCTGGCTGTTGTAAAACGCGAAACAAGATCATGGAAATGGCCCGTGTTCCAGTTTATTTATATGACAGGCCTGGCCTACCTGATGAGTTTGATCGTGTACCAGGTTTTCAAATAAATATCAAATACCTTTTTCAATCAGTGAGGTCTTACTGGTTTCTCTCATAAACAGGTATACCAGTAATGAAATAAAGATACAGGAGCTGGTGTACCAGAAATAGCCTGATTCATGTCCTGCATTCTTAAACCATAAAGCAAGGTATTCTGCCGTGCCGCCAAAAATGGCTACGGTAACGGAATAAGGAAAGCCAACACCCAAAGCACGTATTTTGGCAGGAAATAATTCAGCTTTTACAACCGCGTTGATAGAGGTATAACCGCTCACAATCATCAATGCCAACATCATTAATATAAAAATGGTTACCAGGCTGGTGGTATAGCTTAATGCAGTTAAGATAGGTACAGTACAGATCGATCCTAAAACACCAAAGCCAATCAACAACGGACGGCGGCCGATGCGATCAGACAGCATACCGAACAAGGGTTGCATGGCAGCATAAATAAACAACGAAATAAAAGTGAGGGATGTAGATTGTCCCTTGGTTAAATGAACCGTATTTACCAAAAACTTTTGCATGTAAGTGGTGTAGGTATAAAAGGCAATGGTGCCGCCAAGTGTTAACCCTACCACCATAGCAACAGCTTTTGGATGATGAAACAGTTCTTTCAGTGAGCCGCTGCTTATTCTTTGTTTTGCTGCATTTTTCTTAAAAGCTTCTGTTTCGTCCATATTACTACGCAGGTAAAAAGCGATCAAAGAAAGTAGGGCGCCAATAAAAAAAGGAATACGCCAGCCCCATGCATGTAATTGCTCTGAAGTAAGCAGGTTTTGCAGTAACAACTGTATCCCAACCGCAATCAGTTGTCCGCCTATCAGTGTTACATATTGAAAGCTGGAATAAAATCCCCGCCTGCCACTGGTGGCCATTTCGCTGAGATACGTTGCGGCAGTTCCATATTCTCCACCAACACTCAGTCCCTGTAATAATCTTGCCAGCAACAATAAAATGGGTGCGGCTATGCCAATCCTGTTGTAGGAAGGTGTAAAGGCGATCATCAAAGAACCAAACGACATGAGCAGTACCGAAAGTGTCATGGCCCATTTTCTTCCTTTACGGTCGGCAAGGCTGCCAAACAACCATCCGCCAATAGGGCGCATTAAAAAACCAACAGCAAAAATACCGGCGGTATTGAGCAGGTTGGCAGTGGCATCTTTGCCCGGAAAGAATACCGGTGCAAAGTATAATGAGAATGCTGCATAAGCATACCAGTCGTACCACTCTACCAGGTTACCTACAGAGCCGCTTACAATCGCCTTTATGCGTTTGGCTATCTTTTCTGTTAGTGTATTGGCCTGATAATTCCTGTTTCCTGCCTGCATGTAATGCACTTGATTTTTCGCGTTGAAGGAAGAATCAACGAATCGTCAAGATAAGCATCTTACTGAATGCCTGTAACTATGTTCCCGTTTTTTATGATTACGATATTCCGCTCATAAATTGTTTTAACTGATCTGTTATGGCGGGATTAGCTGTTACCTGCGCTGCCACTTCCCGCATCAGGTACTGCCTGGTGGCATCGCTGGCATCGGCCATATCAGCATATTTCTCCTCACGGATATCAATATTCAAACGCAGGTATTTACCGGCATCCATCATTTCAGTGGCTTCGTAATGAGTGCTTTTGTTTACCCCCTTCATCATAATATCCGTGATCTTTGTTATCCATTGCAACTGTCCCCAGCTTACAGCCTGTTCTTCACTAATTGTGCCTTCGTAACTGCCGGTACCGAGTGAGAGAACCCGTACTTCATCAAAATAAACAGGTGTTCCGTCTTTCTTTTTGTAAAAGCCGCTATTGCCGTACCTCTTTATTTCTGCAAGTGCAGCCATGGTTGGATTATTTACATATACACCACCGTCTATCGCCGTTATGGGTTTGTTTTTATAGATAAATGAATAAGCGGGCAGATAAGTTGGCGCTGCAGAAGTGGCACGGCAAACATCATAAATTCCCGCATTGGCCGATTCATCTCCTGCCGCTTCGCTGGTTTTAAAAAATACAGGCTGGTTGCTGTTCAGGTCATAGGTTGATACCAGTACCGGGTGCAGCGCATCTTTAATCTTTTGCACAGTGATGTATTGGCGCAGCACTTCATCTATACCTGCAGCACTGTATGCCGGGGCAAATAAACTGGTAACCCGGTGTATCAGCCTGCCCAGACCTGATTTGATCGGAAAAATGATCTTCCCTTTATTGGTGTAAATATCGGCGATCTGCTGAAGCGTATATTTAGGCTGATCGGGTTGCTGTTCGTTGCGCAGGGTTAAGCAGCAGGCAATCAGGCCACCGGTAGAAGTGCCTGAAAACATATCAAATGTTTCCTGGATTTTCTTACCCGTGATCTCTTCTATTTTTTGAAGTATACTGATGGGTATTATTCCACGAAGTCCTCCGCCATCAATGCATAGGATATTGAATGTAGACATAATGATCTTTGTTTACAGGATATATAAAAATTAACTGATCGAATTGCACCGTACCGATACAGGGGGAGAGGTCGGTAATGCACGCTGTTTTTTTACAGACCATAAGTATACATCGCAATTCAGATAATGCCAATAGGTGAAAACACCGTTTTTTGTTTTTACACAGAGATCATATATATGTGATGTTGTTCACCTAATGACCGGGAAATTCCCCGTATTTTTTATTGGGGAAAACCCCGTTTGTATATCCATTAATTTTTTTGAATATTTGACACTATTTAATTTTTAACCTAAAACCCCCAGAACTATGTCACATCAATGCAGGATTGAGTTTTACTTTAAAGCTGATGAGCTTGCAAAACTGCTTAAAGAGAATCCGGGAGCAAAAGGCATTATCGTTTCCCAGGAAATCCAAAGAGAGAAACCCAGAGGCTCAGAACATTACGTAAATGTTACTCATATCAGGGCAAGGGTTGACAAAGGTGATGGCTCGCTTTTAAAAACAGCCATTACTACTGATGAGTTCATTGATGGCTGTCCTTTTCCACCGGGATGTACTTCTTAACCGTGTTTGAACGGTTTTTAAAACAGTAATAAGCCAATACCTTGAATACACTTACCACCATACTTAATTACATTGATGTAGGGGCGCCCCTTGTTACTTTGTTCTTTTTTATCAAACCATTTAACAGGTTATCAAGGGAGCTTCTCTACATCTTTGCTTTTGTAGGTATACAATTCTTATGCAACCTGGCGGCCTCCGTAATGGCTTCGCTTATTATTGCCAATTATTCTGTATATGCGGCAAATATTATTTTGTCGTTCGTGCTGCTTTCGCTGATGTTTTATAATCTGATCAGTAAAACCATGAACAGGTTTATACTGCTGGCCTTTGTGGTATTTGCTGTTATTGCAACCATCTCCATTGCCAACGGGGAAGGGATCAATACATATAACAGTGTTGTATCGGCGGTTGCAAGTTTTATCATCACCGCCTACTGTCTGATCTATTTTTACTGGAAACTGGTGAGTGATGGCAGGATGATCGGGTTAACAGCCAGTTCGTTGTTCTGGGTCATCATTGGAGTTTTTACATACTATACGGGAAGTTTTTTTATATTCATATCTTACAAATACCTGATCGTACAGGAGGCAAGTGTGATTGGAATTTTATGGCGGTTCCATAATGTGCTGTTAACTATATTCTGTTTTTATACGATCTATGGCCTCGCATGCAAAAAATATCAGAGAACATAAGCATCATTCTGGGGGCTTCCATCCTGCTGCTGCTGATTACGCTGTTTATCGTGATGCTGGTAATGGCATACTTAAAAAGGGATCTGAAATTTCTGAGAGAAAAAGAGTCTATGGAAGCAGATTTTGAAAAGCAACTGCTGCAATCTCAATTAGAAACGCAGGAAGAAACGCTGAACAAATTAAGCACCGAGATTCATGATAATGTTGGCCAGTTATTAAACAGTACCAAACTGCTCATCGGGATCACACAACGCACCCTTGCCGAATACCCGGATACACTAACCATGGCAGATGAAACCCTTGCCAAAGCAATACAGGAACTGCGTTCACTTTCCAAATCGCTTAACAGGGAATGGCTGGAGCAATTTAATTTTATTGAGAACCTTGAAGCTGAGATCTCCCGCATCAATGCTGCCAAAACCATGCAGATACACCTGACAAGGCCGGATGCTTTGTCGCTAAAGCCAAACCAACAGATCATCCTTTTCCGTATTGTTCAGGAAATTTTGCAAAATGCCATTAAACATTCAAGGGCTAAAAATGTAGATATCCGCATCAAAGAAGAAGAACAGTTATTATCTATTTCTGTTTCAGATGATGGCCGGGGCTTTGATGAAAAAAACATAAAAAAAAGTGTGGGCATACTTAATATCGAACACCGCTCTCATTTATTGGGCGGAAGCGCCCAATGGCAATCGGCTGCGGGCAGCGGCACACGCGTAACCATTCAAATACCTGTTAATCCTGATAATATATGAAAATACCCGTTGGAATAGTTGATGACCACCAGTTGTTCTTAAAATCGCTTGGGCTGATGCTCAAAAGTTTTAAAGTGTACGATGTGGTGGTAGAGGCCCTGAATGGCAAAGACCTGCAGGAGAAACTGGCGCAAAACAGAGAGATCCCTTCCATTATGCTTATTGATGTGAATATGCCCGAAATGAACGGAATAGAAACCGCCAAATGGATGCATGCACAATACCCGAATACCAAACTGGTAGCGCTTTCCATGAACGATGCGGATACGGTTATCATAGACATGATCAAGGCCGGCTGCTGCGCTTATCTTTTAAAAGAAACGCATCCCGACGAACTGGAAAAAGCGCTGGAAGAGATACACAACAAGGGTTATTATAATGGTGATGTAAGCAATATCAACTTCAGAAGGTTACTGCAGGTTGAAAAAGAATCAACACAGATAAATGAAAAAGAAAAACAATTTCTGCAGCATGCCTGTACCGATATGACCTATAAAGAAATTGCCGCACGCATGAGTCTTAGTGAACGAACCATTGATGGTTACCGCGAAGCGCTGTTTGCAAAATTAAAAGTACAGAGCCGTGTAGGTCTTGCCATGGAGGCCATCAGGAGAGGGTTGGTTCCGTTATAAATTTTTATGTGTTGTGCTTTTGAAATCTGTATATGCTGATATACTTTACTTTTAAAAGTATTTAGTAATGCAGCTATCCTTATTTCAACTCTTTCTTAAAACACATAGATACATAGGAAAACAAAAAAGAAACATAGCTTTTGAACTATATGCCCTGTTTCCTGGCCTATGTAACTATGTGTTTAATAAAATAACACATTAAAGATATTTCAATAAAAGAAAGACAGAAGAAAAGAAGTAACCCCGAAAGTTTTTTCAACTCTTTTTCTTCGTTCATCCTTTATTGAAACCAATATGTTCTGCTGTGTTTAAAAGTACAACACTTTAATTATAATACTCCCACAACAACCCGGATATTTTTCTTGTTAATACCCATGCTTCATTATTGGCTTCCCAGTTTTTATCGGCGTTATTTTTTGTGCAGATACAGAACAGGTAGCGGCATTTCTTCCCGTTCACAAATAAAACTTCGTTTCGGCTGGCATCTACCGCCCCGCTTTTACTGGCAATAAATACATCAGGTGGTATCTGCGAGATGGCTTCCTCGTCCCAGTAATTCCTTCCAAGTAAGCGCAACATTTTTTCGCTGGCCGATGTGCTGATCACTTCTTTATTTACAATCTTCTCTATCAGTAAAGCCATTTCCCTGGGTGTTGTTTGTCCCCAGCCGTATTGCGCACGGTTATTTTCCCTTCCGGGAGTGCGGCTGTTAACACGGGTTACTGTCAGGCCCAGGCTATCCATCAATGCATTGATAGCCGTTCCGGTTCCGGCAAGTGTTTGCAGCCAGAGGCTTGCCGTGTTATCGCTCATGGTAAGCATCAGCATGAGCAGTTTGCTTAACTCGATCTTTTCATTTGTTTTAAAAGAGCCCAATATATCTACCCCCTCATATAATAATGAATCTTTGTACACAAAGGGCTGGTGATACGATAATTCGCCGGCTTCTATGTTTTTCATGATACCTGCCAGGATGGGCACCTTGATCATACTTGCAGTAGGAAAAACGGTGTCTGCATTAATGGCAATGATCCTGTTCTTTTTCAGGTCGTGCACATATACCCCTATCTCCCCATGAAAATCCCTGCACAATGTTTCAATCTGTCTTTGTAATCTATCATCTGTTTTCTGGCCCAAAGACATCAACCCAACAGCCAAACAAGCTATAAAAACGATGCTTTTCTTCATAAAATAATATTCCTTACAAGTTAAACGATTTGTATAAATCCGCTTCAGGTATTAGTTTTTTAAAACACACCCGCTTTTAGCTAAATTAGCGCCTGATAATGGCAGTAAATATCCTTTATCTTTATCAAACCTGCTACCGCGTAAGCCTATGTTTTTGCTCAAGCGATCATATTATACCTGTTTCCTGACTCTCCTGTTTTTGTCGTTTTCTGTTTTTACATCCAGGGCTTCTGATAAAACACAATTACCCATAGCCGTAAAAGGTGTGATTGATCTGAGACAGTCAGACCTTAAAAAACAGATCATCCCCTTAAATGGAGAATGGACTCTTTACTGGAAAAAGCTGATCAGTTCTACAGATTCTTTGGCTATCCCAACAGGGTTTGTACCTTTTCCGAAGCTTTGGACCAAAACCATTATAAACGGATCCCCGCTTCCTCATACGGGATATGCTTCCTATTCGCTTACTATTCTGCTGCCCAAACATTCGAATGAACTGGCACTGGAAATTCCTGATACCTATACTTCTCACCGGCTCTTTGTAAACGGCGAGCTGATTGCAGAAGTGGGAGTAGTTGATTCAACCGAAGATAGATCAGTACCTAAATGGCTCCACAAAACAGTTACACTTAAAAATCATTCAGACACACTTCATCTTGTTTTGCAGGTTGCTAATTACTGGCATTCAAAAGGCGGGCCGTATAAGGAGATAATAATAGGCGATAATGATATCATGTTGCACAACAGACTGGTAGACTCTGCTTTTGATCTTATACTTACCGGATGCCTGTTCATGGGGGGATTATTTTTCTTTGGCCTGTTTCTCTTTGGAAAACACGATAGGGCAATATTGTATTTCTCCTTATTCTGCATGGTGTTCAGTTACCGGATGATTGGTGCGAAAGATTATGTGTTACATTCCCTGTTCCCCAATGTTCCCTGGACCATCACGGTACACCTCGAATACCTGTCGTTATTTATCAGCGTAGTTTTTTTTAGCTTATATACCAAATACCTGTACCCGGAAGATTCACCTAAATACGGGAACAGCATCCAGGTATGGTCGTGCCTTGGCCTATCTGCTATCGTTGTATTGTTTTCTCCGTCCATATTTACACAGCTTATCAATCCTTTCCTGGTGGTAATGTTTGGCGTGATCTTTTATGTGTTTTATATATACGTTAAGGCCATGCGGAATAAACGGCTGGGGGCCGGTTATGGATTCTTTGGCACCTGTGTATTACTTTTTGTATTCCTGCTGATCAACCTGCAATATTTTGGTATCATCTCTCCAATGAAAGGGCTTTTGTTTATTGGATACTTGAGTTTCTTTTTCTTCCAGTCGCTCGTGCTTTCTTTCAGGTTTGCAACCATGCTTAAACAGGCCAAAGACCAGGCAGAACAGGGATTAAAAGCCAAGAATGAATTCCTTTCCACCATGTCGCACGAAATACGTACGCCACTGAATTCTATTTTGGGTATGACACACCTGATCCTGCGTGACAACCCACGCACAGAGCAAAAAGAACAATTAAATGTGCTGCTGTTTTCTGCTAATAATTTATTGGCCATTGTAAACGATATTCTCGACTATAATAAAATTGAGGCCGGAAAAGTAAACTTTGAATCAATAGAAACAGATATTCCGAATGTGTTGAAGAATATCATTTCGGGATTGCGAACTTCTGCAGAAGAAAAAAATATTGAACTGAAATTCAATATTGATCCCGCATTGCAAACTAAGGTTATAGGAGACCCTACCCGCATTGGACAGGTAGTTACCAACCTGGTTAGTAATGCAATAAAGTTCACTAAAAGAGGATATGTATTGCTGGATGTTCTGGTAAACAGCCAGACCGATTCAGACATCACCCTTACCATCAGTGTAGAAGATACGGGGATAGGTATTGCGCAGGAAAAACAAAAATTGATCTTCGATCAGTTTACACAGGCCGATACGTCTACTTCCCGGAATTTTGGTGGAACGGGTTTAGGACTTGCCATCTGTAAAAAATTATTAGCCCTGCAGGGAGTTGCTTTACAGCTAAAAAGCGAGACCGGTAAAGGATCTGTTTTTTACTATACACAAACCTTCCCTAAATCACAATTAAAAGAGATTAAAAAAGAAGCGGAAGTTGATAAGATCCCTACTGAAGAAAGCAAACCCCTTACCGGCATTTCAATCCTGCTGGTTGAAGACAATGAAGTAAATATTCTGGTGGCAAAAACTTTTTTAGAAAGATGGGGCGCTACCATTGATGTGGCTGTGAATGGACAGGAAGCGCTTGATAAATTGGATGTAAACAGGCACCGCCTGATATTAATGGATATGCACATGCCTGTGATGGATGGTTACGAAGCTACCCGTCGCCTTCGTAAACAGGGTGTTCAGATACCTATTGTTGCCTTAACAGCCAGCTTACCCCGCGAGGTGGAAGACAGGATAAAAAATGTTGGCATCACAGATATTGTTGTAAAACCTTTTGTACCCGACAATCTCTTCAGGGTTGTATTGCATTATACAAACGTGTATCGTTCTTTACTCAAATAAAAATGGCGGCTAAAAATCAGCCGCCATTTTGGATATTGTTATTTTTTAATCTTATGCCCTGTTATTAAGAATTTTTGAATGCGAAACATAGTATTTATCCGGGCTATACAAAAACAAACAGGTTCCGTTCTTTATTTTTTCAATAACACTTTTGTAAATGTTTGTTGGGAGCGCCGGGCAACCCTGGCTTCTTCCGATATAACCCTGCTGCGCAACGATAGATTCATCAACATAAGAAGCACTGTGCATTACAATACCTCTTGCCAACGCATTATCATTAATACCCTGCTCTTCACCTTCGAGGCGTAACGACATACCATGTTTTCCGTTATACGTATCGCCTGTTACATAAAATCCCAGGCTGCTTTTATAACTGTTGGGTTGATTGGAAAACTGCGTGGCTATCGCTGTTCCTGACCTGTTTCCGTGAGCGGCATAGGTATTAAAAATCAATTCGCCCGTTGCAAGATCTATTACAAACAATCTTTTTTTACCTGATGGCAAACTAAAATCGAGAATAGATAAAATATTATCCTTGCGGATCTTTCCTTCGTTCAACAGTTTTTTAAATCCTGTAAGCGCATAAGTAAATGCCTCACGGGATAAACCCATTGAGCCAAGATTCAGGTTGTCATATAACATACCCTTTTCGTCCATAGCTGATGTATTAGCTGCAGCTTTGTCTGCAGAAACTTTGTCTGAAACATCAGGCTTAACAAAAGCCAAACTCATTGATACCAATAAGCCAGCAACTAACAGTACCACAAAACTCCATCCCGCATGTTTTAATTTTTGCATGTGTATCTGGTTTATGTTTAAAAATAAGTGCTCTGAATTCCACCTGAAAAGGTGCTGTACTACTGAAGCAGATCAGTTTTGGAGAACAGCAAATATACCGCTATTACTGCGTTTCAGAAAGTAATGATAGAAAAATGCGGAAAGCTTTAACATATTAAAAAAAGGGGTAGTATAGAAATACCACCCCGTCTTCGATTGCTTGCCAAATAAAAATCCATCATAACAAGGAGGCCAGGGGCGGGATCGAACCGCCGTAAAAGGTTTTGCAGACCTGTACCTAACCACTCGGCCACATGGCCTTGTTTTTAACAATCTTATTTGCTGTTACAACTAACAACAACGCCCTGAACAAAGATCGGGCTACGAGTATACTAAAGCAATTTAACAATGCAAAGATACGATTCATTTATTAGTCTACCAAATTTATAGACTTTATATAACACAATTTTTCGCTTATGGTAAACACCGTTTATAACAACCTGTTTTCCGGTGTAAAGAGATATTATTATCTTGGGCATATGTTAAAGTCTATTTTCTCTTTTCTGCTGCTTATAATGCTCTGTAAAGCTGATTCATTGCCGGCACAGGCCAATTCAAAACAAACATTTCAACAGGAAGACCTGGCATGGGCTGCCGATTCGCCGGCGGGTTTTCAGGAACTGCAACTTCCTTCTGCAGGAAATTTATTGCAGGGCTTTATGTATAAAGCCAATGGATCAAAACCACACCCGCTTTTATTGCTGCTGCACGGATATCCCGGCAATGAAAGAAACCTTGATCTTGCGCAGGCCGTTCGTGCTCATGGATGGAATGTGATCTATTTCAATTACCGCGGAAGCTGGGGCAGCCAGGGCGAATTCTCTTTCAGGCATTGTGTAGAAGATGTAAAAAATATTATAGCATATCTTAAACAGCATGTGTAAAATTGAAAAAGTTATTAAGGATTTATTTTTCGTTGCTTTTCTTTTTTGTTGAATTTGTATTATTGAATTTTCTTGGGAAAAATGAAACATCAATCGAAAAATATTGTTGCAAAGTATTGACTTCTCCATGGCTGTATGAATAATTATTAGCATAGTTTATGATTCCTTTGTTCTGGTGGAGGAGGTCTAATGCTGACAGTTTTAACTCTAAGTTTTCATATTTAAGAAGTCGGAGGGCAATTGAGGTATTCCAAATTAATTGACTCTTAGTATTAGAGTAAATATTGGGGAAAGTGTTTAAAGATGCATTAGAATTAATAGCTATGCGTTTGGCGGGGTTTAAAGCAATTCCAAGTTTAGTTGAAATTTGTTTATTTATAAACTTTGCATTTGAAAATCCAACTTGAGTGGATTGGTAGTAAAGAATGTTGTGTAATAAGTTGATTGCGAGTTTATTTTTATAACTATAGTTTATGGAAAATGAATCTGTAATAAGTATAATTTTTTCCAAATTTGGGCCAGAAGTGCTATTAGACTCATATCCTAGAAACCCTGGGCTAAATACTTTTCTTATGAAGCCAGTAAAATTTAGTTGTATCTGATGGTTTCCCAGAAGAAGTGCTTTATTGATATAAATATTACCTCCTATATGCTTTCTACCTTTCACGTTGACCGGATAGTAAACCAATCGACCCGCTTTATCTGTAATAATGCTATCCCCGATAAAATTGTTAACTATACCAGCAAAAATGGATGCACCATATGAAATTGCATTCTTAAGTCGATAACTTTGGTGCCCATATCGTAAAGTCAACTCATATTTTTGTGCTGGAACCAAAAGAGGATTTTCCTTCTGAATAAAAAAAATCTCTGTGCTATCTGTAATTGCAGATCGCTGCACCGAAGTAGGATATTCATAATTAACGCCAAAATTCAAGCCATACCGATTTACATATTCACCATATTGATAGTTTATATAGCTTAGATCGATGGTTGGAATAAAGTTTTGATATGAATTAGTATAATTTTGCACTGGTTGGCTGGATATATACTTTTCTGCATAGAATTGCATTCTTGTATTTAGATATATACTTAAATCTTTTTGGTATCTATTAGCTAAGCCGTATGAAATGAGCTTTCCTAATTTAATACCGGTCATCAGGCGTGAATCAGAGTACTGAGTAAGCCTGCTCATGTAACTATTTTGTCTGTAACTATTACTTTGGATATCAAGGTCCGTAACCAAATCGTTACTCTGTTTTATATTCCAGGAAAAGTCATTTACAAATTGAATACTTAATCTTGACAGAAATCTAGTTTTAGGGAATAGCCATGCTGCAAAATCTCCCAAGTTAAGTGAAAGACTATTTTTAAGAATGCTTGCCTGATCATCAAATCTTCTGTCGAAATCTTGATTCGAGGCTGGATTAAGACTATAATTCAGGTTGTACCGTCTTAACCTATTCAAACTTCTTGTTTCTGATATTAGTGAATATGCTATAGACCAGTTTGTCAGACGATGTACATCAGAATTTAAAAAGCCATGGTGATCATAAAAACCAAGTAGTGTAATCTTATGTGTACTGCTTGTATCATACGCAAATAACTTGGCATGGTTTAATATATTCAACTTCGAATCAGATGTCTCATTTTTAAATGCATTTTGTAGTTGTTCATTACCATATTCATAAGCTCCAGCGATAGCCAATGAATCCCAATTCTTTTTCTTACTATATCGTCCTTCAAGATTTAGTCCAGTTGCTTCTAAATGAGTCTGATTGAGATAGTGGTCGTGAAGACTGCTATCTAATCCAATACTTTTAACTGTATGTATTTCTCGATTTGTAGTATTTGAGGTTCGGTTTATGAAAGACATTATTGCAATCCGATCTTTATTATAATCATTATACTCTGGGATATAATCATGTGAATAAAGAAATCCACCTGAACTCTGCTGATTCGCACCTTGCATAGTAAAATTTGGTTGATATTCAACCCTTACGCCAGTGCCTTTATAGGTATTATTTCTTAAAAGACTATAAATATCATTAGTTAATTTATTTGTGTTGTTTATTTGTCCTACAAAAGCAAATTGTTCTTTTCTGTTAAACAAATTAGTGTTTATGCCCGCGCCATATCTTTGACTTGAACCTAGTCCAGCCGATATTAATCCGAAATATCCAGCGTGATGTCCGGCTTTCAACTTCAAATTGATTGAAGAAATTGAATCAAGAGGATTGTTGGGGTCAATGGATTCCTGATATACTTGTACTTTATCAATTGCTGTTTTAGGTATATTTTGAGTTGCTATCTTGTATTCCCCACCAAAAAAAGGTTTGCCGTCTACAAGAAGTTTGCTAATCGACCTACCGTTTAATGTAATAGTTCCATCGCCCCAGACGATAACCCCAGGCAATACTTTTAACAGATCTTCAGCAACAGCAGTTTTATCTAAAGCAAATGCACCAGCACTGAATTCTAGTGTGTCACCATGCATTCGTACTGGAGAATTGGTCACCGTTACTTCTTCTAAGAGAGATTCGCATTTTTCAAGATATATTTCCTTGAAGTGAATTTGTTTTTTATTAACTGATATGGTAAACGTAAATGTGTAAGGTGAGTATCCAATATAACTAACCTTCAGATATAGTACTTTTTCAATCGGAAGTTTCCGAATGTGGAATTCCCCAGACGCATTTGTTAGGGAGTATGCAACTAAGCTGCTATCACTGCTATTATATACCGCAATTGTTGCAGCCTGTAAAAAGTAATTAAGAGTGGTATCTTTAACTGAGCCGCTTATTTCACCAGTGAAGGAGGTATCTGCTTTCTCGTTTTTAGGTTCAGCATAGATGTCATACGACAATACATTCAAAATCATTAACAAAATCGCAATCCCAAATCGCAATGTCATTTTATAACTTTTGTTTGACTTGAAGTACCACTATAACAGGGTTATCGTTTTTTGTGCCAACGGACATCAGTGTTTTAAGGCTTTCGGGATAAGTGGCCTGCATGCTTAGGTCATTCTTAAAGGAAAGAAGCCTAAACGATGGGAAAGAACTGTATATTCTGTCATTGCGGACAGTCAAAATTTTCTCAAACATGCTAGATAGTAAAGGAATGTAATAAGACGAAGTGTCACCAGTTACTTTGGAAAAAGAGAGTAATGAACCATTTTTTAAATTATATAGATAGTTTACATCATCGCCAATTGTTAGGCGTCCGTCAGGTGCTGAAAAGATTAAATAATCGTTAATTCTATATGCGGTGCTGATTGAACGAATTTTTCTTTTGTTAAGTGGGTCAGAATAAACATACTTCGGTCTTTTACCTTTAAACCTACTGTCAGTTGCAAAATTCACAGGCAAAGAGTATTCCATAGGTAATACAAATTTATATTTGTTGAGAATGCCTGTATCGTTTAACTGATAAAGGGTATAATCAAAGGGTAGTGAAAACATGCACGATCCCGGTTGCCCTGAGAAATTAATCGGGTTATTTTCGACATTATACTCGCCATTTTCAAATTTTGCATTATATGGATGCATATATTTTTTCACAATAGCGTTACTATCAGTCAATAATAGATCATATTTTCTTAAATCACTTTCTGAAAACGATCCAGTGCGTCTCTGAAAGAATAGCATTTTGTTATTGCCATAATAGTATAACGAATGTACTGGCTTGATTGTGGGCAAACTTCGCAAAGGCTTCCCATTAAAATCGTATACTAATAGACTATCAGTAAAATTGTTATTGACTACAATCCTTTTGGTAACGTGATCTATAGTAAAAAAACCAAAAAAACTATCCCCGCTTCTACTATATATCCGCGTATGAAACGCACCATTTTTTTTGAATATTAATATAGAGCGACTTGATATATCCAAAATAAAAAAGAGTGAGTCTGAAACTTCGAGTTGGTTGATGGTGCCGAATAGACTATTTTTTGTTGTCTCCAGTGGAATAAACTGAATAGAATCGAATATCTGAGAAGCTGTTCCCCCACGGGCATTTTCAAGGTCTAAACGAATCAACGTTTCAGTTTGACCGGAAGTTGTGCTTACAAGAAGATGTAAGAAAAGGAATAAAGATATTGATTTGGAGAGTTTTCTAATCATAGAGATGGGTTTAAATATGATAAGATTGTCTTTTGTGTCCAACCGGAGAATTATGTATAAATATAAAATACTACAACCTACGTGTTGTGCTAGACTAAGAATTCTCAATTGTAGTATAAAGTGAACGTAAGGTATACTAATATTAAAATAAAAACAAATAATATTTTGTTTTTATAAGTGTTTATTTATATATTACAATATCTTTTAACCAAAAAACTTTTGAAATGAAAAAGAAATTTTTAGCAATGTGTACTGCAGGCTTATTTCTTGCAGCCGTAGGGTTGACAATCTCCACCAACACAGATGGAAGTGTTTCATTTTTCAGTAAGGCAAACGCAACTCTTGTTGATGGCGGTTGGGTTCTGATGACAGGAACCTGCAATTCGGACCCTAAAATTACTATTAAGGTCTGCGGTAAGGGTGATGAAACCTCTTGCACACCTGAAGGAACTTGCCCATAACGGGCAAATTAGGGGCTGTATTAGATTTCTAATGCAGTCCCTTTTAATAGCATTTATTTTTTCTATAGTGGTCTTATTAATTTCCAGACGTGTAAGGCCAGGTTTATTTTAGCCAATTAATTTTTGAACTGATGCCGCGGTATAATATTCTACTGATATTATTTCTTTTGCTTAACCTATTGACTTCATGTAAAAAGAAACGAGTGTCTTATGTATTGGAAGGAGAGCCTCAAGTTATTCACCTCAGTTCAAGTAGCCCCCATATTTCTCTTACTAGTATCATTCACAAACTCAAAGTAATTAGTCTTGAGACTAACAAAAATTCCCTCATTTCGGGACCTTGGGCAATACAAAAGCTCATTTTCAAGGACAATAAATATTTTATCCTCGATGACACCTATGCTGCGATAAAGGTTTTTGACACAAGTGGCCGATATCTATATGATATAGGCAAATTGGGTGTTAAAAAAGATCAGTTTACCAGAGTTGAAGACATCGTATATTCACCATATCACAATTCGATACTTGTGTTATGCAATCGACCCAATAAGCTGTCAGAATTCACACTTAATGGCAATTTTATAAGTAGCAAGCGATTGGAATTTTTTGCGCACAGTTTAGTATTGCAAGGACCTAATTCAAGGATGTTCTACGTCAACCAAAATAGAAGCAAACTTTCAGGAACCTCAAATATACTTTTAACTGATACAGCAAATAATATTGAGGCGAAATTGTTTGAAATGCCCAAAAATTTTAAAAGTGTTATCAAGGCGTCTGGTGGGCTATTCGCTTCAGAAAACGGAATATTCTTCAACTCGGCTACTTCACAGGTATATTATCAAATTATAAATGATACCGCAAAGCCGATGTACAAAATAGAGTATGGGTATGGAGAAGTACCAAAGAACATAAATCAAGATAGCTTTTTTAATAACCTCTCGAAATACAGCTTTCAATACTCGCGATTTGCACACACTGATAGGTTTATTGGTTTCAATTATCTCCATGACGAAGTAAATACAGCATTTGTCAATAAGTTGTCAGGACAAGTTTTTCAGACTGATCCTAGTTTGGATAGTCTAAATGTATTGTTTCGATCCTCCATGTTTCAATCAGGTGAAGATATCATTATGATATTAGATCTAAAAAGTCAGAGAAGGTTCATAAACAGAAATGCCAAATTTATTATATCGAGATTTCCTGAATTCAAGAAGGTAATTCGCGACTTAAATAAAAACTCAAATCCCGCCTTGCTGATTTTCCAACTAAAAAATTGAAAGCTTTTTACATTTGCGTATATGAAAATAAGATACACATTATTGATTGTTTCAATTCTATGTTTTGTTATATCACTTTGGCATTTTACGAGTACGAGAAAGAAAATTTCTACTCAAGAAATTTCAGAAGTGTCAGAACTGACAAGTATTAAATTTGATAAAACGTTAATAGATGTTGGGGTACAGAAATTAAATGTTCCAGTTGAAATTGACTTTACAGTATACAATATCGGAAACCATGACCTTCATATCCAAAAAATTCAGCCCGATTGCCATTGTACCGTCGCCAATTTTCCACAAAGAGCTATAAGTCCTAATGATTCTGCCTTGATAAGGTTGAAATATGATGCCTCTAATTTGGGACCTTTTCAATCCTCTGCAACTGTCACGACAAATTCAAATTCTTCAGTGGTACTCCTTGTGTTTAGAGGTATAGTTGAAAAATGATAAAGTAAAATTGAATAAATTTTCTTTAGCAGATATATCCTTTATATTGTGATAGTAGAATCGATTTGTTTATTTATACTTCAAAAAGCACAAATTGAAGTTGGTAATTTCTTGGTGCACTTAATGAATGCTGCTAAACTTCAAATAGATCCGCAACAGATTGTTTTGTTTGGCCACAGCATGGGTGGATTTGTTTGTTTAAAAGCCTTACAGGAAAATGCGGATATTAAAAAAGGCTTTGCCCTTTCTGCCTGGGATATTTACCGGGATATCAGTTCGTTACCTGCAGAAGGCCTTGCCAAAAGAGAAAAAGAAGGCGATGAGTATTTTGTGCTGAACAAAAAGTCAGGTAAAGCCCTGTTTGCGCCGGTATTTACAGAACCTGAGTTTCATAACTTATTAAACGCTGCCGGTTTGCTAGCTGGCAAGCAAGTAGTAATGCTCGACGAACACCACCGTAATGAAAACCTTGCCGGAAGCATTCAAAAAATAAATCATAATTATTTTGACTATGCGGTTTGGGATACAGATCACTCCTTCACCAATAAACGTGCATCACTGATAAAAAAAGTGCTGGCATTTTTAGACCGGCCCTGATATATTCTTTTTCTCTGCGGAGTTTCGCTGCGTATTTATACCCGAATTACTATTTAACTTATTCACGCTACTACCCGCAATCAGGTTCATCCCTTAACTTGCACCCATGCAAGCTTACCTGGAAGGATTGAACGAACCGCAGCGTGAAGCGGTAACACACATGAACGGCCCATTAATGATTATTGCGGGGGCCGGAAGCGGAAAAACGAAAGTATTAACTACCCGTATTGCCCATCTTATGGCCAACGGAGTAGATGCTTTTAATATATTGGCCCTCACATTTACCAACAAAGCCGCTGCAGAAATGAAAGAGCGGATTGAGAAGATACTCGGTAATTCTGAAGCCAGAAATTTATACATCGGTACTTTTCACAGTGTATTTGCAAGGATCCTTCGGGCAGAAGCACAGCGAATTGGCTATCCAACCAATTTTACTATTTATGATACGGATGACAGCCGCTCGGTAATTAAAGCTGTGATCAATGAACTCGGTTTAGATGACAAACAATACAAGCCCAGTGTAGTGGGTAACCGGATCTCGTCTGCCAAAAATGATCTTGTGTACCCTGCTGAATATGCAACCAATTATGCGATTCAACAGGAAGATATGCGCGCTAACCGTCCGGCTATTGCCCAGATCTACGCAGCTTATGTAAGCCGTTGTTTTAAAAACGGGGCAATGGATTTTGATGATTTGTTATTAAAAATGAATGAGATACTGCAAACCATTCCTGAAGTATTGAGCAAGTACCAGCGAAAATTCAAATACATCCTCATAGATGAGTACCAGGATACGAATGCGGTACAGTACCAGATCACAAAACTGCTGGCAGCCATGCATGAAAATATTTGTGTGGTGGGAGATGATGCACAGAGTATCTATAGTTTCCGCGGCGCTACCATTGAAAATATCCTGCAGTTCCAGAAAGATTATGATGATGTGAAAGTGGTAAAGCTGGAACAGAATTACCGGAGCAGTCAGAGCATTCTGAATGTGGCCAATATGGTGATCAAAAATAATAAAGGACAAATCCCGAAAAATCTATGGACCGAGAACAGTGAAGGCGAGAAGATCTGTCTGGTGCGTACCATGACAGATAATGATGAAGGAAAGTTTGTAGCCGATACCATTCAGGAACAAAAACTCCGTAACCATTATTACAATCGCGATTTTGCCATACTTTACCGGACCAATGCTCAAAGCCGTTCTTTTGAAGAAAGCCTGCGCCGCATGGGAATACCTTACCGGTTGTATGGTGGGCAAAGCTTCTATGCCCGCAAAGAAATCAAAGATGTGATTGCATACCTTAAAATCATTATCAACCCCAGAGATGAGGAGTCTTTAAAAAGAATCCTGAATTACCCGGCAAGAGGTATTGGTAAAACCACACAGGAAAAATGTGTGATCTATGCAAACGAGCACAACATCACGATGTTTGAAGTGATATCCAGAGCGGCTGAATTCGGTTTTAAAGCAGGTACACTGGAAGCATTACAGAACTTTGTAACTATGATCCGTTATTTCCAAAGCATGCTAACGGATAAGAATGCATACGATGTTGCCATTCAGGTTGGTAAACACACCAATCTGGTTAAAGAACTCTTTACTGATAAAACAACAGAAGGGCTGGCACGATATGAGAACGTGCAGGAATTACTCAACTCCATTAAAGAGTGGACCGAAAGCCCGGGTAATGAAGACGGAGAACTCGGCGATAAAACATTGGGCTCCTATTTACAGCAGATCACACTGTTAACCGATGCCGATGATGATAAAGAAAACAATGATGTAGTTAAACTAATGACCATCCACGCCGCCAAGGGGCTTGAGTTTGGTTGTGTATTTGTGGGTGGTTTGGAGGAAACCCTTTTCCCAAGTGGCATGAGTATTAATACAAGAGAGGAACTGGAAGAAGAACGCCGTTTGTTTTATGTAGCAGTAACCCGTGCCAAGCAACGGCTTTGGTTAACCTATGCCAATTCAAGGTATCGCTTCGGGCAATTGGTACAAAATGAGCCCAGCCGTTTTATAGAAGAAATGCCGGAACAGCATATTGATAAAAGCTATGCCGGTGGTGGCGCCCGTAACCTTGGCGCCAACTGGGGAGATGGTTTTGAGCGTATGCAACGTGGCTTTGGTTATGGCGATGCGGCTGGCGCAGAAAAAAGATATGGCCCGCCTCCTGCAAAAAAAACAGATACACGCAATGCCAAACCGGAATATTTACCAATAACACCCCCATCCAATAAAGTAGTAGAACATAAACCTTCGGCTGATTTTGTGGCAAGCGATACATCTACCTTACAGGCCGGCCAGCAGGTAGAACACCAGAAATTTGGCTTTGGAACCGTATCTAAAATTGAAGGATCGGCGCATAATCCGGTAGCTACCATTGTTTTTAAACTGAATGGTGAGAAAAAGATCATGTTGAACTATGCAAAACTGCGCATTGTGGAATAATTTATACTACCCATGCTGTACTCTTAAGACAATCTTAAGAATTCACTAACCTGTTTAAAATAAAACCGGGGGCAATTTTGTAAAAAAAATTATGCTCTCCTCTACTCATATACATGCCATGCTGGTGCATTTCCCCATTGCATTATTATTGGCCGGTTTCCTTTCAGAAATCATTGCGTTATTTTCAAAACGACCGTTTTTCAGGCAGGTCGCCTTTTTCTTATTACTGTTAGGCACGCTTGGAACCATTGTCTCGTATATTGCCGGCAATGCCGCAGGCGAAGGCATGGAAGAAGGCAGTTTGGGAAAAGCAATGGAACTTCACGAACAGGCTGCAACTATTGCGTTATGGCTCACGATTGTTACAGCAGTTATCTATAGCGCCTTTACTATTTTTAAATTTACCAAAAGCTGGACACGGATTATCAGCATCATTCTGTTTGCTGCTGTTATTGGGTCTATAGCCAGAACAGGCTACCTGGGCGGACAGTTGGTATATAAACATGGGGCAGGCGTTGAATTGGCCATTCCTGATTTTGCAAATACAGACGACAAATGATCCGGAAGACAGATTTTTCTTAACTTACCAATATGAGAATTTTATTGGCAGAAGACGAAACAGCTATTGCCGGTTTTATTAAAGAAGGACTGGAAGAGGAAGGTTTTGCCGTAGATGTTGCCAATAACGGAAAACAGGGACTGGAAATGGCGCTTGATAACCTGAATGAATATGATATTATTCTCCTCGACTGGATGCTACCCGGAATCAGCGGAATAGAAATCTGCCGAAATATCCGCAAAATAAACAAAACGGTTCCCGTTATCTTTTTAACTGCCAAAGACACTGTTGATGATACCGTGTTTGCACTGGAAGCAGGCGCCAATGATTACCTGAAAAAACCTTTTGCCTTTGAAGAATTACTGGCCCGTATAAGGGTATTACTCCGTAATAAAACCGGTGAACAAACTGTGTTTGAAACAGGGAATGTTCAATTAGACACAGCAGCACACAGGGTTACAAAATGCGGACTGCCGGTAGCACTCACACAAAAAGAATTTGCCCTGCTCGAATACCTGCTGGTTAATAAAGAGAAAGTGTGCAGACGAACACGGATTATAGAAAAAATATGGGACGTACATTTTGATAAAGACACTTCTGTGATTGACGTTTTCATTAATTCACTCAGAAAAAAACTGGATGATCCCGGTAAGAATTCTTTTATACAAACCATTCGGGGAGTTGGATACCGGGTAAATGATCTGCCATGAAACTGAGTTTTAAAAAACGTATCGCCCTGATCAATACAATAGCTGTTGCTATAACAATAGCTACCGTTTTTTTTGTTATTTATACCGTTGTTTATTATACTTCTTACCGCCATCTCGACAATGATATTTTGCAGGAAAAAACAGAGGTCGTTAACAACCTCGACTGGAAGGGCGACAGTATTATCATCAATAAAATGCCTGAATGGGAAGAAGCAGAACACAGGAAAGTTGAAGTGAATCCAACCTTTATTCAGATAGTGGATAATCAGGACAGGATGATATTCAAATCGGTAAACCTGCGAACCAACCATTTTTTATTTAATCCTTCCAATGAGAAAGAAAACTTTTTTAATGCTGAGATAGATAAACAAAGGTTAAGATTGGGTCAGTTCCCCATCAAAAACGAGCAGGGTAAAATAATCGGACAATTAACAATTGGCGTTTCTCAACAGGAATCGCATATTGTTTTAAATAATCTGATTTTTACGCTTTGTATCTCATTCCCCATTCTTCTGCTGGTACTCTATATTGTTATTTATATGGCCGCTTCTAAAGCCATAGCACCTGTAAACCGGCTGATACAAACCGCTGCTAAGATCAATGATTCCAATATCAATATACGCCTGCCATTACCCGAAAATGAAGATGAATTATATCAACTGGCAAAAACCATTAATGAATTATTAGACCGGATAGAAAACAGTATTGAACAGCAGAAACAATTTACTTCCGACGCTTCTCATGAAATAAGAACACCGCTAACTATCATCCGGGGCACACTGGAAGTTTTGCTTCGCAAACAAAGAATGCCTGAACAATATGAAGCAAAAATTAAAAATGTAATTGAACAAACCGACAGGCTTAATCAGTTATTAGAGCAATTATTGCAATTAGCCAGGCTGGATTCGGGGTTGGTACAAAAAGAAACAGTTAGCCTGAATAAACTGCTGAAAGAATCTGCCTTAAAATTTGAAAAGCAAATAGCTGAAAAAGATATCAGGATAGAAATATCAGTTCCAAATAATGTAACCGTTTCCGGAGACAGTTTTTTCCTGTCAATGATAATAGATAACCTGTTCAGTAATGCGATAAAATACAGTGCAGAAAACGGCCGGATACTTTTTAACTGGGATGAAAAAAAGAAAATATTCGCCATTTCAAATAACGGACCCGGCATTACATCAGAACAAATACCGCTTTTATTTAACCGGTTTTACCGTACCGATGAATCAAGAAGTTCTAAAGTACCGGGAACCGGATTGGGGTTGGCCATTGTAAAAAAACTATCCGAACTGCAGCATATAACTGTGTCTGTAAAAAGCACATCTGATAATACCACCTTCTCTTTGCAATTTCCTGCATAATCTTAAGCCGATCTTAAGAAAACACAAAGATACCCTGAAGTTGAGCAGGGGCATCTTTGTTGTATCAATTATTATAAACACAACTCAACAAAAATGAAAAAGCTATTAATTATCCCCGCCATTTTACTTACGGCCGGCAGCCTGTTTCTTGCCTCATGCGGAAACGCAAATACAGATACTTCGATGAAGTCGCCTACACTTAAAACCACCGATTCAACAAATGAAAAAGAAAACAAAGAATCGGAGGAAAAGGAAGGAAAAGAAAATGAAAAAGATGAGCATAAATCAGGTTCTGAGCAAAGCAAAATGACACAAAGCATGGATGCAAAATCAAAAACAATTGCAAACCTGCAGGATGCCTTTAAAGGCGAAACAACTGCCAGTGCTAAATATGCGGCTTATTCTAAAAAAGCAGAACAGGACGGGTTTCACCAAATTGCGCTTCTTTTTAAGGCGGCCTCATCATCCGAAAATATTCATGCCAATAACCATAAAGCTGTTTTACAGGAATCGGGGACAGCGGCGCCGGTTGTAAAACCTGAATACACTGTAAAATCCACTAAAGAAAACCTGGAAGACGCCATTAAAGGAGAAACCTATGAAGTAACCACGATGTATCCTGAATTTCTGAAAACAGCCAATGAAGCCGGAAACCAACTGGCACTGATCAGTTTAAATTATGCTTACAAAACAGAGAAGAAACATAAAATAATGTACGAAACTGCATTGACGGCTTTGCAGAATAATACAGTAAAAACATTACCTACCATATTTTATATCTGCTCTACCTGCGGAAACACCTATGAAAACACAGCACCGGCACGATGTGGCATATCTATGACCAGCAGCGAAAAGTTTATCAAAATTACCTCACTCTAAATTTATCGTTATGAACCAGGTACATCTGCATCTATTAATCACCCATTTGCCAATTTTTGGTTCAATATTGGGAGCATTTGTTTTAGGCTATGGAATTTGGCGTAAAAGTGATCAGACAAAAATGGCGGCATATTTTTTACTTGTTATTTCCGCCATCGGGGCCGGTATCGCTTACCTCACAGGAGAAGGGGCGGAAGAAGCGGTAGAAAACCTGCCGGGTGTTTCAGAAAATATCATGAAACAACATGAAGAGTTTGCCATGTTTGCTTTAGTGAGTCTTATTGTACTGGGTATTTCTTCATTAGTTTCAATTTTTCTGACGTATAAAAAATCAACCTTGCTAAAAAGGGCTTCTTTTGTAACCCTGCTGATTTCACTTATCAGTTTCGCATTGGTTGCCCAAACCGGTTATCTCGGCGGGCAGATCAGGCATACTGAAATCAGAAACGGCGCTGTTCAAACTGAAACAGGCGGGGAAAAGGATGATGATTAACTATGCAGAGCTGCGGATAATAGAATAACTCTCTTCAACCCGCGCCTTTGCGCCTTTGTGTGAATAATTGCTCGCAAAGGCGCAAAGGCGCGGGTTTTTATGCTAACTGGTGCTGTAACAGAAAAACAATAATCCCTGCAGCAAACCCCATCAATGCCAGCCAACTGATTTTTTTCAGGTACCACATAAAATCAATTTGCTCAATACCCATTACTGCCACGCCTGCCGCAGATCCGATAATGATGGCACTTCCACCGGTACCGGTAGTAAGCGCAAGAAATTCCCAAAAAGGATGATCAGTTGGGTAAGTACCTAAATCAAACATGCCTTGCGATGCAGCAACCAGCGGCACATTGTCAACAAGAGCTGAAAGCAGGCCCAATGCAATACCTATCAGGTAATCATTCTTAAAGGTTTCGGTTAACAAAGTTGCCAGTTCCTTCAGCAAGCCAAAAGATTGTAGGGCTGACACCGCTAACAAAATGCCTAAAAAGAACAGGATACTTGGGGTATCTACTTTCTGTAAGGCTTTTGCAACAGTAAATTTTTCTGCTACTTCCGGTTCTTTGCTTTTATGAATAATGGTGGTGATTACCCACATCAGACCCAGGGCCAGCAGCATGCCCATAAATGGTGGCAGATGGGTGATTGTTTTAAAAGCAGGCACAAAAAACAGGAACCCGATGCCTGCAAACAAAATGATCTTGCTATCGCGCCTTTCTTTTGCTGTACCGGTTGATTGCAGGATGGCTTCTATCTTCTTTCCCCTGAACCGGTAAGCAATGATTATTGCAGGTATAACGCAAACTACCAGGCTTGGCAAAAACAAATGTTTTATAATACTGAGTGCTGTAATCTGCCCGCCTATCCAAAGCATGGTAGTAGTAACATCTCCCAATGGCGACCAAACACCACCGGCATTGGCCGCAATTACAATCATGCCTGCAAACCAGAGTTTGTCTTCTTTCTCACTCAGTATCTTCGAGCTTAAAGAAGTCATCACAATAGCCGTAGTTAAATTATCTAATACGGCAGACAGAATAAAAGTAATAGCCGATATGATGAAGAGTAATTTTCGCTTACTGGTTGAGGTAATTTTTTGTGTAAGTATATCAAATCCATTATGCGTGTCAATTAATTCAACTATCGTCATGGCACCCAATAAGAAAAACAGGATGGAAGCGATCTCTCCTAAATGTTTCAGCAGCTGTTCATTTGCCGTATGGGCAGATTCGCTTTGCAAAAAATAAATGGTCCAGCAAAGCACACCTGTAATTAAAGCCGATGCCGCTTTATTTAGTTTTAACGGATGTTCAAAAGCAATAGCAATATAGCCCAGTAGAAAAACGGTGATAATAATTGCAGTAATCATTTATTGACGTGTAATTAGACCATCTCAAATATAAGTCAATAAAAGTTTTGCAGTAAATAACTGTTTTATCTGTGTAAAAGGATTGAGGTGCAAATAAAAAGAGGCCACACAAAGGCATGATCAGATCTGCCGTGTGGCCCTTTTATTAGGGTGGTTTTTCTATTAATAATGCGCTATGTTAAATGCATCAATACCTGTTGGTTTTGATAAGAGAAAGACGAAAGAGAGTATCCCGGATTTCAGAGACGCTTTTTTTCTTCTGTCTTTCTCTTATCGAAATATCTTCTAACGTGATGTGTTATTAATAAGTAATCTTCGAATCTGAAACAGTATCAGGAAAACCAATAAACGAATAAGTGGTTTTTCTTTTCACCGGCCTGCCGTTTGCATCATATTCGTAAACATGAACTACAGATCCCGCGTTCTGCCCGATATCATTGATATAGGTTTCATTTAATGGATTGTTCGAAGAATAATAGCTCAGTGGCAAAAAAGGGAAACTCTCCAGGTGCTCACTGGTATTGGGATGGGTGTCGAAGCTGGTAACCTGTACCTCTTCTTCTTTTTTCCAATCGCCGTTGATATAATCGTATCCCTCTTTCTTTGTTACGTTCCCGTCTGTGTTGAAATAAAACTTCGCTTTCATGTAAGGCCTTTCAATGTTCGCGTTTACCAGAAATTCTGTTTTCTCAGATATTTTGCCATTAACATACGCATACCGGGCAATATATCTTAACGCACCACTTGCGCTATAGGTTTCAATATAATCAACAAGGTTCCCTATGTAATAATATTTCCATTTGGCGCCAAAATCAACCTCTTTTATTTTTCCGTTCTCATAACTGAAAGCATAGGTTAGCGCATTGGTTCCGTTAGATTGTTTCCGCGTAATGGTTTGAATACTGCCATCGGTATTATAAGCTGTTTCAACAATATTACTATCTGTTTCAATTTTGCTGATATCACGAATAGGTGCCGGCGCTGGTGTATAATGGCTTTTTTTACATGCAGTTGCTGATAAAAGCAAGGCAACAACTATCATACATTGTGTAATTCTTTTCATTTTACAGTATTTAGACGGCAAATATCTTTCTACTGATAAGAGTACACAATCACACAAATATGTGTGTATGATGAAAGGAAAATAGTTTGTAGGAACGGTGGCTATACCGTTATCCAGTCTCCATCTTCAGGTATGCGGATGCGATTGGAGAGGTGATTATGGTTACTCATCTCCCTGAATGCGGTCCGCTTCTGCAAACAATGGTTAATCGTATCAAGATGCACAACTGTTATTGTTGCATTGGTAGTTGCGGAAAGTTTTAACACATCATCGGTTGTCATGGTAATCGGATCGCCGGTTAAAAATTGTGCACCACCTCCATTTACAATAATATGCGAAGGAGTATGTTTGGCAATAGCAGCTTCCACATCGCTGCACCAGATGGTATCGCCTGTAATATATAATTTCTGTGTGCCAAAAGACAATACAAAACCAGATACTGTTCCCATCAGTTTTCCTATTTCACCTGTGCCATGCCGGCCACCGGTTCTGCTAAACACAATATTATTCCATAACAACTCATCCGCAATAGCTGTTACATTAATGAAGCCTTGTTTTTTAATTTTCTCTTCATCGGCTGGCTGACAAAGAACAGGTGTACGCTTATCAATCATTTGTTGCGCAGCCAAATCCCAATGATCGCGGTGGGTATGTGTTACCAGAACCGCGTCTATTGTATTTAATACCTGTTTTAACGCATCGTCGCTAACCGGTAATTCAACCATGGGTATACGTGCATTGCTGGAAGTATTTACAACAGGGTCCATGCTGTCTTTCTTAGAAAGCATCGGATCAACCAATATTTTTTTCCCATTCACTTCCAGCAGTAAAGTAGCATGGCGTAATAATCTAAACTTCATAAAGCCGTTCATTTCAAATTCTGCAGCCGCAAATATAAGATCGGGAACCAGCAACGAACCAGCTATGTATGTTGCTTGCTGAATAAATTTTCTTCGCGTTGGTCTCTTCATAATTTGAATAGCCTGTTTCATAAAATTATCTTAAAGATATATCAGCTTTTCTTTGTTCTGATACAGAATTATTGCCAAGGCAACCGGTCATCATTTAGTTTTTAATCGTTTAATATCAATGATTTATAAAAGTCCACTTTGCTTAAAAAATAGTTTGGCACAGTAATTGGCTATTCATTGAATAACCATTTAATAACCTAAAATCATTTTTATGAAATTACTAATCAAATCTGTTGCGGCAGGTGCTGCTGTATTATTCTTTCAGACTGCACAGGCACAAATAGGCGTAAAAGCCTCTTCACATGCTGCTGCTAATGCTACGCTGAATGCATCAAAAGCAACACATGCTGCTGTTAATGCAACAAATAAAGCTACAGTTGCCACCGGCAATGCGCTGAAAGCTACTACAGGTGCAGTAAAAACAAGCACCGATGCCGCAGTAAAAACAGGAGAAAAAGTTAAACACAATACAAGGGTTGATGTAGATGCAGATGTTAAGGCTAACACAAAAAACGATGCCAAGGTAAATACCAACAGTAATGCAGGTGGCGAAGAAAGAGGTCTTATCCGTGCCGCATCTGTTTCAGAAGCAGAGAGCCACGCCAGTGCAAATGCAACTTTGCCTATAGCTGAAGTAAAAGATGAAATGAAAGCCGGTTCAGAAGAAGCAAAAGAAAAAGCTGATAAAATCAAAAAAACTGCTGTTAAAACCGAAGCTGAAACAAAAGAAAAAGTAAAATCGGCCCACCCGGCTGTAAAAGCCAGTGGTGAAGTAAAAACACAGGGCTCTGTAAAAGCAGGAAAACAATAACCGGGAACACGGCATTATTGTTTTGAAACCTGTTGTGCTATTGAAATTTATATACTGATGTATTTTTTAAATTAATAACTCAGTTATTCTTTATTTCAAATCATTTTAAAACACATAGATACATAGGTGAAAACAAAAAGAAAACATAGCTTTCAAACTATATGCCCTCTTTCCTGACCTATGCAACTATGTGTTTAACAGGAGCACAAACGTTATTTTGAAATATTTGAAAAACCAAAACATACCCTGCTTCAACAGTAAGGTTTGAAGACTACTTAAAATATAAATCATGAAAACCAATAACTGCAGGTATTTGATTTTGCTGGGAATGCTCTTACCAATATTTTCTTTTTCGCAGGAAGGTAATACCAAAGCATCACAAAAAGATGAGTTTAGTGCATCTGTTAATTATCAGTCTGCCCTGCATTATTTTGGCAGAACAGATAGTCTTACAAGCAGCGGCTTATTCCCTTCTGTATCCTTTCAATCAAAAACAGGATTGTATGCACAGGGTAATTTTATATTTATACAGAATGCAAGCCAGTCAACCACCTATACCGGCACTACTGTTGAAGCGGGGTATCGTTTTCCCGAAACAGATCATTTTTCAGGAAACCTTTTTTATTCTCAGTTTTTATACAAAGACCAGAGCAGCCTGGTTCAATCAGCATTAAAATCGCAAACAGGTATAAACCTGAATTATCTGAATAAGATCATCAACATTAACACCGGCGTGGATTTGAAATTCAGCAATCAGACTGATATTGGCGCTACGGTAGGATTAGACCATCTTTTTCTTATTCCAACGGGTATTGAACACACTGCATTTGCTATTGATCCATCAGTATACGCATACGCGGGCACACAAAAATTCAGTAATACTTACCTGAAAAAAAAGAACTTAATGGGTTTGCCTGTAGCGCAGCAAACAACCGAGTCGGTAACCCAATTTAATATTCTTTCTTATGAGATCTCGGTGCCTGTTGTATTTGTAGCGGGAAAATTCAATGCTTCCATAACACCATCATATACGCTTCCGCAGAACCTGGTAACTATTGCAGGCCGGCCTGATTTGTCGGAACGTGGTAAAGACTTATTTTATGTAACAGTAAGTGTGGGCGTAAAATTATAAAGCTGTAGATTTTACCGTTTGATTGTTTGCAGCATTAGCTGGTGCTGTTTATTTCTAAACAGCTATGCGCTTACATAATTTTCTTTCTTCTAACGTTTTGGGGTGCAGTTTTACTCTACCAATAAGATGTTTTTACCTTTTGAATGCCCGTATTTTTGATACACAAGGGCTTCTTTTATCTCTGTAAGGGGAAACGTTTTATCAATAAATATTTTCACTTTTTCCTCTTCTATCAGTTTAACAATCTCACTTAACTGGGTGTTGCTGGATTGAAATAAATACTTTGCAGCAAATATTTCATATTGCTTTGCCAGTTCCGCGGGAAGAGGCTTATTCAGTGATGTTATAGAAACATATTTTCCTCCTTTCTTCAATACTTTGTAAGAGTCTTCCGTTGCTTCAATACTGTCAAAAACAGCATCGTAGTCTTTAATAACATTGATAAAGTTAGTAGTACGATAATCTATTACTTCGTCAGCACCAAGTGACTTTAAGAATTCAACATTTGATGCTGAGCATGTAGCTGCAACATGCAATTTTTTCAATTTTGCAAATTGAAGTGCAAAAAGTCCAACACCACCTGCTGCTGCCTGGATTAATATTTTTTGTCCATCCTGAATATTTAGTTTGTCAAACAAGCCTTGCCAGGCCGTAAGGCTTGCCATTGGCACACCAGCAGCCTGCTCAAAACTCAAATTTATCGGTTTATGAACGATAAATCTTTCTTCTGATGCAACATACCCGGCAAAAGCACCCTGTTTATTCCATTCTAACGATCCAATTACCTCGTCACCAATTTTAAACCTGGTAACTTCTGTTCCTATCTTTTCAACTATGCCTGAAATGTCGCTTCCTAAAATATAAGGCACTTGAAAACTACCACTCATAACACCTTTCCAATCTACCGGATTTATTCCACAGGCTTTTACTTTGATTAAAAGTTGATTTGCTTTTATTGTGGGAATTGGCAAGTCTTGAATTTCTATATTGTCAATCGAACCTGTTTTGCTAATTGTTGCTGCTAACATTCGTCAAATGTTTTTCTTAAAATTTAAATTTAAAAGCAATTTAAATAAAATTACTGCCAACGGTTTGGGTGTTGTTTATTTCCCGACAAAATTTTCTACGATTTTCCCACCGAATTTTTCCACCAAATTATTTCCTATATCAAACAGGGCTTGCTCCAAAGAAGTTTTATTCATTGTAATCATTTTGTCTGTGTCGCAATTAAAGTGCATACTCCAGCTTACAATAGTTTTGTCTCCCTGCTGCTCCATTGTTATTAGTGTCAATGATTGTTCAAGGCCAAATTCATTGGGTTCATTGTCTAACGAAGCCCAACCTTTTTTAGGTTCATACCAAAGCATTTTTGCAGTATGAACCGTTTCTTTCCCACCTTCTTCCATTGGTTTGAAGTAACAGGTGTATTCAGTGCATTTGCCGTCAGTTGCTGACCTGGTTTCTACTTTTGCCAAACCTGCACTGTAAGCAGGCATTTTGGCGGGGTCGCCAATAATTGCCCATACTTCTGAAACTGGTTTGTTAAGTTCTAAAACCAACCGGTTACGAACCGGACTTGTTACAAATTTGCTTGCTGTGGGCAATAACACAGTCGTTTCTTTTTGTTCCATTTTACTTTCTGAATTGTTTTGTTTATTACTTACGTTACAACTTGTGCTAAGCACCATAAGAGCTAAAGCGGCTCCGCTTATTAGTTTTACCTTATTCATTTATTTACTTATTAAATGTTTTTGCAAAGGTAAAATGAGCTTATGACAAGGGTATGTCAGCAGGGATCAACTATTTTCAGAAAGATGTTTTATATACTTGTCAAACGAGAAGTCTCGGTCTTTAAAAATATCGTAAGTATTCGTGAGTTTCAGTATTCTGTCAATTCTGAATTCTCTGAATTCATTTCTCAGCTGGCAATGTGCAATGAGTATCCAATTGTCCTTTGAAAAATAAACGGCAAGCGGCTCAACAAACCGCTCTGTTATAGTGTCGGAATAAATAGTATGATACTGAATTTTTAAAATTTGAAAATTCACAATTGCAGATTGGATTATTGAAAGAAACCCAGACTTAACTTTTTTATCATTGCCAAAAATCATCACCCGGCTTTCCAGGGTTTCAAGTTTCTGTTTTGCCGTATATTTTAAAAGCGCCTTCACTTTAATTGTAAAGTCGTCAAAATGTTTTTGCAAGGATTTGTCAGACTGCCTTCTAATAATTTGCTGGGCAGTAAGCAAAGCGTTTAGTTCCTGCTCCGTAAACATTACAGGTGGAATTACGTAATCGTCCATAAGACAGTAACCTGTTCCGGCTTCTCCAATTATTGGCACTCCTGCTTCTTCTAAAGCTTTTATGTCACGATAAACTGTCCTTTGGCTGATGTCAAATTTATCGGCAAGCTCCTGTGAAGTCACAACCCTCTTAGATTGTAAGTGCAGCAAAATATTTGTCAGTCTTGTTAGTCGTGTCATATTTTATACGCTGTCTCTGTTGCCTTTATTACCCTGTTTTCAATTTCATCTAACCTGTTGGAACCTACTTGAGCGAGAGACATTCACGGAGAACAAACTGTTTTTTCTGCATCAGCGTGAGATGAAAGAGCCAAGACCCTGCGGAGAAGGAAATAGCCTGTGACCCGGATAGTGTTTCATTTTGGGCTAAAGCCCTTAAAAAACCCATGCATTATAACCCCAGCCTTAAGGCTGGGGTTATAAAAAAAGAGTATATCCTGGCTTTAGCGCAAAATGAGTTACCACCATAAGCCAGGTGCAAAAGCCCGGCTTTCGCCAGTGCAATATTGAACCCATGTAGCTGCCAAATGAAAACGGATTTGATGCTAAGGCAAACGGTATCAGTAGCCTCTCAACAAAACAAAAAACAGGCGCATAGCCTGTTTGCCATCTCTATACCATCTTTCGATAACTCCATACAGTCACTCCACTCATAACCGGTTCCGTTCAACAGTGGTTTCATTGTTCGCCCGTTGGGCGCAACGAAACCTTAGTTATTGTGCGCAGTTATTATTGCGTTAAGTAGATTTTGACTTTGTCAGTAAATTCATGATCTATCGGTATTATTTTTTTATATTCAGTAACCTTAGCAGCGTAGAAAGTGTTGATTAATTCCCTAAATACTTTTCTTAACTCTCTATCGTCTTCTGCCAGCCTTTCGAGTTTAGTTTTATTTTCATCAAATTTTTTAAACAGCGGCATGAATTCGTCACTTAGATAAACTTGCGATTCTATATTTTGTTGCAATAAAAGCAATCTGGTATCCATCCAGCCTTTATACTCTAAAAGAGCTAACCAAAGTTTGCTGGAAAGTGAGATAATTTCTTCGTCTTTTACTAACAACTTGACTTTTGATTGAGCAATTCCTGTTTCGCCATAAAACTTTTCAATGTAAATTCTTTTTTCAATAAGATCTTTAATGTTTTGTCTGTTATATGTTCCATAATTGATTTCTAAAAGCGCATATAACCACTGATTGTATTTTGAATAAAATTCAATAATGGAATTTCTTTCTTCATTCCTATGTGATGTTTCTAAATTAATCAGTCTTTGCAAACCTGATTTTAGTAACTCTGTATCATCTGAGAAGTCTTTTTTAACCTTTTCGATCTTTTTAGTTATTTCTTCAATATCTTCTTTTTGGGCAAGAAGCTTACCTTTTTCATTAAAATAGCTTGGGAGATAATTCTTTAACCATAGCCCCGCAAGGAATAATAGTAATGCTGTTATGATATTTGAAAAAAGTAAGTCCATATAATTGCGCACAACGTCCAAGCATTGAAGCGGTTGGGGAATGATATTCCGTCGCCCATGGCTTACTGTTGCTGAATAAAGTTACAAAAGATCATGATATATTCTACTGCCGCTCAGAATTCCCTCAGCTGGAACTGATGCTTGGATATTTGATACAGTTGAAGAACGTTATTCGTCAGCCCCAATCGCTGCAATGTTAGCGGTATCCTTTTTAGGGTGCTTCCTGCGGACTAATCTTTTCTCTAAGAAGATTAAAGCAGCAGTTGTACAAATAAGTATTTACTGTCACTAACTCAAATTTAATTGTCGGACTATGATGAGCTTTGGCTTGTGCCGAAGAAAAGTGAGTTAATTTATGACGGATTAAAACGATGTCAGATATCAAACCTTTAAAGTCTGTTTCACTTTTTGAGGGCAATCCCATATTGGTTAAAATATTTTTCAGTGAATAAATCAATTGGGGTTCATAAGGAATAAACCTGCTAAGTTCTGTTTCCTTCTTTAAGAGTTCTTTCTCCACGGCTGTTGCACCGAAGGAAAAATAGCCATCTAAAATTCTAAAGAAAAGAAAAAACGCAACTTCATTATCATTACTTTTCAAAGACCTTAAAGCATGTGAAAAAAAAGAGAAGGATGGTATATGATTTAATGAAGGAATAATTAAGTCATAAAGTGAGTTGTCAATTTTATAATTTCTTTTGTCTGGCATTAAAACATATCCGCCGCCTCTTGTAATTGTTCCTTCGTCCAACATTTTTTGTTCTTCGTCTGTTTGCGAATAAAGGTTAACATAAATTCTCCCCGTGTCAAAATGAGGAGGAATTGTTGCATACATAAGCGAAAACAAACCCTCAAATAGTTGTGCAGCCTCGGTAAGAATTAATTTATAAGGTCTTAACCTTGCTTCTAATTTATCTTCTACAATGTTAATAGTTTCAGTTGAAGAAGTGATTTTTTCTGAGAATGGAAGCAATTCCTCAGAGTTCATAACTTTTGAAATTTGAAGGGTCAACTTATCTTCCATTGATAAAATACTTGCGTCATAACCTTTAAATTCAAAATCCATTCTTGTTGGAGTTATTGAAGCATTTTCTGCAAAACAATGAGCAACAATCTTCATCTATATTTTTTTGTCTGAGAAGCGTGATGTTTCAAATAAGGTTACCGCTAACGTCCAAGCATTGAAGCGGTTGGGGAATGTTATTCCGTCGCACATGGCTTACTGTCGCTGAACTAAGTTACAAAAGATCATGATATATTCTACTGCCGCTCAGAATTCCTTCAGCCGGAACTGATGCTGGGATTTTTGTTGCAGTTGAAGAACGTTATTTCTCCGCCCCAATCGCTACAATGCACTGTTGTGCGTTCGCCATTCCGAGCTTCGCTCAATAGGCAAGCTTAATAATTTTCATCGCTTCTTTGTACGCGGCGGTCTCTGTTTCAAATTGCTTAGTAAAGAAATAAAAGAGCGCAATTTTTCTCTGAGGGAGTTCAACAAAGATAAATTCATTCATTGTGTGGAAGAAATGAAAGTCTGGATTTGATGTTTTAAATATTATGAGTGAATTTGTTTGTGAATCTTTATTCTTTATTGTTAATCTTTTTTGGGAAACCCTTATTTCAGCTACTACTTTAGCTGGTGTATAATCTTTATTTAGTCTGAGCATAGAAATTGGAAAGTCAGCTAAGTATGGGATGTATCCATTTTCTTTTGAGGTAAGAAATTTTCTAGAAATATTTAGAATTTGGAACTTATAATCTATTATTTCAAACCAGCGGACAATATTTGAAATATCTTCAAATGACAATTTCTTTTTATCTACATTGTCATATGTAAGTAAGTTACTAATTTGTTTTTCAAGGCTGTTTAGTATGTCGTTATTGCAATTAGCACACGTTGGAACTGTTGTTTTAATATATGCTTGAGGAAGTCCATTAAGATTTGTTACGAATGTTTTTGTTGTATTTCCTTCAAATATCCAGCGAGGAATAACATGTTCTTTTGAAAGATTTTGATTTGTCCCACAAAAAATGCAAATATCTATTTTCTTTAATTTTGCTTTTCCATTTTCACGTATTACATAAGCGTCAATTAATTGTCGGGTAATCATTTTAGAGTTTTTCCTCAAGTTGTTTCTTAAGGGAATTAACTTTAAATTATTCGGATTGCTCAAGTCGAAAAGGTTTATGCTAATTGAGTATTACTAAGGTAACATTATGGTGACGCACAACTTTTAAATATACGAAAACGCTCCCTAAAAATATTCGCAAAGCCAACCCACCTAAGTCAGCTATACGCATTTGTTTTGCGTTTTTTAAGTATCTCAAAATACGCCAATCCATCCATCGTTCTACCGGGAAAAATCCCGTATTTCACCCCGCACAGAAAATAAATAAAACCAATACACCAAAAATGTAAATGTTATTTAGGGGCATCGCAAATATTTCACGTTGTAACAGGTAGCCTTTACAGATATCTGAAAAAAGGATGGGCTTGTGTTTTCTATCAACCTGTTAACCTGATGGGGCAGGTTTTGGGTTGGGGTGTAGTTTTATTTGCCCGTGATTGCGGGAAAGGCATACGCGGTACTAAAGTACCCCTGCTAATTCTATATTATTTCTGCCCACGCGTTAAAACGCGTGGCAAAGGCACGGCAAACGCGTGGCAAAGAGAAGAGCCGATAAAGCCACTGAGCATGGAAAGCCCTCAATATTTCAGGTCTTTTGTTATTGCCCCGCTCTTTAGAGCGGAGGATAAAAGTTCACCCCAAAAAAAATATGACACTTTAGTGCCGCGTTGGTGAGTAATGGGGAAACCAAAATCTGCCTCTCTCCGGCAGGCACGCCCCCCTTTCTTCAACCTTGAACGGGTTTGGCAAAAAAGCCGCCATAGGGCCCATTTTTTAGCCAAAAACGCAAACGAGCAATAATACAGTAATAATATAGTAATCCCCACCATAACAATACACCTATAACGTACCTACCCCGTACCAACCAAACACCAACCCCTCCCCAACCATTCCACCCCGGGGAACCTATTTTTAGGCTGGCTGACCTGATTTGTCGGAACACGTCAACTACTTAACAAAATGAGATATGGTTAACCCCTTGCGCCCCTTGCGGTTCTTCGCGCTCCTTGCGTTACAGCTTTTCTTTCCAGAACTTATAAACCCAAAAATCACTGAAACAGATTCACTTATAATAGCTGGCCCGCTGATTATGCAGGATTTAAAGCGGTAGCGCCAAGAACGCAATGGACTGATCGCAAAAGGCCCTTGTGTATTTCACACAAACCCTACTTAAGAATGCAATTAACCCGGTAATACCAGAAATGATTGTGTCAATAGCTAATTTTAGTGGCACAACACATTAGCATTAAGTGTGGGCGTAACACTATAACCCGCAGCTTTTACCATTTCTTTCTCCACAAGGTATTCTTCTAAAAATGCAAAAAAGTCCTGCTCTATCAACTAACCAATCGGTTGACTTTTTCGTTTAACCCGCATGGCCCCCGTTCAGGGAGATACCTGCTGAGAATTTTCGTTTTTATTCTATGAAATGGACACTCTGCGAAGAGGGAACCTTTTTCCCGACATCGGCAAAATGGTCTGTAAGCAACCTACAATACACCAACCCTTCCTAAACCATTTTCCCCGGGTACTCAGTTTTAGGCTGGTTAGCCTGATTTGGCGGAACACGTCAACTACTGAGATATGGTTAACTCCTTGCGCCCCTTGCGGTTCGTTGCGCTCCTTGCGTTACAGCTTTTCTCTCCAGAACGTATAAACCCAAAAATCACTGAAACAGGTTCACTTATAATAGCTGGCCCGCTGATTATGCAAGGTTTAAAGCGGTAGCGCCAAGAACGCAATGGACCGCAATGATCGCAAAAAAAGGTCCTTGTGTATTTCACACAAACCCTACTTAAGAATGCAATTAATCAGGTAATACCAGAAATGATTGTGTCAATAGCTAATCTAATAGTACAAAACGTTACCATTTGATTGTTTGCAGCATTACCTGCCATTGTTTATTCCTGTACACCCATGCCCTTACATAATTCTCTTTCTTCATTCCGTTAACAACTGTTCCATACACATAGGCAAAGTCTCTGGCTGTTGATAGTCCGCCACCCACAGCATGTAATTCCAATCCGGCCGGAAAAGCTGTTAAAGCGGATAAAATAGCTTCATTACCTGTATAAGGCGTATGGCCTTCTATATTTAACCTGCCATCTGGCGCAATAAAGGGTAACCATTCTTTGTTGTTCTTTTCCTGAATTGCCTTATTCAGCTTCTCGTCAAGCAGGTAAATAGCTGAGATGCGGAAGGTTTTATTTGGGGCGCCATGAATGGTAATTTCATTCACGGTTGGTTCAGCTACGGGTTTCTCTGTATAAGAAACACCCAGATCAACCATGTTTTTCCACTCGCCCAGTTTATTAATATGCCAGATAGATGAGAAGCTTCCTCTTCCAACCGGCGTATCCTGTAACGATTTTGTCCGAAACTCATAGGGCCCCATGGTAACGCCCAGATCTCCCGAAGTGCTGATCACAGCAAAATCGGGGGCCCAGCTTAATACAGCGGTTGAGGGTTTCTGTTTTTGATAGGCCTCCAGCGCATTCATCGCTTCTCCCTGGCGAAAAATAATTCCGGCACTATCCATATATAAAAGGAACCCCTCTTTAATAGTATGTGACGCTGTAAAAGAAGCAAATGCTTTTTCTGCATTCACCAATCCCCTGATACCGGTTTGCGAAAAACTGTTTAAACAGGCCGTTATCAGTAAAAGAGTAAATAATAGCTGGTGTTTTTTCATTTCCTGTCCCGTTAAAAATCAATACAATATTATTAATACCGGCTCCCGGCCAAAGCTGGTTTTTTATAAACGGCAACCTAACTCGCTGTCTATAACAACTTGTTTATGAATGAATTTGGTTGATTATGAGTAGGTTAAGTGCCCTTAAACCTATAGTAAATCATACCATAGGCTGATATTAATCATATTTTGACCAAGGGGGTCGTGGTAATTTGTGGTCCTAAATATAATAAAACGCTCTTTTATGGAAACTGCCATTGCCCAAGGTAAAACCGCCGTTCCTGCTTCAAAAAAAGCTTCATCAGTAGCCATTATGGATGGCAATGAAGCAGCGGTGTACATTGCTTACAAAACCAGTGAAGTTTGTGCCATTTATCCTATCACCCCTTCTTCGGCTATGGGTGAATTTGCAGATGAGTGGAGTAGTGATAACAAAGAAAATATTTTTGGGGAAGTTCCCAAGATCATAGAAATGCAAAGCGAAGCAGGTGCTGCCGGTGCAATACACGGTGCCCTGCAGGGTGGCGCATTGGCCTCTACGTTTACTTGCTCACAGGGATTATTACTGATGATCCCAAACATGTACAAAATAGCCGGTGAATTAACTCCTGTCGTATTTCATATTGCCGCCAGGTCTATCGCAACGCATGCGTTGTCGATCTTTGGCGACCATAGTGATGTTATGGCCGTTCGTTCTACCGGCTTTGCCATGTTGTTTGGTAACAGCGTACAGGAGGCGCACGATATGGCCATGATCGCCACATCGGCCACCTTAAAAGCAAGCATCCCGTTCCTGAATATTTTTGATGGCTTCCGTACTTCGCACGAATTAAACGAGGCTGATATTTTGCCAGACAGCATCATCAAACAAATGATTGATGTGAATGATGTGGCCAGGCACCGTCAGCGCGCACTGAATCCTGAAAATCCTTTTATACGCGGTACGGCACAAAACCCCGATGTGTACTTCCAAAGCCGTGAGGCCTGCAACGAATACCACTGGAAAGTGCCCGAAATAGTAGAAGCTACCATGAAACAATTTGAACAGCTAACCGGCCGCGCCTATAAACTGTTTGAATACTATGGCCATGCAGAAGCAGAAAACATTATCATCATTATGGGCTCCGGCTCCGGCGCTGTTCAGGAAACTGTTGATTACCTTAACAGTAAAGGAGAAAAAACCGGTTACCTGCATATACACCTGTATCGTCCATTCTCAGTTAAACACTTTATCAATACATTACCTAAAACCGTAAAACGTATTGCTGTTCTGGACCGTTGTAAAGAAACCGGCGCTATTGGCGAACCGCTTTATATGGATGTGATCAATGCATTACACGCAGGATGGGAAGGTACTATACCAACAGTAATTGGCGGCCGTTACGGTCTTGCATCAAAAGAGTTTAATGCCGGTATGGTAATGGGCGTATTTAACGAACTGAAAAAAGACAAACCCAAAAACAGTTTCACTATTGGTATTGACGATGATGTTACAAATACCAGTTTGGCATACGATAAAAAATTCTCTCTCGAAGACCAGCACCTGTTCCGCGGGTTATTCTTTGGCCTTGGTGCCGATGGTACCGTTAGTGCCAACAAGAATACCATTAAGATCATTGGTGATGTAACCGATAATCACGTGCAGGGTTATTTTGTATACGACTCCAAAAAATCAGGTTCCTTAACTGTTTCGCACTTACGTTTCAGCGCTAAGCCTATCCAGTCTACTTACCTGATCAACTCGGCTAATTTTGTGGCTTGTCACCACTTCCAGTATTTACAGAAATACGATATACTGAAAGATGCGCAACACGGCGCCACCTTCTTACTCAATGCCCCTTATCCAACCGAAGAAGTTTGGCACAACCTGCCTCATAATATTCAGGAAGAGATCAAAGAAAAACAACTGAAACTGTATGTGATCAATGCTTCTAAGGTTGCCAAAGAAACCGGCATGGGTTCACGTATCAACTCTATCTTACAAACCTGCTTCTTTGCTATCTCTAACGTAATACCTAAAGAAGAGGCCATTGGTTATATCAAAAAAGCTATCCAGAAAACATACGGCAGAAAAGGAGAAGCGGTAGTACAAAAGAATTTTGAGGCGGTTGATAAAACCCTTGAAAACCTGTCGCTGATAGACTATTCTCATTTTGCTGTTGGCAATAAAGAATCTGAACCTGCTATTTCGGGTAATGCACCTGATTTTGTTCAACAGGTGTTGGCAAAAATTATTTCTGGCGATGGCGATACCTTGCCTGTAAGTGCATTCCCTGCAGATGGTACGTATCCTTCTGCTACCACCAAATACGAAAAAAGGAATATTGCCGACCAGGTTCCTGTTTGGGATCCTAACCTCTGTTCTCAGTGTGGTAAATGTTTCTTTGTTTGTCCGCACGCTGCTATCCGTCCAAAAGTATACAGTAACGATTTATTGGCCGACGCGCCGGACTTCTTTAAACATGTTGCACCAATAGGTAAAGAGTTCTTTAAAGAAACAGAATCTTATACCTTACAGGTAGCTGTTGAAGATTGTACCGGATGTAACCTTTGTGTAGAAACCTGCCCAATAGAAAGCAAAACACAACCCGGCCATAAAGCCATCAATATGCAGGAAGTGTTGCCATTGAAAGAAACAGAAAAACAAAACTGGGACTTCTTTATTTCATTACCGGATATTGACAGAACAAGGGTAAACCGCAGTACCGTAAAAGGATCGCAGTTACTGGAACCTTTATTTGAGTTCTCCGGTGCCTGCAGTGGTTGTGGTGAAACACCTTATTTAAAATTGCTGACCCAGTTATTTGGCGACAGGATGATTGTTGCCAACGCTACCGGTTGCTCTTCCATCTTTGGCGGTAACCTGCCAACAACACCATGGAGCAAAAATGCGCAGGGCCTCGGGCCGGCATGGGCCAACTCTCTGTTCGAGGATAATGCAGAATTCGGTTTGGGTATCAAACTCGCAACCGATATGAAACGTAACTATGGTATCTCCCTCTTAAAATCTTTACGTGAAGATGTAGGTTCAGAATTAACAGATACCATACTAAGTAATGTGGAAGGAACGGAGACCGAAATAATTCAGCAACGCAAAAATGTGAACGAGTTAAAATCACGCCTGAGAGATATTAATAAACCTGAAGCAAGGTTATTATACCAGGTGGCAGAATTCCTTGAGCACAAATCTATGTGGATTGTTGGTGGTGATGGCTGGGCTTATGATATCGGCTTCAGCGGACTTGATCACGTATTATCAACCGGTGAAAATGTAAACATACTGGTGCTTGATACGGAAGTGTATTCAAATACCGGCGGACAAAAATCAAAATCATCACCTATTGGTGCAAGCGCTAAGTTTTCTATCAAAGGAAAAACAACCGGCAAAAAAGACCTTGCCATGCAGGCCATTGCACACGGTACCGCATATGTGGCAGAGATAGCCATGGGCGCCAATGATGTACACGCACTTAAAACCATTCTGGAAGCAGAAGCTTATCCCGGACCATCTATCATCATCGCCTATAGCCATTGTATAGCACACGGCTACGATATGTGCCATGGTTTGGAACAACAGGACCTTGCTGTTAAATCAGGTTACTGGCCACTGTTCCGTTATAACCCGCTGAAAGAGCAGGGTCAACGGTTTGTGTTAGACAGCAAGGATCCATCTATTGCTTTGGATGAGTTCCTGTATCACGAGAACCGCTTTGCAACAATTAAAAATAACAATCCGGAAAGAGCCAAAGAATTCCTGGTGATGGCTAACGATGGAATAAAACAACACTGGGACAGGATTCAGGCATTAAAATCCCTGTAGTTTTTAAGTAAAATATGCTAAGTCACAAGGGGGATCTCTATCAGAGGTTCCCCTTTTTTAGTCGGGGAGCATTCACTTACAGGATATGATTGATAGAAATGTTTTCGTCGGCTTCTTCGCCAGACAATAGTATCAGGATCATGAAGAACCGATCCATGATCTGTAAAAACTTCTTTTCCATTAAACGCGCAACTCTAACAAACAACATTATACTATTTTCAGTTCGTCCGGGTTTTCTATGTTCAGTACTGTGTTATTTTTAACTGCATCATCTTTGCTCCAGATAAGTTTATGATCATTGGTAGATGCTGTTGTTTCGTCTACAAGCAAACTTGAACCTTCTTTTCCACCTGCCAGCACTGCCAGCATAAGAGAAGTGGAGATATATTTTCCTTTCATTGCTATAAATTGATATTACTAATTGATTTTTTTTACACTGCAAAAGTACACCGTTTTTAGTTATCCCTGCAATCACATATTTGTGTGAAACCCTTTACCAATAAGGTTTTTAACAATATATGCTTACCTATACCACTCATCGCACAAAATCTCCGTTTATCCGTTTTAAAACGATAAAAATCCTTAGTTCCACGCTGGATTGGTTTGTTTTGCCGGAACAGGATAGTAGCGGGGGGCTTATTTTGGGGGATTTACCACATAAATGTGTGGTTTTCTCCTTTAGCTGTGCAGGATGCAGTTTTGTTTTTAGATTTGACTATCCATTCTGCACATGAAGAAAACGTTTTTTCTTATTGTTTTATTGCTGCTATCACAGTCCATTCTGTTTGCCCAGCAGGCGTTTACATTTAACAGAATAAGCACAGATGATGGTATTGGCCTTGCTTCCAATGTGGTGTATTGCACTTACCAGGATTCCAAAGGATTTATCTGGGCGGGTACCGCCAACGGCTTACAACGGTTTGATGGCAGCAAGTTTGTACAGTTCGGATCAGACAAGGGCAATAACAACCTGTTGATTTCTACCCTGGGCCAGATTATACCGGCAGACAGCAATTCATTATGGCTGAGTTTCCCTGCACGTATGGAGGTTGGCATTTTTAATACCACCACTTTCAAATACCAGGCCGTTCCTATCAAAACTTCCCGGCCAATAAACGGCCTGGTTGGTTACAAAATATGGAAAGATTTTTATGGTGAGGTTTTTCTCTCTTTTCATAAATATGGCGTTTTTCATTATAACAAAAAGATGAACGCCTTTACTGATGATAACTACTTCCATCTTCCTGAAGGCTGGATCCCCAGTCCTGATATGTTTGAAGACACGGTTACCCATCGCTACTGGTTTCCCTGTGGGTATAATGGTCTTGCGGTATATGATTTAAAAAAGAAACAATTATATACCCACCAATACAATCCCGAAAAAATACCTCTTCTAAACAATAAGCAACTGGTATCCGGCGCAACCGAATTTTTTATAGACAGTGAGAGAAGGCATTGGGTTTTTAACTGGACCACGGCCGGCCATATTAAACGCTGCTTCAACAATTCAGGTAAAGAACTTACCGATACAGCAGGGTTAAACTATAACCCGAATTATTCAGAGCTACGCAGGTTTCATGAAACCAAACAGGGTGTTCTATGGATGTATGGCGCCAATGCGCTGTACAGTTTTGATAAAACAGAACGGCGGTTTTATTTTTATGAGCACGAGCAGGGTAGCCCTACCGGTATCCAGTTTCATTATGTTCACCATATCATGGAAGATCATGATGGAAGCATCTGGGTGTCTACCGATAACGGGCTCTATTTTACTTCAAAGGAAAGCGGAACCTATTCTGTTGTAAACAGTCTGTTCTCCGGCAAAGACGGAGCAATAGAATTTACAGATATTCTGCAATTACAATCAGGCCAACACTGGCTAAGTACCTGGGGCAAAGGTGTGATTACTTTATCAAAAAACATGACAAAGTATGATGCCGGTATCTACAAAAAAAAGCCCGCATTTGATTTTGTAAAATCGGTACAATACCGTCAAACATGGGCCTTATACCAGCATAGTGATGGCAAGGTATGGATAGGTTGCCAGGGTGGTAATTATATGGTGTATGATACGCTCACAAAAAAAACGGAGTTCCTCAGTATCCCTTTATTTGAAGGAGCTACCATCAAATATATTACCGGAGATAAGAAAGGGAAATATCTGGCTGGGATCTTTTCGTGGTTTACTGGTAAAGTATGATGGCAGAAAGTTTACAGCAGTTCAAAAAATGGATGGGGCCATTAATAAAGTATTGGTTGACAATGAAGGATTATTATGGGTTGCTGCTGAATCTGACGGCCTGTATTGTTTAAATGCCGATGGAACAAAAATTTTAAAACATTACACAAGCGCCGGCAGAGACAATAAATTATTCCTCAACACCGGAAAAGATATAGAGCAACTGAACGACAGTACCATTGTATTTGGAGCAGGGGCGTTGAATTTTATAAACAGAAGAACAGGTAAGGTGCATTGGTTAACATTTGAGGATGGACTTCCCGGTAATTCAGTTATCAGGATCCGGATCGACTCAGATGGTTATTTATGGATGATCACACTTAATGGTCTCTGCCGGTATAATCCTTCCACAAAACGGATCACACCTTATGGAAGAAAAGATGGCATCACGCTGGCACACCTTACTACTGAGGCGGATTGTTTCAGCAGCAATGGATATGTGATGTTTGCAGGAAACAATGCACTGGTTTATTTCCGCCCAACAATTTTCGAAACAAAACAACCAAGGGATGTTGTTATCACTGATTTAAAACTGCTGAATACGTATCTGCCGGTAGACTCATTGTTATCTCTTCCCAAAATCCAGTTCAGTAGTATTCAGAATTCATTCAGCATTTATTTTGCCGCCCTTAGTTACCTGCAGCGGGAGAAGCTTACCTATTATTATAAAATGACCGGCATTGATAAAGAATGGATAAAAGCAGACCGGCAGAATTTTATTAACTACTCTTTACTGCCTCCGGGCAATTACACATTCAGTGTGTATTGTGAAGATATTGATGGTGCCCGTTCAAAAAATATTACGCAGATCCCTATTTACATCAAGCCACCTTTCTGGCGCACTTACTGGTTTATCAGCACCCTGTTTTTTGTAGTGGCCTTATTGGTTTACCTGGTGCACCGTTTACGTGTTAATAAATTACTGGCTGTAGAAAAATTAAGAAACCGTGTGGCACGCGACCTCCACGATGATATGGGAAGCACCTTAAGCACCATCAATATTCTTAGCTCAATGGCCAAAAGCAGGATCAATATTGACCCCGTAAAAACCACCGAATACCTGGGCAAGATCAGCGATAACAGTCAGCGTATGATGGATGCGATGGATGATATTGTATGGAGCATTAAACCCAGCAACGACAGTATTCAGAAAATTGCGGCCCGCATGCGCGAGTTTGCCACCAATGTGCTGGAAGCAAAAGAAATAGAACTCGATTTCCGGGTAGATGAATCTGTTTTTGATGTAAAACTGAATATGGAAGCGAGACGGGATTTTTTTCTTGTTTTTAAAGAGGCCGTAAACAACGCCGCCAAATATTCAAAAGCCGGTATGGTTATTATACAGCTTGGCCTGCATAATAACCGTTTGGTACTGGTGGTAGAAGATGATGGTATTGGTTTTGATCCTGATATGGCAGATAGCGGTAACGGTCTCTGCAATATGCAAAAACGCGCCGATGCCATGCACGGCAGGTTGCAGGTTTTATCAAAACCCGTCGGTGGTACACAGGTAACTTTAAATGTTCCAGTACAATAAAATCAATGATATTGTAATTATGAGTGTACAAATAAGCCGGTTCTTAAGTCAGAAATTCAGGTTCTATACCTTTCTTTCCATTGCACTCTTGCTATTTGTTCATGGGTATAACCTGAAGGAAACTTATCTGCAACCTTTTAGTACAGTAAAAGAACCTTTAACCTTTACCACCTTTTTTGAGTATTTCCTTGCTAATGGCCTGCTGCGGTTTCGTATTCCTTTACTGTTTATCATTTCGGGTTACATATATGCTTTACAAGACAAAGTTCCTTATGCAGAGCAGATCAAAAAAAGAGCTGTTTCTTTACTCATTCCATACCTGATATGGAGTGCAGTAGGTTTGGCCATCACTTATTTATGGCAACAGTTTCCTGTAACAGCAACAGCAGTATCAGATGCACATATAGATCAGTTGGGAGATAACAGACCTTATGCTGAAATAGGCTGGGGCGGTGTTATTTTACGATGGTTAATAGCGCCCATTTCTTTTCAGCTATGGTTTATTCTTGCCTTGTTTTTAACCAACCTCATTTATCCTTTCATTCGCTGGGTAATAGCGAAATATGCGCTTGTGTGGTTTGCGCTTACTTTTTTTCTCTGGACATCGGAGCTGGGCATTTTTGTATTTGACGGCCGCGGGCTGTTCTTCTTTTCTGTTGGTGTATGGCTGCAGAAAACAGATTTTAACCTGGAGCAAAAACCCAAATGGATCAGTTTATATATCGTATGGCTTTTCTTTATCGGCTTTAGTGTGATCAAAACTTTTATGGCTTTTGAACTGGAAGCAACCAATCGTATCACTTATCTCTTTTTGAATATCCTGCATGATATCTCTGTATTATCTGGTATAGTAGCTGTATGGTTTGGCGCAGATACTGCAGTAAAATGGTGCATGCGCCAGCCATGGATCATATGGACAGCTTCTTTTTCATTTTATATCTTCGGTTTACATGGACCGCTGGTGGTATACCTTACACGTCTTTCTTACCTGTATTTTAGCCAGGTGCCTAATTATCGTTTATTAACCTATCTGCTGGTTCCTCTTATCGTTTTAGCCTTTTGTGTGGGTACCGGTGCTGTTGTCAGAAAAATATTCCCAACCTTTTATAAATGGTCAACAGGCGGCAGGGGGTTTAAAAGATTAACAGGCATCAGATAACATGTTTATGCGATTGCTTTTCTCTTTTTGCCGGCCTATTTTTGACAACCCAAACAAAAACGGATGACAAAACTGTTGATTTACGAAGATAACCCCCAGCTACGTGAAGGATTAACCATGCTGATTAACGGTTCGGATGGATTTGACGTATTGGCTGCTTTTAAAAATTGTAACAATGTAGTTGAGGAAGTAAATGCCTGGAAACCCGATGTGATATTAATGGATATTGATATGCCCGGCATAAACGGCATTGAGGGACTGAAAAAAATACGGCAGGTAAACGATGATGTGAAGATCTTAATGCTCACCGTTTTTGATGATAACAAAAACGTGTTCCAGGCAATCAGCAGCGGCGCCAACGGATATATACTGAAGAAAACACCACCATCCCGTTTACTGGAATATATTGCTGAAGCACAAAGCGGTGGCGCACCCATGACAGCCAGCATAGCCACACAGGTATTGAAAATGTTTTCTTCCATGAATAATGAGAAAGGGGAAGATTACAATTTATCAGACCGCGAAAAACAGGTATTACAATTTTTGGTTGAAGGATATAGTTATAAACTGATTGCCAATGAAATGTTTATTGCTATAGATACCGTAAGAAGTCATATTAAAAAGATATACGAGAAACTGCACGTTAACAGTAAAAGCGAAGCAGTAGCAAAAGCGTTTAAGGACAAACTGGTATAATACTGATAAGAAAACCGTTTGAGTGAGTTAGATTGGGAGTGGCCGCAGACCAGCCTGCCTTAACAGGCAGGCAAGTCTGCGGCCAACTCTTTTATTGCCATTCCTACCCATTATTCCCCTTTCATCATCAACCACATTTTCATGTGATTGCAGGTAGCCCGCCACTGGATTAGGTTTGCGCTGTTATTAAATCTCGGTTGGAAACTTTATATTTATACACACCTAAAAAAAGATCATGAATAAAAAGATCATTACCCTTACTGCACTTTCGATAATTATCGTAGCAGCAGTAGTTGCCTGCAATAACCTGTCGGGCAAAAATGAAACAAAATCAAACACGGCCAATCTCCCCACTAATGACTCCGCTGCAAAAGTTAAACGCGGCGAATACCTGGTGAATAGCATCGGTTGCGACGACTGTCATTCGCCCAAAAAAATGGGTGCACATGGTCCTGAACTGATTCCTGAGCTGCGTTTATCGGGCTTTCCTAAAGATGGTAAATTACCAGAGGTAGATAAAACTGCATTAGGGAAAGGATGGGTGCTTTTTGCACCTGATCTTACATCGGCTGTGGGCCCATGGGGTATTTCTTATGCTGCCAACCTTACTTCCGACCAAACAGGTATTGGCAACTGGAAAGAAGAAAATTTTATCCGCGCAATACGTGAAGGAGTATCGAAAGGCCTGGCAGGTAATCGTCCATTACTGCCTCCTATGCCATGGCCTTCATTGAGAAAATTAACAGATGAAGATCTTACATCTATTTTTGCTTACTTAAAAACAACCAGGCCTGTTAATAATGCTGTTCCGGCACCTGTATCATTTGCCCCAACCAGGTAAGCACTTCATTTTTAATCAGTCAATTATTGCCACAGTGTACCAAAACCCAATAGGTGTGCTGTGGCAATTATTATTAATATCGCTCCTGTATTACAATCCCCCTTTTATCCAAACCATAGTAATAGGTGATTGCTCTGTTTTTTTGCAAAAAACCTGCAAAAAACCGCATTTCACACATTTATGTGATTGTACCCCCGCAAACTCCTTGATAGTTTTGATTTTGAAACCAATCTATGAAAGCAGCTTTTCAACATACCACTATTATCAGCCTGTTCTGCCTGGCGGGTATTGTAATGGCTGCCCAAAACTGGCATACACTACATGCCCCGGCAATGCATACCAGCCTTGAAAATGAGGTGATAAAAACCACAGATACTGCACCTGTAAACAATGCTGCAACAGAAACCCCTTCTGTTTTGGATGCAGGTATCCGTTTTGCCTGCTGGTAAAGCCCCCCTGTTTTCGATATCCGAAAAATATACCCCTTGCCAGCCCTGCTAAAGCTCTATTGGGGTATCCCTGAGCCGCTTTTAATTAATTTTGTGGTCAGGATGTATTTCCTGCAGACTTTAAAGATCCTATTATGATACAAACAGGTAACCCGGTAATCAGTATTTATACAGAAATGACGCCCAACCCCGAAACCATGAAATTTGTGGCCAATAAATTATTGTACCCGGGCAAGAGTATTGATTTTGCAGATGAAACATTTTCCGGTCCTTCGCCACTGGCTAAAGAACTGTTTGGTTTCCCTTTTATTAAAAGCGTATTTATTGCCAGCAATTTTGTTACACTTACCAAAACTTCAGATACGGAAGACTGGCAGGATGTGATACCCGCTATCAAAACTTTTTTAAAGGATTATCTTGAACATGGTGGTGTGGTGGTAAATGATGATGAAGCAGCCAAGGTAAAGCAGGAAGCAAGCAATACGGTTAGCGCAGATGATGATGATATTGTGAAAAGAGTTAAAGAACTGCTCGAAAACTATGTAAAACCTGCTGTAGAAATGGATGGCGGCGCCATTCAGTTTAAAAGCTATAACGAAGGTATCGTAAACCTGATGCTACAGGGAAGCTGCAGCGGATGCCCTTCATCAATGATCACGCTGAAAGCAGGTATTGAGGGTATGATGAAGCGTATGATACCTGAAGTAAAAGAAGTAGTAGCGGAAGCCGAATAAATATTTTGTGAGTTGATTTTTTTAAAAATGTCCTGCAGTTGCGGGACATTTTTTATTTAATGATTGATTGATTAGCCGCAGATTCGCAGATTATATGATGACATAATCTGCGAATCTGCGGCTATTTTTCCTGCATCCTGAAATTGTACGCCTGACTAAATTTGGATTAACTTTAAAGCATACAACCGCTTGCCATTTATGAACAAAGAACAAATTGCCGAAAAGCTTCAAACCAATCATGCCCGGTTTGCTCAGCAACTACTACAATTAAATGATGCCGATTTTTGTTATGCCGCCGAAGGCAAATGGAGCGCCGGCCAGCAATTAGATCATATTGTAAAAGCAGTAGCACCGGTTAACCTTGCATTTGGGTTTCCCAATTTTTTATTGAAGTGGCAGTTTGGTTCGGCCAACCGTCCTTCTAAAACCTATGATCAACTGATAGAAAAATATAACCGTAAACTAAAAGAAGGCGGCAGGGCATCTGGCCGTTTCATCCCGGCAGCGGTTATTATTAATGACCGTGCAAAATTAATTGCCCGGTTAAATAAGCTGGTTAATCAACTTGTGCGTAAAACAAAATCGCAAAGCGAAGAAGCACTTGACAAATATATTTTGCCGCACCCGTTGTTGGGTAAGCTAACGCTTCGCGAGATGTTATACTTTACCGCATACCATGTAGAACACCACAGGCTGTTGGTTGAAATAGGGTTGGAGAACAGGTGATGATCGAATAAGGATTTTTTATTTATTTCAGCATAGACCGTTCAATATTCAAATTATTGCATCTTCGCACTAACACATGAGACCCTCCATTTCAAAATTTCTTGCCAATCACTGGGATGCATTGCTGGCATCTGCTGCCGCCTGTGCTTTTATTTATTTTTTTACACGGCATAGCGGCATCGGTATTTCGCCCGACTCGGTTAGCTATGTAAGTACGGCAGCCAATATCCGTGAGCATTTTTCTTTTACAGATTTTAACGGCCTGCCCATGGTCGATTTTCCGTTGGGTTATCCTTCTTTCCTGGCTTTATCTATTTTACTAACAGGGCTAACACCTTTACAAACTGTACCGGTTATTAATGCTCTTTTATTCTGCGGCGTAATTATTCTTACAAGTGTAATCATACAGGGTTATGGCCAGAAATCTTCTTTCTACAAAATTTTCTTCCTTGCCGTTTTAGCCTGCAGCCCCTGCCTGCTGGAAGTATATTCGATGTTATGGTCTGAAACACTTTTTCTTTTTTTGGTTTTATTGTTTGTAGTTGCCGTACGCAATTATTTCAGAACCCATAGCACAGGCCGCTTATTGATAATGGCTCTTATTGTTTCAGTAGCCTGTGTTACACGTTATGCCGGGATTACCCTTTTAGTAACGGGCGGTTTTTTATTATTGTTTGACGGCGAATTACCTGTTCGGAAAAAAATAAAACACATCCTGCTATTTACAGCTATCGGCAGTGCTTTGGTTGCGATAAATCTTTTACGGAACGGCAGGGTGGCAGGTCATATTACCGGTGTTCGTGAAAAAGCATTACGCGGTTTAGTGGATAACCTGAACCAGGTTGGCGCAGTACTGACCGATTGGTTTCCGTTTATTAAGGGACACGAAACATTAGCTACTGTTGTATTTATACTTATTCTTTTATTAGGTATCCGGCAACTGCTCTACCGCACACTGCAACAGCCTTTCTATCCGGCATACGAAACCATTATTGCCTGTTTCTTTGTGGTGTATGCTTCGTTCATTCTTGCCGTGTCTACCATTTCACGCTTTGAAGATTTAAGCAGCCGCTTACTATCGCCCATGTATATTCCCCTGCTGCTGGTGAGCAGCAGTTGGATGATTACAGTGTTGCACCGATCTGTCCGCATTAAAAAAATGGTTTTGCTGATTGTTTCCCTTGCATTTTATTCCGGCTTTCAATACAATCAATACCATTTAAATGCCGACGCATGGGAAGGCATTAAAGATGCTGGCATGCCGGGTTATTCAGAAGACCCATGGGTGCAATCTCCCACAATGGCTTTTATCAAAAAAAACAAAGCAAATTTTACAGGTCCTGTTTATGCCAATGCCAATGATGCGGTTTATTTTTTAACCGGTACACATGCATTGCCATTGCCTCATAAAGAAATACAATCGGAAATCAATGTGTTTCTGCAAAAGCCATCATTCCGGTTAGTATGGTTGTATGATGGCACAAATAACGACCTGGTAGGTCTTGATTTTATCAAACAACACTGGAAATTGATTTCTGTAGAAACTATGGAGGATGGTGAAGTGTATTATTTTGGCGGTAGCGTAAAATAAAATTTCGGCATTCAATATTTCCCGCCTGGGTGGGATTCAATATTCGATATTCCCACCGGATTCCCTACATTTAATGATGAGTATAACCGAGATCTTTCATCAATTTATTACCGGTATACAGCAAACGGGGCCTATTGAGTTTATTGCTGTTTTTGCCGGTATTGGCAGTGTGTGGTTTAGCCGGAAAGAGAATATCCTGGTATATCCTGTAGGTCTTATCAATACCATTTTTTACATCTACTTAAGTGTTAAAGGCAACCTGCTTGGCGAGGCCAGCGTAAATTTATATTACACTATTATGAGTGTTTATGGTTGGATACTATGGGCTAAAAAAGATAAACAAAAACACGAAGCGGTTTTACACATCAGTTACAGTAACCGCAAAGAGTGGGTACAGCAACTGCTGTTTTTCGCTTTTTTTTATATGGCTATTTTTGCCTGTCTCACGTGGGCCAAACAGGCATTTGCACCGGAGGCCATTCCCTGGGCCGATGCTTTTGCCAGTGCCACGGCTTATACAGGTATGTGGCTGATGGCAAAGAAAAAAGTAGAGAGCTGGGTCTGGTGGATCGCAACAAATCTTGCTTCTGTTCCGTTGTATTTTATCAAAGGGTATGTTTTTACAAGTGTGCAGTTTGCCATATTATTGGTTTTAGCTGTAGCAGGCTTGATCGAATGGAAAAAAAGAACAGGAATTAGATTAAGTATTAAATAACGTGTTGTGCTCCTATTAAACACATAGTTACATAGGTTAGGAAACAGGGCATATAGTTCAAACACTATGTTTCTTTTTTGTTTTCCTATGTACCTATGTGTTTTAAAAGTGATTTGAATAGCACAACACGTTAGTAAATAATCAAAACGCTCCAAATAGTTTCCCCCTCACTCGTGAGTCGGGGGAAGAGCGGGGCGGTAAAACGGATATTTATTATTCAGGTCATAAAATAACTTCATCATTCATTATTTCGTGTTCAATATTCATGATTAAAAAGATCGTCATCATCGGACCTGAATCAACCGGCAAAAGCACGTTGTGCGAATTGCTGGCGCAGCATTATGGCATGCAGTGGTGCCCTGAGTTTGCAAGGGAATACCTGCTTACCAACGGAACAGCCTATAGTTTTGACGACCTGCTAACCATTGCCAAAGGGCAACTGGCAGTGGAAGAGGAATATACTTCGTTGGTGAATAGTCAATGGTCGATGGTAAATGAAAGAACATGGGTAAACCCCCAATCGTTACACACCACACACAAGCCGCCGCTGTTGTTTGTTGATACGGATATGTATGTGATGAAGGTTTGGAGCGAATATGTTTTCGGAAAATGTCACCAGTTTATCTTAGACCAGATTGTTAGCCGAAAATATGATCTTTACCTGCTTTGCAATACCGATCTTCCCTGGGTAAAAGATGAACTTCGCGAATACCCTGACATGTCTGCACGGAAAGAACTTTTTACTATTTATAAAGACCTCCTCATTAACCAACAGGTACCATGGATAGAGATCAGCGGCAGCAGTTATGAAGATCGTGTATTAGCCGCTATTGCAGCCGTTGAAGAATATTTACATTAATCTCTCTGTGAACCTCCTGTTTCTCCGTGCGTTCTGTATTGAAAAATACCTTGCGCTTCGGGAGTTCTTTTCAACACAGAGGCCTCAGAGGTAGTAGCGTTCCACTGAGGTTTACTTTATTAATGCCTGAATATCTTCATCGTCTTCAATATTATGCATTTGCTGCACAATTTGCGGGTAGCGCCACGCTACGCGGCGGCTCATGGGTTTAATGGTAAAGCGTTTAGGGTTGGGCAGGCAGGCAATGATCATGGCCGATTCTGCACGGCTCAGGTTTTTAGCGCTTTTACCAAAATAGGTTTGTGAAGCAGCTTCAATTCCAAAAATGCCCGGGCCCATTTCAATGGTATTCAGGTAAACTTCTAAAATTCTTTTCTTCCCCCATATCCATTCAATCATCTTGGTAAAATACATCTCAGGCACTTTGCGTACATAGCGGGTAACGCCACCGCCCTGCCATAAAAAAACGTTTTTGGCAACCTGTTGTGTAATAGTGCTGGCACCGCCGCCAAGAGGTATTTTTGTTTTCTTTCCTTTCTTCCTTGGTTTCAGGCTGTGTTCAATCGCATCCCAGTCAAACCCGCTATGATCGGGGAAAGCCTGATCTTCACTGGCAATGGCCGCCAGTTTTGCATTGGGCGAGATCTGGTTCCAGCCCACATAATCGCGTTTTAATCCGTACCCGAAAATATTACTGATCTGCGTGATGGTAATGGGCGGCATAACCCATATACAAATAATAATATAAAGCAGCGAGGTAAGGAACATCCAGAGAAGGATCTTCTTTGTCCAGCGCCAGGTCTTTTTAAATAATGATTGTTTGGGGGCGGCCATGTTGGAGCAAGATACTAAAGCTGTTTTGAAAAGAAACAGCATTTGAGGAAAGTGTTTATATTTATGAAATAGCATCATTCATATGCAGCCTGTTAAAACAATACGCCTTACCTGGACTTTTTATAAAGGTTTTCTGCTATCCTCATTGCTCATTAACACCTGTTGCTTAATTGTGTTTGGGAGTTATGGCTTTGCTGTTTTTGTAGAACTTTTCTGGTTCAAAATGGCAACATTAGGATTGACCTATTATTTCATTAACAATTATAAAAACAAAGAATATTATTACTATTTAAATTTAGGCGTTTCGAAGGTTGTTCTCTGGACAATGACCCTCCTCTTTGATCTTGCTTTATTCATCTTTCTCTTCATTCTTATAAATCAATTTAAATGATTCATAAAATGGAAGTTGATGGAATTCAACTGGAATATAATGGCAGAAAGATATTGTCCGACATATATTTAAAATGTGAGACGGGAAAAATAACAGGCTTATTGGGTAGAAACGGGCAAGGCAAATCCTGTTTGATGAAAATTATTTATGGCAGTTTAAAATGCGAAAAATCCGTTCGTTTTGATAATACCACACAATACGAAGCATTTAAACGACCCGACTTATTACGTTACCTTCCTCAATTTAATTTTATTCCTAAAGCACTTTCTTTAAAACGGGTTTTTAGTGATTTTAATTTAGATTATTCGGTTTTTGCGAAACGATTTCCTGAATTTAAAGAAAGATACAGCAAGCCCTTTCATACCTTATCGGGGGGCGAACGCAGATTAGTTGAACTATACGTTATTGCAAAATCCAAGTCGCAATTTGCAATGCTTGATGAACCATTTACCCATCTAAATCCTGTTCAAATCGAAAAAGCACAAGCTTTACTTTTAGAAGAAAAGGAAAATAAAGGCCTGCTGATTACCGACCACATGTATAGGCATATTACACAGATTTGCGACAATTTATATGTTCTGTTAAATGGAAAAACGCATTTAACAAAAAGCATTGAAGAAATTGAAACACTTGGTTATGCAAGAGTATAACCGCATCCTCACAGTGCTTCTCACCCACTTACAATTGCCTGATGTAAGATATTTTCAATATCCCTGACTGATCATTTACAGGCGTTGCAGTCAGCCTGGTATCAATTGTTTTAAGGTTATTAAAAACAAGGTATGCAAATGATAATGGTTTGAACTCCCACGAAAACCGCATATTCAGTCCGCCAAGATTATTTACGGTATTGTACTGGTAAAAACCAGACAACTGTATTTTAGGTGTAAAAGAAATCCTTAACTCAGGCGCAAGCAAATGAGTGGTGGCACTGGTTTTGGCAGACCCAAAATCGTAAAAATTATTACGGGTATAATTGATGGTAGCTGCAATATTCGGAACCGGCACATAACGGATACCAACGGTGTAACTGTTCAGGTATCCATTATAAAATTTGCCCAGCGTAATATCTGAAAGAAAACTAAACGGGGCGCTCAGGTTGGTACTGAGGTTAAAATTGATCCGGGTATACGCATACTTTCCGGGATTGATGAAAATATCCGGTACAGGATGAAAAACATTACTCAATTTTTGCCAGGATGGCAACAGGTTGATGGCAACAGTTGTTCCTTTGGGTGTTGTTACCTGTACTGGTATAAATACAATATTTGTTTCCTGCCATTCTTTGGTGGTTGCATTGTGATAGATATCCGCCTTCAGTCCGGGAATAAAAAACCCTGTTTTATTTTGCCTGAACCAATGTACCGGAAGTGTAATAAGCAGTTCGGGGTGTGTATGAATAAAATCTGTTCTGGCAAGAAAGCCTGTTTTGGGTTGGTAATGCTTTGTTACCATCGTTTCGTACCATCTTACTGAAAATTTATTTTTTACATACGCCACTTCATTAAAAAAAGCCCAGCCACTTTTAGCATTACCCGATGGCAAAGCCATTGAAAGCATGGGTCGGATATACAAAGGCTCCGAAGCCTGCCAAAAACCATCTACTGATGCGATGGTGTTGGATGTATGGTCCAGTTCATCATACCTGAAAGTGGCCATAGTGCCTATTCTTGCTTTTGCACTAATGTTTTGCTGGGCGCGGATAACACCAAACCATGAGTTGGTGGAACTGTCTTTATCAGATTGATTAATTACTAATGCACCCACCGCTCTTTCACCTGTTTGATGGATAAAGCGCATACCGGCATTGATCCGCAGCGGATTGCCCAAACTGTCTAACCCAATCCTCCTGCTGAAAAAGGGTTGGATTATTTCATCCTGCCCGATGGCAAACAGGTTGGCGTTCTCTAAAAAGAATTGTCTTTTCTCAGGAAAGAATACAGAAGAATGGTTCAGGTTAACCACCTGCCTGTCGGCATCGGCCTGGGCAAAATCTGTATTCACCGTAGCTTCTATTGATGTGTTGGTGTTTAACAACCATTTTAGTTCGCCGCCAACCTGTGGCTGTATACTTGCCTTTTTGCCTTCTGCTTTTTTTGTATTCAGTAAGGTATATGGTTGCACCCTGATATTGGCTTTGTTTTTGGGAGGATGCAGATTGGTTACCAACCCTGCATACGACATCCTGCCTACCGTATAAGCCATTGGCCATGGCGACCATCCTGTGATCTCATTACGCGACCGGATATTCCGGTTAAAGTTGATACCCCATGTAGTTGAATCAGATGGATAGCGCAGGGTTGACCACGGAATAGCGATTTCTGTACTCCATGATGAATCGGTGATAAATGATTTTGCCTGCCATACGGCGTCCCAGTTTAAATCATAGATCCTGTCATCATAAATTAATAAATCACGTTGTGTGCCATATGGTGTTACAAGAAAAGAAGGAACCGGGTTTTGCACATCCTGAAACGGATCAAAAAAAACACCGAATAATTCATTGTTACTATACACAAAATCTCTCCGCAAATCCTGCACAAAAATTTTATTACCGGGATTATGGCAAATGGCTCCTATATAAATATTCCGGTTATCGTATAAAACTTTTACTTCGGTATTAAAGCTGGCGGGTTTACCCTGTAAAGGATATGCCTGCTTAAAATTTTTCACAGAACCCGGTCTGCTCCAGTCGGCTTCTGTGAGCTTTCCGTCTAAAACAATCTTATCACTTGTTTGAGCGGCTTCTATTTTTAATTTGTTTGCATACGCCAAAGAGGGAAATATGGTTTGCGCTTTGCCAATAGTAAATCCTAAAAAGATCAGGGCAGGTAAGAATAGATGTTTCATGTTAAATTTTATGATTGCTTTAATGCAATACAAAATTCAACACTGATAAAAAATATAACAATCCGGATCTTGCTGTATTCAATCCGATTCTTGCTATTGTTGCGCTTTACTCTGCTCCCAGCCAATCATTGCCTGTTTACGAACCTTGCCCAAATGAAAATCGCCCACGGTACCATTGGCCAAAATAATTCTGTGGCAGGGAATCAGGTACATGATAGAGTTTTTTGCTGCGGCAGAGCCCACGGCCCTTACTGCATCCGGTTTACCAATCATTTGTGCTACCTGGCGGTATGAGCTTAGAGAACCAAAAGGTATTTTAAGCAATGCCTCCCATACTTTTATCTGGAAATCGGTACCCTGAACCAGTAATTCTAATTTTTCGGGGTTGATTGTATCAGACTGAAATATTTTCCTGACGTATGGTTGGGTATAATCGGGTTTATGAACCAGGGTGGCAAATTGCCATTTCTGTGAAAACAATTCAAATTCGTTTCTTCTTCTTTCTTCATCAATAAAACTTAAGGCACAAACCCCTTTTTCAGACACTGCTATAAAGCACATACCAAAAGGAGAAGCATGATAGCCATAAAAAATTTCAAGGCCCATGCCGGCTGTTTTATACTGTTGCGGGCTTACTCCCTCAATACTTACAAACAAATCGTGTACCCTGGATTGACTTGACAAACCGGCTATTTGAGCCGCATCAATCATATTTTCTGTTTCGCTTATCTTATTGCGTAGGTAATCCAGTGTAAGGTATTGTACAAACTTTTTGGGACTGATACCTACCCAGTCTGTAAACAGCCGCTGAAAATGAAAAGGGCTCATATAAACCTTCCTGGCAATTTCATCCAGATCGGGCTGATCTTTAAAATTATCCGTTAAAAAGCCGATGGCCTTTTCAATTCTGTAATAATTGATCTCTTTCTTGTTCATTCTTTTGCAGGCATATCACAAAACTATCATTCGATAACCAACAAATCAATCCAAAACTTGCGGAATATCCTTGCCGGCATGCACGTATTATCAATTTTAATTATAAATTTAATACCGGTTGGCCCGTTGCAAGAATGCAATGCAACTGCCATTATTTATTATAACATGAAAACAGGAACGTATAGGGTAATACCTGTTTTGCAATAACCAAGATCTATGAATAAACTTTTTATAATCTTCTTTTGTTTGCTGGTATCTGTCAATTCTGTTTTTTCTCAATCCGGCAAAATGAATAAAAAACCGCTCAGGGTAGGTATTGTAGGGCTGGTACATACGCATGTGCATTGGATATTGGGCAGAGAAAAAATTGGCGATATTGAAATTGTGGGCATTGCCGAGCCTAACCACCAACTGGCCGAAGCTTATTCAAAACAACATGGCTATAGCATGGGCATTGTATATAACAGCATGGAAGAAATGATTGAAAAAGCAAAGCCCGATGCGGTGTTTGCTTTTAATGCCATTTTCGATCATTTAAAAACAGTTGAGTATTGTGCACCACGCGGCATTCATGTAATGGTTGAAAAACCGTTGGCGGTAAATATGGATCATGCTGAAAAAATGCTGGCGCTTGCCAAAAAGAATCATATCTATCTTTTAACCAATTACGAAACCAGTTGGTACGGCAGTAATAAAGCTGCATGGGAGATCATTAACGACAAAAAAGAAATAGGTGATATCAGGAAAATTGTTTTTCATACCGGGCACCAGGGACCGGTTGAAATTGGGTGCAACCCTGAATTTTTAGAATGGCTCACCGATCCTGTATTAAATGGCGGCGGGGCTTTAACCGATTTTGGCTGTTATGGCGCCAACCTGAGCACATGGCTGATGAAAGGCGAACATCCTTTAAGTGTTTGTGCAATAACACAACAGATCAAACCGGAACTCTATCCAAAAGTTGAAGATGAGGCTACCATTATGCTTACTTATCCAAAAGCACAGGTTATCATCCAGGCCTCATGGAACTGGCCCTATAGCCGTAAAGACATGGAAGTGTACGGTAAAGATGGGTATGTGTTTTGTGTTGACAGGGATAATATGCTGCTGATGAAAAACGGACAACGGCAAAAAGACCCCGTTAAAGCCGCACCTCTGCCCGAATACATGCGTGATCCCTTTGCCTATTTCGCAAACGTAATTAATGGTACAATCAAAGCCGGCGATTATGATCTTTCATCACCCGCTAATAATGAAATTGTGATGAAAATTTTAGAAGCTGCAAAGTATTCGGCTAAATCAGGAAAGGCTGTTTTGTGGAAGGAGATGTATAAAGAATAGGCGATTACAGTAAATCCCGATTGAGCTAACCCCCTGCGCCTTTGCGAGCATATTTTTCACGCAGAGGCGCATGGGGACGAAGGATCGAAAAGAAATTGATCGTTGTTATCACATATGTATTGTTTCCATCCGGTATTTCTTGCCCAATACAATATAGGTGCGGTGATTGGCGCTCAAAAGGCTGCCAATCAAAAAGAATCCTCCGGCAATGCCAATACCGGTAAGGTTGGTGGAGCTAAACACCTGGTCATTATGAATCAGGCTATTGAAAATATTTAAAAAGATATACGCCCCGCTACCCATCTGCAACAGCAGACCATTATTAATAATACCGCTGTTTAAATTTCTTTTAGGCATTCCATATATCTCATTCACGTGCAGTTTCATTAAACCCATTTTTGCAGTATCAATAGTTGGAAAACCAAACTGGTTTGGAACCTGACGGAGAATGATCTGCTCCAGCAGTATTGAGTCGCTGTGTATTTTTTTAATGATGCCCTGTATCCACTGTTTACTGCTGAACTGGAAATTGATCACGCTGCCGGGGATCCATGTTTGAATGGTTTGGTTTTTTTGTTTCAATACCAACAGATCGCTTTGCGAATAGAGTGATAAAGCGCTGAATGAAAAGAAAAGTAGAATAAAGATTGCTTTCACTATTCTAAGGTAAAGCAAAGTTGGCGCCGGGTTATTAAGGAAGTGTTAATCGTGAGACGTTAATCGTGAGTGGTGGGGTAATTAAATTCGGGGGTGCCTGCTATTTTACCGCAGAAAATTGCCATTGACAACTTACGTCTCACGACTCACGATTCACGCCTCACGACTTTATCTGATCGCCGTAAGCAAGTATACCATAGCCAAGGGCAATGCCAAACCCGATAAGAATGATGCCGGAAATTATGTTGATATTATGAAGAATGCGTGGCGTTAGTTTAGAACGAAGCCTGGCTGCCAGTGCTACTTTAATAATATCAGTAAGTAATACAAAAGCCAAACAGGTGCCAAATACTATTGCCCGGTACTGTGCCGGAGATGTTGCTGTTTGCGAATCGGCGAGGATAGCGGCGGTCCATGCAAACCAGAACAGGAATACGCCGGGGTTTAAAACATTCATAAAAAAGCCCGATAAAAATATGGCCGCATAATCTCTTTTGCGGAATTTTTTATCGATGAGATTATTATCTTCATCGGTCTTTACTTTTTTAAAGAAGATGGTGTACACACCCATGGCCACCAGAAAAATACTGCCAATAATGGCAATCAGTGTTTTATGATTGAGTGCCGTATTAAAAAGTGAAGTGAAAAAATTACAGACCAGCACCAATGAAATATCACTTATAGAAATACCTGCCACAAATATGTATCCCGCCTTATGGCCGTTATTGATGCTTTGTTTAAGAATAGCAAAAATAACCGGACCAACCGAAATGGCAAGAAAAACGCCCAAAACCAATCCTTTAATTAACGGTGCTAACATTATGCGCGGTGATTCTGATTATTTTATACCCGAAAGTAAGCTGTAAAATTTATAATCCGGTCTTCTGTTCAAAGCCTTTCAGCCAACAATTATTTATTTAACAATGGTGGCAGATAAGATCTTATCCAGACCCGGGAATTGCCTGTCGAAATAACTATTGCCATATTTATATAACGAATCCTGTATGGCCGCAGGTTTCTTTCCGTAACGATGGTTTAGCATGCCAACTTTTTCCATTCCTGTTACCACCCTGGCAACAGGGGTATAACCCTTTACTCCTCCCCGAACAGTTGTGTCCAGTTTAGGATTGTTAACCATGTTGATGAAAATTTGTGTGGCCCTGTTATTACGGCCGCCTCTGGCAAAAGAAATAGTGCCCTTTGTGTTTTTCAGTATCGCGGGCTCGTCAATTAATTTGAGCGGATCCCAAAAACGGTTGGCGGCATAATTGGCAGAAACACCAAACTGCACCACATAATCCGGTTCTACCCTAAACAATAAGGCATTGGTAAAAAAACCGGTTTTGATTAGTTGGTATAACCTGTCAACACCGTAGGGCGACCATTTTCGGTAAGCTTCTATAACAAAATCGCCTTTGGTTGTTTTAAACAGCGCCTTAAATGTTTCGGGCGATTTTAATTTGAGAATAGCGTGATCGGGAACTTGTGCAGAAGAAAAGGAAATCCATAAAAGAGACACAATACAAATTAACAGTACCTTTTTCATGACTATCTTTTTACCCAACCAGCTTCTGGCATTTATTGGTTTCTTTCTGCAAAAAGTTTTGCCAGTCTTCCAGCATTTGTCCTTTCAGCACGCGTGGAAATTTATGTTGTCCGCCAACTTTTCCTTTAAACTCCATAAAGTCCATAAAATGTTTTTCGCTCAGCACGGTCAGTCTTACTTCTTTCAACGCACTTTTTCTTTCTACTGCATAATCATCATTAAGCTCTTTCAGTCTTTCGTCTATGCGTTTGCCAAGCAGTTCGCTATCAACATTGTCATTACAAGCTACATACCAATGATGTGCAAAAAAATTACCGAAAGGAATACCGGCAACGGTAAATTCAGGTATACAGATATTAAATTCTTCGGCTACCAGTTGTACGGCCCGGGTCATGTTATCAACACTCAGGTGTTCGCCTACCAGGCTTAAGAAATGTTTGGTACGGCCTGTAATGATAATTTCACATCTGTCTTTATCTACAAACCTGACAGTGTCGCCAATTAAGTAGCGCCAGGTGCCTGCTGCGGTGCTGATCAGCAGTGCATAGTCTTTTCCTTCTTCCACTTCATGTATCATCAGGGCTTCGGGATTCTCAACCATCTCGCCGTCGGCGTCAAAATTTTTATCATCAAACGGAACGAACTCCATAAATATATGTTCGCCTGTAACAAGACGCATGCCTGTGGCGTGCTGGCGTTCCTGGTAAGCAATAAATCCTTCGCTCGCAAGATAGGTTTCAATATACGTGATGGGTTTGCCCAATAATTTTTCAAAGCCTTTTTTATAAGGCTCAAAGCTTACGCCACCATGAACAAAAAAGGCAAGGTTGGGCCACATCTCGTGAATATTGTTCAGCTTATAGCGGGCAATCACCATTTCCATACACATCTGTATCCATGCAGGCACGCCGATGATAAATCCGATATCCCATTCAGGTGCTTTTTCAACTATTTCCTCTAATTTTTTATTCCAGTCTTTTTGTTTGGATATTTTCTTGCCGGGTTTATAAAAAGGCTGAAACCAGAACGGCGCTTTTTTTACAGTAATACCGCTAAGGTCGCCGGCATAATATCCGGCCCCTTTCTGCAGGTCGGTACTCCCGCCAAGCGCAAGCCAGCCTTTACTGATGGAGCTGAAAGGGATATCCTCATACGTACGCAGGCTAAGCAGTTGTTTGATCATTACGATCTTATTGCCCCTCAGCAGGTCGTTGGTAATGGGTATGTATTTACTGGCCGATTCACTTGTTCCGCTGCTTAAAGCATAGTAACGTATTTTTCCCGGCCAGCAGATATCCGGTTTCCCTTCTATCGTTTTATGCCACCATTCTTTATAGATCTTATTATAATTAAAAGTGGGAACCAGTTCCTGGAATTTTTTGCCGGGGTGTTTGCTCAGGAGGATATCATCAAAATGGTATTGCTGGCCAAATTCTGTAAACCTGGCCTTCCGTAACAGTTTCTTCAGCACTTTCAGTTGCTGACTGCGCGGGTTATGCTGCGGCAGCCTGAGCGCTTTTAAAATACTATTTGGAAGCTTGATATCAAGAATTGCCATCGTTAGAAGCAGGTTTTTTAGAATGTACGAAGCTAAAACAAATGCCTGTAATTGCAGCAGGTTTTAAATGAGCCGCGCTTAGCCAAGCCTGGAATAATGCTTAAAAACCAGCACCATATCCATCCACCAATCATACTCTTTTGCGTAGAGCCTGTCTGCCTTTTCCAGCACACTCTCATCAAATACCGGTTTTGCACCTAAGTGCGTGATAATACCTTTTTTAATGTAAGGTAATTGAGTAAATGATGCCGCATATCCTACCCAGGTTTGTTTGCCCGTTAAAACGGCCATTGCATTTCTGAGCAGTTGTGTTCCTTTGGGGTGTATGATCAAATGAATGGGTGTGGTAAGTAGAAATAAAAAAGACAAAAAAACATCTGCCAACCGTTTCATTCTTTGCTGATATGGTTGGGTGATGCGGTAGGTGATAAAAGCTGCCACTGTTTTTGATCCTGCCGCCATTGTTTCGCTGCCAACAATACTGCCACTACCGGGAAAATGGAAAAGAAATCGCATACCCGTTCCTTTCAGTTGCTGCATCTGCTGAATAATTTCCGGCAACGACAGTTTTCCAACACAAAATACCAGTTCGGTTATGTGTATTTGTTTTTGTAATAAAGTAAGATGGTCAAGTTGGCAAAGGGCAGAGTGCTCATCTTTACCAGGAGCAATCCGCCCCACCAATGTTTGATCTGTTATTGCGTTTTCCATCAGGGTAGCTACTTCATCATATTCAACTGCTGTTCCGGCTACCGCTGTTTGTCCGTTAAACATGGCTTCCTGTCCGAAGAATTCTTTTTTACGCATCAGTAATAACTGCCTGAACAGGAGTAAAAACGCACTTCCCGATACAGATCCCCACAAAATAACGCCTCTTGAAAAACGCAAACCTTCCGGTAACAAAGAATATACTGCCAGTGTGCTGATAACTGCAAAGGCAATAGCCACAATGGTTTTAGATGTTTTATACACCTTATCGTACAGGCCGATGAACGCTGCTGCAAAAACAAAGAGTAATGCAAAAAGAGGAAGTGCATAAGGTATAAAACTCACGCCAAAATCTTTCCCGTTGCGCATGTTGGCAACCCATATCATTTTTACAATATGCAGCGATACCCATAGCAATCCCATATCGATGAGCGGCAGCAAAATTGGTTTCAGGATTTTATTAACCGCAGCTATTACGGCTCTGCAGGCAATGGCGAAGCGGATAAAATACGAGAAGATTCTGGCATTGCCTGTTTGATAATGTTTCTGAACAAAGATCAACATGGCCTGGTAAAAAAATCTGACGCGTGCAAGGCTTGCTTTGCCCGAACTCTCTCCTTTAAAATGGATGATGGTAGTGCCGGCAAAATATACATTCCGAAAGCCTGCTTCTTGTATACGGTAACTCAGGTCTATGTCTTCACCATACAGAAAATAACTTTCATCAAAACCATTCAGCCTGTTAAGCAGCTCCCTGTTAACCAACATAAAAGCGCCGGCCAATACCTGTACCGTGTGGTTTTCAAATTCATCCAGGTTGCCCAGTGCATACCGGTTAAACCATCCGGATTTAGGGAATAATGAGGCGATCCCGGTTAATTTAAACAAAGAGGCCATGGGCGATGGAAAAGCCCTTTTACTTTCCGGCAAAAATCTTCCGCGTCCATCCAGCATTCTTACTCCTAATGCCCCGATGCCGGGATCAGATTTTATGTATGCCAAACATTTCCTGAAGCAGTCTTCGGGAACCAAAGTATCGGGGTTCAGAAATAATACATATTCTCCCGTGCAATAAGCAAGGGCAAGGTTGTTGGCTTTGGCAAAACCGAGGTTTTCTTCATTTGCAATAAACCTGATATCGGGAAAAAGCGGACGCAGGTAATCCATGCTTCCATCAGCAGAATGGTTGTCCACCACTATCACTTCTGCTTCCAGTTCTGCTGTAGCAGCACGTACAGCATACAGGCACTGCTCCAGGAAAAACCTGACATTATAATTTATTATGATAACAGATAGTTGCAGGAAGAGATTTTTGGGGTACAAGATACGGATGGAGTTGAATTTTGTTTGATATCAACCTTAATCACCGCGCCTTTGCAGGAGAAATTGCACGCGAGGGCGCAAAGGCGCGGTGGAATATCAGAATGGAAGAAGTACATCATCGGGTGTTATGCTATCTGTTATCTTCCCCGTCCTTTTCTTACTTTTGCAGCATGAAACTAAAACACACCCTGCTGAAAGCTGTTGAGGCCGGCGCCGCTGAAATGACAAGGTTTTTTAATGGAGAATTTAAGATCAGTAATAAAGAAGGCGTTAATAATCTGGTTACCGAGGCAGATCATGCAGCCGAAAGGGCCATTTTCGACGTGATACAGGAAGAGTTTCCCGGACATTTTATTCTGAGCGAAGAAACGGGTGAGATCATCATGGATTCAACTTATAAATGGATCATTGACCCGATAGACGGAACAGTAAATTTTGCAAATGGCATTCCTATCTGTTGCGTAAGTATTGGTATTGAACAGGCAGGAGAGATGATCATGGGTGCCGTATATAATCCATTTCTGAAAGAATTATTCTTTGCGCAACATGGGTTTGGCGCTACATTGAACGATAAAAAAATACATGTAAGCGATAAGTCGGAAGTTATTCATAGCTGTTTGGTAACCGGTTTCCCCTATACTTATCTTGATATGCCAAACGGACCGCTACAGGTTTTTGAAAAACTGATACGCAAAGGCGTTCCTGTAAGAAGAATGGGAAGTGCCGCCATTGATCTTTGCTGGGTAGCTGCCGGAAGGTTTGATGGTTTTTATGAACACAAATTACAGGCATGGGACAGTGCCGCCGGATTTTTGATTGTAGAAGAAGCAGGCGGAAAAGTAACGGATTTTACAGGAGGCACTTATTCTCCCTATCAACCACATATTATTGCAACCAACGGAAAAATACATGACGAGCTGTTGGGAATTGTGAACGGAGCGGAGCTCTAAACATTATAAAATTTGCCACAGAAGACACAGATTACCACAGAAAGTATCTGTGAAAATCTGTGTCTTCTGTGGCAATAAAAAAAAATTATGAGTGATCAAAGAACTGAAATAGCAGAACTGGGTGAATTTGGTCTGATCGACCATCTGACCAAAAATTTTGAAATACACAACGCCTCTACTGTATTAGGTGTGGGCGATGATGCTGCCGTGATTGACCACTTTGGCAAACAAACCGTTGTTTCTACAGATCTGCTGATAGAAGGCATTCATTTCGATTTAATGTATACGCCGTTAAAACACCTCGGCTACAAATCGGTGATGGTGAACCTGAGCGATATCTACGCAATGAATGCCACCCCTACACAAATCACTATCAGCATCGGCATCAGCAACCGTTTTAGCCTGGAAGCCATCGACGAGTTTTATGAAGGTGTATTTATTGCCTGCGAAAAACACGGCGTGGACCTGGTAGGTGGCGACACTTCATCGTCCAATAAAGGTTTTATTATTTCTGTTACGGCCATCGGCGAGGTAACACCTAACCAGTTTGTAAAACGCAGCACTGCACAAAAAGGTGATCTTATTTGTGTGAGTGGCGATTTGGGCGGCGCTTATCTTGGTTTAACGCTGATGGAAAGAGAGAAAAAGATCTACCTCGAAAATCCGGCTATACAACCCGATCTAGAAAATGAAAGTTATATCGTGGGTCGTTTACTGAAACCGGAAGCAAGAAAAGATATCATCGAATTTTTACAACAACAACAAATTGTCCCTACCGCCATGATGGATGTGAGTGATGGCATCAGCAGCGAAGTGCTTCATCTCTGCAAACAAAGCGGACTGGGTTGCGTAGTGTATGAAGAAAAAATACCTGTGTCGGATGAGAGCCGGAAAGCGGCTTATAAATTCGGCCTCGATCCTACCGTTTGTGCATTGAATGGCGGAGAAGATTACGAGCTCATTTTTACCATGAAGCAGGAAGACTACGACAAGATCACCCTTAACGAAGAGATCAGCGTGATTGGTTATATGACCGAAATAACAGAGGGCTGCAAACTGCAAACCAAGGGTGGGAACAGTTTTGATATTACCGCACAGGGCTGGAATGCTTTTCACAAATAAAACAGGATTTTTTTTTCGGGTTATCAGTATATCTGAAAACCGGGAGAATAGTTTATTTTGTACATTAACCACTATGCTTACAAAAAGGCAATACAAATTAACCCTTACTGTTTTTTGCTTTACAGCATTACTGCTTACCTCTTGCATCAACGGCTATTCGCAAAAAGCAGATTCGGTAGCTGTTGCCCAAAAAGACAGCACAATACGCAAAAGAAAAATCAAACTGAAACCGGCGGGCGATTTTGATCAGCGTTTTTCTTTTATAGGAGAAGAGGGTGTAAGCATTTGGGGCTACCGCATTGGAGTATCTGTAAACGATATTTACAAAGTGGGCATTGGTGGTTACTTTTTAAAGCAGGAATCGGCCGGTGTGAAGCTGGATGCAACCGGCGTTCCAATTAACCGCTTAACCAAAAGCCTGTACTACGGAACCATTTATTACGAACCTTATTTGTTTAGAAGGAAAAGATGGGAAATGAGTATGGTGTTTGAATTGGGTTACGGGAAAGCCGAACTTGATTCTACCAATAAGATCCGCGGACGCTTTCTTACAAAAACAGAAAAACAGGATTTTGTTCCGGCAGGAATGGGTTACTCTGTTAACTTCATCATCCCAGATATGAAAGGGTTGCATTTTTTAACGTATCTCGGCCTTAACGGTATGATTGGTTTACGCAAGGCTGTATTTAACAGCGATCTGAAATATAATTATGATGGCTGGTACTGGAGCATTGGCAGCGCCGTGTTCCTTGATAAAATATTTACAGATATTTCGGGGAAGAAGAAAAAACTTGCAGCAACCAATTAATCAACTGTTGCTTAATATTCCTTTTACTTCAAAAGCCTCATCTAAAAAAACAAGGTTAGCTTCATAGCCTTTCTCAATTTTCCCCGGCACATCCGCTTTTCTCATTACCTGTGCGGGATATAAACTTACCATCCGCAAAGCTTCTGCCGGATCGATACCCACTTTATGAACGAGATTTTGTACCGATTTGCCCATAGTTAATGCAGAGCCGCTGAGTATGGTACCGGATTCATATCTGTTGCCCACCAAATGATGCCGATAGGGGCCCTCTGTTGTTTCGGTAACCGCATCTGTAATTACAAACAATCTTTCTTTCATGATCGTTTTTGCAATTTTAATGGCAGCAAAATCAACATGAAAACCATCAGGCACAATGCTCGCCATTACTTTGGGGTGATTAAACACAGCGCCCACTAATCCCGGTGCGCGGTGTTGCAAAGGACTCATGGCATTGTACAGGTGTGTGGCAGCAGGTATACCCTCATCAAAAGCTGCTATCCCTTCTTCATAGGTAGCATTACTATGTCCTGCAGAAATAATAATCCCGTAAGATCTTATCATATCAATCACTTCCTTACTGCATACTTCCGGCGCTAAAGTGATCATAGAAATAACGCCTTTACCATATTCCAGCAATGTCTTTGCCTGTTCAACAGCAGGTGCATGAATAAACGCTTCAATATGTGCCCCTCTTTTCTGCGGGTTCAGCCAGGGCCCTTCAATATGTAAACCAATGCAACCTTTCCCGCCTTCTTTCCAATAAGCCCTCACAGCATCTATGCAGCGGTAAAAAACATCGTAACTATTGGTGGCAACCGTTGGTTGAAAATGCGAGGCACCACCTTTTGAACAATACTCATATAACCTGTGCAATGCATCAGCATCGGGATATACCGCCAATAATTTATCATACGCCCCATAGATCTGTATATCCATAAAAGCAGGGGCAATAATGGGATAGCTGGTCTGCAATTCATTGGTAACCGCATTTGCAGGAACAATATCAATAACCTTTCCTTCCGATACTACAACGGCATGATTTGTTAACCATTCGGTTCCTGTAAACAGTTTAGCTGCACTGTATAGCTGGTGATGGCTATTCCTCATCTTTGGGTATGATTTTAAAATTATCGGCGTCTTTCCAGAAAGGAAATTTTTCGCGTACCTCTTTCAACGGTTCTTTTTGTAAAACAATGGTATGTACATCTTCATCGTTTGTGCGATGGTATAACATAGTGCCCATAGCATCCAGCACCATACTATCACCACTATGGTAAATGCCATTGCCATCTTCTCCCACCCTGTTCAACCCAATTACATAACACTGGTTTTCGATGGCACGGGCCGTTAATAAAGATTTCCATGCATGCACTCTTCGTTCGGGCCAGTTGGCCACATACAGCAACACATCGTATTCAGGTGTATCTGTTATATGCTGCCTTGCCCATACAGGAAAACGCAGGTCATAACAAACCTGCAGGTTAATCTTCCAACCTTTTACCTGTGCAATCAGTCTTTTGTGGCCCGGTGTATATTCTTTGTCTTCGCCGGCAAAAGCAAAACGGTGGCGTTTATCGTAATAGCCCAATGTTCCATCGGGCAATACCCATAAGAGGCGGTTAAAAAAATGTTCCCCTTCCGATATGATAACACTCCCTGTTAAGATGATTTTTTTTACCGCGGCAACCTGTTTCATCCAGCTAACGGTTGCTCCGTCCATCCCTTCGGCCAGGCGCTGCGGCTGCATACTAAAGCCGGTACTGAACATTTCGGGCAGCACCACCACTTCTGTTTTTTCCTGGATACCCATGATCTTTTTTTCGAGCATGGCCAGGTTAGCGGCTTTATCTTCCCAATGCAACTGGGTTTGAATTAATGTAAAACTGAGAGACGACATGGTTTGAATTTGAATACTGCTGCAAGTTAATGCAAACGGTAACTAAGCGATAATGAGCCATACTGTTGCGCCCTTATTTGTGTAACGGCTTCTCTTGTTTGGTATACCCATGAAGCATGCGTGGTCCATCTGCCGCCGGCATAACAAAGTCCGATTGTTTGCTGAAACATCCATCTTTCTGTATTACCCAACACGGCTCCGTTTCCTTTATTTAACAGGCCCCCTTCAATAGTGCCATTGTAGCCCTGCCAGATCACCTGCGGACACCAGTACACAAACAATTCGTATTTCCTCCTGTTAACTGTTTGTACAGCTTGTACCCTCGCATTCCACAAAGCGCTGTTGCCGTTCTTTTCAAAACTGCCAAGAACCGTATATATGCCCAAAGAGGCGTTTGTAAATGTGGTGCCGAGGTTAACCTGTGCTTTGGGGATTATTTTGATCCACGCACTATCTTCTAAAAGCGTTCTGGCATAAGCTGCTCCCAAATCAACACCCAATGCATTCTGAACCTGGTATTGCCAGCCGTTAAACCGGGAATAACCCAGCAATTTGTGATAACTGTTTTGCAACCCTTCGCCCAAAGAAGCCGGACCCAATTCGCTGATACCGGCGCTATACTGAAATAAGGACTCGTTTTTATGAAACCGTGTCTGACCGTATTTGATAAACAGCAGGCCGCAGTATGGGCGGTCTATATCTTCCAACACCCCCACTTTCCGCGAAAGCGGAGTATAGATCATTTGTCCTGCCTGATAACTATGAATCAGTTTACCGCCATTATACACACCCGCTTTGGTAAGCCCTAAAAACACGCCGTTGGTATAGTAGGCATCTTTTTTTTGAAAAAGATACGCGTCGTTTTCTGTAGTAAAAGACAGCTCTTTCCTGAACAACCCTGCGTTTTGTGCATGGGCCGGGGTTAGCCAGGTATAACAAACACATATATATGTAAGCAATCGTTTCAACATATTTTATTACCTATGATATCGTTCATCCCGCTAAGCCCGACCTTAGTTTTTTGATCGTTTCCTGTATGCCGGGCATTTCGTATCCTTTTCTGGCAAGGTACGCAATCGTTTTGGCCTGCCTGTTAAGGTATTGTTCCCCTTTCAGACTTTCCCATTTGGCTTTTGCCAGTTTTTGCAAAGTGCCCTGATAATCTTCTCCCTTCAATCCTTCTAATGCTTTTTTAATGTTGGCCTCGCTTACTCTTTTCTGCCTTAATTCATATACTATTTTCACTTTCCCCCATTTTTTTTGCCTGAAATGGCCTCCGGCAAATTGTATGGCAAAGCGTTCTTCGCTCAGGTATCCTTCCTCTATAAGCTTTACCAGTAATACATCTACGTCTTTTGAGGAAAGTCCCATCCCAAACAATTTCTCTCTTGTTTCTGAATGACATCTTTCTCTGTAACTACAGAAATGTTTTATTTTAGGATAGGCCTGTAAGGGTGTAAGATTCTTTCTCAAATTAAGTCTTGCTTGGTGCTTGGTTAAAAATATTATCTTTGAAAAGAAGTCCAATATAAAGTAACATAAACTTTTACCCCCCATGCAGGAAGCCAAACATAATGTTTGCCTGATAGATGATGATAACATCTACCAGTTTACTGCCCGCAAAATCATTGAATCTACCGGCCTGGTTAAGAGCATTCAGTCTTTCTATAACGGGAAAGAAGCTATTCAATTTTTTAAGGATGAAACCAACCGCAATCCCGAAACACTGCCGGATGTTATCTTTTTAGATATTAATATGCCTGTAATGAATGGCTGGGAGTTTTTAGATGAGTATAATACTTTTTATACCGCCCTCCCCAAACGTATAGTGGTGTATGTGGTAAGCTCTTCCATTGATGATAATGATGTACGCAAATCGAGGGAATACCAGGCTGTTTCTGATTATATCATCAAACCCGTTAACCGGAGTACTTACCTGGAATTGATCGGAAACCTGTAATTATCCAATCCACAACTCATTAACATTCCGCTTTTTAACACTCAGCACCTGTAATTCTGTTACGGAATATTAACATTTTGCATTAGGTTTGTTGCAAACCTAAATTCTGCAGAATGAAATTTATTGTTTCGTCCTCTTCGCTCTTAAAACACCTGCAGCAGATCAGCGGTGTGATCAATGCCAATACAGTATTACCGATACTGGAGGACTTTTTATTTGAGATACAGGACAAAAAACTGAATGTAGTAGCTACCGATCTGGAAACCGTGATGCGGGTTCAAATGGATGTAGAAAGCAAGACCAACGGCAAAGTGTGTATTCCTGCCAAAATACTGCTTGATTCATTAAAAAATATTGCTGATCAGCCACTCACTTTCAATATCGACAAAAGCTTTGCTGTTGAAATAACCAGCGATAACGGTAAGTACAAAGTGATGGGTGAGAACCCCGACAATTTTCCGAAAGAGCCGGCAGCGGATGATACTACCGGTTTTACCATGAGCAGCAGCGCATTGTTAACCGCTATCAACAAAACCCTTTTTGCTGTTAGTAATGATGATCTTCGCCCGGCTATGACGGGTGTGTTTTTCGAGTTAACAAAAGACAGCGTGCAGTTTGTGGCAACCGATGCACACCGTTTGGTACGTTATAAGAGAACCGATACCAAAGGCGCTAAAACAGATTCGTTCATCGTTCCCAAAAAACCATTGAACCTGTTAAAAAATGCCCTGCCCGATAATGACGACGAACTTACCATCAGCTATAACAGTAACCACCTGTTTGTGAACCATGGTTCTACCCAGATGATCTGTCGTTTGATTGATGCAAGATTCCCCGATTATAAAGTGGTGATACCGGCTGATAATCCCTACTGCCTGATCGTAAACAAAGGCGATTTCCAGAATGCGCTGCGCCGAGTAAACGTGTTCAGTAATAAAAGCACCAACCAGGTAGCGTTAAATATTACCGGAAGCGAATTGCAGATGGCAGCACAGGATGTTGACTTTAGTTTTGAAGGTAATGAACGCATGAACTGCCAATACGATGGTGAGGATTTGCAGATCGCTTTCAACGCCAAATTCCTGATAGAGATGCTGAATGCCGCAGATACAGAAGATGTGAAGCTGGAGCTTTCTACCCCAACCAAAGCCGGTTTGATTAAACCAACAGAGCAGGCAGAAGGCGAAGAGTTATTGATGCTGGTAATGCCGTTGATGTTGAATAACTAGTTTTAACTCATATTTTTTGCCACAGACGGCACAGATTACCACAGCAATCTTCTGTGAAAATCTGTGAAATCTGTGGCAATTTCTTTTCCGCTATTGCCCTGCACCGGCTTTTTATTCCCGAAACATTTCTCCTTCCTTTTTTATTTGTAAATTGATGGTACAAACCTTGCTGCCATGATAGAAAATATCGTTCATTACTTTGAACATATATCCAGCCTGCACCGGGCATTGATACTTGCCGGGGGTATCACTTTTTTCTGGCTGGTAGAGGGCGCCATCCCTTTGTTTGGTTTTAAGTACAACAAATGGAAACATGCATCCCTCAATATCTTCTTCACTATTACTACCATCGTCATCAATTTTGCTTTTGCGCTTTTTATTGTAAAAGCCAGCGATTGGGTGGTTACCTGGAAATTTGGCCTGCTGCAAATGTTTGAAATGCCACTTTGGATATTTATGATTTTCGGGTTATTACTGCTCGACCTGGTAGGAGCTTATTCCATACACTTAATTGAACACAAGGTAAAATGGATGTGGAAGTTTCACATGGTACACCATGCAGATACGCATGTAGACACCACCACAGCCAACCGTCACCATCCCGGCGAAAGTGTGTTCCGTGCTGTGTTTACATTAGTAGGTGTGGTAGTTTGCGGCGCACCCATGTGGCTGGTAATGATGTACCAGAGTCTCAGCGTGGTATTAACCCAATTCAATCACGCCAATATTCGTTTGCCTTTATGGCTCGATAATGCTTTGAGCTGGGTAATTGTTTCGCCCAATATGCATAAGGTTCACCATCATTATATGCGGCCGCAGACCGATAGTAATTATGGCAATATCTTTTCTGTTTGGGACAGGCTCTTCGGAACCTTTAACTATACACCCATTGAAAACATCATTTACGGATTGGATGTATTGGATAACAGCAAAGATGAAAGTCTTCCTTTCCAGCTAAAAATCCCTTTTGATGGTTCTGTAAAGACCGACTACTGAAATTGAACCACGATTTATTGGATTTTTATGGATTTAGAGGATATCTGTATAGATATCTTTTTTGATTCAGACCCAATAGTTCGGAAATCTGTAATTTAACTTTTGGGGCTTTACCTTTACATTCTACAAATAGACCTTTGATATGATTTACCAGGAGTTTACAGGTTCAATTATTGGTTGCGCCATGGAAGTGCACAGAAATATGGGAAGGGGCTTTCAGGAATATATTTATCAACGCGCATTAGAGATTGAATTAAAAAAATCAGGATTAAAATGTTCTCCCGAATTTGATTTGCCGGTCTATTACAAAAATGAACAGATTGGGCTTCGCCGGGTTGATTTTTTAGTTAACGATGTGATTTGTGTTGAAATTAAAGCCGTTTCATCACTTGAAGACGTTCATTTGGCACAGGCATTAAATTATCTTGAGGCATCAGGCAAAGAAGTTGGCCTTTTGATTAATTTCGGAAGTGCTTCATTACAGTTTAAACGTTTGCAGCTTAAAGACACAGCTAAGTCTCCCAAAAATCTTTCTAAAAATCAAATGAATCGTGGTTCTACCTGTGCATTTATACCCGCCCGTTATGCAGCCACCCGTTTTCCTGCAAAATTGATGCAGATGCTGGGGAACAAAACGGTTATCCGTCACACCTACGATAATACACTGGCAACGGGTTTGTTTGATGAAGTGTATGTTGTAACAGACAGCGATATTATTTTCAATGAAATCACTTCGCATGGCGGCAAAGCCGTGATGAGCAAAAAAGGGCATGAAAGCGGCAGCGACAGGATTGCGGAGGCAATAGAAGATATAGACGTTGATATTGTTGTAAATGTGCAGGGCGACGAACCTTTTGTAAAACGTCAGCCGCTTGAAAAATTGTTAGCCGTATTTCAGGGTGAAGAAGGAAAGAAAGTGGAAGTGGCGTCACTGATGCAGGTGATGAAAGACCAACAACTTATCAATGATCCCAACTATGTAAAAGTGGCCGTGGATAAGAATATGAATTCGTTGATGTTTTCGCGTAGCGTAATACCCTATCCCAGAAGTAAAAACGAAGCCACGGTTTATTATGAACATATAGGTGTTTATGCTTTTCGCAAACTGGCCCTTCTCAACTTTACCAACTGGGAAATGACGCCGCTGGAAAAAACAGAAAAAATAGAATGCCTGCGCTATCTGGAAAACGGCATTCTGTTAAAAATGGTTGTTACCGATTATATGGGTGTGGAAATTGATACACCCGAAGACCTGGAAAGAGCGGCAAAACTGCTTGAATGATGAATATTGAACACGGAATTTTGAATATTGAACAGTTTTCATTGTACTTCAACTTTTAATATTCAAAATTCCGTGTTTAATAGTCGATATTCCTTCTCTCATTGCTTATCTTACTGCACCAAAACGATTGCAATGAATAAGAGCAAACTGCTGCGCTGGTCAATAGTAGTGGCCCTGGCTGGTTTTATTTTTGGATTTGATACCGTGGTTATTTCCGGCGCCAACCAACCCATTAAGGAGCTCTGGCACACGTCTCCTTTATTTCATGGATTTTTTATCATGTCGATGGCCCTCTGGGGTACAGTTCTGGGCGCCATATTTGGCGGGATCCCCACAGAAAAATACGGCAGAAAATCCGTGTTGTTATGGGTAGGAATCTTATTTGCACTTTCTGCGCTGGGTTCTGCTTTTGCAACCGGGCCTTATATGTTTTCTTTCTTTCGCTTTATTGGTGGTGTGGGCATCGGCGTATCCTCGGTGGTAGCGCCAATTTATATTTCTGAAATTTCTACTCCGGTAACCCGTGGAAGACTGGGTGCTTTATATCAATTCAATATTGTATTTGGTATTTTGGTTGCATTTCTTTCCAATTATTTTTTACAGGGTTTTGGCGGAGCTAACGACTGGCGCTGGATGCTGGGTGTGCTGGCCATTCCGTCTTTTATTTATACAGTGCTCGTGTTTGGTATCTCTGAAAGTCCGAGATGGCTGATCACTAAAAAGAACAGGCTGACATTGGCAAAAGAGATCATGCTGCAAATTGGTGTTACCGATGTAGATGGGGAAGTTGCTGCTATTATCAAAAGTAATGAACACGATAACGGCACAGGTAAGGCGCCGGTGTTTTTTAGCCATAAACATAAAAAAGTCATCTATCTCGCATTGATGATCGCTTTTTTTAACCAGGTTTCGGGCATCAATTTTATCCTTTATTATGCGCCTGAAATTTTAGAAAAAGCTGGCCTCGCTGCAAAAGAATCTTTATTTAATTCAATCGCCATTGGCGGCACCAACCTGGTATTCACTTTTGTAGGGCTTTATCTGATTGACCGGCTGGGTAGAAAAACATTGCTGATTATCGGTTCGCTGGGTTATATCCTTAGTTTATCTATGGTTTCATTGGCATTTTTCATGCATACCGGACCGGTATTTTTAATGAGCTTCCTGTTACTTTTTATTGCGGCGCATGCTATTGGGCAGGGTGCTGTTATCTGGGTATTTATTTCAGAGATTTTCCCTAATAAAATACGCAGCATGGGTCAATCGTTTGGTGCCAGTGTACACTGGGTATTTGCAGCCCTGATTACGCTGATCACTCCTGTTTTTTTGGATAAGAATTACGGCATTTTCAAAGAAAATCCCTGGCCTATTTTTGCTTTTTTTGCCGGCATGATGGCCCTGCAATTAGTTTGGGTTTTAGCGGTTGTTCCGGAAACAAAAGGGGTATCGCTGGAGGAACTGGAGAAAAAACTGAGTATCTGATTTTTGATAATCTATTTACCTGCGCCCTTGCGCCTTCGTGAGTTTTTTTCTCGCAAAGCCGCAAAGGCGCAATTTGGTTTTTAGAGAAGTATATTTGTAACGGTGTCTTCCCGTTCTTGCGCTGATGTATAACAATATTGCTTATCTTTTATACGTTTCCACCGTGCCCGACAATTGTTATGAAGAAGATTAATCCCCGTTTACACATTATGGACCGGAAAATCCACTGGATTTTCGCATTCGCTTTGGTGGCCCTTGTATTATTTCTGGCTGTGTTGTTTGAACAAAAGGCTAAACAGGAACATACCCGTCAGTGGGTAGATCTTACCAACCAAACCATCAAAAAAATTGATACTGTTTGGGTATTACTTTCTGAAACAGAATCTGCCACACGCGGTTACCTCACTACAAAAGATACGGGCTGGAAGTTACAGGTACTCGAGCTCCATTCATACATTAATGAATCTATCGCCGGGCTGCGGAAGCTTACAGAAGACAACGGACTTCAGCAGTACAATATCCGTAAGCTGCAACAGCTCTGTACTGAAAAAGAATATTTTCAGAAAGAGTTTTTGTCGGGTGTTTTAAGCACCGAAGTATTGAACAACAGGATCGGTCCTGAGGGAAAGGGGATACAGATTACCCGCTCTATCAAAACACTGCTGGGTTCCATGCGCGAGATTGAAAAAGGGCTGTTAACAACCCGCATCCTGCAAAATGAATCGAGTCATAAAACAAGTGTATATACAACATTGGGCGGCGCCATCTTTGCTTTTTTACTGGTGATTGCCATACTTGTTCAGTTAAACAAAGATATTTACCTGCGTAAAAAAGCAGAAGAAGAAGCCGCGCTGAGTGAATCAAAATACAAAAGCCTTATCGAGAATGCCGGGGTTGTAATGTTCACGGCTGATGAAAATGGTTTTATCACTTTTGCCAATAACCGTGTGGTTGATTTAACAGGTTATTCTGTGGAAGAATTGCTTGGCAAACATTTTTCAACAATAATTGATTCCTCAAAAAAAGAGGCGGTAATTAATTTTTATGTAAATCAGTTTAAACAGAAGATACCCGCCACTAACCTGGAGTTCCTGATCTGTACAAAACCGGGCCTGCATAAATGGGTTGAACAGTCTGCACAATTATTATTAGAAGACAGAAGGGTAACCGGTTTTCAATGCATGGTAAAAGACATTACCGAAAAGAAACTGGTGGAACAGGAGCTGAACCAGTCTGAAGCCCGCCGTAAAGAAAACGAATACCGCCTAAATGCCATACTCGATAATTCAACTGCATTGATCTATATAAAAGATCTGCATGGCCGGTATGTAATGGCAAATAAAAAATTCAAAACTTTCTTCGGGCTTACAGATGAGATGGTGATTGGTAAAACCGATAGTGATTTTAACCCGAAAGCATTGGCTGATCATTTTAAGAAAACAGATGAGGAAGTCATCGGTTCGCTCCAGCCAATAGAGATTGAAGAATTAATAGATACCCCACAGGGAAGAAAAAACCTGCTGCTGCTGAAGTTCCCGTTGTTAACGCCCGATAAAACATTGCTTGGTGTAAGCGGTATTGCAACAGATGTAACGGAGAATGCAGAAATGCGGAGACAAAATATTGAAGCCCTGCAAAAAGCAGAATCGGCACAACAGATACAGGAACAGTTCCTTGCAAACATGAGCCATGAAATACGTACCCCTATGAACGGGATACAGGGCATGACCAAGCTGTTGCTCGAAACAGATCTTACCGAAGAACAGAAAAGATTCACCAATATCATCAGCCGTTCACTGAACAACCTGGTAGTAATTGTAAACAACGTACTCGATTTCTCTAACCTGAAAACAGGAAAACTTACCCTTGATAGCTTTGCTTTTGATATCACAGAGATCCTGGAAGAAGTAAAAAAATACTTTGAACACCCATTAGCCAATAAGGGTCTTGAATTCCGGCTTACGATAGCGGATGGTGTTCCCCGTTTTGTAAAAGGCGATGCTTTCAGGTTAAAACAAATACTCACCAACCTGGTTGATAATGCGATCAAGTTTACAGATAAGGGCTATGTAGAACTGCACGTAGATATTCAGGAACACAAAGAACAACACTCTAATTTTCAGTTCACCTTAACAGATACGGGCATTGGCATACCAAAAGATAAACTGGATACTATTTTTGAAAGTTTTGCCCAGGCAGGTAAGAATATCTCCCGCGGATATGGCGGTGCAGGGTTAGGATTAACCATCAGCAAGGGTCTTATTGATCTGCAGGGCGGATCGATCACGGTAAACAGCAGGCCGGGCGAGGGTTCTGTATTTACTTTCCATATTCCTTTCGGGCTAACCCATAACCAAGATACGGTAACTACTCAAAACGATTATTCGGCAAAACTGGCCGGAAAGAGGATACTGGTAGTGGAAGACAACCAGGTAAACCAGCGGCTCATCGACTTTGTATTAAAAAAAGTGAATGTTACTGTTGACCTCGCTTCCAACGGTAAAGAAGCCATTGCACTTTGTGAAAAAAATCCTTCCTACGACCTGATCATCATGGACCTGCAGATGCCGGTGATGGATGGATATGAAACAACGATATACCTGCGGCAGCAATTGAAGCTGCCAACACCGATCATTGCCATGACCGCTACTGCATTAAAAGAAGATCAGGAAAGAAGTATGCAGGTGGGTATGAATGATTTTATGATCAAGCCTTTTGATTTTAATGACCTGTATACAAGAATGCTGCGTTTATTATTTACTGCGGATAAACAGCCAGATAACAAAATACAGGAACAGGTGGGAGTACAGGAAAAAGAACCTGTTAAGGAAGAAGAACCATTATATGATCTTTCTTTATTAAAAGAATTAGACGATAACCAGTATTTGACAGAAGTGCTTAGCTTTTTTATAGAAAACGCCCCAGCCGATATTAAAGAGTTGCAACCATTGGCTGATAAAAAAGATTGGGAGGCTTTGTATAAAAAAGCACACAAAATAAAAGGTGCTGCAGCTATGCTACAGTCAACACGCCTGGCCGGGTTGTTGGCCAACATTGAATCTAATGCGAAGACGTTAACAAATATTGAAACAATACCGGGATTGGTGCAGGAGGCGGTAGCTTTGTTTGCAGAACTGGATCAGGCGCTTCGCAAAGAGCTCAACAGGATCAAAAAAGAGCTTAGCTGAAGCGCCTGAAATAAATTAATTTTGTAATAAATATTTTCAATACCCCCTTATGAAGATTTTGGTTGCTGAAGATGAACCCATGTTACTTAAAACCATTGAGCTGAAGCTTAAGAAAGAAGGTTATGAAGTGATTGCTACCGCGGATGGCCGTGAAGCAATTGAGCGGATTGAAAAAGACGCTCCTGATATGATTGTTACAGATATTATGATGCCATATGCCTCCGGACTGGAGATCATCAATTTTATAAGGCAGAAAATGAACCGGAAAATTCCTATCATCATCCTTTCTGCCATGGAGCAGGAGAAAGTGGTGATGGAAGCTTTTGAACTGGGAGCAGACGATTATATAACCAAACCCTTTAGCCTGAACGAATTGGCTATTCGTGTAAAACGCCTGATGAGTCGTCGTGTATAAACACCTGTTATTTTGTAATTGCAATATAGCAGGTAACAAACCATTCCTAAACATAAACAGATTACCGCATGATCAATAAGAAGAAAATAAACCGGTTTTTTTTCTTAGTGATCAGTTCATTACTTATCAATGCAGCAATATATGGGCAGGACACCACCAGCGCTGATGGTCTTTTCCAGGAAGCACGGAAAGCTGCGTTTGATAAAAATGATTATGCAAAAGCAAAAGCTTACCTGTATAGGGCGCTGAAAATAAGTCCGGACTATGCCGACATAAAAATTTTCCTTGGAAGGATATATACCTGGACAAAAAATTACGACAGCGGCCGCATTTGTTTCCGCCAGGTATTGGCATCAAGGCCCGATTATGAAGATGCTGTTATTGCTTATTCCGATCTTGAATATTTCAGTGATCATTATGACAGCGCTCTCGCTATCTGTCAATCAGGGCTCAAAAACAATCCGGGTTCAGAAGCGTTAATGTTCCGCGAAGCAAAGATCCTCTACGCACAAAAACACCTGGCTGAAGCTGAATGGGTTCTGCAAAAACTTTTGCTCATCAACAGTAAACATGCTGATGCCAACCGTTTAGCTAAAACGATCCGGGAAGAAAAAGATACCCCTAAGGCTGATAGTGTGATCATCGTATCAAAACAGGCAGACATCACCAATCACGATAGCCTCTCTTCCGATGGCCTGTTGGTACTGGCAAGAAAAGCTGCTTTTGATGAGAAAAACTATGCACTTGCAAAATACCGCCTGCACAAAGCCCTGCAGATAAGTCCGGATTATGCCGATATCAAAGTATTTCTGGGACGGATACACACCTGGACCAAACAATACGACAGTGCGCGTTATTATTTCTCTTCCGTATTAAAAACAAATCCCGGGTATGAAGATGCTTCCTCTGCATTGGCCGATCTTGAATACTGGAACGATGATAATAAAAGGTCTTTAGAAATTACTGATACGGCTTTGCAATATCATCCGGCATCAGCGAACCTTTTGGTGCGAAAAGCAAAAGCTTTAGATGCCTTAAAGCGATTTGCAGAAGCACAGACAGCAATAGATAAGGCGCTTGCATTAGACAGGAATAGCAGCGAAGCGCTTGCCTGGGCAAATCGCATCAAAGAATCTTCCCACAAAAACAAGATCGGGTTCAGTTACGACTATGTAAAATTTGATAAACAATTCAGCGATCCCTGGCACTTAGCCAGTTTTGATTATACAAGAACAACAGGCATTGGCTCAATAACCGGCAGGGTTAACTATGCCAACCGTTTTAAAGAAAACGGTGTACAATACGAGGTGGAAGCCTACCCGCATATTTCAAAAACATTTTATAGCTATGTAAGTGCCGGTTATTCTGATAATGTGGGTGTGTTTCCGAAACTGCGTGCAGGTTTTTCGCTCTACGCCAATTTGCCAAAAAGTTTTGAGGGGGAACTGGGTATCCGTTATCTAAAATTCTCCGGCGATCCTACCATTATCTATACCGCTTATATAGGCAAATATTATAAAAGCTGGTTGTTTAGTGGCAGAACCTATCTTACCCCAAGCAATTTTGCCAAAACTTTCTCTGCATCTTATAGTATTAACGCCCGTTATTATTATGGCAGTGCTGATGATATGATTGGCGCCACACTTGGTTATGGTATTTCTCCCGACGACCGGCAAAATGCAATACAACTTGATAACACAGTTAAACTGATCTCTTATAAAGCCGGGCTAACTTTTAAAAAGAAGGTTTCGAAATTCTGTGTACTTAGTGTTGACGGCAGTTGGTTTAACCAGGAATACCTTCCGCAAACCAAGGGTAATCAATATCAAATCAGCATCGGATGGCTATATCGTTTTTAAAACCAACAAGTATTGGCACTGTATTACGGGCCCTTATCCTGTTCGTACTACTATTGCCGATATGGATGTTTATTATCTGGCTCAGTGCCGGTAAGAAAAAACTGGTTGTTGCTATTGTTGATAAAACAGTTTTAAGCAACAAAGGGCAGGAGCATATTTCACTTTACTGGGTATTAAACCAGGAAAAATATACCAAAACAAATACGGCGTTATACAACAGAGAAAGAGACTATTATGGTTTTTTTCCGCTCGATGATAAGAAGTTTCAGTTAAAAGGGTTGGAGCGTTTCACTATGGCAAAGCTTGACCAATTAAGCAGCGATGCAGATGCCGCTTATATAACCGATGCTTATGGTGTTTATAGAAACGAGTGGTACGGGAAAGGCGATGTAAGTGAAAGATCGGGTATTCTTTATGGGGGAATGAGTAACCAGGATTTTTACCTGTTAAACCAGATGCGCCTTAAACATAAACTCATCATCACCGAATTTAACTGCCTGGCATCACCTACTCCACCCGAAATACGTTACAGGTTTGAAAACACTTTTGGTATCAAATGGACAGGATGGATAGGCCGTTATTTTGATTCTTTTGATACCACTAAAAACACAGAGATTCCAGGCTGGCTGGTAAAAAATTATAAGGCCCAGCACAATGGTGCCTGGCCATTTACCAAAAGTGGTGTTGCTCTTGTGCATTCATCTGATGAAATCGTGATCCTGGAAAACGAAACACATTTACAACACGATCTCCCATACATGTACTCTTCTAAAGAAGGACAACAGCATTATGGATTACCGGAAAAAACAACGTATGCTTTTTGGTTTGATATTATACGGCCAGACACTTCTTATAACCACGTGATCTCTACTTTTTCTCTGGATGTAAACGATGTCGGGAAAAAAGTATTGGATCAGCATGGGTTGCCTGCTTCTTTTCCTGCTGTTACGGCACATACCGGCAGAGATTACCGTTTCTTTTATTTCTCTGCAGACCTTGCAGATAACCCCATCTCATTTACCTCCTCTTATTTTAAAGGAACGCCTTTTTTAAGATGGTTTATGTATAACTCGCGTGAGCCGCTGGAAAGGCGGGCATTTTTCTGGATCATTTACCAGCCATTGGTAACCACCATTCTTAAAGATTATTACAGAACAATCAAGCCCTCTTAACGTTGCGTGAATTTCAGCAGCAGGCTGTCGGGCACAATTTTATTGGTTGCTATAAATTTTTCATTTTTAGCTTTAAACCGGTTAAAGGCCGATTTAAGTTCGTACGTCTTGCCTTCGTTTTTAGCCGGAGAAAGATCCATGTTGTTGTCTATACGGTAAAGGTCATCACCGTTAAGCATGTACTCGCCCATCACAAAATCTATCAGGTCGGTTTTTGTCTGCATAATCGGATAAGCGTGTATATTCCGGAATTTTCTTGTTGTATCAATTCCGCTACCCATCCAGCCTGCTGTGTCGGGCGAACGTAATCCATAACTTTTCTTCAGCCATGCCAGCAAACTTGGTGTTACATCAAAATGTGTTGAGATAGATGAGAATTTTGCTGTGCGATTAAGAAGCGGAGAATAGATCAGGAATGGCACATGATACCTGTCTAACTTGCTGCTCATCGGTATCTCCGGCATGCGGTGATCGCCGGTGATGATGAAAACCGTATTAGCAAAATCAGGCCTTTTTTTATATTCTTCCATAAATGTTTTCACCGCATCGTCCACATACAAAATACTTGCAAACTGGTCTTTATACCGTCTGTTTTGCGTTTTGACCGCTTCCGAAAAACCAAGTTCTGTCATACGCGTTTCCAGTTTGCGGTAGTACTCGTTCTGTTCGTTAAATAAAAAAGGATTATGGGTAGAAACAGTGAGAACAAAACTCAGGTAAGGTTGTTGCGGATTATTTTTGGTTTCAAAGAAATGCCTGAATAATTCTTTATCGCCATATCCCCAGGTAAATCCGTTTTGTGCAGGCATTTTGGGATATCCCGGAGGAAAAGTTTTCTCGTCGTTGATCTCGTTAATACCGGTATGATTAAAGAACAGATCCATATTATCGAAACGCGAATTGCCTCCGTAATAGAAAGACGTATGGTATCCGTTGTTCTGTAAAATATTAAATAAAGAAAGGTGTTGGGGCATGGTCTCGCCCATTTCGTTAAAACCATTTTTTGCAAAAGGCAAAGACCCCAGCAGCGATGGCAGCACGCCAAAAGTGCGGCCGCTTTCGCTCAGAAAGTTTTCCCAGTAAAGGCTCCTGTCTGCAAGCGAATCTATAAACGGCGTAAAATTGCCCAGATAAGCCCCCTTATTAGAGAACGCCCTTCCCAATCCTTCCACCATCACAATTACAATATTGGGTAATCGTTTATTGGCGGTATTGGAAAAGAATGGCGATAAAACATCGTTGGTGCTGTCTGTAAGGTGCAGAAAAGGGTAATTCTTTTCATCAACATATTTATAAGTAAAAAGCTTTGCATCGTCTGCACTTGTGGCATAATCGCCTGAATAGTTGTTGGAATAAATATCATCTTCCTCTTTAACAGGAAAAAAATGCCTGTACGAAGCATTTAAAAAATACGATGATTTATTCAGCGAAAGGTTGTTGCTGAATTCCTGCCCGGGTTGCCAATCGTTGATCAGTTCAGGTATTTTTGTAGTGCTTACCAGTATGAACGCTGCTACAAAAATAAAACCGATCCAGCCGCTTACCCTTGTTCGTTTAGGAAGGATAACCAACGCTGATATTACAAGCCCCAGCAATGCAACAAAAATAATAATCATTGAAACCCTGATACCGCCTGCGGCGCCAACTGTTTGTTTAATATCGGCTATCGAGTATCCCCAAAGGTCAGAACCCAGCGGAACAAGCGTACTTACAAAATATTGTGACAGTGATACCTGAACAAACAGCAACAAAACAGCCAGTACAATAAAAACAACATGGGCCAGTTTTTTGCTGAGCAGGTAACACAAAGCAAATAAAAGATAGCCCCATGTGCTTATCTGTAAAAAGTAAATCAGATCTTTTGCCAGGCCGGTGGCAATAACCATTCCGGGCAGCTTTGGCATTCCGTGCTGCACAAAATCGTATACCAGCTCAAAAGCCCTTGTACCAAAAAGCAGTAATAAAAAAATAACTGCATGACTGATATAATACATCAGCGATTTTGCGATGAACGAAGCGGTGCTGTTAATGGCGGGCACAATCTTTCTTTCAACTATCCAGGTTGACTCTTCCACTTTGTCTTGCTCTGTTGCAGCTGGTGGTGGTGCTGCTGTTACAACTGCGGCAGTGCCGGCAGCCGTAACTGGTGTTGCAACGGGTGTGGGGATAGATACGGGCGCTGCTGTTTTTTTAGCAAAGCCCTGCCTTGTCATTTCGCCCCAGCCTTTTTTCTTTTTGATCAGATCAAGATAACCTTTGATCGCGCTCCATACAACAAAAGGGTGATAGTAGAATGGTTCTGTTAAACCCGTAAGTAACAGTCGCAGAATATCAATGCGCCGTTTGTACTGATTAAAGGTTAATACCTCCATCAATATGGCAAACGAAGAATAGAGATAGCCAAAACAAATAATGAAAATAAAGAACGCAAAAAAGAAATCCCAGTCCAGAAAGCCTGTCCAGGCAAAAATGAAAAAACATACAAATCCAAAAAACTCAACTACCGGTGCACACATTTCAAAAAAGAACCAATAAGGATAACTCAACATCCCGAGTAAATGGTATCTGGGATTAAAGAACATGATCTTATGAAACTTCAGTGTTTCAAATGTTCCGCGTATCCAGCGGTTTCTTTGTCTTCCCAATATGGTATAGGTTACCGGCGCTTCTGTCCAGCACAACGGGTCGGGAATATAGGTTACAATATATTTCTCTCCTTTCTCTTCCATGTACCGCCGCATTCTTACCACCAGCTCCATATCTTCTCCAACGGTATTATGGTTATAGCCACCTGCTTTAATGGCTATCTCTTTATCAAAAGCTCCAAAAGCGCCCGATATCAGCATCAATCCGTTTAAGCGGCTCCATGCCATCCTTCCCAAAATAAAGGCACGTATATATTCCAGTATCTGGATGCGTGGCAGGTAGTCTTCTGCCAGTCTTACTTTAATCAGTCGCCCGTCTTCTATCACACAGGAGTTGGCAATACGGATAACCCCGCCGGAAGCAATTACCCTTCTGTTTGTTTGCTCTAAAAACGGTTTCGCCATTTTCAACAAAGCATCCTGCTCCAACACACAGTCAACATCAATACAAACCAGGTAGTCGTTGGATGATACATTGATGCCCACATTCAACGCATCTGCTTTTCCGCCGTTAACCTTATCTACCACCAGCAGTTTATGGTAAATATTATTCCTGCTTTTATAAATGCCCCTGATCTCTTTGGTAGCGAGCTGTTCGTTTACAAAATATTCTATTTTTTCCAGGTCGTAGGCGGCAATCAGTTTTTCAAGGGTATCGTCTTTGCTTCCATCGTTGATGATAATTACTTCAAGATTGGAATAGTAAATGGATAATAGAGAGCGAACATTCTCTACAATTGTTTTACCCTCATTATATGCCGGGGCAAGGACACTGATTGATGCAGCATGTACAGATGCGGCCAGCACACGGTAGTCTGTAAACCTGTTCTTCAACATGTATTGTTTTGTTTCACCAATAGAAAACAAACCAATCAGCATATAGGAAAGGAGCAGCAACACGCTGTACGTAAGGATCCCGTAGGTGAGGATATCAAATAATATATCTGCAAAAGAGATCCAGTTCATTTTACGGTTTTAACATGCCTGTAAATTCTGTAATATGGTTCCGGCTGTTCTATTCCTTTTTGTTCCAGTATTTCTAAACCGGTGTCGCAGCAGTTTGCCATTACAAGAGCGGCTTTCAGTTTAATGGTATCATTTTCATGATCCAGCAGCTTTACAAAAAAAGGCGCCTCTTTTGCCGTAGCCAGGTCACGCAACGCGTCTAAAATGAAAAACTGGTTATTAAGCGTTGCCTGATCAAAATGATCCACTAAAATGGCAGGTGTTTCTTCGTTCTCCAGCCTGACTATAGTTTTAATAGCCTGGCTGCGAACCGAAACACCCGGGTGTGCTAAACAATCTACCACCTCTTTATGTACAGCGTATTGCTGGTAATCGTCTGCCAGCTTTAATGCAAATACAACAACCGTATCGTTTGTTGATTTGAGCCATTTGGGAAGTTTTTTTGAAAAGTCTTCTTTATCAGGATATAACCTGAGCTGTTCCAGCAGTTTTAACTGCTGCCATTCCGTTATAGGATAAGAAGCAACATCCAGAAACCGGAGTCCGGGAAAACCCGTAAGATGGATAACACCCGTTTGCGCTTCCATACGCACATACCTGTTTCTGCTATTGGTGTTATAATAGATCGTTTTCAATGCATCCTGCTGATCCATCTGGTATAGTTCCTGAATACCTTTTGCTTTAATATGCCATTTACGTTTGTTGGCTAATTTTTGAAGCGAAAATTTTTTCAGGCCCAGTTTAAGATAAAGGGCAACTACATTTTTGGCTACTTCTCCCGAAAAATTTTTCTTACACTGGATCAATTCATCAATGGCATATTGCCTGGCAACGGGGTTATTGATGATCTTATAAAACTTAGCAGGGATAACCATTGTTTCCATGGACTCTTCCATGATGATATGAGAAATAAGCGGCTCAAGGTGTTTCCTGATACGGCGGGTATAAAAATATGTCCGCTTCTTAAAAAACAAATACAGGTAAATGGCCGAAACCACCAATGCAATAACCACTACCATAGCCTCTGCTGCTATCAGCAGGTAATAGGGGCTCAGGTATTTTGAAATATTACGCGTTATGGCATTATCAAGCAAATAATAACCGGTTGAAATAAAGGGGGCATATACGTTTGATGCTACAGGCATTGGGTTGGGGGTGGGGTAAATATCGGCATCTGCTGTTAATAAAGTTAGAAAAAACTTTAATGTAAAAGTGCCGCCACTACAATACATTTTTTGTTTATTAGCAGCGAAAATAGCTCAAACCGGAACTTATTTGAATTTAGTTCTTTCTAAGTAGGTTTGCAAAAGTTTTACGCAACGATTACCTACTAACAGGATAGCTCCCGATCTGTGATTCAGGGATGCTGTCTGCAAAAAAACAAGTATGAGTTTCCGCAATTTTAAAATGGTTAGCTATGTGGTCTATGGCCGCGGAAGTTTTAACCAGTTAGACGAAATTTTAGCCCCTCAAAGAAAGGCCCATGCACCAATGATCTTTTTAGTGGATCATTTCTTTGATGGAAAACCTTTGGTTAACCGGATCCCTTTGAGAGGTAAAGACAAGGTTGTTTTTGTAGATACTTCTTTTGAGCCCAAAACCACCCAGGTAGATAAACTGGCGCAACAGTTAAAAGATGAATTTGGTACCATAAGCGGCGTAATTGGTATTGGTGGTGGCTCTGCCATGGACCTTGCCAAAGCCGTTTCGCTCATGATGACCAACCCCGGATCTTCTGCAGATTACCAGGGCTGGGATCTTGTAAAACACCCCGGTGTTTACAAAGCAGGTATTCCAACTCTTAGTGGTACCGGTGCCGAAGTAAGCCGCACCACCGTACTCACCGGCCCAACCAGGAAACTTGGTATGAACAGTGATTTTACGCCCTTCGACCAGATCGTACTCGATCCCGAACTTACCAAAGGCGCTCCCGAAAACCAGCGTTTCTATACCGGCATGGATTGTTATATCCACTGCATAGAAAGCCTGGAAGGAACTTACCTGAACGAGTTTAGTAAGAGTTATGGAGAGAAAGCCTTACAACTTTGCCAGAAAGTATTTGTAGAAAAAGATCATTGGGATGATGAATCTGACGACCAGTTAATGATGGCTTCTTATGCCGGCGGTATGAGCATCGCTTACTCGCAGGTGGGTGTGGCGCACGCTGTAAGTTATGGATTAAGTTACCTGCTGGGTACCAAACACGGCATTGGTAATTGCATTGTGATGAACCACCTTGAAGAATATTATCCCGCAGGTGTAAAAGAGTTTAAATACATGGTTGAAAAAAACAAGATCGATATACCCACCGGTATCTGTAAAGGGTTAACTGATGAGGAGTTTGATACCATGATCAATGTGTCCATAGGCATGAAACCGCTTTGGGAAAATGCACTGGGTAAAGACTGGGAAAAGATCATGACCCGCGAAAAACTAAGAGCGCTTTACGAAAAATTATAAATCATTTACCAACCGCGCCTTTGCGCCTTTGCGAGCATATACCCACGCAAAGGCGCAAAGGCGCGGTTTTTATCTTTAAGCTATGAAATACCTCTTTTATCTACTGCCCGCTCTTGCAGGGCTTACCCTTACCACACAGGCTGGTGTAAACAGTCAGTTGCGTATGGCCGTTCAAAACCCATGGGTGGCCGCTTTTATTTCTTTTTTAGTTGGCACTGTGTTTCTTGGTCTCATCATCATAACAACCAAACAAACCGTTCCTTCTTTTGAGCAGTTGCGCGGTATTGAATTATATAAATATTCCGGTGGATTGCTGGGCGCTTTTTTTGTGGTGGTCATTATTTTCTGTGTGCCGCGTATCGGTTCGGCCAATGTATTTGCATTGGTAATTGCTTTCCAGCTTTTGGTAGCGCTTATTTATGATCACTTCGGATCGTTGGGTTTTGCACAGGCTTCTATTAGCTGGGTAAAAATATTGGGTGTAGCCATGTTAATTGGCGGAACTTATCTCGTGATAAAAAAATAACCTTCCAACAATATTTGGTGTTTTTTGCCACAGATGACACAGATTTTCACAGAGTCTTTCTGTGTTAATCTGTGCCATCTGTGGCAACATTTTTCTATCCCTGCATTGATAATTCATGTAATTTAATAGTTCTCATAACTAACTATACATGAAAAAATCAATTCTAAGCCTGCTCTGCTGTGCAGGTATGGCAATCGCTTCGGCACAACCTTTTTCAGCCTCTTTATTCAACAGCATGGAATGGCGCATGATAGGCCCACACCGTGGTGGCCGTACTGTTGGTGCCGTAGGTGTTCCATCACAACCCAACGTATTTTATATTGGTGTAAACAATGGCGGTGTATGGAAGACCAATGATTATGGCCGTGTTTGGAAACCCATCTTCGATCAGATGCCAACCGGCTCTGTGGGCGATATTGCTGTTTCTGAATCTAACCCCAATATTGTCTATGTTGGTTCCGGAGAAGGCATTCAACGCCCCGATCTTTCTGTGGGCGATGGCATTTACAAATCAACCGATGCGGGTAAAACATGGAAAAACACAGGACTGAAAGATGGTCAGCAAATTGGCGATATCATCATCGACCCAAAAAATGAGAACCGCGTTTTTGTGGCAGTGCTTGGTCACCCATACGGCCCCAATACAGAGCGCGGCGTGTACAGAAGTCTGGATGGCGGCACAACATGGGAGCGGGTGTTGTATAAAGATGAGAACACCGGCGCCATACAGGTTAGTTTCGATCCCAATAACTCCAACATATTATATGCCGATCTCTGGGCCGGCAGGCAGGGGCCGTGGGAGAACGGCGCATGGAACGGATCTGAAAGCGGTATGTACAAATCAACCGACGGCGGTAATACCTGGAAAAAATTAACCACCGGCCTTCCTGCGCCGGAGCAGGGACTGGGAAGGATTGGTTTCTGCATTGCACCAACCAACAGTAACCGTTTATACGCCACCGTTGATGCAGGCAAATATGGCGGTATTTACAGAAGTGATGATGCAGGCGAAAGCTGGACCAATATTAACAGCGATGGAAGATTCTGGGGAAGAGGGAGTGATTTTGCTGAAATAAAAACAGATCCCAAAAACGCAGACATTGTTTACAGCGCCAACGTGGTAACATGGAAATCTGTTGATGGTGGTAAAACATGGGCCGCTTTCCGTGGCGCACCCGGCGGCGATGATTACCACCGCATCTGGATCAACCCCAACGATCCAAAAATCATGTTACTTGCTATCGACCAGGGTGCGATCATTACCGTGAATGGCGGTGAAACATTTTCATCATGGTATAATCAACCCACCGCACAGTTTTATCACGTAAATACCGATAATGCTTTTCCGTATAATGTATATGGCGGACAACAGGAGAGCGGCTCGGTGAGTATTTCGTCAAGAGGTAATGACGGACAGATAGGCTTGCGCGAATGGCATCCCGTAGGCGTTGAGGAGTATGGTTATGTAGCGCCCGATCCGCTTGACCCGAATATTATTTACGGCGGAAAGATCACCAAATACGATAAAAGAACAGGGCAGGTGCAGAACATTGCTCCCGAAGCGGTACGAAGCGGCAAATATCGTTTTCTGAGAACAGCGCCTGTTTTGTTTTCTCCTATCGACCCCAAAACGTTGTACTATGCAGGCAATGTAATTTTTAAAACAAAGAATGGTGGTAATAGCTGGGAAATAATCAGTCCCGACCTTACCCGTGAAAGCTGGGACATTCCCGCCAGTGTGGGCATTTATACAACAGAAGAATTAAAGAAAATGCCGAGGCGCGGTGTGGTGTACACCATTGCGCCTTCTTACAAAGACATCAACACCATCTGGGCCGGAACCGATGATGGTTATATACAGGTAACACGCGATGGCGGTAAAACATGGAAAAATGTAACGCCACCGGAAATTACTTCCTGGAGTAAGATCTCGTTGATGGATGCCGGTCATTTTGATGCAAACACCGTGTACGCTGCCGTTAACCGCATCCGTTGCGATGATATGCATCCTTATGCATATAAAACAACTGATGGCGGCAAAACATGGAAGCTCATCACAAACGGTTTACCTTCCAACGAACCCATTAATGTTGTTCGTGAAGATCCCAAACGCAAAGGCCTGTTATTTGCCGGTTCTGAAAATGCGGTGTACGTATCGTTTGATGATGGTGAACACTGGCAATCATTGCGTCTGAACATGCCCGCTACCTCTATCCGCGACTTAGTAATTAAAGATGATGACCTGGTATTGGGAACCCATGGCCGCAGCTTCTGGATCATGGATGATATTACGCCGCTGCGTCAGCTCAGTGCTGCGCTTGCTGCAGAGAAAACCATCTTATATAAACCGCAGCAGGCATTGCGTATCCGCTGGAATATGAATACCGATACACCAATGCCACAAGAAGAACCCGGCGGACAAAACCCGCCCGATGGCGCTATCATCAATTATTATTTATCGGAGAAGGTGGCAGGTGAGCTGGTGCTGGAAATAACAGACGCTGCCGGAAAATCTATCCGCAAATACAGCAGCAATGATAAGCCTTATGAAATTCCTGCGGTAAATATACCTTTGTATTGGATACGTCCGCAGCAGATGCTTTCTTCAGAAGCAGGCTCTCATCGTTTTCTGTGGGACCTGCATTACAACCCATTAAACGAGCCTGTTTCATTTCCGATGACCGCTATTTATGAAAACACCGCGCCCAATGCAAGCTCTCCATGGGCGTTACCCGGAACGTATACCGTAAAACTAACCGTGAATGGAAAAACGTATACGCAGCCGCTTACCGTTAAAATGGATCCAAGAGTAAAAACAGGTTTAATTGATCTGCAAAAACAACACACACTTTCTGTAACCTGTTATGAGGGCCGCAAAAAAGCGAAAGAGGTGATGGAAGAAGTTGCTGCTGCAAGGGAACAATTAAAAGATCTGATGGCCGCAAATAAAGCTGCCATTAACACATTTGCCGAACTTGATCAGCAGGTGGCTGCTTTTGAAAGTGTGTCGAGAGGCAGAAGAGGCGGAGCGCCTGTACAACAAGCGCCAACATTGGGAAGTATAGAAGGTTCCTTTGCCGGACTCTTCAATATTTTACACGATACCGATATGCCGCCTACTACACAAACCATCAGTAGTGTTAAGCAAATCAATGATCAACTTACAGAGCTGCTTACAAAATGGAATGCGGTAAAAGTGAAAATGGCAACTGCTAAAAAATAAAGTTTCAATAAAAGAAAGACAGAAGGAAAAGAGCGTCTCCGAAATTTGGAGGCCCCTCTTTTTCTTCGTTTCTCTTACTCAAACTAATATGTATTGATGTGATTATTCTTTATTTCAAATTTTTTTAAACACATAGAGCCATAGGGAAAACAAAAAGAAACATAGTTTTTAAACTATCTGCCCTCTTTCCTAACCTATGTAACTATGTGTTTAATAGCATACCAATTACCTCTTATACTTCCTCCGGGTTTCATCAACAACATCTAACAAACCATTGGTAAAACGATCATCGGCCAGTTGCCAGAACATAATGCCGTTCAATCCTTTTTTTATGGCGTACCTGGTTTTTAAAACAATTGAAACGCTGTCATCAAAAGTGACGAACCATTTTTTTCTTTCATTATACAAATAAGGCGCTGCTGCTTTTTTATCCCAGCGATATACAAAGCCGCTGTCGGCAGAAAACAAGGGGGTGAATCCTTTGTAAGAAACACCGCGTAAAAATTTTCCCTTCCCATATAATCCATCTTTATCTGCGGCCACATTATCCCATACCCTTGCATAAAAAGCTGCGCCGATCAGTAATTTATTTGCGGGAACACCTTTTGCTTTCAGCATCTTCACTGCATGGTCGCAGGATTCTTTTTGGTTGGGTGTTGAATACAGACCGGTATGGTGCCCGGTAACAGTATCATATCCCGTGATCAGATCATAGCTCATGATATTGATGCGATCAACAAGTGGCGTTACTTTTTCCCAGTCAACCGATTCGTTAATATATTTTGTAAACCCGCCCGCCGCAAAACTCAGTTCTTTCTGCCAGCCCAGGGTATCACGCAACGTTTTGATCAATGCCGTAAAATTATCTTTATCATTTACAGAATACGGGTGATTGGGCGGGCCTTTAATAGCAGGGTATTCCCAATCAAGATCAAGCCCATCAGCATTAAAATCGTTCAGCATCTTTTTTACTGAGCCGGCAAATATTTTTCTTGAACTGTCTGCCGAAAAAACTTCGGAGCATGAATAGCAGCCCGTCCACCCGCCCATTGATACAATTACTTTCAATTGGGGATTACGTTTTTTTAAGGCCACACAATTCATCAGCGATGCACTATCTCTTCTGTTGCTGAGAGAAATACTGCTGCCTTTTAAATGCGTAAAACTGAAACAGAGATGGGTTAATTTTTCTACCGGAAAACTATCTATCATATTCGGCCTGCCTGCATAGTAGCCGAATACCGTAAAATTTTTTGTTTGAGCAATAAGATTGTGAAAAGGGCAAAGGAGTAGCAGCAAAAGAAATACAATAGTTTTATTGTTTTTTGCCTTGTTCATTTTATTGGTTACAGAAAGGGTCTTCGTCTTTATTATCGTTCCAGTTATACTCAATCCTTGAGGCAACATCCTGCGCAAAAGCTGTTCCGTGTATATCCTGCAAAAATCCCAGCACCATATCCATTCCCGCACTTACGCCGGAAGATGTGTAGTATTTACCATCCACTACCCATCGTGCTTTTTTAACCCAGTTAACATGAGGTCCCTGTGTTATTACCCAATCAAACGCCCGCTTGTTTGATGTAGCTTTTTTGCCATCTAATAACCCCGTTCGGGCAAGTAAGGATGTGCCGGTGCAAACGGTAAACACATATCGGCTGGCAAGAGAAATATCTCTGATGGTGTCTATCAGCAAAACATTGTTTACGGCGGGCCTTGTGCCATATCCACCAGGGATCAAAAAAATGCCGGTGCCGTTTTTAATATCGTCCAACTTCTCTGTAACAACAGAAACACCATGACTGTTTTTTATCACCCCGCCCTCCAACGAATAAAACGCAACCTGGTATTCCTCTTTCAGTATACCCAATATTTCTACCGGACCAAATACATCCAGTGTTTCAAAATCTTCAAAAAGCAATACAGCAACTTTCATGAGGGTGATGGTTTATGATTTTGGTTTCACTAAAAGATGAACGAAGAAAAAAAGTGTGTCCTGAATTTCAGAGACACTTCTTTTCTTCTGTCTCTCTATTATTGAAACATCTTTTATCATGCTGCTTTATTAAACACATAGTTACATAGGTCAGGAAAAAGGGCGTATAGTTTGAACGCTATGTTTCTTTTTGTTCTCCCTATGTATCTATGTGTTTTAAAAACTGCTTCGGGATAAAGAATATTCACATTATTAAATGTTTTTAAAAGTAAAACAGACCAGTGCCTATTTGTTTCAATAAGAGAGAATCACTTTCTAATCCTTTTTCGCTTTCTTCATCGCCTCAGGCAGCAAATGAAAATAGCTTGCCTTAAAACGGTTATCTACTATCTCTCCCTGAACCTTCGCTTTTCTTATCGCATTACAAAAACCATCGTTGGCATGGGCATCGCCCAAAGAATCAATATGCACACCATCTACAAAATAAGCCTTACCATTAATGCGCACCGCCAAATCGCAGCTTTTGCCCGGCAGGCCCAGTTGGCATTGACCACAGGATGCCTCTACCGTTATTACCGGTTTGTTTTTATCGGGCGCAGCTTTTTTCAATTCTTTGTCTTGTGCAAAAGAACTGATGGTAATGATGCTGAATAAAAAACAGGTTACTAAATATTTCATTGGATTGATTTTATTTGAATGTACAAACTTTAAGATTGCTTTTTCAACAAAAATGATGATACTTGCTTTGCAGTATTTTCTACTATAGAACTTGTTTTTATCATTGATAATCAGACCGAAAAAAAAGGAAGGTTCTATTAATCGAAACATAACGCTTTGGGTTATATAGACATTTTCAATTATTCAACAGCCTCCATAACGGAATTGTTCACTTCCCATCCAGCCACGCAACTTTTTGCTCAGACCTGTGCGACTTCCCAATAATATCACGGTAAAGTTCAGGACGTCTTGCTTTAGTATAACGATAACCGCCAGATTGTGTAAGCTTCTCTTCTGTTAAGGTAGCCGAAACAAGGTCATCACCAAGTTTGCGGCATTCGGCTACTACATCGCCAAAGGGGTCAATGATCATAGAACAGCCATTCTTCAGTTGATCATCATCCATGCCAATCGGGTTTGAGAAAACAACATACACCCCATTATCATAGGCCCGTGAGGGCAGCCATTTCATTAACCAATCACGTCCTTTCATTCCATCAAACTCCAGCCGAAGCGGCGTAGGATCCGCTTCCCTGTTTTCCCAAAGCCTGGGATCAACAAAGCCTGCGCCCGGTCTTGTGGAAGGCGTACACATGGTTACATGTGGCATGAAAATAATATTGGCGCCAAGTAATGCCGTGGCTCTCACGTTTTCAATAATATTATTGTCGTAACAGATAAGGATTCCACATTTCCAGCCATACAGATCAAAAACACAATAGCTGTCTCCTGCGGTTAAAAAAGGATTGATAAACGGATGAAGTTTGCGGTATTTAGCCATAAGGCCATTCTTATCAACACAAACATAGGTTTTAAATAAATTGTCATTGCTGTCCTTTTCAAACAACCCCGCCAGTATTGTTATTCTATTCCTGGTGGCTATCTCAATTAATTGCTGCACACTTGATCCGTTTGGAATAAGTTCTGCCAATTCAAGCATCTGTTCCTTTGAAAACCTGCGTGCATGCGTATATCCCGTAATAGAACACTCATGAAAAGCAATTACATTCGATCCTTCACTGGCTGCTTTTTGCGAAAGGCTGTCAATTACAGAAAGATTATACGCTTTGTCGCCACTCTTGTTTTCAAACTGTGCGGTTGCAATTTTTATTGGTTTCATTGGCAGATGTTTTTTGGTAAGATAGCTTTTTACCTAAACCCTCACCACTTTACCCCCCAGCCCCCTAAAGGAGGAGCTAAACAGGAGCGTGTTTATCAACTCCCCCTTCAGGGGGCCGGGGGGTTGGGTTATTTCATAACCTCCAGCTCCTTCTGCAATCTAAACATTTCATCCCTTAATCTGGCCGCTTCAATAAAATCAAGATCGCGGGCGGCTTTCTCCATTTCTTTTTTGGTTTTGCCGATGGCTTTTTCTATTTGCGGAATGGTTTTATATGTTTCCTGTTCTTCTGCGGCTACGGTGTGTTGTACAAGGTCTTCATCGCGCTGCAGGGCGTATGGATTGGATGGATCGTATCCTTTAATATCCAGCACCGAGCCCTGTGCAAATACCTGTTCTCTTGATTTGATGATGGTTCTGGGCGTAATACCATGTTCTATATTATACGCCACCTGTTTCTCCCGCCTGCGCGATGTTTCTTCAATAGTGCGCTGCATGCTTTCGGTCATCTTATCAGCATAAAAAATTACGCGGCCATCCACATTACGCGCGGCACGGCCCGCTGTTTGGGTGAGCGATCTTTCATTACGCAAAAAACCTTCTTTGTCTGCATCAAGTATGGCCACCAGTGCCACTTCGGGCAGGTCTAACCCTTCGCGCAATAAATTTACGCCCACCAATACATCTATCTCACCCAGTCTCAGTTGCCGCAATATTTCCACACGTTCCAGCGTGTCCACATCACTGTGAATGTATTTGGATTTGATATTGATGCGCCCCAGGTATTTATCCATCTCCTCGGCCATGCGTTTGGTTAACGTGGTTACCAATACACGATAGTCTTGTTTAACTGTTTTGTCAATTTCATCCAGCAGATCATCTATCTGGTTTACGCTTGGGCGTATTTCAATGGGTGGGTCAAGCAGGCCTGTGGGGCGCACTATCTGTTCTACCACCACACCGCCTGTTTTCTCCAGTTCATAATCGCCGGGGGTGGCGCTTACAAAAATGGTCTGGCCAATCAGGCTCTCAAACTCATGAAAATTCAATGGCCGGTTATCCATCGCACTGGGCAGGCGAAAACCATAATCTACCAATACCATTTTTCGGCTCCGGTCGCCGCCGTACATGCCCGCCACCTGCGGAATGGTTTGGTGACTCTCATCTATCACCAATAAAAAATCTTTCGGAAAATAATCCAGCAAACAGAATGGGCGTGTGCCCGGTTTGCGGCGGTCAAAAAAGCGCGAGTAGTTTTCAATGCCATTACAATAACCCAGCTCGCGTATCATTTCAATATCATATTCCACGCGCTCTTTCAGGCGCTGCGCTTCAATGTATTTACCTGTTGTTTTAAAATATTCCACCTGCGCCATCATCTCGTCCTGTATCTCGTGCATCACTTCAACAATCATGTCTTTAGGGGCAAGGTAAAGCGTTGCGGGAAAGATGGCAGCGTTCTCCATCAGTCCAATGCGTTTACTGCTGCTGGTTTCAATGCTTTCTATCTCTTCAATCTCATCGCCAAAAAAAGTAATGCGGTAACCAAAATCCACATAAGGCAGGTTAATATCTACCGTATCGCCTTTTACACGAAAGGTGCCGCGGGTAAAATCGCCCTGCGAGCGGTTGTATAAAGAATTAACCAGCGCATGCAAAAATCCCTGGCGCGATATTACCATGCCTTTATGAATACGGATAATACCATTCTCATATTCCGTAGGGTTACCCATACCATAAATACAGCTTACGCTGGCCACCACAATAATATCGCGTCGGCCACTCAGTAATTGGGAGGTGGCTTGCAGCCGCAGTTTATCTAATTCTTCATTAATGCTCAGGTCTTTTTCAATATACACATCACTAACGGGCATGTAGGCTTCGGGCTGGTAGTAATCGTAATAGCTAACAAAATAACCCACCGCATTCTCGGGAAAGAACTGTTTAAACTCGCCATACAATTGCGCCACCAGGGTTTTGTTATGCGTAAGCACCAGGGTGGGCCGCTGTGTATGCTGAATCAGGTTGGCAATAGTAAATGTTTTACCAGACCCCGTTACGCCCAACAGTGCCTGAAAAGGCTCACCATTGTTCACACCTTCCGTTAACTGTTCAATAGCCAACGGCTGATCGCCGGAAGGGGAGTATGCGGAGTGTAACTTGAAAGACATGCGGAGGGTTTGTGGTTTGTAGTCTGTGGTCTGTGGTTGCGTTTAGCGTTACACGTTCACATGCGAATGTAAGGAGGGAATTTTTTATGGAACGGGGTTTTATTATGTGTGGTGTGGGCTTTGGGGTTTCATGGCGGCGGCTGTTGCGCCTGCCCGCCGGTAGGAGGGTCGCACACTTGTGCGTTCGGGAGTGGTGGCGGCAAATGGGGGGAATGGTAGGGGTAAGGTTGGTGTTTGGTAGGTATGGGGTTGGTATTCCGTATTTGTATTGTTTTGGTAGGATTATAGTATTGTTACAGTGTTTTTGGTCGTTTGGGGTTGGGGTTGGAAAATGTGCTTGATGGCTGGTTTTTTTGCCAACCCGCTCAGGGGTAAAATACGGGAATTTTCCCGGTGTGGGGATGGGGGGATTGGTGTAATTTGAGGGGTGCATTGAAAATGGAAAAACAAGTGCTAGGGTCTGCTTTGTAGGGTTGGTTTTGCCTTTATTTTTAATGAGCGGTGCGTATATCTAAGTATTGTGCGGCATTATATCGGATACATCATAATTTTCAAACCAAAACCCCAATATGGCTAATCCCAAAGACGTTCTAGTTGTTACGGCTTCATCACTTGAAGGGCTTAAAATTAAACAATACTTAAAACCTGTCTCTGCACACATTGTTGCGGGAACAAATTTGTTCAGTGATTTTTTTGCTTCCTTTAGCGATGTATTTGGTGGCCGTTCTCAAACTTATCAAAAGCAGCTTACTTCTCTTTATAATGAAGCGATTGAACGAGTTAAATATGCTGCTTATGAAATCGGCGCGAATTGTATAGTTGGACTTAATATTGACATGGACGAAATATCAGGCAAGGGTAAATCTATGTTTATGCTGACTGCAATAGGCACGGCTGTGGTTCTAGACAAAGAAGTAGCTGAAAAACAAGTTTTGCCTAAATCTGCTGAAAGGCTTGAAAACGTTGGGGTCGATAGAATTAATATGTTAAGAACCAAAAAAGAAATTATTGAGAAAGCTAATACCGGCAGCTTAATACTCAATGACGACACTTGGAACTTTATTACAACAAATCAAGTTGACCAACTGTTTCCATTTCTTTTGAAAAAATTTTGGGAGTCCCTTGCATACGAAACAACCATACCTGAAAATTCTGAAAAATTTTTCAGACTACTCGTCAGCTACATTGACGCACTCCCAGAGCAGAAAAAGGTTGATCTTCTGTATAAAGAGGTTAGTGAGCAAAACGAACAAATAGCAGTGAAACTTGCCGAAATAATAAAGGAACTACACCTATTTGACTCTAACCGGATTTTGGATTTGTTAAACAGCGATAATTTCCGAGCAAGGAAACGTGGGGTTCGTATCGCCACATTTGATAAATTATTTTACAACAATCTAGATATTCAAGACTTACAAACAATACAAAACCTTATACAAAAAAATTTTATTGAACGAGGCACACGGACAATGAAAAAACAATTATTGTCATCGAAAGAAAAAGAAGTCTGGACTTGCGAGTGTGGCAAAACTAACGACATTGATACCTATTGCACTGGCTGTTTGCAAGACATTCAAGGTTTTAGACAAAACGAATTAAAACCGTCTGAAGCTTATAATTTTATAAAACAAAAAATCGAATTGATTTCAGAATCATTGTAATAATGAACGCTCATCACGGTTTGGCAATATCGGATGGGGCGACGATTTTCCTTTCCCGCAAGGTGTCCATTTAACAATAAAGAAGAGTTCCCCGCAGTTTAGTTGATTCGCTTTTCATATGTTTTCGTTTCTTTGAATTTAGCAAACTCGATTCGCGAATTCAAACATATAAACTGCGGAGAATTTTCTTTTTTTATCTTATGAATGGATACACTGTTGAGAAGGGAAACGCCTGATTTTTGTTAGGGAGAAGCAAACCATCACGTTTGTGAATTGATGATGGAGTAGTTAGGCAAGATTTTTCACAATGAACACAGCAAACCGGCTTACTCTATTGAACCGGCCTGAATTTTCAGCAGCTTTGAGCACCGTTTTTATTTCGGTCTTCGAATAATATTTTAACAAAGTGTCAAGCAGTTCAGGAAAAACATTATTGTCTTCTTCTATCATTGCTTCACTTCTAAACCCAAAACTCTCGTCTTTATTAACTATTCGTTTCAAAAAATCCATCTTTGCCGTGAGGGCCATGTTGGCAGCATATTTGTTGATTATGCTATAGGGAGTATATGAATTAATATACTCCAGCATTTTTGTATATTTCTTTTCATGCGCCATCAGACTGAAAGCAAAGGTTATGGCAGAAACATTATACGCATTCATATGCCTGGCCTTTGCAAGCATTTTTGTTCGCCACTTTTTCTTGTCTTCTTCGTTTGCTATTTGTGCGCTGATAAATAAGTAATCGTCAAAATCAAATGTAAGAGGGAAAAGTTCTTTTAACACCTCTGACAGTTTCTTGTTATCCCCTTCAATAGTATACACCTGTTTTAACAACTGCAGGTAGGGAAGATTATATTCCTGCCGGTAATTGCCCCTGATCTGTTCTTCGCAATATTTCTCTGCAAGCCTTAGATAATTGTGTTTTATCAGTAAGCTTATCAGTTCCACATTATAATTATTCCTGAACCGAACAGGTTGAAATATTTTATAAAATTCTCCAAACAGGTCGCTGGTCTTTACTATTTTAAAAATGATATCGGTATAAATCTCGGCGTTATATAAAAGCTTAAGTTTGGCTGCGGCATATTGTTTTGCCAGGATGCCGGCTAACCTTTTCTTCCTATCCGTGTTACTTACATCAAAAATATTAATGAGCAAAAACAGGTAAGAAATCCTGATGGTTGTTGCATTTTTGTAAATACGGTTAATAAAAAATCCTGTAGCATAATTCCAGGCATCTTCGTCCAGCAGGTTTTGTATGGGTTCAACAACTTTTAACAACACTGTTTCCAGGTATTTACCAACCTTATTACTTGTGGTATTGATTTTCATCTGTGTTTCTTCACAGGCTTCTATCAGGGCATCAAAATTTAGGAAGGCATTTTCATCCGTAACATGATTAACATATTGCGTTATAAAAGGAACATGCAGCTCTACCCACAAGTCAACAATTTTTTTTACTTCGCCCACTTCTAATTTGGTTCTGCTTTTTACAACGGCTTTGACTGCATCGCTGGTAATTTGTTTTATATCCGCAGGCGTGTAAATTTTTTGCTGGCCGGAAAACTGGTGCCTGAAAGCGAGTTCAAGGTCCTTATTCCTGGTCAGTATATCCTTCACCCAGGTCTTCAGTTTTTCAGGGTCTGCTTCATCTACCAGTATTTCAAATATGTTTGCTTTTGTTTTGCTTTTTTTAATCCCTGTGTTTTTTTTCCCTTTTACCATCAACAAAAGCAATGACGCTTTATGCGCGCAAAATTTGGCCTTACTGCTACAATCACAGCTATGCCCTTTAATTTCCCCTTCGTCATTTATAGTAATTGATACATCGAAGCTGGTATTGCCTTCATCTACATAAGCCTGAAAACAGCCCTTTTCAATTTCATCACATTCCCTGACAATATTTTTCCCGGCTTTCTTTAAAAGCCCCTGTGGGAGAACGGTTCTGTAGTTTTTTAATGATACATCCATAAATTCAATCGTCCGGTAAGAAAAATTAATGTGGTTTGTTTAAATGTCAGGTTCAATAACGTGCAAAAGAAGGTTATGCATTATAATAGCAACCCCTTTCAAAATCGTTTCATTTCATTGAAGCGAAGTTGCAACAAGTTAATAATACCCAAAAACTACGGCCTTGGTTTTTATCCACTTTGTTTTCGATGATGCGGGTTGAGCCGCAGAGGGTTATTTTCTCCTTTCCGGAAGATTTCATAAATGAACGTTCGGCGAAACCCTTTTCGTTAGTGCGGTTTTCGGAACTTATTTATTGTTTTCTGCTTAACTGTTTAATGAAAAAAAGAAAGTAATCTTGAAGATGACCGAAGAAATCACTTTAATTATGCAACAAGGATTTCATCTCCCTGACTGATATAGCACGACATAAAAACCCCGAACATACGGACACTATCGTTCAGAATTGGATGAGAAACCAAAATACCATTGAACTTTTGTGATTTTTGGAAACAATTTATAATCCCGATTTTAAACCCCTCGAATTCGAAGGGTTTAGAAAACAAGCAGGGCTGAATAGTTTTGTAATGATCTGTCGCCTCCAACAAACTATTACGTTTGTGAATTGATGATGGAGTAGTAAATAGCAGGTAGTAAGTAAAAAGAAAAATGTTCTGCGGGGGTGGTTATGCGGCGGGGTGATGATTAATTGGGTTGTTGTTGTTTATGCAAACCCCTGAACCACCCCGCCCTGCGCTCGGTCGCTGGGGCACCCCTCCTTGCCGCGCAAGGAGGGGATACTATACTGGTTATGGAGGGGGTTACAGCAGCAGTGCTGTACACACAATAATTTTAAAAAATAACTAACTTGCTATCTCTCTTGTTCCCGGATATACATACCCCCAATGAACAGAAGCTTCCTCCTTCCTTTATTATTGGTATCCGTGCATGCTTTTGCGCAGAACAAACCCGTTATTTACGAGCAACAAAGTTGGGCAGGGTGGTACCCGCAGTTTCAATTCTCAAAACACTGGGGCGTATGGGTTGATGCGGAAATTCATACCACCGACCATTATTTCAATGGCTTTTCGCAGGCCGTTTTTCGCCTGGCAGCTTCTTATCATAACAATAAGGGCAATAAATTTACTGCCGGCTATGGCTACACGTCTTTTTTTCCCGGCGATAACCATCCATTCATTTCTATACCCGAACATTTTAGCTGGGAACAATACCAATGGTTCAGCTCAAATAAAAAGCAGAAACTGATGCAATGGCTGCGCCTGGAGCAAAAATTCAAAAAAGAGGTGATAGACGATCATACAGCATCAAACACTTATTCGTTTTCTCATAAGCTGAGGTATAATATTTTCTATTTGCTGTCGCTGAGCAAGCGCGGGTTGGTACCTAAATCCATTTCGCTGGCGCTGGGCGATGAACTCTATCTGTATTATGAACCCAATGGCCACAACCACCTGTTCGATCAAAACCGTGTTTTCCTCGGGCTTAGTTATGCTGTAAACGCACACGATATGCTGGTGATAGGCGTAAACAATATTTTCCAGGAAAACAGCACGGGAACGGTATACATCAACAACAATGTTTTAAGGGTGTCTTTGTTTCAGAATTTTCATTTGTAAACGCAGGTAGTTTTCACAAAAAATATTGGGTTTAAAAAAAATAAATATCCCCTCCTTTTCAAGGAGGGGACGCTGAATATTTTTCGCAGAAAAATGTTTAGCGGGGGTGGTTATGGAGCGGGTTGATGATTAATTGGGGTGCTGTTGTTTATGCAAACCCCTGAACCACCCCGCCCTTCGCTCGGCCGCTTGGGCACCCCTCCTTGCGGGGCAAGGAGGGGATACTTTTATTTTTTTAGGGGGTAAAAAAAGCCGCCCATATTTCAGAACGGCCCTTCGGTTGTTGGATAAAACGGGTGCTGCTTAACTTAGTTTTTTAATAATTGCTTTTACGTTCTGATCAATTTCTTTATCGGTCATGCGTTTACCGTATATGTCAGAACTGGTCCAGCCCTGCCAGATGGTTTTTTCGGTATCGGCATCCATCAGCGTGAGTGTAATCGTTCCTTCTTTTACTGTTTCTGTTCTGTTATTGTAACCCATTAACTGTGATGGATAATAAACGGGTACATACCTTCTGTTGTACGGGTTATAAAACCAGCGGGTGGTGGGCATAGAATATACAGGATCGCTTACATTCCTGTTTTCTTTTTGCACGTCCACATCATATACCAATACCACATCAGGATTTGTTTTTACCAGCCTCCATCCATTCTGCTGCAGGTTCCTGTCAATACTCCCGCGGATCTTCCGGTCTGTCAGATCGTTTACTTTTATTTTTTGTGCAAGGCTGTCTTTTTGTGTTCCTTCTATCCATGCATAGGTTCTTATTTTGCTAAAGTCAACACTGTTATCTTTCTGCACATAAGCCATCCTTCCGCACGATGTTAACAGAAACACCAGGAATGCACTTAACACGATAACGCCTACTACACATTGCCTCTTTTTCATACTATCCAGTTTTAGGTGATACACAGATAGTAGTTCAAGCCGCGTGCCGGTTTGTTATAATGTGGTCTTAAAGATTTGTGAAGTGGTTGTTAAGAGATAGGGGGATTAACTGTTTTTTGTGAGCCCCCAACCACCCCGCCCTCCGCTCAGCCGCTTGGGCACCCCTCCTTGCAGAGCAAGGAGGGGATACTTTATTTTTCACTTTTTCGCTCAACTCACCACTCACCACTCACCACTCACCACTCACGCCACACATCAACGTCTCACGATATTATAGATCGCAACGGGCGGATCAAAATATTGATCGTTCTCTGTTTGGCGGTAAATTTTTCTCACAATGTCCATTCCCTTCACCACTTTACCAAACGTGGCATAGCCTTGTTTATCGGCAATATTTTCTCCGCCATAATCAAGGCCGGGTTGTTTGCCTATGCAGATAAAAAATTCTGTTGAGGCCGTGCCGGGTTCTAACCGTGCCAGTGATATTACTCCGTCGGTGTGCAGTATGCCGGTTTGCCGGGTTGTTTCGTGCGGTATGCCGGGGAGCTTTGTGGCGATTTTGTTTTTCGATTTCCAGATGCCGCCCTGTATCAGTTCTGTTTTTGGCGCGTTGGATGGCTGGTTTTCATCATTCAGTACACGGTAGAAATTGCTGTTGTTGTAATAGCCCGAATCTATATAAGATAAAAATGCAGCAACCGTTTTAGGCGCCTGCAAAGGATACAACTCTATTTCTATATCGCCTTTTTCTGTTTGTATTTCTATGTGGGGCGTTGTGCTGTTCTTTTGTTTGCAGGATGCCAGAAGCAGGGTGACTGATAATAATATGCTAAGTAGTTTCATGTTTGATTTTCCTTCGCGCCTTTGCGCCCTTGCGTGAAAAAATGCCCGCAAGGGCGCAAAGGCGCGGGGTGGAGTTTATAGTATTTCGAATACAAAAAATTGGGTTCTTTCAAAAACAAGGAAATTATTATCGGCAACCAATACCAGTGTTTTGTGGCCGTTTGGTAAGGTTGGACCAAAGGTTACACCTTCTACATTATCCACATACACACCCAGCGAATCCATATTCAGCAATAATTTTTTTGCTATTGGTTTTGTTGCGGGTGTTTCTTTCAGCGAATTATTTTTTTGGATATCGGTTGCACCTTTAGCATCCGCTAAAAACAGTTTGATGGTGCAGGGCATTCTTCCTGTTGAGAAAGATCTTTCCAGAACAATGAACTGGTCATTGCCTACAGACAGAATATCCGGAACACCATTGATCTTAAACCCATCGGCCGGTATGGAGGGATAGGCAATAGGATCGAGTTTATACGCATACTGCGCGGTGTTCTTTTTTGTTGCCACATCATATTTGTAAAAACGTATCCAGGGGTTGTTTTCTATAAGGTCGGCGCGTGGTCCATCTTCATACAAGGGCTCTTCTACGTTTACATAAAAGTTTTTGTAGCCGTTGGCAAAACTCAATCCTTCCAGCACACCATTTTGGCGCGGACCATTTTCGGTGGCGTGCATGCGTAAATTTTTCGGTAGCGGAAATGTATCAATATATTTTCCGTTGGGAGAAATAAGTGTGATGGCGGGGTTTTCCAGCACCGTATCTTTCCCTTTTACAATTCTTTCTCCTTCGCTTGTCCAGATCATTTGTCCGGTTACAGGATTATAACGCAGCGCCTCGGGGTCTGGCGTATGTGCGGGGTCTTGTTTTGAATTAGGATAAGGCGCCCCGTTTTTTTGTAACAGCGTTGTTACATTTACAAACACTACACTGTCTATTTGTTTTTCGCTGAAAAATATTTTGGCAGTGTAATAACGTGCGGGATTAATAGCAGAGCGGTCATCACAGATCATATAATAAACGCCGTGTTTACTATCATAATCAATTCCGGATAAACCACCTATGGTGGTGTTTTTAAATAACAGGTTGTGCGGCACATCGTATTCGCCAATCAACCTTAGCTGGTTGATCTGGTTATTATTTTTCTGTTGTACTTTTTGCGCAGAAATGGTGGTAGTAAAAAGAAAACAGGCGGCAATAATAAAAATAATATGTCTCACGTAGGTTTATTTGCTCGCAAATTAGATAAGAATCCATCATAAACCAATCAAACCGTGCCTTCTCGCCCGCTAAGCTTAGGCGAGCGGGTGTGCCTTTGTTTGAGAAAATTTGCACACAAAGGCACGGTTGGGTTTCTGATGTTCGGGAATTACTTTATTATTGGTCCTTTTTCCTGTTTGAAAACAACCAGGGTAACAACCCCGGCTCTGCAAAAGCAGAGTCCCAGCTATTATGCCCGGCCTGCGGGTATTCTGTATACATCACTGTTTTTATATCGCGTGTCATCAACGCTTTAAACAATTCGCGGTCTGATTTATTTGATACCACATTATCCAATGCACCATGAAAGATCCACAATGGAACTTCTTTTGCTTTTTCTATGTACACCGGAATATTTGTTGCCCCGCAAATAGTAAACGCTGCTGCAAAATAATCGGGATAGCGGCAAAGCAGGTCATAGGCCCCAAACGCACCCATTGATAAACCACCCAGATAAATTTTCCTGTCATCAGTCAGGTAATTAACCGTAAGGCTGTCCAGCAACTGTTTTACCAATTGTTGTGCAACCGGTGGTGTTTCGTCAGACAAAAAAATTCTTTCTGCCGATTGGGTTGTTTTTTTACTTCGCGCCCAAACACTGTCTTTAGGGCATTGCGGAAAAATAACAATGGCTTTAAAATGTTTCCTGATGTTTGCTTCTGCAAATAATTTACCGCCGTGCATCAGTTGGGCTTCATTATCATTCCCGCGTTCTCCCGATCCGTGAAGGAATAATATGAGTGGATAGGCTTTTCGTTTTTTATACTTTTCGGGGTAAAGGATCCGGTATCGTAACGTATCCTTCCCCCTGATGAATTGTTTCTTTTTATATACATTCAGATCCTGTGCGTTGGCGTTCTGAAAGAACAAAACGGTTAATAGAATGGCAAGTATCGTTTTCATATATATTCCTCCTGCCCATCCGGATCTCCACTGCCTGCGGGAAGCGACGGGTTAATTTATTTTTTGCAGATAAGCAGACAGCCTGCTGATCACCCCAGCCACAACAGTGATCTGTTCCTGTGCTTCTTTCCAGTTCCTCTGTTCAATTGCTTCGCGTACTCCGGGAATGGTTTTTACACCATAGCCTGTATAAAAGCCGGGGGCGTATATCGTATGTTTATACCAGGCTCTGCGTGGTAAACCAATTTCTGTTAACAGCAGTTGTTCTGCTTTATACAACATCTGGTCCATCGCACTATGATCTGCATTGGACACAATGGTTTTGTTCCATGTGCCTGCCACCTGGTTACTGCTTTTTTCCAGTTCGGCCAATGCGTTTTGCAATGGAGAAAAATCGAGATACGGTACTTCTGCTTTGGCTGTTGGTGTTTTAAGTTTCTCTGTTGGGTCGTTGGCCAATGCATAACTGTTGGAGCGGATCACTTCATTTTCTACAGCAGTTGTTTCGCGCATCTGGTCTGTTTTGCCCATCAAATCTTTTACATATCCGTTGATGGTTTTGTGCAGGCCTCTGAAATCAAAAGGCAGCAGGTCTGCTTCGGCCATTCTTAAGGCAGCACGTCCGGCAGTTTTTGAAAGTGCTACGCCATATACAAAACCCGGATCTTTAAAGCGACTGTAATCATCATAAGAATCGTATATCGAATGGTATTCCCCTCCTTCATCTTCTCCGCCATAACCCAAATTTAGTGCAGGTATACCAAGGTGTTGTATAAAAGAAGAATAATCAGAACCTGAACCCATGGCTCCAACTGTATATTTTGTTTTTGTTAAAGCCGCTGCTTTTTCTTTGGCACCGGATGCGCTCAAAACAGCAGTGGCCTTACCTCTTTCAAACACGGTTACTTTGGTTTGTGGATCTATCACGTCTTTACTGATCTCAGTAACCAATGTTTGCAATGCGTGCGAACCTTCCGCACCCAGAAAGCCGCGACCATTACCATCTGAATTAATATACACCACTGTTTTTTGTTGCAGCTCGGCAGCATGATCTTCTACCCATTCAGTAGATCCCAGTAATCCGGGCTCTTCTGCGTCCCATGCACAATACACCAGGGTACGTTTGGGAGTCCAGCCTGTTTTTACTAATTGGCCTATTGCCTGTGCTTCTTCCAGTAATGCAGACATGCCGCTAATAGGGTCGTTGGCGCCGTTTACCCATGCGTCGTGGTGGTTGCCGCGTATCACCCACTGATCGGGATATTGTGATCCTTTGATGGTGGCAATTACATCATAGGCGGGGCGTAATTTCCAGTCAAAATCAACCTTTAAATGCAGTTTGGTTTTTCCGGGACCGATATGGTACGTGAAAGGCAATGCGCCTCTCCACTCTGCCGGTACCACCGGCCCTTCCAGCGCCTGCAGCAACGGTTGTGCATCGTGATAACTGATTGGCAGCACAGGTATTTTTAACAAGTTAGTGGCAGCCAGACGATCAATACGTTTGGCGTTTTCCGTTGCACCAATATTAGGCGTTAATGGGTCGCCGGGATAGATCACCATGTCCATAACCGATCCGCGCTGAACACCATATTCATTTTTAAAAGCGCCTTTAGGATATACATCACCCTGGTAATAACCATCATCTTTCGGATCAGAATAAATGATACAACCTATAGCTCCGTGTTCCTGCGCTACTTTGGGTTTAATACCTCTCCAGCTATGGCCATATTTGGCGATCACAATTTTTCCTTTAACGTCAATACCCAGCGCATCTAATTTTTCGTAGTCTTCGGGTAAGCCATAATTTACAAATACCAGCTCGCCGGTAACATCGCCATCTGCGCTCCATGCGTTGTAAGTAGGCAGTTGGTCTGCCTGGCCCGATGTGGCATCTTCTTTTAATCCGGGCTCTTTCAGCAAGGCTTTATATGCTGTGGGCGAGATCATTTCCAACACCCTTGTTTTAGGTGTAGGGAACAATACCTGGTAGGTTTCTATTTTAGCGTCCCATCCCCAGCTTTTGTATTTGGCTAAAATATTATCTGCAACCGCTTTGCCGCCTACAGAACCAACATGGTGTGGTACGGCAGATAATTCTTTAATGTATTGTCCTATTCTTTCTGCGCTTAGCAGGGCATCAAATTTTTGCTCTAATTTTTTTTGCTCGCTGGCCGATTTCTCAGTAAAGCCCGTAATGGTTTTTTGTGCCGATACGGGTTGATGAATGGCCAGTATGATAAATAAGCCGCCTGCTAATAATTTTCGCATATTGTATTTAGTTGATTGGTTTTATGCAATTTAAGAAATAAACAGAAGGGGGAAGAGGAATAATGAATATCGAATATTGAATCCCGCTCAGGCAGGAAATGATGAGGTTGAAAACAATATGCTGTGCTATTGAAATCTATATATCCTGCTGTATTTTACTTTTAAAATATTCAATCTGCAGTCATTCTTTGTTTCAACTCTTTTTTAAACACATAGGGTCATAGGAAAAAGAAACATAGCTTTTCAACTAAATGCCCTGTTTCCTGACCTATGTAACTATGTGTTTAATAACACAACATGTGAAAAGGTGTTTCAATAAAAGACAGAAGAAAAGAAGCGCCTCTGAAATTCGGGGGCACTCTTTTTCTTCGTTTCTCTCTTATTGAAACCAATCAGCGTTCAATATTCACTCCTTCCTGTTTATTTAAACTTCGGCGGATGTGCATTCTCCCACGGTGTAGCGTCCTGCAGCGCTTTTGCAGCTGTCAGTATCATGGCCTCACCGTATAATTTGCCGATGAGTGTTATGCTGGTTGGCAATTCAGATTTCTTATCAAAGCCTGTTGGCATACATACCACCGGGTGGCCGGTTAAATTGGTGATCGCAACCTGGTTGCCGCTGCCCCTGCCCGGACAGATCAACACATCTATCCCGTTCATCAGTTGATTCACTTTCTGCATCAGCAGGTAACGGTGGCGGTTTGCGTTGATGTATTCTACGGCCGACATCAGCCTGGATACGCGGAAACTATTGGGCCAGTCATTTTTTCCCTGTTGGGTCATTTCATCGTCAATATTATTTCGCGTAAACTCATCAAACGCTGCGGCACATTCTGCGCTGATCACAATATCCATGATGTTGAAATTATATACGCCGCTATCCGGAAAATTTACCGGTATCAATTCAACGCCAAGTTTTTTATAGGCTGCCAACACTTTCCATTCATTCCGGCCGGTATCGGTTATCTTATCAAAATAATTTTTTGCATACGCCACTTTCAGTTTTTTGATGTCTGTTGCCGGCCTGTAATTAAACGGCCTGTTTACGGCGCTCATATCAAGGCCATCTGTTCCATGGATAAAATTAAATACAACCGCCGCATCTTCTGCGCTCCGGCAAATAGGGCCAACTTTATCAAGGCTCCAGCTCAGCGTCATGGCGCCGCTTCTGCTAACGCTTCCAAATGTTGGGCGTAACCCCGTAGCGCCGCAAATGGATGATGGCGAAACAATAGAGCCCCATGTTTCTGTTCCTATGGCAAACGGTACCAGCCCCGCAACCGTTGCTGCTGTTGATCCTGCAGACGATCCCGATGACCCGGTTTGGGTGTTCCACGGGTTCCTTGTTCGTCCGCCAAACCAATAATCGCCCATAGCCAGTGCGCCCATGGTAAACTTGGCCACCAATACGGCGCCTGCTTTTTTTAATTGTGCGTACACAAAAGCGTCTTCATCAATCACCTGGTTTTTATACGGCGCCGCACCCCATGTTGTTTTGGTTCCTTTTACAGCAAACAGATCTTTTAATCCATAAGGAATGCCGTGAAGCGGTCCGCGGTACTTTCCTTTCGCTATTTCTGCATCGGCTTCTTTGGCCTGCTGCATCGCCATGTCTTCGGTTAATGAGATCACGCACTGCAGCGTGTCTCCATATTTTTTTAGACGATCGATAAAAAATGCTGTGAGTGCAACTGCGCTTATTTTTTTGTTTTTGATCAGCGATGCCAGTTGCAGGATATTATAAAAAGCGAGGTCGTTTTTATTTTGCGGAAGCACTGTGTTTTCGGGAATGTTCCAGTTGATCTTCTCCTGCTTTTCTGTAAACTTCATACCTGGCAACAGCGGGCTTTGCCATAAACTCATTGGAACATTGTTGTTCAACGATTGTTTGTGCATCAGTTGATAACCCGCCAGGTTTTCTTTCACACCTCCATACATGGTATCTGTTTCTTTCTGCGTAAAACGCAGGTCGAGCAGTTTAGCGGCAGACTGGATATCTTTTGTTGTAATGGTGTCTTGTGCAAATGCGGCGGTGGCAAAAAAGGCGGTAAAAAATAGGATGGCTTTTCTCATAACTATGTTTTTGGTATTGCAATTTGTATTTTTTCTTTTACAACAACTTCACCCACACATAATCATCTGTTATTCCGTTGTTCTTGATCACCGCTTTGCGGTGGATGGCTTCAAGATAAAAGCCGTTCTTCTGTAACACTTTCATCGAAGATTTGTTCTGTGCAAAAACATGCGATTCAATCCTCACCACCTTTAATTTCGTGGAAACAAAGCCCAGCAACTGTTTTACGGCCTCTGTGGCAATTCCTCTTCCCCAATAGGGTTCTCCAACAAAATAACCGATCTCTATATTCTTGCGTGAAATATCGTCCCTGGGTTTACAACCAATACTGCCAACTACTTTGCCGTTACAAACAATGGCAAAATTGAGCACAGGTTTTTCGCTGTTTACATGTGCGATCCATTGAAGTGCGTCCATTACCGTGTAAGGACTCGGCAATGCGTCGCGCACATTGTTCCAGATGTTTTTATTATTAGCGATGGATGCCAGCTCCTGTGCGTCTTGTTTTTGCCAGGGGCGCAATACGATCTTGTTCATCTTTTCCGGCTTATTTTTTCTTTGTGTTTTATGCTATCAGACACATCGGTAAAAATTGGTTTCGATAAGAGAGAAACGAAGAAAAAGAGTGTTTCCGAATTTCAGAGACACTCTTTTTCTTCTGTCTTTTTTTATTGAAGCATTATTTAAAATATTGCGCTATTAAACACATAGTTACATAGGTCTGGAAAAGGGGCATATAGTTGAAAAGCTGTGTTTCTCCGCGCTTTCTCTGCATCTCATGTTCTCTGCGGTGAATTGCACCACTTAATGAAAGCAAGCTGGCTATCGGCAGGATATTTTCAGCGCCGCAGAGAACAGGAGTTTACGCAGAGAAGAAACGAACGTCAATAGCACAGCATATTGTTTTCAACTTCATCATTCAATATTTCCCGCCCCGGCGGAATTCAATATTCATTATTCTTCTTTGATCTTCCTGTTTAAATAGCCATCGTAGTTTGGCAATGCAGATTCATATTCGCCGTACATAAACGGTGAGGTCATAATAAAATCCGCTGTTGCCCTGTCGCAGGCCATTGGTATATTCCATGCTACACATAAACGCAGCAGGGCTTTTACATCACTGTCGTGCGGTTGTGCTTCCATGGGATCCCAGAAAAAAAACATCATATCAATCTCACCATTGGCTATCATCGCACCAATCTGCTGATCGCCGCCAAGCGGACCACTTAGTAATTTTTTTACAGGTCTGTCTAAACCCTCTTCCAAAAGCTTTCCGGTGGTGCCGGTTGCAAACAGTTCATGTTTGGCCAATTCGGTTTTGTTGTGAATGGCCCATTCCATAAGATCTGCCTTCTTATTGTCGTGCGCCACTAACGCAATTTTTTTTCGCCTGCCTAATATTTTAGTCTGTGCCATGGTTTTTGGTATTGATACGTTTTATGAAGATAAGGTAACCGTATTTATTAATCTTTCCGGCAATTCACTTCGTTTGCACAGCACACCATGCCGTTAACGGATGAAATAATAATATGATAACAATGATTAATACCGGCACATGAAGCTGGCCCAGTAACAGCCAAAGCAGTAAAAGATAAACCGGATAAAGAATTAACAATACACCAAACAAAACAGAATCAAAAAAAACCGTTCCGGTGGTCTTCCTCTGAATCGTTTTTCTGAGCGTTGTGTATAAAGGAAAATGCAGCAGCCGGCCCACAATTCCCGGTAATACAAGAAAAAAAATTTTTCTTTTTTCCCGATTTTGGCCGGATGGTGGTATCTGAATTCTTTCGGCTATTTCTTTGTGCATAACTGAATTAAAATACCTGGTGCGCAGGTTGCCTTCATCGGGCGGGAACAGGTTTGCAGCGGGCAAAGCATCTCCAAGGTTAATGTTGATTTTCTTTCCAAATTTTTCAAAAGAATCATAGGCAATCCCCACAGGCATTATCCTAAACCCGTTTCGTGACCTGCTATCAAGTGCAATTCTTGCGGCGCCTTTTTTAAATGGCTGCATCTCGTGTTTATGCACACAGATCCCTTCAATAAAGATCAACACCATTCCGTTTTGGGCTAATATTTCTTTGCTTCTTGCAAAAGCGGCTTCGTTTAAGAAAAGGTTTTCCCTTCCCTCACTTAGACGATAAACCGGTATCATATTCAACATCCTTAATATGCGGTTATGCAGGGGTTTCTTAAACGCATCGCCCCTTGCCAGGAAATGAACAGGCCGGCTGAATAACGAGCCAATAATGATGGCATCGAGGAAAGAATTGGGGTGGTTGGCTACAATCAGGAGGGGGCCCGGCGTTTCCGCATTTTCGGGGTTACCAATATTGATGCTCTTGCAGAAAATTTTCAAAGCCAGCCTAACCGCTATTTTAACCAGGGGATATAACAATGCCGGGAATTTGACTTCTAATGTAAGCATTGCTTACGGTGTTTAATCGTTTCTGCTAATTTTAGTTTTCGTCATTTTGGGCTATTTTTGAATGTTTTATTAGATATTTTCTATTAAATATGAGTTATTAACTGTTATTCTGCACTATTTATGTCTTTTTTCGCTTTTTCCCATTAAAAAGCCGCCCCTTTTTACGGGGGCGGCCCTATGTACTAACTAACCCATCCTAAACCATTTTATGCTTCTGCAGCAATTCTTACTTCGTTTATTTTGGCCCTGATCTTGGCTTCAATCTCGTTTGCCAGATCCGGGTTGTCGTGTAAAAGGGTCTTCACTGAATCGCGGCCCTGGCCCAGTTTATTACTCTCGTAGCTAAACCAGCTTCCGCTTTTCTGAACAATACCCAGTTCTACACCCATGTCAATGATCTCGCCTACCTTGCTGATACCTTCTCCAAAAATGATATCAAATTCAGCCGCACGAAACGGCGGCGCCACTTTATTTTTTACCACTTTTACTTTTACGTGGTTACCAACAGCCGCATCGCCATCTTTGATCTGTGTCATCCGGCGGATATCCAAACGAACGGATGCATAGAATTTTAACGCATTACCGCCGGTAGTTGTTTCGGGGTTACCAAACATCACACCAATCTTTTCGCGCAACTGGTTAATAAAAATGCAAATGGTGTTTGTTTTATTAATTGTTGCAGTCAGTTTACGTAAGGCCTGACTCATCAGTCTTGCGTGCAGACCCATTTTGCTGTCACCCATTTCTCCTTCCAGTTCACTCTTTGGCACAAGGGCAGCTACCGAGTCAATCACCACTACATCCAATGCCCCGGACAAGATCAATCTGTCGGCAATTTCTAATGCCTGCTCACCATAATCCGGTTGAGAGATCAGCAGGTTATCAACATCTACGCCCAGCTTCATGGCGTAAGAGCTATCAAACGCATGCTCTGCATCAATGATAGCGCACATACCGCCTTTTTTCTGCGCCTCGGCAATCACGTGTATCGCGATCGTTGTTTTACCGGATGATTCCGGTCCATATATTTCAACAATTCTTCCCTTTGGTAATCCACCTACTCCCAGCGCAGCGTCAAGGCCTATCGAACCGGTAGAGATCACCTCCATAGGTTCCTGGCTTTTTTCGTTCATCATCATTACACTGCCCTTTCCGTAGTCTTTGTCGATCTTGTCTATCGTCAGCTTTAGCGCCTTCAGTTTTTCTGCGTTACTCATTGTTTAGAATTTAAGAGTCAAAATTAATGGAGACATAAAAGTAGTGGTTTTTACTTATGCACACTAATTTTTTTAGTATTTTTTTAGCTAACGGATTTAGTTTGTTGGTTATTGTCTTTATTTGAGTATAAAATTATCCGGCTCCCGTCAGGCAGAAAACCGTATTAATACCTTTTTTAGCGGGTTTTTTAACCCGCAGGAAGGCAGTAGGCCATATCTGTATTCATTCCGTGGTACTCAAAATGGCCGAGGGATTGAAAGCCGAGTTTTTGGTAATACCTGACCGCCCGTTCATTATTACGCTGTACGCCACCCCAAAGAATAATACGGTTAATGCCCCTTGCCGATAGTTCGGGCAGTATAAAATCAAACAGCTCTTTACCCAGCCCCTTTCCCTGCCAGTTATCGGCAACAGAGGGCGCAAAACTGCCGTCTGTCTGGTGGTTCAACTGAAGCCCATAAGCAGAAAGGCGCGGACTGTCGTGCTCCAGGTAGCCGTGGCGGATAATGGCGTACGCGATCATCCTGTTTTGTTCAGTATCCATTGCACAATAGCCAAGATTTTTGGGGTCAGCATAAAATGCATTCACAGAATCTTTATCAAAAGGGTGCGGTCCGAAACGTTTTTTCGTTTCCTCGCTTAAATTGTGGAAGTATTGAACCAGCTGGTCTGTATGATGGGGTTGTATTTTTTTAAACTGTACCAGGTTCGCAGAATTTTAATATATGTATAAAAATATATTTTCTTTCTCTATTCTGTTGTTCACTTTTTCTGCCTGTTTGGGGCAGGAGGGGTGGGTATTAAAAACAGATAAAGACAATATTAAAACATACGCACGCAAAGTAGCCGATTCAAAAATTAATGCAGTAAAGATCGAGTCTGTTTTTAATGCGGGCCTCAGTCAATTTGTTTCAGTTATTCTCGACGTTGGTTCTTATGATCAATGGGTTTACAATAGCAGGCAGACCCGTTTATTAAAACAGGTATCGCCTGCTGATCTATATTATTATTCTGAGGTTGTTTTTCCCTGGCCCACCGCTAACAGGGATTTTGTATCGCATATTGTTGTGCATCAAAACCAGGAAAGTAAACTGGTGAATATTGAAGCAACCAATGTGATGGGCATGGTGCCCGTTAATCCTTCTTTGGTGCGGATTGCGCGGTCGGTGGGTAGTTGGTCTGTTGCAGCTTTATCGAAAGAGAAGATTAAAGTGGTATATGAACTGCAGGTAGACCCGGGGGGCGGTCTACCTGCCTGGTTAATCAATCCTTTCGCCTCAAAGGGGTTGGTTGAAACATTTAAAAAGCTGCGAAGCCAATTAAAGAAACCCGCTTACCAGACCGCAACATTTCCTTTTATTACGGATTGATCTGTCCGGTTGTTCATCATCAAAGCCAAATCTTCGCGCTGCACCCTATCGCATTTTCTCGCAAAGACGCGAAGGCGCCGTTTTTTTATCCTTGAAAATTTTGTATCACTTTTTCTAATTGATTGGCCGGTACCACGCCGCTTTGCCGCCACACCGCTTTGCCTTTTTTGAAAAGGATCAGCGTTGGCACACCCTGTATCTGAAAAGCGCTGGCTGTTTGCGGACTTTTATCAACATCTATCTGCAGGATGGTGGTACTGTCGCCGAGTTTTGATTTTAGTTCTTTCAAAACCGGTTTCATTATTTTGCACGGCCCACACCATTCTGCAAAGAAGTCTACCAGCACCGGTTTGTCGCCCTGTATCATTTCTGAGAATGTTGCCATTTTATTTGTTTTTTATTTCTTCAAAAATTGGTTCTGTTGTTTCACCGTTGGGTTCCCTTGTTTTTGAAACCGGTACATAACATCCGCCTGTGGCGCAACCAAAATGGAAAATAGCCATAGAGGCAAAATAAAAACCGGGCAGCAATCCCATCCATTCTTTATTGGTGATTGCATAACCGGAAATAAAGATTCCGATGAGCAGGTAAATTATCCGCTGAATATGCCAGTTTTTTAAAATTCTTTCTTTCATCCTTTTTTTAGTTTTTGCTCAAGGCTTATCCATCCGCCACCGTTATATACTTCGGTAAATCCGCCTGTTTGTAAAATTGTTTTTGCAGAACCGCTTCTCATCCCGCTTGCACAACAGGTAATAACCGGTTTGTTTTTCTTGATTTTTGAGAGCTGTCTCTGCAACGTGTCCAATGGAATGTTTACCGACCCCTTAATATGTCCGCCAGCAAATTCTCCCGGCGTTCTTACATCAATGATCTGTGCGCCATTTCCCAGTAATGCTGCATAATCTATTTCGTTTCCACTCTGAAATAGTGATCTGATCGCTTCAAACATATTTTTTTATTAGTTTAAATTTATTTGGCCCACTGCTACCGGCCTGTTATTGAAAATCTGTTTTCCGTTGTATGTTACTTCCCAGGTTACGGGCAGCGCTTTTTTGAGCATGCTACTAACGCCGCAATATTTTTCCTGCGAGTCGGTAACTGCATTTAATGCGGCCTCCCTGTTTTCCTCGTTTCCTTCAAATTCATATATCAGGTGTATGGCTATGTATTCGATCGGGGCCCGTTTACTGATCTCACCGCTTACTTTTATATTAAAGTTGGTTACTTCTTTTTGGGCTTTTCTTAAAATGGCTACAATGTCCATTCCGGTACAACCGGAAAGCGCAGAAAGCACAAATGGTTTAGGTATGGGGCCATTGTCTTCGCCACCAACCCTTTCGGGGGCGTCCATTACAATCGTGTGTCCGTTTATCAATGCATTAAACTGCATTTTACCCATCCACTGGGTTTCTATATCATGTGTCATATTTGTTCCTCCTTATTTTTATATGTACGAAGTCCGAAGGGTAAATACAAAGGACAAATGCGGACGAAAGCCGTTAGCACAAATACGGCCGCCAGCACAGCCAGTAGTGCCCCGTGGGTGCCGGTAACGATATGGGTGAAATATAGTCTTGCGAATGTTGCTGCCAGGATCAGCCGTATAATGCTATCTGCAGAGCTCATATTTTTTTTCATAGCCTGTTCTTTGTTTGTGAACACAAAGCTACGAATGGGTCGAGGGGCTATCTGTTACAAAAGTTACAGTTCCTTCAGCAGTTTGATCTGGTTTCGGTAAAGGAGGAGTTTTTTATCTGTTTCCAGTTTTTTTAACAACCTTGAAACAACTACGCGGGAGGTTGCCATTTCATTGGCAATCTGCTCGTGCGAAAGATTGATAAGGGTAGAGCCCGTGGTTTTTGATTTTTCTTTCAGGTACGAAACAAGGCGTTCGTCTAATTTCTGGAACGCGATCTGGTCGATGGTTTTCAGCAATTCATGAAACCTGTTTTGCACGCTCCGCATAACAAAACTTTTCCAGGTGGGGTATTTGGTCATCCACTCGTCCATCGTTGCTACGGGAATGGCCAGCATTTCTACATCTTCTTCTGCAACAGCCCTTATCTCGCTGGTGCGTTGCTGCATGCAGCAGGTAAACGTCATGGCGCAGCTCTCGTTCGGGTTAACGTAATAAAGCAGCAGTTCCCGGCCTTCTTCATCTGTTCTGGATACCTTAACCGATCCTTCAAGAATAATGGGCATGGTGCGCACCGTTTGGCCTACATCAAGTATAACTGTACCCGCTTTGGCAGAAACGATGATTCCTTTGGCTTCTATTTCACCAAGCAGCTCTTTTTCAAATATGAGCCCAAATCTTTCTTTAATAGATACAGACATATGGCAAAATTAGACATAAATCAGCGGCTGGCACAATCGGTTATCTCTTTTCGCGATACTTTAAGAATCTATTTGATCCCATAGATGCGGAGTGTTAGTTTTTCCATTTTCAGGTTGATCACTGCGGGAGAACCAAACAGGGCAAGATCAAACTGAAGATCTTTTATCTTAGCATAATCGCTCATGGTAAACATATCATTGGCAGCTACCGTGTTCCATTCGTTGGGTACAAAATTACCGGCGCTCAGGGTTGCTATATCCCGCTTGCTCCAGTATAAAAAATTATGCCTGTTCTCTTTCGTATCTATCAGCGCAAACCGAACGGTTGGATAATTATCAGCATTATCATCCGCAATATTTACGTTTGCCGAAAACGCAACATACAGGTATTTATATCCTTTGGGAACTTTATAAAACGGCATCAGGCTGGTATCGGACGACCTGCTGAAAATTACTTTTCTCATAGAATCGGTATACGTAAACAACAACTCCTTCTTGCCGGGCAACAGATTCCGGTTTTGAGGATACACTTTGTTATTATCGCAAACATAGTAATTGATGTTTTTAAAATTTTCGCGCAGCCGGATCATGTGTTCTTTTGCAGAATCGTTTTTACATTTTTCCTGTGTGAGGTCTGGTTTTAATTTGTATAACTGGTCGCCTGAAATAAAATAATCTTTGTAGATATAATCGTTGATCTCGCGGCTCCACGACATAAATGCCATGGATTGTGTATTGCGGAAACCGGTAGAAGTATCTATCACACCGGATAACCAATGAACCTCTTTTGGCTGGTTTTTGAATTGATATTTATCAGACAACAGCGACAGAATAGTTGGCGTGATGTTATTGTGTGTATTAACAGATAAAAACCTCTGTGCTTTTTTCAACATGGGCGAGTAAACAATGAACGGCACATGGTAATCATCAATTTCTCCTTTTGCCGGGAAAGAACCGATATGGTGATCGCCTGTTATTAAGAAAATAGTGTTATCATATTCTGGTCGTTTGGTATACTGTTTAAAAAACTGTTTGATACAATCATCTGCAAACATGAAGGTGGTTAATACCTGTTTGGTTTCGCGCAACGTTCTTTTAATGTCGGCAGACACCGTCATCCCTTTTATTTTCTTATCAAAGAGTTTATTGTACAGTGGTTTTTGTGCAAACAGGTAGGGCAGGTGAGAGGTGGCAGTATGATAGATATTGAGATAGGGTTTTTGCCTGAGTGAATCCATCACTTCAAAACTTCTGCTGTACAAAGCATCATCCGGATAGCCCATCGACCAGCCTTCTTCACCCACCCCCATCTCTTTGTATTTTGATCCGTATTTAGACAATATAAAATCTGTTCCCTGTTGCCTGATATAGCCACCCATGTTATCAAAGTCGGGATTAAAACCAATCATGAAGCTGGCCCGGTATCCATTCGATTTCAGGATTTTGATCAATGATAAATGATCCGGCATCACATTCATGATAGAGAACCCCTTTCTTCCATAGGGCAGCGAACCGGAAATAGCAGGGTGTGCAGCGAATGTACCCGGCGCTGTACTTAAAAAATTATCCCACACCAAACTCTGTTTCGACAAAGAGTCCAGGAAAGGAGTAAAACTTCCGGCATAGGCATTGGCTCCGCTAAAATCGCGCGACAAACCTTCTACTACCAGTATTACAATATTGGGCGGTGTATTTTGCAGGTTGAAAAATCCACCCAGTACATCTGCTCCGTTATTCTTGTGTACCAGCGGATATTCGCTGTTGGTAAACTGAAAGGGCTGGTTTTGATGATAGAATTCAACTTCTTTTTTCATCACTTCTGTATCCAGCATTTTATTTCCCTTATTTCTTCCTGAGGTAAAATAATGATAACTGTCGTGCACCCAGAAGCTTAGTTTGTTGCAAACAAGAAAGTAAGCAATGTTCTGTTTAAAACCATCTCTTGATGGATTGGCATATTTAATAAACCCAACCGAAAGAATTGATATAATACATAACGCCGTAATTAGTTTTTTTGGAAGAATCAGCTTTTTTGTAACCCGTAAATACAAGAAAAAATATAGAAAGATATAAATAACAAACGGCAGATACACGATCACACCCGTTGTCATCATCTGTTGAATAGTGAGTATTGTATCTTTTTTATTTCTTGTAAACAACTCATGGTCAAACGGCGTGTTCCGCTCAGAAAAAGTGATGAGCAGTCCGAGATAACAAATCAGGAACAGGATGTTGAATACATGAAATACAAAAGAGGCGGCTCTGTCTTTTATTTTGTTGAACAGCAGAAAAACCCAGAAAAAGACAAAACAGTAAATAAACCAGAGCCAGAGATCATAATACAATCCTGCAAACTCATACCGGTAAGAATGATCAACAAATGATTTGACAGCTACTGCAAAATATTCAAATACCCTGCATGAAAGAATAACAAATAAAAGTGCAAACGCAATCCTGAAAAACTGTTGAAACAAAAGATTTCTTCTGGGAGTCATTCGGGGGGTTGCTGTGTATTTATAAATTTTTGTTTATCCTATCAATCCTGCGGCTTTACTGATCTCCATCATCCTGTCCATAGACCGTTTTGCAGCCAGGCGAAGGCTTTCTTCCATGAGTATTTCCGGTGTTTCATACTGCATACAGGTATACAGTTTCTCCAGTGTATTAAGCTTCATGTACGGACAATCATTACAGGCACAGTTATTATTAGGCGGTGCAGGGATAAACGTTTTTTCAGGGCTATTCTGCTGCATCTGGTGAAGAATACCGGTCTCTGTTGCCACAATATATTGTCTGGCGCTATCTGTTTCTGAATATTTTAATAACTGGGTGGTGCTTCCAATAAAATCTGCAATAGCTAAAACAGCTTCTTCGCATTCCGGGTGGGCTATCAGTTTAGCTTCCGGGTGACGCAGTTTTAATTTGGTTATTTTCTCCAGGCTGAAGATCTCATGCACCATACAGGCCCCATTCCATAACAGCATTTTGCGGCCCGTTTTCTTATTCAGGTAAGCGCCTAAATTTCTATCCGGTGCAAAAATGATCGGCTGCTCTTTCGGTACACTTTCAATGATCTTTTCTGCATTACTGCTGGTACAGATAATATCACTTAATGCTTTTATCTCTGCCGTGCAATTGATATAGGAAATAACCAGATGATCAGGATGTTTTCCCTTGTACGCTTTGAACAGATCTGTTGGCGCACTGTCGGCTAAAGAACAACCGGCTTTCAGGTCTGGTAATACAACCTTTTTGGTGGGGTTTAAGATCTTGGCTGTTTCGGCCATGAAGTGAACGCCGGCAAAAACGATAAGGTCGGCATCTGTTTGACTGGCTTTTTGTGCGAGCCCAAGACTGTCGCCAATAAAATCTGCCACATCCTGTATATCCGGCTCCTGGTAAAAATGTGCGAGTATGACGGCATTCTTTTCTTTCTTTAGACGCTCAATCTCGGCAAATAAATCCAGACGTGGATCAATTTCTATATCAAGAAAGCCTTTTTCTAAAACTGTATCTTTTGCTATGTTCATAACTGTTGTAATAGTATTTAATAATTCTTTTTTATAAAACTTAACTACTACTATTAGGGGTGTGGATATCCGGATAACTTACTTATCCCCAAACAGCAAAGGTAATTACCTCTGGTTTATTAACAGCTATTAACAATAGTATTCACAGTTCTTTTATTGAACCGGTATTATTTTCTCTGAGTTTTTAACATAGGTGGATTACCTGATTCACATTTAATTATTTTAACTATCCACTTTTCTCACACTGTGGATTAACAGGGATAAACAGCAAGTGAGTTTCACTAAAACACCAAAACAAGTATGCATGGAAAGAGTTTATTCCTCCTCTTTCCACTTTTCAGAAGTAAAAAAACAGGGTTCTCCACTGAAAAACCGGATTATTCACAACGGTTTGTGTATTTCTTTTTAGGCTTATATGGGTATCGAGCCTAAAACAACTGTTTTAAGGAACAGCCAGAAAAATAGCGAATAAGAAGCGCTTTTCACTTCATCAGTCAAAATTCGCTATTAAATATTCTACAGTCTTCCGGGAATCCTTGTCTTTCCTGAGATTAAATAGGTTTTCCACAATTTGTTCTAATGTTTTATTCCCCTATTTTTGCCTCCCGTGAAAACCCGGGAGTAAATCATTAACTAATTAATTTATTATGTCTGTAATTCAACGGATTCGTGACAAAGGTGCGTGGATCGTCTTTGGTATCATTGCACTGGCTTTAATTGCCTTTATTTTACAGGATGGTGTAAGACGCGGCGGAAGGGGTTCTAATACAACCACTATTGGAAAAGTGAATGGAGAAAAGATAGAACGTGCTGATTTTGAAGAGAAACTGGCCCTGCAGGAGCGTATGTATGGACCACAAGGCGCCCAACGCGAACAACTGATCGGTTCTTTATGGAACCAGGAAGTGGAAAGGCTGGTATTGAACCAGGAATACGAGAAACTGGGTCTCCAGGTTTCTGCCAAAGAGTTGAGCGATATCCTTTTTGGAAGCAATTCCCCCCTTCGCCAGGAATTTACAGACCCTGCTACCGGTCAGTTTCGCGCCAATGATGCCCGCCAGGCTTTTGCCCAGTTGAAAAAAAGTAAAAACGCCGAGCAGATCAAAACAATCAATAGCGTATACATTAACCCGGCTATTGAACAAACGCTGCGTAATAAATACCAGAACCTTTTAATGCAGGCCGCCTATATCCCTAAATGGTTATTGGAAAAACAACAGGCCGACAATAATGCGGTAGCCTCTTTCTCTTATGTTTATGTTCCTTATGTTTCTGTCAGCGACAGTGCACATAAAGTTAGCGACGATGAGATTGAAGCATACGTAAAAAAGCACGCAAACGAGTATGCCAAACAGGAAGAAACAAGAAGCATTTCTTATGTTACTTTCAGCGCTGCCCCTAGCAGCGCCGATTCTGCTAATACACTCAGCCTTATAAATGGTCTTAAAAATGAATTTGCCACCAGCACGGATGCACAGGCATTTTTAACCAAAGCCGGAAGCGAAGTTCCTTTTTACAACAGCTATTTCAGCAAATCAAGAATGCAGCAGGCAAATAAAGATTCGCTGACCAAAATTCCGGTTGGTGGTGTTTACGGACCCTATGTAGATGCGAACAATTATGTTATTGCCAGGATGATTGGTGTTAAACAATGGCCCGACAGTGTTAAGGTTCGTCATATCCTGATTGCTACTGCAGATCCAAGAAGCGGACAGGTAATTCGCCAGGATAGTGTTGGAAAAAAACTGGCCGACAGTATTGAGACTGCAATTAAAAGCGGTGCCGACTTTGCAGCATTGGCAACCAAATATTCTGATGATCCCGGAAGTAAGGATAAGGGCGGGGTATACGAATATTTTCCACAAGGACAAATGGTGATCCCCTTTAACGATTTTGCTTTTGATAAACCCGTTGGAAGCAAGGGCGTTATTAAAACAGAGTTTGGTTATCATTATATAGAGGTATTGGGCCAAAAGAACAGCAATCCGGTATATAAAATAGCGTACCTGTCAAAAGCCATTCTTGCCAGCAACGAAACCGTTACTGCGGCAAATACGGCAGCGGCTCAATTTGCGGTGTCGGGTAAAAACGCCAAACAATTCAATGCAAACGCTGTTAAAGAAAACAGGCAGGTGCTGAGCGCGATTGATATTAAACAAAACGATTTCTCTGTTACTAATCTGGGACCCGGCCGTCAGTTGGTTCGTTGGGTGTATGAGCATGGCGTTGGAGATGTTTCTGAACCATTTGAAATAGGCGACCGCTATGTAGTTGTACTGGTATCTGCTATTAATAAAGCAGGCCTTATGTCTGTTGCCGAAGCAAGACCAACGGTTGAAACCATCATCCGTAACGAGAAGAAAGCCAAACAGATCATAGAAACAAAATTCAAGGGCAATACACTGGAAGCATATTCCGGCAGCACTGGCGCCCCGGTTTTACGTGCCGACAGTCTGAGTTTCTCCGCTCCATTTATTTCTGGTGTGGGAAGCGAGCCAAAAGTAATTGGCGCCGCATTTAATAAGGTGTTGGTAGGAAAAGTTAGTGAGCCAATTTCTGGTGCCACAGGCGTATTTGCCATCAAGGTTGAAAACACAGGCGCTAAAGCAGCAACAACAGATCCTGCTACTGTTAAGCAAAACCTGATCCAGACGGCCAGGATGTCATCTTACCGCGGATTGGAGGCCCTTAAAAAAGCGGCAACCATTAAAGACAGCCGTTCTAAGTTTTATTAATAGCTAAGAAGCAATACAGGAAAAGGAAGCCCGATGCAAACAGCATCGGGCTTTTGTTTTACGCATACCGAAAACCAGGATTTCCGGATAGTTGTAAGTTTGCAGTGTAAAAAGAAAGCAATGGGTGAAGTGTTTGTAAATAAGGTGGCCGAAAGCGGGCTGGTTAGTTTTGACCTGGAGGAGTATTATCCCAAAGGAGAGATCAAAACTTTCGACCTCAAAGAATACCTTTTTATGGGGCTGATATTGAAAGAAAAAGATTTCAGAACAGCGCTTCAATCAACCGATTGGGAACAATACAAAAACGCATTTGTGGCGATCACCTGTAGCGCCGATGCCATCATTCCCATGTGGGCCTATATGCTGGTGGCCAGTTACCTGCAGCCTTATGCCATTGATGTGGTGTTTGGTGATGAAAAAAAACTGATCAGTACTATTTTACTAAAAAACCTTGCAGCCGTAAAAGGGGAAGATTATGCCGATAAACGCATAGTGGTTAAAGGTTGCGGCGAGGTGGCTATTCCCGAAACAGCCTATGTAGAGATCACCAATAAACTCAGGCCCTTTGTAAAGAGCATTATGTACGGAGAGCCCTGCAGCACCGTGCCTATTTATAAGAAGAAATAACAAAGTTTACCGTTCAGGCCGCTTTAGCGTCCCGACCGGAACCCGGCTTCCTTTACCAGTCATCCTAATTAACACAAACAGAGGCACCCAACTTGGTTTTTGGTATTAGTTTTGTTGCTGATAATAAAAAAAGGAGGGCTTATGATCCGTCTATTTTTACCCACCATGCTTATTTTCCTGGCTTCCGCAGGTTTTTCGCAACAATCCGGAAACCAGGCGTCTGACCAAAACCCCAACTACCTGTTAAGCAGACAGAAGTATATGAGCCAGAAAGACTCATTGCTGCGTTGGGAGAACACCACCATCCAGGAAACCTATAAAGCCTACGATTGGCGCGAGGCAAGAGAGGAACGCAGAAGCGAGCACCGTGCCTACCGAAGGGAGGTTGCATTAAGCAACCCCTATTATTACACACCATCAGTTAATTACGGATGGAATAATTATTATGGATACGGTTCCTATTACAGAAACAATTACGGATGGAGCAATTGGAGAATCTCAAGACCGTATATCGGCTTCCGCACCGGAAACTGGTGGTTTGGTTTCTAACAGATTATTTAGCACGCAACACATTAAACAGAAATAATGAAAAACAAAACTTTACTCTTTATCGTATTATCTGCCGGTCTTTTCTTTTCTGCCTGTTCTAACAGAACAGTTACCCGTATTGATCCGGCAACGCAGATAGACCTGAGCGGTAGCTGGAACAGCACCGACAGCCGCCTTACCGCAGCGGAGATCACACACCAGATACTGGGCGAAAAATGGTTGCAGAACCATGTTGCTGCCAAAGGAAAAAAACCGGTGGTTATTGTAGGAATGATCACCAACAAAAGCCACGAACACATAGAAGCCGAAACGTTTATGAAGGACCTTGAAATATCGTTTATAGAATCAGATCGCGTGGGTCTTGTGCAAAGCGGTAAAAAGCGTGAAGAACTGCGCGCCGAAAAAGCAGACCAGCAAACCAACGCATCACAAAGCACCATGAAAAAATTTGGCCTCGAAAACGGAGCCGATTATATTTTGCAGGGCTCTATCAATTCTATTGTTGATGCGTATAAGCGCGAAAAAACAGTTACCTACCAGGTAAACCTTGAACTTACCAATATTGAAACCAATGAAGTGGTTTGGATAGGCGATAAAAAAATAGCTAAGCTGGTTAAAAATTAAGTTGCGGCATTATTCTACTGAACGGAAAAAAGCTCTCATGAAAAACGCAGTAAAACAGGCATGGGTAGCGTGGCTATTGGTGCCCGTTTTGTTTTCGTGTGCTACATACAGTAATAAAATGGCCGGTTACTATCAAAGTATTAACCGGGCCGATTATAAAAGAGCTGATGAAATCCTGTCGGGCAATAGTTTTTTACAGCACGAAAGAAACAAGCTGTTGTTCTTCATGGAAAAAGGAAAGATCTATCACTTGATGGGCGCCTACGACAGCAGCAATCTGTATTTTAACCTGGCCGATAATTTTATTGAAAACAGCAAAAAAACAGCCGGTGATGCAATAGCGGGAAACCTGCTGAACCCCATGATGAAAACCTATCAGGGAGAAGACTATGAAAGGTTTCTTATTCATTACTATAAAGCGCTTAATTATTTCTATATAGGTGAAACTGATGAAGCGGTAGTTGAAGCAAGACGGATTAGTTTAAGCACCAGTGCACAACAGCAAAAATTCAGTCCCACATCAAACAAATACACGGAAGATGCTTTTGCGTTAATTGTGCAGGGTTTGATATATGAAGCTGCAGCACAAACCAACAACGCATTTATTTCTTACAGGAACGCCGCAAATCTTTTTCTAAATACTGCGGGTGGCGGTTATTATGGTGTTGCGATGCCACAACAATTAAAACAAGATCTCCTGAAAACCGCCGACCAGATGGGTTTTGGAGACCAGGTTTCTTTTTACCAGCAAAAATTCAATACAACCCACACTCCTTTGCAGAATAGCGAAGGCGGCGAGCTGATTGTTTTTTTTGAAAGAGGAACAGCACCCGTAAAAACCGAACAAAATTTTGTGTTAACGCGAGATGGCAGTGGCGGAGGTGGCTTTCTGTTCACGAGCGAATACGGCACAATGAGTGTTCCTTTTGATTACTCGTATGGAAATGTTTCGAGAGACGCGTCTATCAATAAATTCAGGACCATACGCGTTGCCGTACCCGCTTATGTAACACAGCCATACGGTATAACAGGGGCTTCTGTTACTATAAACGGGCAATCAAAAACAGCAGAGCTGGTTGAAGATATTAATACATTAGCCCCGGCCATTCTCAGAGAGCGAATCCTGAAAGAAGTTTCGTCTGCATTGGTGCGGCAGGTTGTAAAAAAACTTACCGAAGCGGGTGTTTCTGCTGTTGCCAAAGAGGTGTCTAAAAGTAATAACAAAGAAAAAGACGAAAACAAAAAAGAGGCAAAGGCCGAAACGGCGGCATTAACTGCGGGCTTATTGGTTAACCTGTTTAACACGGCTACCGAAAAAGCCGATACCCGCAACTGGCAATCACTGCCTGCGTTTATTCAATACGCAAGGGTTCCTTTACTGGCGGGGGAAAACAATATCAGCCTTCAGGCTGGTGGGGTTTCTAAAACAATACGTGTGATAGGCGGAAATGGAAAGATTCAATTTTACAATTGGGTGGTTGCTCAATAAGCGGCCAGTTTTTTACTTCTTCAAATCAGCGATATATTTTTAAATAATAAACATCGCCGTAGTTTTAGGTGGGGCCGGATTGTGATTAGCTGTTCATAAATTTTACAAGCCCCTCTTTTGCCTGACGTTGTATTTTTTTATGCATCCACGATGTCCATCCAAGGAGTAATCCAACCAAGCCAAAAGCCTGTCTTGTCCAGCGATAGATATCAAACGCGTCGGTGTGCTCAATGATGAGCCCGTCTTTGAATTTCATGTGCGCAGTAATTTTATTAACAATTCGCCTGCCCGTTTTACTAAACAGGTAAGATGCGGTCCAGTTGCAGGTTGTATATTCTTCATCCAGCAATTGGATATTACCATACACCAACGAAAAATCTTTGGCACGCTTACACAACATCTCCCACATGGCTTTGGTTTCATTTACATCCAGCAAACCAAAAGCAGGATCGTTGAATACCGCATCGGGATGATAACAGGATTGCATGGTTGCATAATCCAGATTCTGGAAGGCGGTGTAAAAGCGGTTAATGGTTTCTTCGTTTGTCATAATATATTTATTTAACTCCCTTCAGCGCCTGTCCCGACTCTGTCGAAGACGAATTATTAATGTGCTTCCAGCCAATTGGTACCCGAACCAACCTCTGCTTCAACCGGCACATCGTTTGGCAATACCAGCGCGTTGGTCATGTTGGTAATGATTAATTTTTTGAGATCATTCAGTTCTTCTTTAACTACATCAAACACCAATTCGTCATGTACCTGTAAGATCATTTTTGATTGCCAGGAGCCTCTTTTCATTTCATCATGAATTTTGATCATGGCCAATTTGATCATATCTGCTGCGGTTCCCTGGATTGGCGAGTTGATCGCGTTTCGTTCTGCATAACCCCTAACAGTAAAGTTAGAAGAATTAATATCTTTTAACCAGCGCTTTCTTCCCATCAGGGTTTGCACATAGCCGTTGGCCTGCGCAAATTTGATGGTGTCTTCCATGTAAGAAGTAATGCCTACAAACTCCTTTTTGTAATTATCAATGATCTCTTTGGCCTCCGCTCTTGGAATGCCGAGGTTATCCGCCAAACCAAATGCCCCCTGGCCATAAATAATTCCAAAGTTTACACTTTTGGCTTTATAACGCATCTCCTTAGTTACATCAGCTTCTGGTATGTTATACACTTTTGCGGCGGTGGCGGTGTGGATGTCTTTACCTTGTTTAAAAGCCTCACACATATTTGGATCGCCACTAATGGCAGCAACTATACGAAGTTCTATTTGTGAGTAATCGGCACTAACCAGTACGCGACTGTTATCGCGCGGAATAAATGCTTTTCTTATTTCCCTGCCCCTGTCGCTGCGGATAGGTATGTTTTGCAGGTTGGGATTATTACTGCTTAATCTGCCCGTTACTGCAACCGCCTGGGCATAAGAGGTATGAACACGTCCTGTTTTGCTGTTGATGATCAGCGGCAACGCATCAACATACGTACTTTTAAGTTTGGTAAGTTCACGGAACCCAAGTATGTCGGCAACGATCGGATTGTTGTTGGCTAATTTTTGCAACACATCTTCTCCGGTTGCATATTGGCCGGTCTTTGTTTTTTTTGCTTTAGGATCGATCTTCAGTATCTCAAACAACACCTCTCCCAATTGCTTGGGTGATGCAAGATTGAAACGAACACCTGCTTTAGCATAAACATTCTCCTCAAATTGTTTTGCATCCTTTTCCAGTTCTTTGCTGTAATCATTCAAAAAAGGCACATCAATTTTTACGCCTTCAAATTCCATGTCTGTCAACACGCGCACAAGCGGGTTTTCTACTTCGTCGAAAACCTTCTGTACTTCTTTTTCTTTGAGTAACGGAACAAAAGCGTGTTTTAGTTGCAGGGTAATATCAGCATCTTCGGCGGCGTATTCTTTTACTTTTTCTACTTCTATATCGCGCATGTTAAGCTGTCCTTTCCCTTTTTTGCCAATCAGCTCATCAATATGCACCGGCTCATAGCCAAGGTATTGTGCACTTAACAAATCCATGCTGCGCCTGCCTTCCGGCTCTATCAGGTAATGAGCCAGCATGGTATCAAAGATCTTCCCCTTTAATTCTTTATTATACCATTTTAATACCAACAGATCATACTTCAGGTTTTGCCCAATCCAGACAATAGAGGTTGAATTAAAAAGCGGACCACACTGATCAAGGATTTGTTCGGTTGCCTTCCTGTCTGCCGGACAGGGAATATAATAAGCTTCTCCTTTTTTAACGGAGAAACTCATACCCACCAGTTCTGCCTCGTTAGCGTCAATATTGGTTGTTTCGGTATCAAAGCAGATCTCTGTTTGTTGCAACAGTGTATCTATCAGTTGTTGAATCTCTTCTTTGGTTTGCACCAGCACATATTTGTGCGGAGTGTTGTTGATATTTTTTTCTGCGAGCAGCCCCGAGCTTGTTTCACCGGTGATTATTTCTGCTGCCTCTTTTTTACTACTGGCAGATTCTCTTTTCGGACTTGCTGCAACCGTATTACCAAACAAATCTGTCTGCACGCTTTGCGGGGCCGAATGAAAGGCATTGAATTCGTCGCCCAGGATTCTTTTGCCCAGTGTTTTAAACTCAAGCTCTGTAAACACTTCTACCAGCGCTTCTTTATTCCATTCTTTCAGGCGGTAATCTTCTTCATGAAAAGAAACGGGAACATTGGTAATAATGGTAGCTAATTTTTTACTGATCACCGCCATTTCTTTACCGTTGCGAATTTTTTCGCCAAGCGCCCCTTTAATGCTATCCGCATTGGCTAAAATGTTTTCAAGGGTATCATATTCTTTAAGAAGTTTGGCGGCTGTTTTTTCTCCCACGCCCGCAATGCCGGGAATATTGTCTACCGCATCCCCCATCAGGCCCAGCATATCAATTACCTGCTCAACCCGCTGTATATCCCATTTGGCACAGATCTTTTCTGCTGTCAGAATTTCTTCTGCATTACCAAAGGATGGTGGTTTATAAATGTAAACCTGAGGATGAATTAAGAGCTGGCCATAATCTTTATCGGGGGTAACCATATATACTTCGTAACCCTTATCGGCGGCCTGCCATGCAACGGTACCTATTACATCATCGGCTTCATAACCGTCCATTTCTACAACAGGAATATTAAAGCCACTGATGATCCGTTTAATATCAGGTAAAGAATCAAGCAGGTCTTCCGGTGCTTCCTGGCGGTTGGCTTTGTAATCGGTAAAGTCTACATGCCTTTCTGTGGGTGCGTGCGTATCAAAACAAACAGCAAGATGTGTTGGTTTTTCTTTGTTGATCAGATCGAACAGGGTATTGGTAAACCCAAACTGTGCATTGGTGTTTCTTCCTTTCGACGTAATTCGCGGACTACGTATCAGCGCATAATAGGCACGATAGATCAGCGCCATTGCATCCAGCAGAAATAGTTTTTTACCCATGGGGGCTAAGTTACAGAAAGCTCCTGTAGAAAATAATAAAATGGACCGCCGCCTATCAAACCGTGCCGTCTCGCCCGCTAAGCTTAGGCGAGCGGATGTGAGAAAAATTAGCACACCAAGGCACAAGGGCACGGTTTGTGACGTCCTAAAATAGGTTGACTGATTTTAGGTAATAGTTGAAGATACCAA